>CAJJWN010000009.1 GCA_905196835.1 uncultured Prevotella sp. | reverse complement strand
CTGCGCCGATGGTACTGCGATGCGATGCGGGAGAGTAGGAGGCCGCCTTCTTTCATAGTGTAGCCCCTCCGAGGAATAGTCCTCGGAGGGGCTACTTTTGTATTGCGGCATAGCGGCATAGCGGTTCTTGTTTTCTTGCAGGGGGGAGGACTGGGAGGTCTGGGAGGACCGGGGCGTCTGGGGAAGTAGGCTCCGGTCGCTTTTGAGGACATGGGATATGCAGGCCTGCTTTTGCCGGGCATGGGATGAGTCGCGGGATTTAAGGCTCCGGGCCATGCCGTACTTATATGGTGAATTGTGAGGGCAGGAATATGTGACTTAAAATAGGTCTTGTGGCTATTAGAAGTCAGACTTCTGCGGAAGTTCGCTATATTTGCAAAAACAAGTTCAACACTTGTTTCCATGAAAACTTTTTTGTATATTTGCAACATATAAAAAAGTAAAGCCTATGTAACATTTAGAACAACAGACATTAAGATAAAGAAGCGTTAGCTTTATTCTTGCTTTCAGAAAATCGCCAAATTTAATGAAGCAGTCAAGAGTAAAAGTTGATGCTCACGCTTAACGGCGTGGGCTTTTACTCGTTATATGACTGCAATGGTGTTTGGCGATACCTCTGAAAGCGTAGACGAAGTGATAGGTCCACGTTTTTTTATTGTCTATATCCAATCTGTTTCAGGACCTGAAAGTTACATTAATAATTATTATTTTCACACAAAACATGACAATGAAAGCATTTTATAACATTGGAAGAATAGCCTTTTGGAGTGTATTAATGACGCTTTGTTTAGCCTGCTCTGACGGCGATGACAGCAACGGAGGTGGAAGTGGAGGACAGGACAAGAAAAGATTGTCAACGGTCAATTATAGCTATATGTATGAAGATGGGCGAGTGGAAAATGCCAAAGAAGAGTATTTATACGATGACAAGGGGCGTATTTCAGTTTGGAAATATTATTCTTGGAACGGTTATGGCGACAGGGACGATTTGACATTGAACCAGACAATCTCTTTTAGCTATGGTGACGACCAAATAGTCGTAAAGACGAATTATGGCAGCGGTACAGAGACCAGGACATGTACATTAAATGAGTATGGAAACGTTGAGAAGGTATATTATAGGGATGAGGGTGCAGGTGTAATAGATGATGAGCCAACCACCTTTACATATGATGACCAGCAACAACTTGTACAAATTACAGGCAATGGGACCGGTGGAAAATACCGTATTACATATACATGGGAGAACGGCAATATCGTAAAGATTGAAGAAGCTGGTTATGACTTGACAATAGATGCAACCGTTCCTTTATATACAAATACAACTACTTTCGACTACACGTTATACCCGTCATGGCAAGGAATTGTGTATAAATACATGCTTATCGATGTTGCCTATAGCGACTTGTTAAACGCGGGATATCTTCTTGCTGAATTCGGTTATCTTGGCAAGAAGCCTCAAAATCTGATTGCTTGCTGCAAAGAAATGAGAAACGGAAAATCCGGTGAATTGACAATAAGTTACAAGTTCGGAGGGGACGGATACGTGTCAAAATTGAATATGTCGGGTTTTGGGGACTTTAATGGAGGTTACCGAGACAAAATAGATGAGACGTATGAGTTTATGCGAGAATAGATAAGCCAATCGGCCGGATAGGGCAATGGAACTGGTGGCTCATTGTTCCGGTTGAGGTGAGTGGTATTGTAAAAGGCGGCCTTTTATCATTCAAAAGGCCGCCTTTTTGTGCTTAATAGACGGCTTGTCAGGTGGTGATTGGCGGCCTTTCATAAGATAAGGCGTTTCCCCTTTCTTTTGAACTCGGTGCAAGTAATGGCAGCGGCGATTGCTACGTTAAGGCTGTCAACGTTGCGTGTTTCATGGTAGGAGGGGATGGGCAGGAGTCGATTTACTTTTCCATGCCTTGTTAAGGTGGAAATACGTGAATAAAATAGGTTCTGTGGCTATTAGAAGTCAGACTTTTGCGAAAATTCGCTATATTTGCAAAAACAAGTTTTGATATGGACGGTGGAAGGTTTGTAGGCGGAAGGTCGAAGTGCTTTTTATTTGTTGCCTTTTCTTGTGTATATTTTGCCTTGTCTTCCTGTAAGCAAGTTGGAGCGGCGAGAAACACTACATTGATTGAGTACAAAGATACGCTTTGTAGCGGTGATATGGATAGTGTTGTTGCCGACCTAAATATTAACATGTTCAAACGTTGCCAGTACTTTGATGAATTTGATATGCGTGCCAAGGGTAGGCCGGTGTCGAACCCGTTTGTGTATGTGTATTATGATACGGATAAAGTTTATGTTGCCGTATCCTCCGATACGGAGGAAGTGAAAGAGTACAGAAGAGTTGGAAACAGATGGTATAGTTATGAGGAGTATGAGTTATGGAAGAAAGATGTGCCAATGGCCAAAAGTGGGAATGAAAATCCGGCAAGAGCTTATTATCGCATTGTGGGGAATGACAGTATCTTGGAATTAAGATACTGTTATTGGGGTGATGTGACGTTGAAAGATTTTTATATAAAAACGTCTGATAAGTGTATCTGGGTTACGGCTTGGCCGGAGCGTGCTGGCGTTACTGAGGGTAAATATAGAGACGCATGTTTTGACGACCTTCTTAAACTTGTCGGTTTGTTCAATAGCGGAGAGGATACATTGCAGGAGTACATAAGGCGGGTATATGGATTTCGTCCAGGTGTCCATGTTTATTGTTACAGCTTAATCGATACGGGTGCTTACTATATTTACGAGTGCAAGGAGTTGAAAGAAAAGCTGTTTTTTGCAAAAAACAGCTTGGGGCTTTATGGAATACAGCCGGGATTGGAACGGTTTGACAGGAATAAGTCTGTTGTCCGATAGGGCGGATTTTGTAAATCTTATATTGATTGTTATATAACGAAAGCGTCGCGGCTTAAACTTCCGCGACGCTTTCGTTGTTTGTTGGAATTAAAATTGTTCAAGTATTTCAATGCGCTTTTTTGTATCAGGATGGGTACTGAACAGCGAGCTGAAGAAACTTGTCAGACCCGGTGCGAAGTGCTGCGGATGTATGATGAACAGCTGGGCGATGTCATCGCGCTTGACGTTTTCGAGCCCCGGGTCGCCCGATATTTTGCGAAGGGCGGAGGCGAGGGCGAGCGGATTGCCGCACAGTTCGGCACCGCCGGCGTCGGCCATGTACTCGCGTTTGCGCGAGATGGCAAAGCGCGTGAGCAGCGTGAAGAGGTAAGCCACGGCGCAACACAGGGCGGCGATGACGAACACTACGAGCATCGACAGGCCGCTCGAGCGGTTGTCCTCGTCGTTGGAAGAGCGGTGGCTCATGCCGCCGAACCAGAAGGCGTTGTACATCATCTGCACTACGAGGCTCATGATGGTTGACACTATGCCAACGAAGATGATGCTCGTGATGAGCAGCCGCGTGTCGTGGTTGCGTATGTGGGTAAGCTCGTGGCCTATTACTCCTGCCAACTCGTCGTCGTTAAGGCGGTTGATTATGCCCGTGGTGAGCGTCACGGTGTAGCTCTTCTTGTCTATTCCGCTGGCAAAGGCGTTGAGCTGCGGGTCATTGACGATGTTGATTTTGGGCATGTCCATGTTGCAGGCAATGCACAGGTTTTCGACGATGTTGTATATCCGTGGGTTCTCCTTGCGCGTGACGGGGCGCGAGCCGGTGGCCGCGCGCACCATTGCCGTGTTGGAGAAGTAGGCAATCAGAAACCATGCGCCTACTCCGATGATGACCCAGGGAATGGTGTTGACGAAGTAATGGTTTACAACGTCGGCGTCAAGATGGCGCACTATGTTGCCATACTGGTCGTAAACGCCGCTGCCGAAGTAGTTGACTAATGCGAGGAACACCCAAACCATGCCGAGTATGATGACGGGGAACATCAGCAGAAGGATGGCCGTCAGCATGTTGTTACGGCGTATTTGGGTGTGCATCCCTACATATTTCATAATGCGTTTGCCGTTAGAAGTTTATTTCAGGAGCCTTGTCGTATGCCGCACGCTCTTCCTGCGGAACTTCGAACATCGGCTCTTTGCCGAAGTGGAATATCTTTGCGAAGATGTTTGAAGGGAACGTCTCTACGGCGTTGTTGAGCTCGCGCGTAGTGGAGTTGAAGAAGCGGCGTGCAGCAGCCAGCTTGTTCTCAAGGTCTGAAAGCTCTGTTTGCAGGTGCATGAAGTTCTGGTTAGCTTTGAGGTCGGGGTATGCTTCGAGAGATACCTTCAGGCCTGCCAGTGCGCTGGTGAGGGCGTTCTCGGCGTTTATTTTGTCGTTAATGCCGGTGGCGTTCATGGCCACAGAGCGTGCCTCGGTTACCCGTTGCAGCACTTCGCGCTCGTGCGTTGCGTAGCCTTTTACCGTCGAAACGAGCTGCGGCACGAGGTCGTGGCGCTGTTTCAGCTGTACGTCGATGTTGGCGAAAGCGTTTTCACGGTTGTTCTTAAGTTTCACAAGATTGTTGTAAAGGCTTACTCCCCATATTACGAGCAGCACTACAACCACTAAGATAATAATTCCGATTGTCATAATTTAAATGTTTTGTTTCAACAAATATGTTGCAAATATAATGCCGTTTGGTTGAATATTGTTGCGGCGTTAGGATTAAATTCAGATTTTTTTGTTCTTTTATGTAGTTGTTTATAGCGAATACGCGCTATGTCCGTAAAATGGGCATGGCGCGTATTTGTTTGCTTGTCACTTCTTTTTAAGTGCTTTCATCACCTTGTTCAGGTACTTTTGCGTTCCCCTTACGCTGTACCTCGGTCCTCCGTTCCATGAGCGTATGGCCTTTTCCACATTGTTTTCGGGGTTGTGGTGTGCCTGTATTAGGAGAAACATCTCCTTCGATTTCTTCACATTGAAACGGTCAGACAGCTTGAAACGCTTTTTGCTTTTCTGCTTCTTCAGAATGTCGTTACATTCTTTAACCAGTATCGGAGTTATTTGCATCGCTCCGCATGAGTTTCCGCTTACGGCTTTCGGATTGCCTTCGCTTTCAACTTCAATTATCGCATCCATCACCGGATTCCAATTGAATTTCGAGCTATTTGCCACTCTGTTGCTTGCGCTGGCGTATGCGCCGGTTGTAAAAACAAACAAAGCGACAAACACTTTTCTTAATATTCTGTCCATAAAATGTTGTTTATGGCATCTGAACAAATGTATTTGATTATGTTCGCGGCGTGCGGCTTGCGTGTGGGACAAATGCCAAACCGAGCCTGGATGCCAGTTAAAAACTAACGTGAATAGTGGCTTTCAAAACAAAAGAAGATTCACTATCCTAATCTTTTTACCGCTGCAAAGGTATGAAAAAAACTGATACGCGCCAAGGATTTTGTCTGATTTTTGAACATTTTAAGGGCTAATTAATATTTTATATCATGTTGAAAATCAATAAATTGTATGTTGATAATGTAAAAATAAAATACTTTGTGATTGTTTTTCTGTGAGCATCCAGACCTCTCGAAACCCTTGTGTTTACGGCTGTTGTGCGGTGTTTGGCTGTGTGCGATAACAGCGCAAACGGCTTATGTTTTATAAGATAAATGCCGATACGTATGGCAATGATTGCAAGTAACGGAAAAAATCACTATATTTGCAATGCGAATATAGGATGCGGCTTGGCAATACCAAGCTTGAAAACTGCGTTTTACGCTTGTTTTTGCGCTCGCCTTTCACTATATTTGCAATGCGAATATAGGATGCGGCTCGGCAATGCCAAGCTTAAAAACTGCGTTTTACGCTTGTCTGTGCGCTCGTCTTTCACTATATTTGCAATGTTAAAACGGGATTATTTAAAGGATTATGTATTACGTTTCAAAGCAAATGGAGATAGCCGGATGCCACCGTCTCGAGCTTCCTTACGACAGCAAATGCCGCAAAGTGCACGGACATAATTGGATTGTAACAGTGCACTGCAAGGCCCGCGAGCTGAACGAGGAGGGCATGGTGGTTGATTTCAAGCGTATAAAGGACAAGATACACGGCTATCTTGACCACGGCGACTTCAATGAGCTGTTGCCGTTCAACCCCACGGCGGAAAACATTGCGCGCTGGATATGCGACCAGGTGGAACATTGCTACCGTGTAGACATTGAGGAGAGCCGGAACAACAGGGTGACGTACATTAAGGATGAGGACTGCGGCGATGCGTGTGAATGAGATATTTTATTCGTTGCAAGGCGAGGGTTTTCATGCCGGTACGCCTGCTGTGTTTGTACGTTTCTCGGGTTGCAACCTTAAATGTTCGTTCTGCGACACTCTGCATGACCGTTTCAAGGAGATGTCGGAAGAAGATATCATGCAGGAGGTGGCAAAATATCCGGCTTCGCATCTAGTCATAACAGGCGGCGAACCGGTGCTGCAGCTTACCGCATCTTTTGTCAACAGGCTGCATTCGGCAGGCAAGTATGTGCAGATAGAGACTAACGGTACGGCTCCGTTGCCAGCCGGATGCAGTGTTGACTGGGTTACGTGTTCGCCCAAATACCGTCCGGTAAAGCTTGAACATATTGACGAGCTTAAGGTGGTGTTCACCTCTTCAGGGCAAGACATGTCGCGATACGACCGCTATTCGGCCGCTGTCTATTGCCTGCAACCGTGTGATGTTGGCGACCGAAAGGCTAATGCGCGGATTCTTAAAGAAGCCATAAGCTATTGTATGGCTCATCCCAAGTGGCGTTTGTCATTGCAAACGCACAAGCTGATAAACGTAAGGTAGGGTTGGGCGTTTTTAAGATTTTACGGTTTTGAGGTCTTAAGGTTTTACGGTTATACGGCCTTGTGGCTTCACGGTTGATGCCAAATTGAGATGCAAAGATGACCGTATATCATAAAAACGAAACCGCAAGTCCCTATAACCGCAGCACCGTAAGACCTTATAACCGTACTACCTTACAACCGTAACTCAGCAAAACTCCTTTATGGCTTTGCGTACAATGTCTTCGGCTTCGGCTATCGAGCACTCCAAGCGGCCGCCGGAGGCGTTGAGGTGGCCGCCTCCGTTGAAGTAAAGTTCGGCCATCTTGTTGCACGGAAAGTCGTCAACCGAGCGCAGGCTCACCCATACAAGATTGTCTTTTTCTGTGTCTTCGCGCAGCGATATGCTTAGCTTTGTGCCCTTTATTTGCAGCGGCATGTTCACCAGTCCCTCGGCGTCGCCCTTGATGTAGCGGAAGCGCCGCAGGTCGTCTCGCGTCAGTGTGAAGTATGCCGCCTTGCTTTCAGGTATTACAACCATCTTCTGATACAGCACGTAGCCGGTCAGCCTCATGCGCCATTCGCTGTAATTGTTGTACACGTTGCGGTAAATCTTGTCCTTGTTTATGCGCTTGGTGAGCAGCTGGCTGATGATGAAATAGATTTCGGGACGCGTCGAGTTGTAAGTAAATCCGCCGGTGTCGGTCATCATGCCGCAGTACAGCGGCACGGCGCATTTACGCGTCATCATGTCGAAACCGCCGAGCTGCCAGATGAGGCGGAACACCAGTTCGCACGTGCTGCAAGCCTCGGGGCGCGATACGCACAGGGCCGTGTCCATGTCGGGGGCGAGGTGGTGGTCTATCATCACCTTCTTAGCCGGTGACGCGGTGATGGCCTCGGCCATGCCGTCGGTGCGCTGCACGGTGTTGAAGTCCATGCAGAACAGCAGGTCGGCCCCGGCCAGTATTTCGTCGGCGAAGGCCTTGTGCTTGTCGTACCTTACCATGCGCTCCGTGCCCGGCAGCCATTGCAGGAAGTCGGGGTAGGCGTCGGGCACAATCATCACCGGCACTTTGCCCAGTGAGTACAGGTATTCGGCCATGCCGAGCACCGAGCCTACGGCGTCGCCGTCGGGACTGCGGTGGCAGCATAGTGCTATTTTTTCGGATTGTTCGATAAGACTGCGGAACAGGGACAGTTCCTCGTCGTTAAGCAGGTTGATGTCCATTATTTGCGGTTTACGGGTTGTAAGGTTATACGGTTATGAGGTTTTAAGGTCGCTTTGATGCCGAAATAGAGCACCGGTATTACCGGCTTTTCCCGTCATGATTTATTGGGAAAGGCCGTACAACCGTATGACCTTAAAACCTCATAACCATATAACTTTACCAAAGTTTGTTCGGATAAACCCCTTCGTCAATAAGTTTCTGGATTTTGTCAACTACGCTCTGGCGGTCGGCGGCGTATGTCACGCCAAACCACTTGCTCGTAGTGTCGAGCACTTTCACGGTGGCCGTGCCGTCGTTGATGAGCTTGTTGACCATCAGCGGGATGAAGAACTCGGCCTTGGGGTTAGCCATGTTGGCCGGGTCGGAGAGGAAACTCTTAAAGTACTCCTCGCTGTGCGCGAAGTAGTCGGGCGTGAAGCCCCACATGTTCATCGACACCGGCGTGTTGTCCTCTACGGGCACCCACTTGCCCTCTTCGTCCTTGTAGCATACCGGGCCGTCAACGCGCATTATTTCGGTGCGCTCCACTACTGTTGTCAGACACTCGTCGCTGTCCTTCGAGCAGATGCCGCGCGCCACGGTGCCGTTCTCTGACAGCGTGTTGCCTACGCGGAAGCCAACCATGGCGTAGCGGTTGGTGCTCCCTTCGGGCAGGTCGGCCAGGAACTTGCCGATTACCATGAAGGCGTCGCGGTTGTAGAAGTCGTCGCAGTTGATTACGCAGAACGGCTCCTTGATTACGTCCTTAGCCATAAGCACGGCGTGGTTTGTACCCCACGGCTTTACGCGGCCTTCGGGGCAGGTAAAGCCCTCGGGCAGTGCGTCGAGGCTCTGGAAGCACAGCTCCACGGGCACGTGCCCCTCGTACTTGCTTAGGATTTTCTCGCGGAAGTCCTGCTCGAAGTCCTTACGGATTACGAAAACAATCTTGCCGAAGCCGGCTTTCACGGCGTCATAGATTGAATAGTCCATGATGGTCTCGCCGTTGGGGCCGAGGCCGTCAAGCTGTTTCAGTCCGCCGTAACGGCTGCCCATGCCGGCAGCCAGAAGCAATAATGTAGGTTTCATGATAATAAGTGTTTATACCTTAATATATATGCTATGTTTTCCAACGTATGTGCGCAGTCGGCGTGTAAGCCGCGCCGTCCGTGCCTGTTACGACTTGCAAATATAGTGATTTTTGTTAAAACCGTGAACATTTGGCGGCTTTAATTTGCCAAATGCCGTTTTTGCGTGTTGTAAAAGGCGGTCTTTCGCTATGCAAAAGGCCGTCAATCGGAACGCAAAATGCCGCCTTTTGCATGGTAAAAGGCGGCATTTTGGTAATGTGCTGACAGTCAGAGGGTTACCAATGCGTTGTTGGTGCGGATAATAAAGGCCGTCCAAACGAGGAGTTTGGACGGCCTTTACGTATGGTTTGGACGGCTGAAACGTGCCGTAAGGACGGCTTTTGCGTGTGCGACATGTCAGAAGGGGTAGCCAATGGCAAGGTGTATGGCCTGCCCGTCCTTGAATTTCGGTATGTTGTAGAAGCCGCTCTTGCCCGTCTTGTAAGGCACGTGCAGGCCGACGCCCCAGTCGAGGCGCAGCACGAGGAAGTCTAAGTCGTACCTGATGCCGACGCCGGTGCCGAGCGCCATCTCCTTCAATATGTTCTTAACCTTGAACTGTGCGCCGTGGCGGTAGCCGTCGTCGCGCAGAGCCCATACGTTGCCCGCGTCGATGAACGTCGCGCCGTAGAGGCTGCCGAAGAGGTTGAAGCGGTATTCAAGGTTAAGTTGCAGCTTGATGTCGCCCGTCTGGTCTAAGTACGACAGGCGCGACACGTCGGTGGTATAGCTGCCGGGGCCTATGCTGCGCACGGCGAATGCCCTGATGCTGTTGGCTCCGCCAACGTAAAACTGCTCGCTGTACGGCGCGCTCTCGCTGTTGCCGTATGAGTAGATTACGCCTGCGTTGGCGTGCGCCACGAGCTCCGACTTCTCTCCGAGGCGCCATGTCTTGCTTATGTCGGTCTCCAGTTTGACGAATTGCGCGTAGGGGTTCTCGAACAGCTGCTTGTTCTTCTCGCTCCATTTGTTGCCTGCCGCCATGTAGCCCAGTGACAGGATGTTGCCCGACTCGGTGAGCGTCGTCTCCCATACCAGCGGGTTGCGGCTGCGCATTTTCGAGCTGTATGTCAGCGTGTAGTGTATCTTTGGTATGAATACGTCCTGCATTGATGTTTGCAGGTAAGGGTTGGCGTAAAGGATTGAGTCAAACTTCACCGTTGTGCGGTTGAGCTTCTGGTACTTCAGCGTGAGCGGACTTAACTCGTGCCGCCACCTGTCTGAGCGTTGCCATGTGTATGTCCATTCGGCCGAGAACGTGTGCATCCTGAAATAGTTGGGGCGGTTGAGCACGTTCATGCCAACCTTTGCATGGGTGGACGGTGTGGTGTAGAATCTCCGGCGGACTTTGAAGAACGGCAAGACCAGGCGCGGGAACTCTATGGATGCGTCAAGCCCGTACTCGTAAGAGTTCATGTTGCCGCCTGAACCGTTTACGTTGCCGCCCTGTTCCCACTCGTAAGAGCCGTGCAGGTTGATGTCAAGCTTCTCTCCTCCGCGGAAGGCGTTGCGCTTGGTAAAACCTATTACCAGTTCCGGGCCGTGGCGGCCGTTGATTTTGTTGCGGTAGTTGGTCTCTATGTAGAAGTCGTATGGCTTGCCGAACGTGCACGTAAGGTCTACGTCCAGGGTGTCGCTGCGCCCCGTGGTGTCGCGCGGCGTAAAGGTGAACTCAGCCGAGCTGAACAGCCCGGAGCCGTTTATTTTATTGGCAGACTCTATGTACTTGTCGTAGTTGAACAGCTGCCGGGGGCGCAGCTTCAGGTCGGCCAGTATAATCCTCGGGCGTATCGGCGGGCGTTTGCCGTTGAACTTTACGGCGAAATAGCGGTGGCTGAATGAGTCTTTAAGCTCTTCCATGAACTGCTTTCGCAGGTTTATGCGTATTTTGCCTATGTACCATTTCCGCTTGACTATCGACGGGAGGTTGGCTGCCAGCTGCAGGCGCAGCTTCGCCTTGCCCGGCTCGGCTATGGTGTCGGCAAGGTATGATGCGAAGTTTGGTTGGTAAAAGTAATATCCGTTGTTGCGGAAAATGGTTGACAGGCGCGTGCGTTCGGCGTCCATTACGGCGGCGTCAAGCGGCGAGCCTGGCTTTAGCAATGTTTCGCCTTTGGTCTGGTTGATTAGGCTGTCGGCCTCATCCGGAAAGTCTACATATTCCAGTGTGTCAACGGTAAAGAGCTTCTCAAAGTCTACGGTGTAGCCTATTTTCGCCTTCTTCGGATTCTTCTGCTCTATGACTTTGTAGCTTACCTTGCCGTTAAGGTAGCCGTGGTTCTGCAATACAGACTGCGCCACTGACGCGCGCAACTCCGGGTTTACCTGCCGCATCAGCACAGGGGCTTTGCCGAAAGTCTTTGTTATCCATTTTGCAATCTTGTTCTTCGAGCCTGAAAAGGCGTTCCATATCCACAGGCCGTATGGGAACGGGGTGCGGTAATACGAGCTGCCGAACAGCGCGCCGTTGGGTGCGGTTGCCAGTGACGCTTCCACTTCTTCTTTCGTCGTGGCGAGATGGTCGGCTTCGGTTTTGTCTTCGCTAAGGCCGGTGTATTCTATTTTTTCAAGTCCTATGAACAATTGTTCGCCTTCGCGCAGGCTCTTTGTCGTGGAGCACGACGCGAAGAAGACTGTTGCGGCGGCGGCCGTCAGCACGCTTTTGAGCGTTATTCGCCTTAACGCCGCAATCATGCGCCGCATGAAAACCTTGACGTTTATGTTGTGTTTCATCGCTTCTTGTTTTTAGTTGAGTCGGCGGGCAGAGCCTCTTTCTTCTTTCCGAAACGGAAAATGTCTTTAAAGTGTTGCAGGCTGCGGCGCCATATGAAGCCCGCGCCGTATTCGCGCACGGTGCCTTCGAGCCAGTCGTAGGAGTTGTTGTCGTAGTACAGTTTCAGGTACTTGTCTGACGACTCGCCGAGGCGGTATTCCAAAGTTACGTTGTCGAAGAACGATTCGTTCTGGTTGGCAACGTCGGGTCCGGTCGATACCTTGCCGCCTACCACTATCTTCATGCGGTTGTTCCAGAAACGTTTTGAGAACTTGAACGAGTAGTCGGTGTGCGTGCCGCCGCTTGCGTCGGTGGAGTTGTCCATGCCGAAACTCAAGTCGAGCGAACGCAGCGCGCTGCCGGTGATGTTGTTGATTTCGCTTTGCAGGAAAGAGTTGAGCGCGTTGTTCATCGAGAACTTGCTCGTATTGCCGCTTGCAAGGTACATTCCGGTTGTAAGCATTGTAACCGCTATCTTGCCGCGTTGCTCCACGCTCATCGACTGTAGTTCTGTGTTGAGCGTCATGTCTTCGGGCGCGCTGATGGTGAACTCAAGTCCCATGTCTGAAAGGGTCTTGGTTATGACGACGCCGCAGTCGAACTCTACGGTGCGTCCTTCACTGCTTCCACCCGACGATACGTTGGCCTTTGTGCGCTCGGTGGCGGTTATGTTCAGCTTCGGGTTCATCGGGTCGCCCGTAAATTCGATGTAGCTGCCGTCCTGTATGGTGAACGTCTTAAGTGGTATTACGGGCAAAGAGTATTTCATCACGCCGTTGTCGAGAGTGTAGCGTCCCGTCAGGCGAATGTCGCCAGTCAGCCCGTATTGCATCCTCAGGCTGCCGCCGCCCATCAGGTCGATGTAGTTCGAGTGGTCGTCGTTCAAGTAGCACATTACGTGTGCGCCCTGTGCGACGTTCAGCGTCAGGTCCATCTTGAAACCTGAAATGGGCTGGTGCTCAACCACGGTGGCGGTAGTGTCCTCAAAGTTGACAAATTTTACAAGCTCGTCCATCCGGTTGTCGGTGGAAAGCGGGGTGTCGCGCAGGATATAGGACATGTCTGTAGAGCCGAGCACATCGAGCCTTCCGAGCATCTCGAGCCGCTCCATGGGCCCCCTCATCGTGGCGAAGAAGTCTACGAACGCTTTGCCGAAAGCAATGCTGCGGCGGTTCTCTTTCGCGTCGATTACCTGGCAGTTGCGTGCTACCATGTTCAGGTTCATGCTCATGTTGCTCATGTCGGAGAAGTCTACGTTGCCGTTCAGCGTCAACGGGTTGTCGTTGTTGGCGTACATCTTAAAGTCTTCAAACAAGAGATTGCTGCCTACGATGCGTACCGGCTTGTCGCTCCACCGCATCTTTACGCCGTATTGCGCGCTGCGCATATAGCACGAGTCGAATTTTATTTCGCCGTTTACGCGTGGCTTGTCGAGTTGTCCCTGTACGGCCAGTTCGCCGTCGGCGTAGCCTCTTAGGCGTATTATCCTGTCGGGTATGAAGCCGTTGAGCAGCCTCACCGGCATGTGTGTCATCCTTAGCTGGGCGTCAAGGTCGCTTTCTTCGCTCCTGTACGTACCGCTAAGCTCGGCCACTTGTTCGTCGTTGCAGCTTAGTACGCCGTCGAGGGTATGCGTTCCGTCGCTCTGGGGCATGTAGACAAACTCCGTACTTAGGTCGCCCATGCGGCTGCGTTCATAGGTCATGTTGTCGATTGACATAGAAGATGACAGCGACAAGGCTTCTTTGGTCTGCACAATGTGGAAGTCGCCGTTCATTATTCCGGTTATGTTGGGCATGTACGGTACTACGGAGAGGACTTTCTCCAGGTCAAACTTGTTCAGCCCGATGGTAAGGTCTTGCAGGGCTTCGGTGTTCCCGTCGTCAGAATATATGTGCACTCCCGTTCCGTCGTCGGCCATGAGTTGCAGTTTGGCAGATACGCGACGGTCGGCTCCCATGTACAGGAAGTTGTCGTCGTTCACCTTGAACTTCTTGTAGCCGAGTATCGGGTCGTCGGTCAGCATGTGCACCTTGATGCCGTGCTCCTCCATCGACGCTTCCACGCCGAGCTTCACGCCGAGGCTGTCTTGCGCGTCGTAGAACCTGATGTTGGCTCCCGAGCCTTTTCCGAATATATATCCGTCGAGCAGGGCGTTGAATACGTATTGCTTGTTTTTCCTGTTGTTTCTTACCTGCGCGTTGTACGTACAGTTGGTAGAGTCGGAATTGATGTTGAAGCGCACGGTGTCGAGTGTCACGGCGCTGTTTTGCAGTTCGATGAGCTGTATGTTGCCGTTGAGGCCGAGTATGGGCGACGATGATATGTCGATGTCGGCGTCCTGGAAGGTAAATCCTTTGCGTGCGATGAAGCGGCTTAGCGGATTGTTCTTGCCCGTTGTGAGGTAAAGCTGTGCCAATGGCAGCTTCTTCCTAAGTTCGGACACGTCAATCTGCTTGTTTTTAAGTTCTGCTGAAAGCTCTTGGGCGAACTCTCCGGCCTTATCCAATATTTTCTTATAGCCGCCGCGTCCGTTGAAGTGCAGGCGGAAGTCGCCGCATTCAGTCACGAAGTGCGTGGTGTCGCGGCTTGTCAATACGTCTACACGTAGGTCGTCGGGGCGGTAAGTGCGGCCGGAGTCGGCCTCTATCGTGAGGTCGTTAATCATGCCCCTGACCCATAGCATTGTCTTCAGGTCGGTGCCCACGTCTACGCGGCAGCGCAGCGATGTGGCCAGCGGCGACTCGGTAAGGTGCAGCCCGTACCAGTCGGTATGCGCCACGTCGGCCGTTAGCGTAGAGCGTATCATCTTCTTGCCCACCCGTGCGTCGAGCGCGATTGTGCCTTTTGCCAGGGGGTTGTCGCTGTTGAGCGTGGCGTAAGCCTTGCCGCCTTTCATGTCGGCTTGCAGGCTAATGCTGTCGAGGTTGTATGTCCCTATGCTGAATTTGTCTACGCTTGCGCTGGCGGTCAGCGTTGTCCGTGGCGACGTCAGGCTTGTGCCAGAGCCGCTTACCGTGGCGTGTCCGCTGAAGTCGCCTATGCTGTCAATGGCGAGGAAATGGCTTGTCCGCAGGTTCTCAGCTAGCAGTGACGCGTCGTATTTCATGCTCTTTGCGTCAATGCGGCCTTTGGCTTTTATGCGTCCGCCGCTTTCGGTGGCCGTAAGGTCGGCGTTGTAGTGGTTGCCGTTGATACCTATGTCGCCTCTGATGCCGATGTTCCGCGGAACGGTTACGGGCGCGCCTTGAGCCCTCAGCAGCTCGTTCACGAAGCCGAGGTCGTAAGTGTTTGCGTCAAGTTTTACCTTGGCTGTAAGCCTGTCGGTGTCGGTCAGGTTGCCGGCCGTGCCGTTTATGTTGATGTTAAACGCCGAAGGCAGCTTTATGTTAACGCCTCCTATGTTCAGCATCCTCATGTTTCCAGCCGCAACGGCCTTCATTGTGAGCGGCCGGTTTGGCCAGCGGCGCACGAAACCGGCCGGCATGTCGCCCATGAAGCGCATGATGTCTTGCTTGCCAATGGCGCATTCTGTGTCGATGTAGAGCCTGCCGGGGTGCGCCTCGTCGAACGCGTCGGTGTCCATCGCCACCTTTGCCGTAAGGCGTGAGTCGGGCGTGCGCAGCTCAATTAATGGCACGGTTAGCCTTACCGAGTCCATGTTCAGCCTGCCGGCGATGCTCTCCACGGTGATGCCGCTCTTCTCCTTGAACGCGCATTGGCGCAGGTTGAGCCTCATGTCGGGCTGGCAGAAGTAGACGGAGTCGAGCCCTACGGTCACGCCGGTAAGTGCGATGTGGTTGGGGTCGAGCCCGTCAGTGAGCTTTGCGAAGTTGTTGTCGTATGCCAGCCGGCCGTCGGTCCAGTCGAGCCTGTCTACGCTATAACGCCCCGACGACAGGTCGAAACATCCGCCCCGTGCCTCGGTCTTGCCCATGTATGCGGCTATTTGCAGCGTGTCTCCGGGCATGTGCACGGTCACCCCGGTCTTTGATATGTCGAGCTTGTCAACCCTTATCTTCCAGTTGTTCTCCGTCTTTGCCGTGTCAGGCGGCACGGTGTCGCTTAGTTCTACGCTTACGGCGGCGTCGTCCAGCGCAGCCTCGTTAACCCTTACAGTTTCCTTGCTTAAGTCTATGCCGTGGCTTTGCAGGTAGAGGCGGCCTATGCGGCCCTTTACGCGGGCTGAACTTACAAGGTCGGCCGTGTTCAGGCTGACGTCGTTGAACTCCAACGCGTCCACCTCGACGTTGCCTTTCAGCAGCGGCCACAGCTGTATGTCTACGATGAGGCTCCTCACGTCGGCAATGGTGTCGCGCCGTGGCAGCGAGTCGTTTTGCCGCAACATCCTGAAGTCCTTGACGCAGAGGTCGAGCGGAAAGGCCAGCCTTACGCGCCCGACGGATATATCCATGCCGGTCTGCTCCGATGCGCGTTGGGCCACTTGCTGCACTAACCAGTTCTGCACGGGCGGCAGATAGAGCAGTACGGCCAATATGATGAACAGTAGAACGGGTGTCAGCACGATGCCGGCTCCCCATTTCAGCATTTTCTTTCTTTGCACTTAATAAGTTGGTTTTAGTGTACTTACATGCAAAGTAAGCAATTATTTCGGAAAACAGAAAACGTTTTGGCAACAAAAATAAGGCAGTATGGCTTTTTCATGTAATTTGTTGTAACCTATATTATAGGTTTTATCCAAAGACCTTTTGCCATGCGTGCTTTCTCGTTGGTTGACGGCAGGTTGCGTCATGGGACGTGGTTGTGTCCGAAATCGGGTTGTTATGCTTTTGCAAAAGGCGGTATTTCGGTTTGTAAAAGATGGCCTTTTAGACGATGAAAGACGGTCTTTTGGATTGTAAAAGACCACTGATAAAAACTGACACTCCAATTTTGTATGTTTCAGCGTGTAAGTATTTGATTTTCACGCGCTTTCTGGCAATCCTGACAGATGACAGATGATTCCGGCAAAGATATTTATTCCGTTATTTCGCGCCACAGGCGGTCGTCAGGTACGGGGCTTGTGACGCTTATCAGTTCTTTCGATACGGGATGTGTGAATTCCACTTTGCGCGCAAGCAGTGATATGCTGCCGTCCGGATTGCTGCGGCGTGCGCCATATTTCAGGTCGCCTTTGATGGGGCACCCGATTTTTGCCAACTGGCAACGTATTTGGTGGTGGCGGCCCGTCATCAGCTCAACCTCAACGAGTGTGTATCTTTCAGAACGGCCGATTACTTTGTAGTGGAGTACGGCTTTTTTCGCTCCCGGCACTTCACGGTCGTATGCGTAGCTTTTGTTCTGCTTTTCGTTGCGCGTAAGCCAGTGGGTGAGCGTTGCTTCCGGCTCTTCCGGCTCGTTCTGGCAAATAGCCCAATATGTTTTCCGCACGTCGCCGTTTCGGAACATGTCGTTGAGCCGCGCCAGTGCCTTTGACGTTTTGGCGAAGACAACAAGCCCCCATACGGGGCGGTCGAGCCTATGCGCCACGCCGAGGAAAACGTTTCCCGGTTTGGCGTATTTCTCCTTGATGTATGCCTTTACGTCGTCGGCCAGCGTGCGGTCGCCCGTCTTGTCGCCCTGCACGATTTCGCCGCTGCGCTTGCTTACAATAATTATATGGTTGTCTTCGTAAACGACGTTCATAAATGAAAAATGAAAAATGAATAATGAAAAATGGATAATGAAAAATTAAAAATGAAAAATTAAAAATGAATAATGACGTGCCGCATTCTCAGCGTTAGCCTGATTATTCATTTTTAATTTTTCATTTTTAATTTGTTTGTTACATGTTCATTCCACCGTCAACTTGAATAACCTGTCCGGTTATATACGAAGATAGGTCTGAAGCGAGGAATGTTGCTACATTCGCAATATCTTCCACCTGACCTGCGCGGCGCAGGGGTATCTTCTGTATCCACTCTTTGCGGATATTGTCGGGAAGTGCCTGTGTCATTGCAGTTTCGATAAATCCGGGAGCGATGGCGTTGGCGCGAATGCCACGTGAACCTATTTCTTGTCCTATGCTCTTCGCAAGTGCTATAAGACCGGCCTTGGAAGCAGCGTAGTTGCACTGTCCTGCATTGCCGTGTACACCTACTACGGATGCCATATTGATGATGCTGCCGCTCTTCTGGCGCATCATAATGGGGGTGCAGGCGTGTATGAAGTTGAATGCCGACTTCAGGTTGACCGCGATAACGGCGTCCCACTGTGCCTCTGTCATGCGCATCATGAGTCCGTCCTTTGTTATTCCCGCATTGTTTACGAGGATGTCGATTGAGCCGAAGTCGTCTTTTACCTGGTTAACCACTTCTGCTGTCTGTGCGAAGTCGGCTGCGTTGCTTGCATACCCTTTGGCTTTTACGCCCTTGGCGGCGATTTCAGCCTCGGTTGCCTTTCCGTTCTCGTCGATAACGAGGTCGGTGAATGCGATGTTTGCGCCTTCCTCGGCGAATTTCAGCGCGATAGCCTTTCCGATACCGCGCGCCGCTCCTGTTATGAGGGCGGTCTTACCTGATAATAATCCCATGTTCAGTTTGTTTTTATTTGATGAAACTTATGTTGCTTATATATAATTAAGGTGTCAACCATTCCTTACAACCGTATAACCTTACAACCGTATAACCTATATATCTTTACTTCGTCATCGATTTTCCCAATGCGCCGTAGACAACCTTCGCCACGAGCGGTTTGCTTGCTTCTGGCGTCATGCCATGGCCCAGCCGCCCGCAGATGTACGGCACTTCAAGGCCTTTTATGCAGTAGTGGGTGATGTCAGCCACAAGTTCTACGTTGTCAATGTCGAACTCGCCGTCAGCTTTGCCGTCGGCATAGACTTTGCGGAACAGTTCAATTTCGTCTTCGTCGAAATTCTTTCTTACCTTTTCCACCATCCAGATGTTGCGGAAGAATGCCGCGCGCAGGTTGCCGTTGCGCATTACGGTCTCTTTTATCATGTTGAGATGGGTGTAGATAAGTTCTATTATCTTGTCTTGCGGGCGTATTTTCTTTGCCGCCACTTCGTCCATCTTGTCTGAAAGCCTTTCAAGTTCTGATTCTATGACAGCGTAATATACATCTTCTTTACTTTTAAAATAAGTGTAAAGGGTTCTACGCCCCTTGCCCGAGGCGCGTGCAATGTCATTCATGGTGGTGTTTTCCAGTCCGTTCTTTGCGAACAGCTGTCTTGCCACATCGACCAGTTTATGCCTTGTTTTCGATATTGACATGTGTCTATGCCTCCTTCCTTTGCTTTTTGCACATTCCGTTTGTCGTGTGCAAAAATATCAATTTTATTTGATACCGCAAAATTTGTGTTCTTGTAATTGTATAGGAATGGCGTCTTGAAGTTGCATTTTAAACAATTTTTAGCCTGTTGATGCAAAAAATACGGTAAAAGTTTGCACGGTTAGTGAAAAAGATGTACCTTTGCACACGCAAATCAGAAATGAGGCGCATTTAAGTTAAGATTACATCGCGGAGTGGAGCAGTTGGTAGCTCGCCAGGCTCATAACCTGGAGGTCGCATGTTCGAGTCCTGCCTCCGCAACCAGTGAAAGGCAACTTGCAGAAATCAGGTAGGTTGCTTTTGTTTTTTTGCATGTATAATGCAATGTGTTTGTTGAGGTTTTTGATTGTTTCCGTTTTATTATAAAAAAGCATAATAATGTAAGGTGCAGGCGTTTGATTGACGTTTTTTTTGTAATTTTGTGGCCGTTGTAATACAATGAACAGGTAAAATGAAGAAATTGGCATTTGCTTTCATCTCCATGCTTGCAATGGTTTCAGTGGCAAGTTGCGATGACACAGAGACTTACGCTGAGCAGCGCGACCGTGAGAATGCGGCGATAAGGCGTTTCATCAATGAAAACGGCATTGACGTGATTACAGAAGCTGAGTTTAGGGCACAAGACAGCACGACAAATGTAGGCGGCGACGATAAGTCAAAGGATAACGAGTTTGTGCTGATGAAGACTTCGGGCGTATATATGCAGATTGTAAGGAAGGGAAAAGGCGAGCCCATCAAGAACGGGCAGACCTCGACAGTGCTTTGCCGCTTTACCGAGCGCAATATCCTTACCGACTCGATACAGCTGACGAATAACATCTTGTCGTTTGCGTCTATACCTGAAAAAATGAGCGTAACCAATACCAACGGTACGTACACCGCGTCGTTTGACACAAGCTCGAGCCTTATGTACACATATTATTCTACAACGTCGGTACCAACGGGATGGCTCGTGCCGTTCAACTATATAAACCTTGCGCGATATCCAAAGGATGACACTATTGCGAAAGTTAACCTGATTGTGCCGAGCACGCAGGGGCATCAGTATGCGTCATCAGGCGTATATCCTTGTTATTATACCATAACATACGAAAGGGGAAGATGATAATGAATTAAGAGTTAAGAATTAAGAAAACATGTTTTCGTGGGTATTTCTTAATTCTTAACTCTTAACTCTTAACTCTTAATTCTTAATTCTCATGTCATTAATAAAATCAATATCAGGCATTCGTGGTACGATAGGCGGACATATAGGCGACACGCTCAATCCGCTTGACATAGTAAAGTTTACGAGTGCGTATGCTATGTTTATCCGCAATAGCCGCGGCGATAAGTGCTGCGGCAAAATTGTTGTAGGCCGCGATGCGCGCATTTCGGGCGATATGGTACGTAATGTTGTTTGCGGTACGCTGATGGGGGCAGGTTTTGACGTGCTCGACATTGGTCTCGCCACGACACCCACGACAGAGCTTGCCGTGACAATGGCCGGAGCAGACGGCGGCATAATCATTACCGCCAGCCACAACCCACGCCAGTGGAACGCCTTGAAATTGCTCAACAGCGACGGCGAATTTCTTAATAAAGAAGACGGCAACGAGGTGCTTGCCATTGCGGAACGGGAGGATTTTACTTACACAGAAGTGGACAGCCTTGGCAAATACATGAGCGACGACACCTTCAACCGCAAGCATATCGAGGCTGTATTGGCTCTGCCGCTTGTTGATGTTGAGGCTGTAAGGAATGCCCGTTTCCGTGTATGCGTTGACGCCATAAACAGTGTCGGCGGCATAATATTGCCCGATTTGTTGCGAGAACTTGGCGTTGAGTATGAGATACTTAACGGCACTCCTAACGGAGACTTCGCCCACAATCCCGAACCGCTTGAGAAGAACCTTGGTGGAATAATGGAGCGTATGCGTTGTGGCGGTTTCGACCTTGGCATCGTGGTTGACCCAGACGTTGACCGCTTGGCGTTCATTTGCGAGGATGGCCGCATGTTTGGCGAGGAGTACACCCTTGTTTCCGTAGCCGACTATGTGTTGAACCACACGCCTGGCAACACCGTCAGCAACCTTAGCAGTACGCGTGCGTTGCGTGATGTCACCGAGCGTCACGGCGGCAAGTACACTGCGGCAGCCGTTGGCGAGGTGAACGTTACGACGAAGATGAAAGAAGTGAACGCCGTAATAGGTGGCGAGGGCAACGGCGGAGTGATTTATCCCGAATGCCATTACGGGCGCGACGCCCTTGTAGGCATAGCCCTGTTCCTGTCGTCGTTGGCGCATAAGGTGTGCAAGGTGAGCGAGCTGCGCGCCACGTTCCCCAATTACTTCATCGCCAAAAACCGCATAGACCTTACGCCGACTACCGACATTGACGCAATACTCGCCAAGGTCAAGCAGATGTATGCCGACCAGCAGGTAAACGACATCGACGGTGTGAAGATTGATTTCCCCGATAAATGGGTACACTTGCGCAGGTCTAACACCGAACCGATAATCCGTGTTTACAGCGAGGCGTCAACCATGGAGGAAGCCGATGCGCTCGGCAAGAAAATCATGAAGGTGGTTGAGGATTGCATGAAGGAGTAAGTAGAAATGGAGTAGAGGAGTAAGTGGAAATGCTTGCTCTATTATATATAAGGTGGAAAGTCGGCAGACTTTCCACCTTTTTGTTTGCTTGTTCCGTGAATTTATCATGTGCTTTGTATAGTGTTTTACTTCCCATGTTTACACTGCTTTCCGTATTTTTGCGGCAAAAAACTCTTCCTTTACTACTTAAAGACTAAAAAACAATGAAAGTAAGTGTATTCAAGAATTTTCTTAACGGCGAGCGCATCACAACTTGTAGTGTTGAGGACGTGGCGCGAATAATCAGACGCGGCGATTATGCCGAAGCCATATCCGATTATCGTTGTGCCGCTCCGTCGATGCTTGCCGTCAACATTAACGGCGACATTGTGAACAAAAGTGTGCGAATGGCCGACAATAGTATTCCGCGACTATGCTTCGCAGCGGAGTTTCGCCGCATGAACGGTACGCGGCAGTTGCTGCGCCGTAATGCTCTTGTATTATTGGAAATCGACGGCTTGGCAGACTATGCAACAGCTGTAAACATGCGTAATGCAGCCGCTCGGCAGCCTTATACGCTAATGGCTTTTGTTGGTGCGAATGGACGCTCGGTAGAAATAGTGTGTCGTATTTCGCAAATGGACGGAAGTGTGCCTGTTGACGATGACATGTTTCACTGTCTTATGTCGGAAGGTTACAAGCGTTTGCACTACGTTTATTCGTCGCAGCTTGGCGTAAGCATACCCTTGCTTGCGCCGGTTGATGACGCGATGTGCCTGATGAGCGCAGATGCCGGGGCGTATTACGAGCCTCACGCCGTGGTGTTCACCGTAGACATGGAATATAAGTCGGCGGCGTTTGTCGGTACAAGTAGAGATGTTGGTAGTGGCGAAGAGTCGCCCTTGCTGGGCAAGACGTCCGACGAGGCACGCCGTTACATATTCTATTCCTGTTGGGATGCTGTGCTCCGTTCCGGCCTTGACGCTTCCGACCCATATTATGCCGAGCAGGCCGTCGCCATGCTCGCGCGTTATTGTTGCCGTTCGGGGTTGCCAGAACAGATGTGTGTAGAGCGCGCATCGCTCATTGACGGCATAAACGCTGACCGCGACCTTGTCACGATGTTGTTTCGTCAGGCATATGCTGCAAGTCAGAAGCGCGTCAATCCTACGGCGTATGTGCCTATGCCGGCGTTGACGGCCATGCAGGTGGACCACTTTTTCAAAAAGCGTTACCGCCTGCGCCGTAACGAGTTGACGGGTGTTGTGGAGTATAAGCCGCTTGGCAGTTATGACACCGATTACCGACCTGTAACGCAGGAGGTAATCAACACGATGGCCTTCCTTGCGCAGCGCGAGGGCATCCGCGTGTGGGCGCGCGACGTTAAGGAGCGTGTCAACTCAACGCTTGTCGGCACGTTTAACCCCATCGCCGACTATCTCGCCGCCCTGCCGCGTTGGGACGGGCGCGACCGCCTCACGGCCTTTGCCGCCCGTGTGCCAACCTCAACGCCCGAATGGATGCAGCTGTTCGCCGTGTGGATGCGCTCCATGGTGGCTCACTGGATGGGGCTCGACCGCCTGCACGGCAACTCGCTCGTGCCGCTGCTCATTGGCGGGCAGGGCTGCGGCAAGTCGTCGTTCACCAAAATAATACTGCCCGAGGCGTTGCGTCCGTATTATAACGACCGCATAGACTTCCGCAACGACAACACCCTGATGCAGGGTCTCTCGGCCTTCGCGCTAATCAACATCGATGAGTTCGACCGTTACAGCGACCACCGCCAGCCCCTGATGAAGTACATCATATCCAAGGGCGAGGTTACCACCATGAAGGCGTACCGCAGCACGTTCTCCACCGAACGCCGTTACGCCAGTTTTATTGCAACGACCAACAGTCCGCACCCCTTGACCGACCCTACGGGCAGCCGCCGCTTTATCTGCGCCGCCGTCACCGGGCGCATCGACTTCACTTCGCCCGTTGACTATCAGCAGCTCTACGCCCAACTTGTAGACGAAGTGCGCCGCGGACTTCCGTATTATCTTGATGCCGACGAGGAACGTAGTCTTATGGATGAAAACCGCCGGTTTTTCCGCAATGCCGACATCGACAGCATCCTCTCGTCCCAGTTCCGCCTGCCATCGTCAACCGAAACGGCGCAGGAACTTACCGCATCCGAAATAGCCGCCATCGTGCGCCGCGAATACCCGAAGCTGCCGCCGTCGCGCCTCACAAATGTTGAAATAGGGCGCAGGCTGAAAGCGGCAGGGTTTGAATGTCGGCACGGTAAGTGTGGTAATTATTATAAAGTAGAGCGAATATCGTCAGAATTTTTGCGTTGATTTAATCTTTCATCTTTCACCTTGCGGCATAATCTGTTGGTGCTTAATGCGTTGCAGGGTGAAAGATGCTTTGTTCCGTCTTTCACAGTCTTTCACCATGGCGCATTGTCTGTAATGAGCAGATTGACAAGCTGAATATCATTCATGTGTAGTGAACTGCGAATATTCATGCAGTGAAAGATGGTGAAGGATTACTCCTGTCATCTTTCACCGTGCAAGTTGCTCGTAATCAGCATGTTATCCTATGTGATGAAAGATTGAAAGATAAATCTTTTAATTTTATATTATCAGCCTTTGCTATGTAAAACATGACCTTTTATCGTTCGATTTGCCGCATATTGCACGTTGAAAGGCCGTCTTTTAGCGTCCTCTGTTCCGTCGGATTTGCAATCCGACGGAAGTTTCTATAAGGATTTGCAATCCGCTTGGACTTCCTTTGTTTCTTAGTAATATGGCTGTTTGGTTTAATCGGATTGCAAATCCTTATAATAATAAATCGGCGGATTGCAAATCCGCCGAAACAGGTATGCATTTAGCTTCCTTGTTGAGTTTATCAATATATCTGGCATTCGATGAATATTCTTATTTATTGCACTTCTTGCGAACAGTTATTACATTCTTTATTATTAAGATAATACCAGCCAAAATAAATGGAATACTCAAAATTTGTCCCATATTGAAAAACAACGAATCTTCGAAACCTTTTTGATTTTCCTTAGTGTATTCTAAAAGGAATCGCATGAGAAAAATCGCAAAAATACTAAAGCCAAAATAGAAATAACTTCCGACTTTAAACAACTGTCTTTTATATTTGTATAAAGAATAAATAATCAGGAAAATAATAAAATAACTTATTGACTCATAAAGTTGTGATGGATGTCTGGGTAAGTCATCAACGTACCTGAAAATAAAAGCCCACGGCAAATCTGTCGGACGTCCAATAATTTCAGAGTTCATTAAATTAGAGATTCTTATAAAAGCTCCACCTAATGGGGCCAAGATAGCTATGATGTCTATTATTTTCGGGAATGGAATATGAACTTTCCGTGAGTATAATAACATGGCAATGAACAAACCTATTGCACCTCCGTGGCTTGCCAAGCCTTTGTATCCTATAAACTCGTAAACACCATTAACATTTTCTCTAAATGGTATGAATATTTCAATTATATGAGAAGAAAAATATTCAAAATCATAAAACAGGCAGTGCCCAAGTCTTGCCCCTCCGAAAATACCAATAACTGCGTATATAAAAAGCTTCTCCATTGCATCAGGAGTATAAATTTTCTCCTTCTTGTATATATGGCCAATTATGTAGTAACACAAAGCAAGCCCAGTGACAAAAATCAAACCATAATATTGAATCTTAACTGGCCCAAGACTAAATATTACAGGGTCTATATCCCAATTTATGTATAAAAGGTTATTCATAATAATTAATGATGTTATATTTAACGTAAGTTCAAATACAAAAGTAGTGAATTTCCTATTAAATGAATTTCTTAGCAGAACGAAAATCAGAGTTTTAAGATTAATTTCATGAATTTGTATCCCTGTTGGGTCTCAAAATATAGAAGATATTGAAAATCAATAGTTGTAATCAATCCCTTCGACAAGTCCTCTGCTGTTCTGCCCCCGTTCCGACAGACCTGCGGCAAAAGATAAAAATGCCTGCCGATTGTTAAGTTTTTGTTAAATTTTCATCTTCACACGCATCTTCTTCCTATCCTCTCACTTCCTCAAAAAACAGCTTTTATACCCCGTTTTTCCATAGCCATATTTTTGTACCTTTATTTTCTTATATTGCTGATATTCAGCAATAAAAACTCTCTCATATGAAATACTATCAAATTTATTATGCTTTGGACGAAAAAACAAGAGGTAGATATGAAATGCCTCATACAATTTGCATTGAGTCTGAAAGTTTCCTAAAATACATTTCAGATAAGAATAAAACTATTTCAATGTATTTTGAAAATAGAGAGAACTTGTATGAGGATATGCCTGGCAACCTTGTTGGTAAACTATTAGCACGAAAACACGTGATGGATTTCATGGATTTTACGCCTTCTTGCTTAAGTTTAGTTGCAGTCGTCAGCAATAAAATAAAAAGAATTTTTGAGCAATTTGATGTTCCCCAGAAACAGTATGCATTCAAGAGAATATCTATAAAAGGACATACAGAAGATTACTATCTTTTGTTTATCCCCATAATACCAGATACTGAATTTATTTATCCTAAATGTATATTTGTAGATATGTTTAATGATAATATAATTAAGCAATTTAATAATCGAGTAGAATATTACAATGACTTGAATGATTATTGCTTGAAAAAAGTTGTATTGAGAAGTAAGTATAAAGATTATGATTTATTATATCCGCAAGGAGGAGGTTTCTTTTTCTCGGAACGAATAATCGATGCTATGAAGCAAGAAAATGTTGTTGGATATGACATTATTAAAGGTGGGTGTTTTTATGAAGAAATAGACTTCGCTTGAAAAAGTTGCGAGTGCAATAAATCCCGAACTTTTATACAAAATACAAAAAACATACGAATAGCAGCGGAATAATGAAACAAACTGATGATATTGGCAAAGTCTTATTCACTTTTAAGACTTTATCGGCTACTCAGGTTGCCGCAACAGAGAATGGCGATTATAGAAAGGGCAATAAAGCCTTTAAACAAATTATTCAAATTATTAAATACCTAAAGGATTTAGGACGAGTGAATGAATTGGAGGCATTGTTATCTGATTCCAATGTAGGGGTTAGAATGTTTGCTGCCTACGGCTTACTGCAAACATCTCCAGATATTGCAGTTCCCATACTCAAGGAAATAGCACAAAGGGAGGATATACATTCTCTTACTGCAAACGCAACGCTTGAACAGTGGAAATCCAATACGTTAATATACCCATTCTGAGATTTCTTGATAATAGTAAAAAGCCATAAAATGTCATCCGATGCTGCCTCATTCAACTACAGCCATATTATTAGAAGAACTATTCCATGCTGGTGCGTTTTGAAATCATAGATTAAATGGCCTCGTAATTACTGTTGCTAACTCATTGAGTAAGATATATCATCTTTGCAATCCTTGTTGCATATTTTGAATTTCCCAATCATACCTACCATCTGCCGGGACGTGACGTTCGTATAGCATCGAGTTGATTTGCCGTTCAAGTTCGCGTCCCGTCCAGCTGTTGTTAACCGCTTCGAGTTCGTAATACTCGCGCTTGTCGGGGTCGGGTATTTGGATAAGCATCCGATATTGTGTCCAGTTCAATTGCGAACGCACCGCGTTCGCAATTGGGTATATTCTATAAAACTGGCGACACATTTCCAATTGCCTTACGGAAAATCCGCTGCCGTATTCGGGTTCAAGCTGTTTGGCGAGGTTCTTTATAAGATATGTTCCATAGTCGGCGCGCTGCTTGCCCTGTTGTTCCTCTTCGAAGATGCGCTTGCCTAAGTGCCAGTACATCTGCACGCGCTGGAAATCGACACTGCGCATGGCGTTGCTGCGTGCGGTATTGATTATTGCGCGTATGTCGTTGATAAAGGTGTTATTTATGTTGCTTGTGCAGATTTCTTTCATGATTATTCTTTATTGTTTGCTGCTTGTAAACGTTGTTATGCTAAAAGTAAATCTGGGCTTATGTAGTCAAGTCTCCTAATTCTCGCCTTAGTGTATTAATGTTTGATATAGCTTTCCATTTGCTGTCTATCGCAGATTTTACCATATTGGTTATTGTTTCTATTTTTGAAACATCCTTAGTCGTTTCAATGAGAATTTTATTTTTTGATTGTGCGGCAACTAAGTTATGTGACAGCAGGTACAGCAGGTAGTGAGGTGTAAGATTGTATTTGTTTGATTTCTTGCAAACACGGAAAAAGAGTATTTCTCTCGTGTACAACGCTTTCGTATCGTATGGTGAAACCATTGCCACACTGCCAATCCTGTAGCTGCCACGCCTTACATAGGCGATGTCATACGGTTTGATTTCTTTCTTTTGAATATCAAAACTATTGTATATCTCTTCCGTGATTTTTGAAGTCGGGTCTTTGTAAATCTCCCAATTTACAATGTCTTTAACCCTGATATACGGAATGTCGCCCTTCCCCTTATATTCCGCCGGTGGAGAGCCGTGGCCGTCAAATGCTGTTATCACGCCCTCTTCTATAAGCGTATTTATTGAAACCAGATTGATATTGTTGTCATTTGCGTAAGCTTTAATTCTTTCTATTGAATCTTGCCAATAATACCTTGGCACCATGATTTGTTTCTTGAATACTTTGTCGGAATCGATGTCAAATACATATTTATTCTTTCCGTTTTTGATTTCATCGATGATTAACGGTATGTCGTCCCATATCTCTTCGGTAATGCATCTTTTCTTGCTGTCCCACCTGTACATGGGTTTGCCGTTATGGTCATGTCCTATTTCTTCTGCAACAATCATCGTTATTTCATCTTGCTGCTTTCTGCCTTTCTCCATTATTAGGGCGACACACTTTGCATTGTTGTACGGCCTGAACGTGTTGTGGGGTAAGTCAATCAAGTATTTTATATTATTGCCTTTCGCCATGTATTGTAGGACATATCCCATTTTGGGAGCATGGAAGAACGTCTCTGGCAAGATGATGCCCATCCTGCCACCGTCCCTTAGCAACTTTATTGAACGCTCGATGAACAGTATTTGTATTGTTTCTTCGGTCTTTAATTTTGATGTCTTTTCATATCTGTTGCCTTGTTTTTTCCATTTATGCGCCAAGTCATATTGTTTGAGTTTTGATTCTCCTACCACCTTTATGTCCTTGCCGAATGGAGGGTTGGTGAGCAGCACGTCAAAGTTCCCTAACTTTATGCTTTGCTGCGTAATGGGTTTCCACGACTCGGGCGTATTTATGCTGTCTTCGCAAAATAGTCCGCCTTTGCCGTCTCCTAATATTGCCATGTATGCCTTGGCAACTTTGCATAAGAAGTCGTCTTTCTCGATACCTTTTATACATTTTATTGCCGCGCTGATTTTTTCTTCTTGCAATGCAGCTTTCGGCCATCCGTATTTAGTCGATTCTCGTTCAAGTTCGTGCCATAGATACCGTAAACTTTCAACCAAGAATCCTCCTGTGCCGCAAGCCGGGTCGATTAATAATTCATTCGGCTTAGGCGCAATAAGCTCAACCAGCAGTTTCACCACATTCCGTGGTGTGAAGAATTGTCCCTGTCCTCCTTTTAGCGCGTCTTGAATGAATGTCTCAAAAGCATCGGCAATGACGTCCCTTTCACTTTCTATCAAACAGAAACCCTGCAATTCGCCAACGATATACTTTATTTCTTCAGCTCCTAACGAGATGCTGTCAGATATGGAAATTACTTCATTGTATTTTCCTTTTACCTTGTCAAATATACCGTTTATCCGCTCTTTTATTGTTTCAGAACTTTCATCTATACCAGCCCTGAAACCTACTATTTCCTCTTGTTCGGTGAATTTCTCATCATAAATCTTGCAAAAAATTATATTGATAAGTTGCTGGGCTATTATTTCGTCCCTGTTTGTACCTGTAGCATTTGCAACAAGGTAGTTTCGGATAGCATTAAATGTTGTTTTTAGATTATGAGTAGGTTTTAATCCTTTTCTTTTATATTTTCCGATGTCTTCGACACGTTGACCTTTTTGGGGTATATTTGGTATCTCTTCGAAATAAACTTTTCCTTTTGACTCAATCTTCCTGATATAAGACCTTTCATTGCCATTAAACCATACGCCCAATGTGGCGTTTGACAGGCGGAGATAATCTTCCAATTGTGAACGTCCGTCTTTTCTCGTCTTTTTCTTGCATTCAACAATGATAGATAGGGCGTCTTCAGATTTGCTTGCATCCGAAAAGACAGCAATGTCTACCGGATATTCCTTTTTTGTATCAGACGGACGGGCTTTTACTCTATATTGCGGTCTTGTCTGGATATATTCTTTGGGATAATGATAATCTTCAACAAGTATTTTTGAAAAAACCTGAACAGCATCCACTTCTTCAGGAGTTGCTTTTACTTTAAGGCCTGATATATAATCGATAATTAGCTCGTTCTTACTTTCCATTACATTATTTGTCATAAAGATTATGCAAATATAAGGATTTTTCCGTATATTCGCATCAAAATAAGTGAAACTTAAAAAACGGATGGCTATGCTTTTATCAGCGACATTAATTATTGAGGGTCTCCGCATACCTTAAATGTCCCGTTATTCAAACCTAATCATGTCTGCCAGTTGTAGAAAATAATCATTTGACCATATATCTAACTCTTTCGGATTTCTGACAAAAGGTAGAACGTCTTTCTTTACTTGGTTTATATTTGCGGAAGACAGCTTTTCTTTCAATTTAATAATAAACATATCTTGTTCTATTACTTCATTGTTGAACTGGAGCACGCGTTCGGCAAGGTGTGTGAAATCAATCGGTATATTATGGCGTACATACCATTCAAAGTCGTACCAGTCACGTCCCTTCACCCTGTTCTTCCATGTGCGGTAGACCAAGGCGTGCATCTTTCCTGCAAACAAATCTGGTAAGGTGAAACAACGGGTCATGAAAGAATGGGGAAGTAGAAGCAATTTCTGCTCTGTACTGAATCCCAGTGGAGGTTGGGTGTCAACCTCAATCTTTATCTTTATTGACTTGTCTGTTTGAAAGGAAATGTCATATACGTCAGTATTGTCTTTCAAAAAAGCGGACTCGACCTTGCCGAAATTCTTTTTGTTTTTCTTTTTTATCTCCACTTCTCTGCCGACAACGGCAAATTCGTTGATGATTGGCTGAAAGTATTTCGTGAAATCAAACTTTTCATCGGGTACTAAAAGTGAAAAATCCATGTCTTCGGAAAATCTTTGAAGGCTATGGAATATGCGGAGGCACGTGCCTCCATAGAATGCCGCAACGTCAAAAAAACCTCCGTTGTAAAGACCTGCAAGTATGACTTGTTGGTTCACTTCAAAAATAGCATTCCGTTTTTGTTGTTCTGTTGACAAGTCGTATGCAGAAAGCATGTTGTCGTAAATGTAGTTCTTCATTTTCTTAGTAGTTTCAGTAATGTATGTATAGAGTCTGCTTTCTTGCCGACCTTGATATATTCTTTGAATATGCCTGCATCCATCTGCTTGAATTCGTCACGTTCCATGCGTATGTCCTCCTCCAGATAGATTTCAGCGTCTTTAATATAGCGAAGGTTTACATTTGTTGAATTGGCAATCAAGTCGCATAACGCCTTTTCAGGTGTGGCTATAATGAAAGCATAACCGTCTTTCTTGATGCTTGAAAGCCCAATGGGAAACGCTTTTCTTGAAATATGTGTATATTCAAACTTTCCAAGTGGTGTGTCGAATGCTTTTGCGTGTTTCAAGGTCATAGACTGCTTTGAATATACGGATTCAGGTATTAATCCGTAATATCGCAGTGCGGAAGACATGGAGACATACGAGGGGGCATACAAGTGGTTGGCTATCAGTTCGGTTGACAGTGTTTTGCCTGTCGCTTCAGGGTGGCATACATAAAGTCCCTTCTTGAGGCGGATAATTAACTTGTTGCGTTCAAGCAATCTGACCTTTTGGCTTATTCCCTTAATATGTGGAAAAAGAGACTCCAAGGTTGAAACCGTTATAGGTATATTCCCTAATTGTTGCAAAGGATTGTTCATGGCGCAAAAATAGTAAAATTTTGAATAGAAAAATATGTTTGACATGCTTTTCTGTTCAAAATTTTACTGTTTTTGTAGGATGGGGGCTTTTGCAATCGTGATTAAATATTGCGCCGATATGACAAATAGTTTATTCTTCGGCGAAAAAGTCGGTGTCAACGCGTTTTATTTCGTACACTTGCGTTGTGCTTACTCCGACGTTGTATTCAATCATGAAGTTGGCGAGCTGGAGGCCGTCGATAAGGATTATTTTGACGTGCTCCGCCTTTTTGCATGTTTCCAGCGCACCTGACGAGAATGACGACGTTGTGATGAATATGCCCTTCGTGGCCTTGTAGTCTACCAACGCGCCTATGAATTTTTGCAAGTCGGGCTTTTGTACGGCCTGCGTGGTGTATCTCTTTGCCTGTATGTATATGGTGTCAAGGCCGAGCTTGTCTTCCTTTATTACGCCGTCTATGCCGTCGTCGTGGCTGTATTGGGTCACTTTGGCAGCATCCTCGAAGCTGCCGCCGTAGCCCATGTTGACCAACAGGCGTATGACAAGCTGCTCGAAAAACTGCGGACTTTGCCTTTTCACCTCGTCAAGCAGTTTTTGCGTGAGGTCTTTGTTTATTTCCTGATATGCCTCGTCCAATATTTCGGAAGGGGTTTTGCTGCTTGCAGTATGTACCTCTTCTTGTTTTTTCGCCGTAGGGGCTTTGTTGCCTGATGCGTATTTCTTGAACTCCTTGAACTGCAACAAGTCTTCCTTGCCGAAGTCCGTCGGGTGTTTTTTTAGGAAATCCCTGCCGCGCTGCGTTATTCTGTACACGCCGCGTTGTATTCTTTCGATGAGGCAGGCCTGGTAGAAATATGTGATAGTCCATGAAATGCGGTCTTGCAGTTTTGTTTTCCTGTCGCTTTTTATTAGTTCCCTTATGTCTTCTTCGTTCAGGCCAAGTTCTTTAATGCAGTGTTCTTGTAGCATTTTCCCGTCGCACGAGTTTTGTTTGGCGAAACATTGTAGTGACGGTAGGAAAAATTTTTCGAATGACGGTATCATGGCGTTATGCAAATGTTTTTATATATCAGTTGTTTTTATGAACAAACGCTTTTGAGCCGATTTGTCATAAAGATTATGCAAATATAAGGAATTTTCCGTATATTCGCATCAAAATAAGTGAAACTTAAAAAACGGAAGGCTATGCTTTTATCAACAACACCAACTATTGAGGGTCGCCGCATACTGGAATACAAGGGCGTGGTGACGGGAGAGACGATAATTGGCGCGAACGTACTGAAGGACTTTATGGCCGGGCTGCGCGATTTCTTCGGAGGGCGCAGCAGCACTTACGAGAAGGTTTTGCGCGAGGCTAAGGATGCAGCCATTAGCGAAATGGAGGAGCGTGCCGCCGAGCTTGGAGCCAATGCCGTGGTCGGCATCGACCTTGACTATGAGACGGTGGGGCAGGGCGGCTCCATGTTGATGGTGACGTGCAGCGGTACGGCGGTAGTTCTTTAGCCTGCGGCTGAAGAACAATTAACAATTAAAAAGTAAACCGCCTTGCCTGCATTTCTTATTTAAGTTTATAATAAGAATATGAAACAAGGCGGTTTACTTTTTTAATTGTTAATTTTTAATTTTAGGCAAGTCTCATTGAGACTTGCCTAACTCGTATGCCCGTGCCGCCATGCGGTTTATTATGCTTTCTGCCGTATCGATGGCGATTTCGCCGAGTTCGGGGCGACGTGTGTATGCGCCGACGTGCTCGTCTTGTGTCTCAATGTGTCCGGCGAGCAGGTTGGTGAAGTTGCGGCGGTATTCCTCAACCATTACGTTGTACATGTCGTCGGTGCGGCAGGCGAAGCGCACAAGCTCCATGTCGGTAGTATGCTCTTTTACAAATTCTTTCAGCAATTGTTCTATTTCTTCCGCCTCGTAGTTCATGCGCGACAAGGCGTAAAATGCTTCCTGGTTGAATAGCTTTGAGATACGCTCGTAACGGTCAAGCATTATGCGCTTGATATTTTTCGGTTCAAAACGTTCTTGTGGGTCAACATCGGTTTGCGCTTCGAGCAGACCTGTGACGTAATATTTGAAGAAGGCGCGCACAAGTGCGGCGATGGCAATGTCTTTTCCTATCATTTTTTGAATTTAGAATTAAGAGTTAATAATTAAGAATTAAGAAAGAATGATTTTATAGATTAAGAGCATATAATTGGAGTTAAGTTTATTTGTGGCATATTTTCTTAACTCTTAATTCTTAACTCTTAATTACGCAGTTAATGTTTCTCATCAGTCCTTCGTATTTGGTTCGTTTTACGGCACTGCCTTTGAACAGGCTGCGGTATTGTTCGACGGTAAGTTGTTGCCAGTCGGTGCGCTTCATTTGCAGTAGTTCAGGCTTGGGATGTAGCTGTGGCTCCGTTGTCGGCGTGGCGAAGCGGTTGTGCGGACATGCGTCCTGGCAACGGTCGCAGCCGTAGACGGTATTGCCCATCTTGTCGGCGTGTTCGGATGGAATGCCGCCACGGTTTTCTATTGTAAGATATGAGAGGCAGCTTGACGAGCGAAATGTGCCGTCAGAGCATAATGCGCCGGTAGGGCAGGCTTCAATGCAGGCGTGGCATGTGCCGCAACGTGAGGGCATCGGCTTGTCGTAGTCAAGCTCTATGTCAAGAAACAGCTCACCAAGGAAAAACATGCTTCCTGCGTGGGGTATGATTAGCTGGTGGTTGCGGCCGAGCCAACCAAGTCCGGCCTGTGCTGCCCAGTATCGTTCGAGGACAGGGACAGTGTCGCAGAAGGCGCGGTATGCAGTGATGTTGAGGCGTGCGGCGAGAGCATGTAGGCGCGACTTCACAATGTCGTGATAGTCTTGGCCGAGGGCGTAAGCGGCGAATTGCAGTTCGCCTTCAGGCATACGCTCTGCCGGAGCGTAGTTGAGTGCGACGCAGACAATGCTCTTTACGCCGGGCATCAGTAGGCACGGGTCAAGCCGCTTGTCAATGTTGTGTGCCATATAGTCCATGTCTGCATGTCCGCCTGCATCGAGCCAACGGCGGAACTTGTCGGCGTAATCGGACGATACCGTCCCGGCTTTGGCTATTCCGCAGGCGAAAAAGCCGAGGGCTTTTGCCTCGGCTTTAATATGTTCACTCGAAAGTCTTAAACTCATATCCTTGTTCTTTCAGCCACTTCAACGCTTCCGGCAGGGCATAGCGCAACTTGTCGATGCTCTTCAGTGAGTCGTGGAACGTGATGATGGAGCCGTTGCGCGTGTAGCGTTTGACGTTTTTGAGCACGTCTTCGGCGGTTATCCACTTGCTGTAATCGCGTGTTACGAGGTCCCACATTACGATGCGATATTTGCGCCCGAGCCAAAAATATTGTTCCCAACGCATCCATCCGTGCGGCGGACGGAACAAGTGGGCACCGATAAGCAGGTTGGCTTTCTCCGCGTTTGCGCTATAAGCCTTGGTGGTATGCTTGAAGCCTCCCCAGTGGTTGAACGTATGGTTGCCTACCTGGTGACCTGCATTGACAATCTGCTTGAACAATTCGGGGTATTTCCTGACATTGTCACCGACCATGAAAAATGTGGCGTGTGCGCCGTATGCTGCCAATGTGTCGAGTATGAACGGGGTAGATTCGGGTATGGGACCGTCGTCGAAAGTCAGGTAAACCGCCTTCTCCGTTTTGTCCATGCGCCATGTGGCCCTCGGATATAGCCAGCGTAGCCATTTGGCAGGCTGCTCGATAATCATTTTCCTCTTTCGTGTTTTGTGTAGTAAGGAGGGAAAGAGCAAAGAAACAAGAGATATTCTTTCCTTACTCCTCCTCTCCTTTCTCCTTCAAAAAAATCATTGTGGCATTACTCCGCCTTTGCCATGATATGTTGCGGCATCGGCGTTGAGCTGCTTTTCAAGCTTGTCTGCAAATGTCTTGTCGAACGTGTCGGCAATGTCAATGCACATGCTCATTATGTAGATGTGCATCATGCAGTCTTGCTGAGCCTGCGTGAAGCGGCTGCCTGACAGGGTGTTGTACCACGCCATGTACTGATGGGCGTTGTTGAACACAGCGTTAATGGTCTCTTTCGCCTTTGCTTTGTTTCCGAGCAGTGCGTATGCCTTTGCTATATCAAGTCCGCCGCTTAGATAGTTGAGCGGGACATTGTAATAAGGCAGCACCTTTTCTGAGTAAGCCAATACCTTTGCGGCTTTGTCGTTCTTCTTCTCCGCGATGAGGCTTAGGGCAAGCTGGGCGAACAGGCGGCGGTGGGTGTAGCACATGCGCATTACCGTTTCGTCAAGATAGATGCCCTTCTTGTCAATTCCGCCAAACTTGAAGCGTGTCGTCATGTTTGTATAGACGCGCTCCGTATCAAAGTTCTTAGCTCCTGCCACGTTGGTGGTGAACGGAGTGATGCGGTTGGCAAGGCCCTCCTGTACAAAGTTGTCGCCAAGGTTCATGTAGTTCTCCGAGCCGACAGTTGTAGCCACATATACGGGGCGTGTCCAGTTGCATTGGGCAAGTATTTCAAGCATCATCAGGTCGCCTTTGTACAAAGCGTTCTTGCCTTTAAGCGAGATGACCATGCGGTCGGGTATGGAGTCTGCCGCCATCATCATGCCGCTCTTCTTCACCGCTTCTTTGTCGATGGTGATGTAGAGCGTGTCTGTCGGTATTACGTGCATGTCGGCATTGCGCGAGCGTACCCAGTGCTTCATTATGTTCTTGACCTCAAACGGGTTTTCGCCGAACGTAGCTTTGGCTTCTTCTGGATTGTTCTTGTAGAAGTCGAGCACTTGTCCTTTCAGTTCGGGCATTACGTCGATGTAATCGTTTGTGCCGGAGCAGTAGTCAAGGCGAGGCCATGTTATCGGCACAGTCGGCGAATCGTAAGCCTCGCGGCACATCTGGTCGATGTACCAGTCGGTTTGCAGATAGCTTAGGTTGCATACACGGGCGTCGGTCCTTACGCCTTCAACCTCTTGGTTATACCAAAGCGGGAAGGTGTCGTTGTCGCCGTTGGTGAAGATGATGGGGTTGCCCTTGTCTTGTAAAGACATCAGATAGTTCTGTCCGAAGTCGCGGCAGACGTAACGTCCGCTGCGGTCGTGGTCGTCCCATGTCTGGCTTGCCATCTGTATGGGCACAAGCAGGCAGAGGATTGACACAGCTGCGGTGGCCGCTGTGCTGTTGAGTTTTGCGTATTTTTTCAGCAAGTCGATGATTGCCGCTACGCCTATGCCGCACCATATTGCGAACGCGTAGAACGAACCGGCATATGCGTAGTCGCGTTCACGCGGTTGCATCGGTGTCTGGTTGAGGTACAGCACGATGGCGAGACCGGTCATGAAGAACAGGAAGAACACCACCCAAAACTGCCTTATGCCGCGCTGTCCACGGTAAGCCTGCCAGAAGAGGCCGATGAGTCCGAGCAGTAGGGGCAGGCAGTAGAACACGTTGTGCCCCTTGTTGTTCTTCAAGTCGTCAGGAAGTTTGCTTTGGTCGCCGAGGCGCATGTTGTCGAGCCACGATATGCCTGTAATCCAGTTACCGTGCTCCAGCTCGCCGTTGCCCTGTATGTCGTTCTGCCGTCCGGCGAAGTTCCACATGAAGTAGCGCCAATACATGAAGTTGCACTGGTAAGAAAGGAAGAAGCGCAGGTTCTCGAGCATGGTAGGCATCTTTACCATTATAGGTTCTCCGCAGCGGTCGTAAGGCACCTGTGTGCCGTCAACGCCGCCCATCCAGCTTTCGTAAGCCTCGGCGTGTGACGAGCTCCACATGCGCGGGAACAGCATGTTCTGCGCGTAAACATAGTCGCGCTTGCGGCCTACTACGAAGTATGAGTCTTTTTCGTCTGGCGAAGCTTTCTCCTTACGCTGGTAGATGGGGGCACCGTACTTCATCCGCGGACGGCACATGCCGTCCTCCACGTCAAGCTTTACCTGCGATGTGTAAGCCTGTCCGTATGCCAGCGGGTTGTCGCCGTACTGCTCGCGGCTAAGGTAACTGCCGAGAGTGAAGATGTCCTCGGGCGAGTTCTGGTCCATGGGAGGGTTGGCCGAAGAGCGTATTACGGTTATGGCGTAGCTTGAATATCCTATCATCAGCATCAACATGCAGAGCAGCGTGGTGTTCTTTATGCGTGCGCTTACGAGCGGCTTGTTGTTCACCTTGCGGTTGACTACAATCCAAAGCACGGCCAAAACGACAATGCCGATGAAGAAGGCCGACCATCCGTAGCCGTAGAACGGCACTCCTAGCATTGCCACGGCGAGCAGGAACGACAGGTTGGTGCGCTTGAAACTCTTGCCTGTATAGCTCTCGTAAATGGCCCAAATGACAGCTGCCACAAGCAGTATGATGTAGATTATGACACCAGTATTGAACGGACAGCCCAGCGTGTTGACGAAGAACAGCTCGAACCAGCCGCCCACAGTGATGATGCCTGGCACCACTCCGTAAAGTATGGTGGCAATGAGAACGAACGAAATGAGCAGTGCTATGAGCGAGCCTTTGAGGTTGGCGTTGGGGAACTTGCGGTAGTAGAACACCAGCACGATGGCCGACACGCAAAGCAAGTTGAGCAGGTGTACGCCTATGCTCAAGCCCGTCATGTACATGATTAGCACCAGCCAGCGGTCGCTGTGCGGCTCGTCGGCGTGGTCTTCCCATTTGAGTATGAGCCAGAACACCACCGCCGTGAAAGCCGAAGAGTAGGCGTAGACCTCGCCTTCGACCGCACTGAACCAGAACGTGTCGCTGAACGTGTAAATCAACGCTCCCACAAGGCCGCTCGCCTCGATGGCTATGAGCTTGTTTGTGGTCAGCGCGCTCCAGTCTTTCAGTATGAGTTTGCGCGTAAGGTGGGTGATAGTCCAGAACAGGAAAAGTATGCACGTGGCGCTAAGCAGCGCGCTCATCGTGTTTACCATCATCGCCACTTGCGACGGGTCGCTGGCGAACTGCGAGAACAAGTTTGCCGTAAGCATGAAGAAAGGCGCTCCGGGCGGATGGCCTATTTCGAGTTTGTAACCTGTTGTGATAAATTCGGGACAGTCCCAAAAGCTGGCTGTCGGCTCGATAGTGCTGCAATATACGAAGGCTGCTATGAAGAATGCCAGCCAGCCCACGATATTGTCAACCAACCTAAATTGTTTCATTTACTGATATGTGTGATAATTGTTTGTTCTGCAATTGAAACGCCATAAAGCGTTGCAAAGATAATGCAAGTTGAGCGCAATACAAAATAAAAGCGCGTAAAACGAGCTTTTATTTTTATTGTCGAGACGCAGCTTATCTTATGTAAAGATACAAACTTTGCGCCGTGCAGCGGTAAGTTTATTATATTTTAACGCTGTGCGCTGCGCTCTGCGGAGGCTTGCTGGCTTGTAAATGAGGTTTGGAAATCGTCTTTCCCGATAATGGAGAACTTGCCTTCTTCCCATTGCGGCCAGCAGTCGAGCCAATATTCGAACTCTCCTGAGATGTCGTCGTTGTAATAATCCTCGTCGGTTGTTATCTCGACTTTGTCCCCGTCTGCCATTATTCCGCGTACAAACCGGCTCTGCCTGAACTCCGACAAGTAAGTGACGCCGTTGTCGATACACTTTATATAATAAGGTTTGTCGTAATCGTTTTCTGCGTCTTTGATAAATATGTGGGCGATGCGGTCAAGCAGTTGGCGGCTTACGTCGTGCTTGTCGAGTGTCAGGCTGACTTTTGCAAACACTGAAGCAGGCGTGTGGTGCAGTTCGCTTTGCACTTTTACGCCGAGATGTTTAACTTCGTCTGTTATCTGTGCGGCGCGTGTCTTGGCTTCTTCGTTGGGACAATCTGGCTGTAGCCACATCTCGTAAGAAGTTATGTTGAACTTGTTTTCACCGTCGAGCAGGGTGTATTTCAGAAACGTAGTACCAAACTGTTCTATGGCGTAATAGTTGCCGCCGGCCTTGTTGAAGTCAACGAATGTCCTTTTTCCCCATACTTCCAAACGCCGTTCCATCCAGCGTTTGGCCGTAAAGTCACGGCCGCGAAGTATTGTGCAGGTAAGTAGGATTATTGTCACTGTAAGCAATGGGGCTAAATCTCTGTAGCCGTCTTTGTCTGTCGGAGCAAGGAATATGTAACAATACAGGTAATAAACCAATGCCGCCGTGCAGCCGATTAGCCACGCTGTGCCGAGCACGTTGTCGGCAAAATAGAAGAAGATTGCGGCCTTGCGCCCTTCTTTCCTGTCATATGTAAACCTTATGGGTAAATACACGCAGGTGATGACAATTACCGTCAAGGCCGTATAGGCAATGCCAACGGTGTATGCCAGCAGGCCGAGCACGGCTGCGGTGGCAAGCCTGATAATGTAAAGTTTGACGTGTGTCATGATGCTAAAAGCTTAAAGTGTCCTTTCGTGAGCGATTGCAATGTCCGACATTTCTCTTTTCTACGTTTTTCAAATTGCGGTTCATCCGCAAATCTTTTGGGTGGCACAAAAATATTTACTCTTTATTTTGTTCAAACACCCAATGTTTACACCAAACCTTGAGCCAGGCAGTCGGTAACTGTCATTCCGCGCTCCGACGCGGAATCCAGAAAACACCCAAAGTGTCAAACGGTACAGGTTGCATACACTGGATTCCGCGTCGGAGCGCGGAATGACAGTTACCGACTGCCTGGCTCAAGGTTGGATGTGTTCATCAATGAGACATATATTCAATCCAGAAACTTTGCGGATGAACCCGATATGCCATGTTTTGCTTTCCAAAAGACTGCCAATTGTACGTTAAAAGGCCGTCTTTTAGTCTCCAAAAGGCTGTCTTTTGGAGGCCAAAAGACGGCCTTTTGATAACTCCTTGATTTTCAGGTGGATGGCAATGCGCATATGGGTGCATTGCTGACGGCTGTAAACCGTGCGGCTGGTCAGATGGAAGTGCCCTTGAACATGTTGCTTTCTTCCAGCGGAACGATGCAGCCGTCGAGCGTGATTTTACCCGAACGGAAGTTCTGCTGTACGGTGACGGTGGCCTTGTCGCCCCCGTTCCATAGGGTGATGAACACCTGGGCGGATATGCCAACGCCGTTGACACTGGCCTGTATGTAGGTGTTGCCTTTCTTGTCTGAGTATTTTTTATATCCCGACACGCTGCCCTCGACGGTGATGCCGCCCAGGCCGTTGAAGCCCGGCCACGGCACGTTGAAGGCTACCTGCACTACGGCGCGGTTGCCGCAGAAGGCTACGAAGTTGGTGTTAGACGTTACGTGGACGGTGTATCCGCGCTTGAATGTCACCTCGTCGGCCTCGAGCACGAAGGCCGTATCGTTGATTGCGCTTTGCGCCTTGAGGTTCATCAGGCTGTCGATGCGCGCCTGCATGGCCTTGCGCTGCTGCTTTGACAGCTTCTTACCGTCGGTAGTCTGTGCGCCTGCGGCGATGACGGCAAGCATGGCTAACATGGTTGTAATGATAAACTTTTTCATAATCTCGTGTTTTTATGTCCTTTTATATATATAACAAGGTGGCGGCGCGGACATTGCGCGGCAGGAGGTGAAATAGTTGTAAAATGGTTAAACAAATATTTCCACGCCAAGGGCGAGCAGGGCGTAGCGTGCCAGTTTGCCTATGGTTACGCTCACAATGGTGAGCGTGAGGTTGGCGCGCATCAGTCCGAGCACGATTGTTATGCCTTCGCCTATTACGGGCAGGAAGGCGAAGAAGCCCGTCCACGCTCCGCGCCCGGCCATGAAGCGGCGTGCGCGGTCGAGGTCTTTGGGCTTTACGTGGAGGTATTTCTCTATCCAGTCCATGCGCCCCAACGAGCCAATCCAGTAGTTGAACATGCTGCCGAGGGTGTTGCCCACCGTGCCGTAGGCCACCAACGCCCACGGGTCAAGCCCCGCCGCCATGAGCGCGAGCATGACAACCTCGCTGCTCAAGGGGAAGATGCTGCCGGCGAGGAACGCCGATATGAGCATCCCAACGTAGCCGTAGTCGGTGAGTAAGGTTATAAGAGACTCCATGGAGAAAGGTTGTTAGCCACGGGCGTACAGCCCAGTGTGTTGAACGTTGTTGCCGCGACGGCGAGCAATGCGAGCAGGATGAACGCTATGTTGGTGAACCGCGTGCCGGTAAGCGCGAAGAAGTGGGCTCCCAATACCGAGGCGTTGACTATGAGTATGCCCGTCAGCTGTTCGGCGTATTGTGGTTGCAGGACGGCCAGTGCTGTGGTGAATGCGGTCAGCGTGATAAGCATCTCGTAAAGCATCCGCGTGCGGATTTTGTCCTTGTAGCTGTTGCGAAGAAAATGGATTGTGCCGATTGTGCCTACAAGCAGGGTGAGGCCGAAAGTCACGACTGTACCTGTTTTTACGGTGATGTTGCCGTTCCAAGTTGCCCAAAAGTCCAAGTTGATTTGTTGTGCGATTGTTCCGAAATCACCCGTCATGGCATAATATCCGGCCATAAACCAGTAAGGCGCGGTAAGTCCGATTACCGACGCCCAGAAATTGCGCCAGCTCATTGCCATCAGGTTGGTGCCTGTGAGCAGCCAAAATAGCGGAACAAAGAACAGTGACTGGGGGTAGATTATGCTTGCTGCGCCGATTACAGCGAAGGCGTAAAACATCTTGCCTTGCGCTCGCTTGTCCTGATACGAGGCGAAGAGCAGCAGGTATGAGGCGATGAAGCACAGCTGCACGGCGAGCACGTCGAGCCGCCCTATGGCTGGCGCGGCCATCATTCCGAGCACGAGGAACGTGCACGACACCATGCGGCTGTACACCCTGATGAGCGCATTGCGGTTGTTAAGTTCGGCCATGAGGTAAGCCGATAGGGCGAATACGGCCAGTTCGGCGTATTCCCTGCAATCCATGGCGCACATCATGAGCCACACCGCCAGCGCGTAAACCGCCGTAATGGGCAGCGCGAAGCGGCTCTCGGCAATTCTGTTCTGTAATCGCTTCATTCTTTTAGAATTAAGAGTTAAGAGTTAAAAATTAAGAAAAAATGCCTTGTTGGTAACTTTCTTAATTCTTAACTCTTAATTCTTAACTGAATTAAAGGTCTTTCCCTATGTCGCTGCGGAAGTATTTGTCTGTGAAATTGATTTTCTGCGCTTCCTTGAACGACTTTGCCAGGGCTTCCTCTTTGTCCTTGCCATAAGAGCTTACGGCTATTACGCGGCCTCCGGCGGTGACTACCTGGCCGTCTTTCAAGGCTGTGCCGGAGTGGAACACGATGCTTCCCTCAACGTCGCCGATGCCCGTTATGGGGTAGCCTTTGGCGTATTTCTCGGGATAACCGCCGCTTACGAGCATCACGCAGACTGCCGCGCGCGGGTCGAACTCGATGTTTCTTTGGTCGAGATTGCCCTCGGCCACGCCTTCGAAGAGGTTAACGATGTCGCTTTTGAGGCGGAGCATCACGCTCTCCGTTTCCGGGTCGCCCATTCGGCAGTTGTATTCTATCACCATCGGGTCGCCGTTTACATTGATGAGGCCGAAGAATATGAAGCCCTTGTAGTCCAATCCTTCCTCTGCAAGACCTTCTACCGTGGGGCGGATGATGCGGTCTTCCACCTTCTGCATCCACTCTTTCGTGGCGAACGGAACGGGCGTTACGCTGCCCATGCCGCCCGTGTTGAGGCCCGTGTCGCCCTCGCCGATGCGCTTGTAGTCTTTTGCTTCGGGCAGGATTTTGTAGTTTTTGCCGTCAGTAAGCACGAATACGGAGCACTCTATGCCGCTCAAAAATTCTTCGATGACTACGCTTGCCGATGCGTTGCCGAACATTCCGCCGAGCATCTCGCGCAGTTCTTTCTTGGCTTCATCGAGCGTCGGCACTATGAGTACGCCCTTTCCGGCGCACAGGCCGTCGGCCTTCAGCACGTAAGGGGGCTGTAACGTTTCGAGGAAACGCAGTCCTTCGTCCAGCGTGGTGCCGTTGAACGTCTTGTATTTCGCCGTTGGTATGTTGTGCCTTTGCATGAAACCTTTGGCAAAGTCCTTTGAGCCTTCAAGCTGTGCGCCTGCCTTTGACGGGCCTATTACAGGTATATTGGCCGTGCGCTTGTCGCTTTTGAAGTCGTCATAGATGCCTTTCACCAACGGGTCTTCAGGGCCAACGACAACCATGTCGATGCCGTTTGCTACGGCAAAGTCCTTCAGACGTTCGAAGTCGTCAGCCTTTATGTCTACGTTCTCGCCAGCATTAGCTGTTCCGGCGTTGCCCGGAGCTATGTACAGTTTGCTGACTTTCGGGCTTTGTGCAATCTTCCATGCCAAGGCGTGCTCGCGTCCTCCGCTGCCTAATAGTAATATTTTCATAGTCTGATATGTATTTAAGCTCCCTCCCTTGGGGAGGGTTGGGGTGGGTGTTTGTTGTTTATTTTATTTCAAATAGTCCTCGAAATACTGTGTAATCCTTTCGTGCAGGTGTACGCTTTGGTGTCCCATCATGTTGTGTCCCTCGCCGGGATATACGTAGAAGTCGGGCTGTGTGCCCACCTCGTTGCACTTCTTGATGAACGACAGGGCGTGTTGCGGCACTACGGTGGGGTCGTCCGTGCCAATGATTATTTGCAGTTTGCCTTTCAGGTTCTTTGCTTTGTTGATGAGACTTGTCTCCGCGTAACCTTCCGGATTGGCCTGTGGCGTGTCCATGTAACGCTCGCCGTACATTACTTCGTACCATTTCCAGTCAATCACGGGGCCTCCGGCAACGCCTACTTTGAACACGTCGGGGTAGGTAGTCATGAGCGATGTTGTCATGAAACCGCCGAAACTCCAGCCGTGTACGCCCATTCTCGTCGTGTCAACGTAGGCCAACGATTTCAGGTATTCCACTCCTTTGAGCTGGTCTTTCATCTCTTCCACGCCGAGATGTCTGAACGTAGCCTGCTCGAAGTCGCGTCCGCGGTCGCTTGAACCGCGGTTGTCGAGGATGAAAAGCAGGTAACCTTTCTGCGCCATGTATGTCTCCCAGCTGCGGCTTGCGTAGTGCCAGCGCGCCTCGACGTTGCGAACCCCGGGGCCGCCGTACACGTAAACCACGGTGGGATATTTCTTATTGGGGTCGAAGTTTACGGGTTTCACCATGCGATAGTACAGGTCTGTCACCCCGTCGGCCGCCTTGATGGTGCCGCATGAGTATTCTGGCACGTTGTAGCCAATCCACGGATTGTCGGCCTTGAAGTAGCTGATGCGCTTCACCTTGTCAATGTCGATAATGTCGATGTTGCGCGGAACGTCCGGCTCCGAATAGCTGTCGAAGGCGTAACGGCCTGAAGATGACAGCATAGGGGCGCGGTGTCCGCCTGCACCATATGTGTTTGCGTGGCATCCTCGGCCGTTGTCGAGCAGGGTGCGCTCGCCTGTTTGGATGTTAACTTTGTAGATGTTGTTCTGTATTGGGCTGCTTTCGGTTGACAGGATTAGCACTTCTCCGGGCTTTGAAGTAAACCCGATAAGGTCCAGCACCACCCATTTGCCGCTCGTGATTTGCTTCAACTGCTCACCCTTAGTGTTGAACAGGTATAGGTGGTTGAATCCGTCTTTCTCGCTTTGCAGTATGAACTTGTCGGCATCCCATGGCAAGAAGGTTATTGGGGTCATTGGATGCACGTACTTGTCGTGGTGCTCTTTATATAAGGTAGACAACTTTTCGCCTGTTGAAGCGTCGTATTTCACCAGTTCCATGTCGGTCTGGTCGCGGTTGAGTTCTATCATATATACCGCATCGTTAGCCGGGCTCCACGCTATGTTTGTAAAGTAGCGGTCGGTCGGGTCGCCTGCTTTCAGGTAGACTGTCTTGCCTGTTTCCAAATCGTAAACGCCCACGGTGACCTTGTGGCTGGTCTCTCCGGCCATCGGGTATTTGGTCGGTATTTCCGTTGCTATGCGCGTGTCGATGTTTACGAGGGGATAGTCTGCCACCATGCTTTGGTCCATGCGGTAGAAGGCGAGCATCTTTCCGTCGTTGCTCCAGAACGTACCTTTATATATACCGAACTCGTCACGGTGTACGCTTTGCCCGTAAACTATGTCGTGGCTGCCGTCGGTTGTAAGCTGGCGGGTCTTTCCTTCAGCGTCGGTTACGTAGAGGTTGTCGTCCTTAACGAAGGCCACAGCACGCGAACGTGCGTTCCAGTCGGCGTGTGTTTCGCCCTTGGTGCTTTGCCGCCATACGGTTTTCTTGGCCTTGAAGTCTATGAGCAGGCGTTCGTTTTTACGCTCAATGAGCACCAAAGACTTGTCGGGGTAGGGGAATGAGGCGTACAGCAGGTGATATATTTTTGTGCTGTCAGCCGTTGTTCCGGCGTACTTGTTGATGTCTTCGAGCGTGAACATTGGCTTTTCCCTGCCAGTTTTCTTGTCTACGGTGTAGCATTCCTCAACTCCAAGGCGTACAAGCTGGTCGCCCCACCACGTCAGGTACCTGTTCTTGGGCACCATGTTGTGATAGTTGTTGCCGCCGAAGTTAAGGTCTTCAAGCGTAAATTCGCGTTGCTGCGCGTGGCTTGTCATTATTGAAAATATTGCGAGCAACGCCGCGGCGCACAGCCTGGCGTTGCGTGAAAAACCGTTTCTTGATTTAGTCGTCATATCTCCGTCCTTTCTTGCCGAAGTCTTTTCTGTCCCTGTTGCCTTTGAAATCGCGTCCTCCGCGTCTGTCTTCGCGTCCTCTGCGGTCGTCGAAATCGCGCCTGCCACGGCCGAAATCACGCCCGCCCCGGTCACCGAACCCACGGCGGTCACGCCCGAAGTCGCGACGTTCGCGGTCGCGTGAGCCACGGCCGTTGAAGTCTATTTTGTGAAACTTGAATGTGCGTATGTCGCCCTCTTCGTTCTCCTCGTGCTCTTCAAGGCGTTTCTTGAACTCGCGGTTTTCCTTGAAGCGGTGCTTCTCGGCCATGGCTTTTTTCTCTTCTTCGGTCTTGAGAATGTTGCCTGCGCCGCGGAAATCGCTCAGTCTTCCTTCGAAAATCTGGTACTTGCGGAACTCGCATTCAAGCGAGCCGTTGTACACCGGGATTTTGATTGACGGTTTCAGGCCGATTTGGTCGAAGCATTCCTCGCGGTAGCTCAGCACCCATGCGTCGTTGTCCTTGAACTGATGCTTAAGCGTTTCGCCAATCATGCGGTATGTGCCGAGCAGGTCGGGAGTGGATATGCGTTCGCCGTAGGGCGGATTAGTCACCATTATGGCTTTGTCCTTAGGCTGCTTGAAGTCTTTGAAGTCGGCCATTTCCACGCTGATGTCCTTAGTCAGTCCGGCTGCGCGCACGTTGAGGCTGGCCGTCTGTACGGCCTTGGGGTCTATGTCATAGCCGTATATGTGGTGCGTGAACTCGCGTTCCTGCGAGTCGTCGTTGTATATGCGGTCGAAGAGGTCGGCGTCGAAGTCGGGCCACTTCTCGAACGCATAGCTCTTGCGGAACACGCCCGGAGCCATGTTGCGGGCGATGAGCGCGGCCTCGATAAGCAGCGTGCCCGAGCCGCACATGGGGTCGATGAAGTCCGTATCGCCCTGCCATCCCGTCATGAGTATCATGCCCGCGGCGAGCACCTCGTTGAGCGGAGCCTCGACAGACTCCTGCCTGTAGCCGCGGCGGTGCAGGCTTTCGCCGCTTGAGTCGAGCGACAGCGTGCAGCGGTCTTCGGCTATGTGCATGTTGAGGCGTATGTCGGGGTTGGCCACCGATATGTTGGGGCGTTGCCCGGTCTTCTCGCGGAACTGGTCTACGATGGCGTCTTTCACCTTGTATGATACGAACTTGGAGTGGCGGAACTCGTCGGAGAACACCACCGAGTCAACGGCGAAGCTCTTTTTCAGGTCGAGGTACTGGCTCCAGTCTATTTTCTTCACCTCGTCATACACGTCGTCAGCCGACTGCGCCTTGAAGTGCTTGATGGGCTTTATTACCCTTATGGCCGTGTGCAGGCTGAAGTTGGCGCGGTACATCATCTCCTTGTCGCCTGTGAACGACACCATGCGGCGTCCTATCTGCACGTTGTTTGCTCCCAGTTGTGTAAGCTCTTTGGCCAAGACGGGCTCCAGTCCCATGAATGTCTTGGCGATGAGTTCAAATTCTTGTTCCATTAATATATATACGGTTTTGCGGTTGTATGGTTATGCGGTTATACGGTTTTTATGGTTGTTGGCGGTCGGGATTGTCGGGTCTTGTCGTCAAGCGGTTTCAGGTTGCCCATTGTGCAACTCCATAACCGTAAAACCGTACAACCCCATAACCGTACAACCTTATGGCCTTTTTACCTTTTTCGACATCGGCTCCATGTCTTCCGTCACCCAGATGTTGGCTCCCACGACGCAGCCTTTGCCGATGGTTATGCGGCCGAGGATGGTGGCGTTGGAGTAGACTATTACGTTGTCCTCGAGTATGGGGTGGCGCGGTATGCCCTTGATGGGGTTGCCGTCAGCGTCGAGCGGAAAGCTCTTGGCGCCGAGCGTCACGCCTTGGTACAGCTTTACGTTGTTGCCTATGATGCACGTCGCGCCTATTACTACGCCCGTGCCGTGGTCTATGGTGAAGTGGTGGCCTATCTGTGCGGCCGGGTGAATGTCTATGCCGGTCTCCGAATGGGCCATCTCGGTTATGATGCGCGGTATGAGCGGCACGCCTAGCTTAACCAGTTCGTGCGCCAGGCGGTAGTTTACGAGAGCCTTGATTACGGGGTAGCACGATATTATTTCGGCCTTGCTCTCGGCCGCCGGGTCGCCGTTGTATGCCGCGTCAACGTCTGTTGCCAGCACGGCGCGTATGTCCGGCAGGCGCTCAATGAACTTGGTTGCCAGCTCTTCGGCCTGCGGCCGCCGGTACAGCGGTATGCAGTCAGCCGCCGTGTGCTCGGTGTCCATGAAACATAGCCCGGCCAGGATTTGGTCGGTAAGCAGCTTGTGCAAACGCTCCACGTTCACACCTATATGATAATTAAGCGTCGTGATGTTGACCGTAGACTTGCCGTAGAAACCGGGAAACAGTATCGAGCGCGCCAGCCCGATAATCTCTTCAAGTGCTTTTGCCGAAGGCAACGGGTCGCCGTCGCGGTGCTGGTGAAACAGCTCTTTCAACGACTCGCGCCGAGACAACTTCTCTATTGTCTGTGTGAGGATTTGCGTCAAGTTGCCGGTACTCATTCTGTGGTGTGTCAATATTGTGTGCAAATTTAATCGTTTTATCGTTACGAGCCAAATTTTTTACATCTTTATTAATCAGGTTTGCTTGTTGGTGCCGCGTAGCCGTGCAGCGCACTGCCGTGCGCCTGGCGGCCTCGGGTTTTCACAGTTGTGGCTTTTTGCCATGTCAAAGGCCGTCTTTCGCGTGCCAAAAGACGGCCTTTCGGAGGACGAAAGACGGTCTTTCGCACCGTGATTTGCGGTGTATTGCTAATTCGTTGACAGTCAATAGGTTGTGAATGCGTGTAAAGTGGGCAAGCAACTACTTTTTTGTGATGGCAGGAAATGTAAAGTTTTCTTAAATAAAAGTTTTGCTGTTTACGTTTTGCCGTATTTGCATTACCTTTGGATAAGGTAAGCTGCGCTCGGAAATAAAAATAAAACCGCGTTTCTCTCGGTTTTATTTTGTATTTCTCTCGGCTTGCATTACCTTTGCATAAAATGTTTTTAAGGTAGAATGGAGCTTGTTCAGAATATACTGGGAAACAACGGTTTTCCTGTAATCACGGCCTTCCTGCTCGGCCTCATAGTGGCTTTGCACCCGTGTCCGCTGGCCGCCAACATAGCTGCAATGGGCTATATTGCCAAGGATGCGCACCGGCCGCGCAGTGTGTTTGTCAAAGGTCTTGCTTACACCTTTGGCCGCCTGCTGGCCTATTCGCTGCTCGGCATCGCGCTTGTCGTAGTGCTTCGCGGCAGCGGAGGCATTGAGGCCGTAGGCCGATGGTTTGGGGAGTGGGGTGAAAGGGTGCTTGCGCCAGTGCTGATATTAATCGGGCTGTATTTTATTCTCGACCGTTTTCTGCACCGCCACGAGCATTGCCCTGCCGTTCCTGCGCATGGCCGCCGCTTCAGCGGAGCGTGGGGGAGCTTGCTGCTGGGCGTGTTGCTGGCCCTGTCTTTCTGTCCGGAGAGTGCCATAGTGTACTTCGGCATGTTGCTGCCGCTGGCGGCGCAGTCGCCGTCGGGCTGGCTCTTGCCGGTAGTGTTCGCTGTAGCCACGTCGCTTCCGGCCGTGCTTCTGGCGTGGGTCGTGGCTTACGGCTTGGGCGGAACTGACGCCGTAAGGCGTAGGATGCACATCGTTCAGCGTTGGATAGGTGTTGTTGTGGGAGTGCTTTTCATTGGGGCAGGAGTGTTCTGTATGGTAAATTAAGAATTAAGAGTTAAGAATTAAGAAAATTACCAACGAGGCATTATTTCTTAATTCTTAACTCTTAATTCTTAATTCAATACGCTTTCAGCGTTCAAACCTCACTTCTACGGTCTTGAAGCCCATGGTCTTGAACATCTGGAAAAACTGTTTCAGGGCGTTGTCTTCGGCGCTTGCGATGTTCTCTTTTGTAAGGCATCGCGCCTTCATCCTTGCCTTGGCGCGGTGGTAAAGGTCGCTGCGCGCCTTGTCGTTCCATGTGCCAGACTCGAAGAAAGCCTGCGTGGCGGCCTCGTCAATGAAGTCTTCGTCGAGCAGCTTCACCCGTGGCAGCACCGCGCGCAGCGTGTCTCCGCTTACCGTTACCCAGTCGGCGCGGGTTTCTCCGAGGTCTATGCCGAGGCGCAGCGTACCTTTGTATATGCGTATTAGCTCGTCCGTGCCGAAGAGCCTGCGCCTTACGGTGTCAACCATTTCCTCGTCCTCGACCGACAGGAATTCCCATTCGCCTATTTCTTTCATAGCTAGCACCTGCGTCGGCGTTACGTCGATGCTGTCGTTCGTGTAAGCCGTTATGGTGTTGCCGCGGCATTGCCTGACGAGATATGCCGACGCTATGATGACCAACGCCACGATTGCGGCTATCGCGTATAGCTTTATCCGGCCAACGCCATGCACTATCGACGCCCACAGGTTGCGTCCCTCCCTATTGTTGCTTGTTGTATTTGCCATATTCAATGCTGTTGTCGTCAAGGAGCATCGGCAGGTCGCCGGTGGTGAAGTCCTTGCGGAATGTTATCGTGATGTTCTCTTCCTTGTATCCCATTTGCGCCAGTATGGGCACGAGGGCGTGCGCCGCGCTCTGGCGTGCCATCTCGATTATGCCCATCTGCGGTATGCTCTGTATGATTTGTCGGCGGCCCTGCTGCTCGTATGAGGCCATTTCCGCATCGGTGAAGCGTGACCGCATGAAGGCTACGTGCTTCTTTATCCCGTCATGGTCTATGCGGCTCGAGGTCAGCTCTACCCGCGGGTCGGGCAGCGTAATCTCCACATTGTCGCCGCTTACGGCGATGTTCTGTTCCGAGAAAGAGCCGAAATCTATGTACGCTTTAAGCTTGGCTTCCATCGGAATGGCGATTTTCCGTGACGACAGAGGCATGGAGAAGTCGAATTTCTGGTTGAACATCGAGCCTTTAAGGCGCACGTCATCGTCGTGCGTCACAATCTTGCGCACGCGGTATTCTGCGGTGTACAGCTTTGAGCATTTGCGTATCTGCATCACCATTACGGGTATGGTGTCAACGGGCTTGGCCGTTTGCGTAGCCTTGTCTCCGTCCGTGCAGGCTGTCAGCATGAGCACGGACAGGATGAAATAAAGTGCAAATCTTTTCATAAGTTGTTACAAATGTAGTGAAAAATGAATTAAGCTCAAAATATAACGGAAGTGAAACAGCGTTTTGCTTTGCTTTTTAATTAATTTGTACTACTTTTGTACCGGAAAACGTAATATGGCAAAATGAAATCATTACAGACACTGTTCATCGCCGCCGTGGCGGCATTGGCTCTCTCTGCTTGCAGCGAGAAGAAGCCCAACGACAACATCATCGCCAAGAAACCGGCGGCCAAAGCTCCTTCAGGACCTGTCAAGATGCAGGACTCAAGATTCATGGAGGAAGTGAAGGTGAAAGGCCAGAGTTGTTACGTCAACATCGTGCGGCGTGCTGATACATCGCTTCCGATTATAACTGACGACGCAGGCGGCAAATACTATGACAACGTGATTGACGTCACGATAGAGTCTCACAAGGACGACGGCATGGCGTATGAGTCGAAGCCGATATTCCAAAAGACGTTCAACAAGAAGGACTTTGCATCGTATGTCAACGCCAAATATCTTGAGAAAAGCGCGCTGCTCGGCATTGTTTTCGACCGTGTTGACGGAGACAACATCGTTTTCGCCGCAAGTGTAGGCCAGCCCGACGCGCTCAGCGACGACTATGTGCCGCTGCTTGTCACCGTTTCGCATTCGGGCAGCATGACAATCACTAAGGACACGAGGCTCGACAGCGATGTGGAGCAGGAGTAAAGTGAAGAGTGAAAAACGAAAAGTGAAAAATCCATTTGCCTTTATTGAGTATTAAGGTGTAAGCAAATGGATTTTTCACTTTTCGTTTTTCACTCTTCACTTAGTTTCGTTTTTCTCTGTATTCCTGTGGCGTTTGGCCTGTGGCGTGCTTGAAGAACTTGCAGAAGAAGCTTACGTTGGGGAAGTTGAGGGCGTAAGCCACCTCGGCCACCTGCCTGCTGCTGTATCTTAACATCACTTTCGCGTTGGTCACAACAGCGCGGTCAATCCATTCTTTCGCAGTTATTCCGCTTGCTTGTTTAACGATTGTGCCGAGATAACGGGGCGTCACGCACATCTTGTCGGCATAGAAAGGCAGCTTGCGTTCGTGCTTCGAGTGCAGGTTTACAAGGCGTATGAAGGTGTTGAAAAGCTCCTTTCCGCGCGACGTTTCGGGCTGTGCCGTGTCAGCTTCAATGTCTTTCAGATAGCTGTAATAATGTATCACGGCGTGTATCAGGCCGTTAAGCGTTTCGTCGGGAAAACGCTCTTTGTTAATCAAATCCCATATCGTGCTGAATATTTGTCTTATGGTGGCGGCATCTTCGTCGTCAGGGTGTACCGTGAAAAACGTCGCGTTGCCGCTGCACCAAGTAGGCATGGCCTTGTCCATTGCCGCCTTCAGCCGTTCGTCGCTGAGCATCATGCCGCACAGGTCGAAGTCTTCGCTCATGCCGTTGATTTGCAGTATGCTGCCGGCTGATATGAAGGCGAACGTCCCTTCGCCGTATTCGCGCTCGATGAGGTTCACCATCAGCCTTATGCTGCCGCTCTTTACGAAGCCCATGCGGCAGTCTTCCATTATGTAAGGAGTGTCGGTTTGCAGGATGTTTTGTAGCGTCTTGCCGTCCCTTCCGAGCATTGCAATGTCCTTACCGATGAACTTTACCGGTGCGTCTGCCGACTTTATGCCGCTCAACATCGACTTCAATTCATGGAAAGAAAAGCGTTCTGGAGATTTGTTTTTCATGTCCTTTTTATCTGATTGTTATTGTGCAAAAATACGAAAATAGCACTTATCGGCAATGTTTTACCGTGAAAACCGCATTGCGTGAAAGCGTATTTGTACAAAAAGAACATTTAATGACAGCATAAGATAACGTTGCGTGCATGTTGTAACCTTACCTTTGCAAATGTAAACGACAATCAACTGATTTATATGAAGCACTATTTTGTTTGCATATTGATGTTCTTTTGCGCAGGTATAGGCCGTGCACAGGTCACTTTGGAGCAGTGTAAAGCCTGGGCGCAGGGCAATTATCCAGTAATAAAGCAGTACGGCCTGGTGGAGCAGAGCCGCCGCTTCACCGTGGAGAACGCTGCGAAGGCGTGGCTGCCGCAGGCCGTCGTGAGCGGCACGGCTTCTTACCAAAGCGACGTTACGACAATTCCCATCACCTTGCCGGGCGTTGACATACCGACGTTAAGCAAAGACCAGTATGACGTTAACATAACCGTCAGCCAACAGGTGTACGACGGCGGAGCCGTGTCGTCTGCCAAACGCTTGGCCGAGGCGCAAGGCGACGTGGGACGGGAGCATGTCAGTGTGGCTATGTATGACGTCAACCGGCGCATTGACGAGCTGTTTTTCGGCATACTTGTGCTTGACGAACAGCTAAAGCAAGTAGGCGTTTTGCAGAACGACTTGTCGCTTTCTCTTGCTTCGGTCGAGGCTATGGTGAAGGGCGGAGTTGCCAACCAGACCGACATTGATGCAGTGAAAGTGGAGCAGGTGAAGGCACGCCAGAGGGAGACGAGCCTGTTGACGCAGCGCAACACGTATCTGAAAATGCTTTCAACGTTCATCGGAAAGGATATAGGCGACGGCGACACGCTTGTCAAGCCGACGCCTCCTGTCCTGCAAAACGGCGCAAACAGCCGTCCCGAGCTGGCTCTTTACGCCGCGCAGGAGCGTCTGCTCGATGCCAGGCTGAAATCTCTCAACGTGGCTTTGCGCCCTAATGTCGGCCTGTTTGCACGCGGTGGCTACGGCAATCCGGGGCTGAACATGCTGAAGGACGACTTCGACGCTTATTATAAAGTAGGCGTAACGCTGTCGTGGAACTTCGGTTCGCTGTACACACGGGCCAACGACCGGCGCAACATTGACATCGAGCGGCAGACGGTGCAGTCGGAGCGCGACGCCTTTCTGTTCAATACGCGCCTGCAAACGGAGCTTGAAAGCGGTGCTGTTGCAAACCTGCGTGAGCAGCTAAGGCAAGACGACGAAATAATAAAGCTGCGCCGACGCATACGCGAAAAGGCCGAACTGCGCGTTGCCAACGGCACGGAGACTGTGAACGAGATGCTTCGCGACATCAACGCCGTAATCGATGCACAGCTCGGCAAGCGGCTGCACGAAATACAGCTGTTGCAGGAAATGTACAAAATAAAGCACTTAAATAATTTGTAGGGTTGTGAGGTTGTGCGGTTATTGGGTTATACGGTTGTACTGTTTTACGGTAACATATATTCAAATAAAGAAACATTAAAAACGTAAAGATATGAAGAACATAATATTTGCATTGGCGGTTTTAGCATTGGCGGCATGTTCCCGTGACGGCATGAAGCATGATGCCACAGGCGTGTTTGAGGCTACGGAAATAATCGTTTCAGCCGAACAGACCGGCAGGCTGATGCGTTTTGACGTGGAAGAAGGCATGAAGTTAGAGAAAGGGGAGCAGGTAGGGCTGATTGATACGGTGCAGCTACAACTGCGTGCGATGCGGCTCGGCGCGACGAAAGAAGTTTACGCGAGTCAGCGGCCGGACATAAACAAGCAGCTCGCCGTAACGAAACAACAACTGGAGAAGGCCGAGCTGGAAGTGAAACGGTACTCGGCATTGGTGCGTGACAACGCCGCCAACCGTAAGCAACTTGACGACGCGGAGAGCAGCGTGCGCGTGCTTCGCCGCCAATTGGACGCGCAACTGTCGCAACTAAGCAACACCACGGGCAGCCTGAACCGACAGATGGACGCGGCGGAAATAGAGCGTTGGCAGGTAGTTGACCAGTTGCGCAAGTGCCGCATTACGTCGCCAATCGGCGGAACGGTGCTTGAGAAGTATGCCGAGGCGGGCGAATACGCCGTGCCTGGCAAGCCTTTGTTCAAAATCGCGGACGTAAGCGACATGACGCTGCGTGTTTATGTCACCGCGCCCCAGCTTACATCGCTGAAAATAGGACAACAAGTCAAGGTGTATGCCGACCTCGGCGAGGACGGTTGTCATGAGTATAAAGGCGTTGTCTCATGGATTTCAGACAAGGCGGAGTTCACACCCAAGACAATACAGACGCGCGACGAGCGCGCAAATCTTGTCTACGCGGTAAAAGTCAAGGTAAAGAACACCGACGGAATGCTAAAAATCGGAATGTACGGAGAGGCGGACTTTTTGAATGAATAATGAAAAATGAAGAGTGAAAAATCCATCTCTGTTTGAATGAATAATGAAAAATGAAGAGTGAAAAATCCATCTCTGTTTGAATGAATAATGAAAAATGAAAAGTGAATAATCCATTTGCATTGCAAGCAGTTTTATTTTCTCACCTTCTCACCATCTCACTTTCTTACCTTTAAAAATTCTGTTTTACCTTTTTACCGTTTTACTTTTTTACCTTTAAGAATATGATTTATGTAGACAATCTACACAAGCATTACGGCCGTGTCGATACTCTTCGCGGCTTGAGCTTCAGCGTTGGCGAAGGCGAAATATACGGCGTCATAGGCCCTGACGGCGCAGGCAAGACATCGCTATTCCGCATATTGGCGACGCTGATGCTGCCCGACGGCGGACGGGCCACGGTTGACGGACTTGACGTTGTACGTGACTATCGCGAGCTGCGGCGGCGCATCGGCTACATGCCGGGCAGGTTTTCGCTCTACCAAGACCTCTCGGTTGAGGAAAACTTGCGGTTTTTCGCATCGGTGTTCAATACTACTGTTGAGCAAAACTACAGCCTGATAAAAGACGTTTACAGCCGCCTTGAGCCGTTTAAGACGCGCCGCGCGGGCAAGCTGTCGGGCGGAATGAAGCAGAAGTTGGCTCTCTGTTGTGCGCTAATACATGCTCCGCGTGTGCTGCTGCTTGACGAACCTACGACGGGCGTTGACCCCGTGTCGCGCCGGGAGTTCTGGCAGATGCTGCAACGCATAAGCAAAGAACATGGCATTACGGTGCTCGTGTCAACACCGTACATGAACGAAGCGTCGTGGTGCGACCGTATTTCGCTCATGCAAGGCGGCATTCTGCTCCAGACCGGTACGCCCGGCGAAGTATGCGAAAGCTATTCCGCCAATCTGTTCGCCGTGCGCAGCGACGATATGCACCGGCTGCTCGGCGACATGAAGTCATGCCCTTGCGCAACGTCGGCATTCTCTTTCGGCGACAGCATTCACGTTACGTTGGATGGCGTGACAGCATCTTCTGCCCTGACGGAGTATCTGCAACAGCGCGGACATACAGGCGTTGAAGTAAAACGGATACGCCCTTCGGTAGAAGATTGCTTCATGTCGTTGATGAAAAGTCAAACAGTTTAACGGCAGGGCGGCATTAAATTTTGGCAGGTTTGTATTTGATTGAAAATCAATGAGTTATGAATGCTGGTGCAAAAGGTGGCCTTTCGGCGTGTAAAAGATGGCCTTTGAGGAGGTTAAAGGCCGTCTTTGACGGTGCGAAAGGCGGTCTTTTGAAAACATGATGGTTTGATGTTGCATTATGATTTATGAACCGACGTATTTTTTAATACAAGATATATGAATACTGAAAGCGTGATAACAGTTAACGGGTTGACAAAGAAATTCGGCTCGTTCACTGCCGTTGACAATATCAGCTTTGACGTTCGGCGAGGCGAAATCTTTGGTTTTCTCGGCGCGAACGGTGCCGGCAAGACTACCGCAATGCGTATTCTCTGCGGCCTTAGCCGACCTACAGCAGGATGTGCCGTAGTTGCCGGGCTTGACGTTTGCACGCAGCCGGAGCAGGTGAAGCGGCACATCGGCTACATGAGTCAGCGTTTCTCGCTGTACGACGACCTTACCGTGGCGGAGAATATGCGCCTGTTTGGCGGAATATACGGCATGGACGGTAAAATGATAAGGCGCAAGACTGACGAGTGCCTGCACTCGCTCGGGCTTGAAGGCGAGCGCAATAGCATTGTTGGCTCGCTGCCCCTCGGCTGGAAGCAGAAGCTTGCCTTCACTGTGGCTACATTCCACGAGCCTGAAATAGTCTTCCTCGACGAGCCTACGGGAGGCGTTGACCCGGTGACGCGCCGCACGTTTTGGGAGCTGATTTACCGTGCCGCAGATAATGGCACGACTGTTTTCGTAACCACGCACTACATGGACGAGGCCGAATATTGCGACCGCGTGTCAATCATGGTGGACGGTCGCATAGCTGCGCTCGACACGCCCAAGGCTTTGAAGGCCGGTTTTGGTACTGACAATCTGTATGATGTTTTTTACTGTCTTGCACGCAAGGCGGAAAGGAGTTGACGCATGAAGCAGTACGTTTCGTTTATAAGCAAAGAGTTTCTGCACATCCTGCGCGACCGCCGCAGTATGCTCATACTGCTCGCCGTGCCGGTTGTGCTGCTTCTGTTGTTCGGCTATGCAGTATCTACGGAGGTGAAGAACGTGCGCGTGGCGGTTCTCGACATGTCGCACGACGAGCTTACGCGCAAGGCGTGCGACCGCCTGGCGGCCAACTCGTACATGTCGCTCGACTACTGCGTGACGTGCATTGACGATGTGTACAGCCTGTTCCGTCAGGGCAAGGCGGACGTGGCGGTTGTCTTCGGGCATGGTTTCGCCGGCGACTTGGTGCATAAAGGCACGGCCGAAGTGCAGCTGCTCGTTGACGGAACGGAGCCTAACCAGGCTACAATACGCCTGCAATACGTCATGCAGGTGCTTTCCTCTATGCAGCAGGAGTATGCAGCCGTAAATGCAGGTGAAGCCAAGATAAGCATCGTCCCGGTAACACGGATGCTTTATAACCCACAACAAAAGAGCGAGTACAACTTTGTGCCGGGCGTAATGGGGCTTCTGCTTATGCTCGTGTGCGTGATGATGAGCAGCGTGGCAATAGTGCGCGAGAAGGAGACGGGCACGATGGAAGTGCTATTGGCGTCGCCGCTCTCGCCTGCGTGCATCATCCTGTCGAAGCTCGTACCCTACTTCGTCATCTCGTCGTTCAACGTCGCCACGGTGCTCATCCTCTCATATTTCGTGCTCGGCGTGCCGATGGCAGGCAGCCTGTGGGCGTTCCTCGGCGCAACGCTGCTTTACATTCTCGTCTGCCTTACGCTCGGCCTGTTCGTGTCGACGCTTGTCCGCACGCAGGTGGCGGCAATGGTTGTGTCGATGCTGTTCATCATACCTACCGTCTATCTGTCGGGGCTCGCCTTCCCAATCGAGAGTATGCCAAAGGTGCTGCAATACATTTCAACAATGGTTCCGGCACGCTGGTACATCGACGCCGCACGCCGTCAGATGATACAGGGAGTGGATGCGCAATACATACGGACCGACGTTTGGGTGATGTGCGCCATGGAGGCGGTGCTGCTTGTGGTCGCTCTGAAGAAGTTTAAGGTAAGAATTTGATTAAAAGGAGAAAAGGAGAAAGGAGAGGAGAAATAAGTAGAAATGCTTGTTGAACTGAATAATCAATGAATGTCGTATAATATTTGTCAATGTAAGTCAGCGCAGGTAATCTACTTACTCCTTCCATCCTTTACTCCTTACTACTAATAAATAAAACAACTATGACAATAAAATACCTAATCCAAAAGGAGTTCCTGCAAATCCGCCGCAATGCTTTCCTGCCGAAAGTATTTGTCGTGCTGCCAATCGTAATGCTCTTGATAGTGCCGTATGCGGCAAATCAGGAAATCAGGAACTTAAAGTTCTGCGTCGTAGACAACGACCGCAGTACCATGTCGCGGCAGCTCGTTGGCAAGCTCGACGCGTCGGATTATCTCGCGCAGACATCCGTCGAGAGCGGCTATGGCAGTGCGCTCGCACAGGTGGAGCAGGGCACGGCCGACATAATCATTGAAATTCCGCACGGCTTCTCGTCTGATGTTGTGCGCACGGGCGAGGCCGCCGTCAACGTGAACGCCAACGCCGTGAACGGCGTGAAGGGTGCTCTCGGACAGGCATATATGCTCAATATCATATCAGACTTTGCCTCCGCGCAGCGCACAGAGCGAGGTGTCGGGGTGGGGCAGGGCGAAAACGGCGGCGTTGACGTGCGTCCGCGTTTCCTCTTCAATGCTTTGCTCGATTATAAGGTGTTCATGGTGCCGGGCATCATCGCCATGCTGCTGACGTTGCTTATAGGCTATCTTCCGGCGCTGAACATCGTCGGTGAGAAGGAGAAAGGCACCATCGAGCAAATCAACGTAACGCCCGTCAGCCGTCGCGACTTCATCCTCTCGAAGCTCGTGCCTTACTGGATTATCGGTCTTTTCATGCTTCTCTGGTCTATGCTGTGGGCATACGTCTTCTACGGTATGTGGCCGCGCGGCAGCGTCTGGCTTATAATCATGTATTCCCTGCTGTTTTTCTTCATCATGTCGAGCCTCGGCCTGATTGTCTCCAACTGTTCTTCCACCATGCAACAGGCCGCCCTGCTGATGTTCTTCTTTCTCATAATATTCGTCCTCATGAGCGGTCTGCTCACGCCGATAGCCAGTATGCCGCGCTGGGCGCAGGCCATGACATACGCCAACCCCTTGCGCTATTACATCGAGACGCTGCGCGCCATCTATCTGAAAGGCAGCACCCTGGCCGACCTCCAGCCGCAACTCGTCTCGATGGCCGTCTACGCCGCCGTGTCGTGGACAGGCGCGATATTGAGCTACAAAAAAACAAATTGATTTCAAACAAATACATATTCCATCTTTCACTATGTCCCTTAAATAGTTGGCCATCAGCCGTTTGCATGGTGAAAGATGCTCTCTCAATCCTTCACCAGTCTTTCACCACCTTGCAAAAGGTGAAAGACGGTGAAACATGCCGCGCCCAATCTTTCACCGCATAACCTTTTGACATTCACCGCTTTGCTCCGCCCGGTGAAAGATTGAATGTTCTGCTGCAACATTTTTCAGCATTTGCAATTTTGCAATATACCATTTGCCATTTTGCGATATGCCGTCAATCGCATTGCGAAACACGGCTTTTTACATCGCAAAAGATGCCCTTTCGCATTGCCATTGACCGCTTTTTACATTACAAACCGCCGTGCCATTGCAAATAATTGCTTGCAACCAATGTCACAATGTCACCGCCAGCCGTAACCCTCTGGCCCTCACCGCTTTGCGCCGTGACATAGCCCCGCCGTTTAATGTCACCACCGTCACGCTCCGTCTTGCACCGTGACATTGGTGAAAGTGCCGCCTTAGTTACTGTCACAGCTTAATGCGCTGATTGCTAACACATTTCCTTATGCCGTGACATTGTGACATTTTGACTGCACGGAAATATATTTATTCAATATATGCCTATACCACAAAAGTTATGGCTTCCCTTTTTGATATAAAATAAAACCGCGCTCCCATAATAGGAACGCGGCTATTACTTAGTTTCTAAAAATGATTCTTACAAATTAGCAAGCCATTTCTTGCCCGGCTTTGAGTGCAGCCAGATAAGAAAACCAACAGCAATTATAAGCCCCACGGTAAAAATTGCCCCTAACATTTCCATATTGTCGTCATTTTAAGATTTTACTGCCGATATTGGCAAGAACGATTGTAAGTGCAAGACCTACGGATAGCATGTACCAGTTTATTCCGTATTCGTTGTTAGTGTATATAGGTGTAATAGTGCCTAATACCAGTGCAACAAATGTAAGTTGTGAAAGGTTGAAAAAGTAACCGGCTATTTTGTCACGTCTTAACCAGTCACGTTCTTTGGCATCTTTTCGTTCTTCTTGTTGTTTTATAAAGTTGTCAGTGTATGGTTCTTTGTTTACAAAAATACTCATTATTTTCATAAATACTTATTTTATGAATTGAAAATGTTATATAATGTGGCTTTTAACATTTGCTGTTGAACTCTGCATGTACTCTAAATTTCACTCCAAAAGCAAATAAAAACATTAGACGATAGGGGATTATCGGAAAAATCCCTTACTTTTGTAATCGGATAGAGGCAACTCTTTCTGTACATAAGAATAAAGTAGAAGCGTTATGCTTATCTTGTAAGTTGGAAACGTAGGAAATTTCGGACTTAGTACGAGAGATGGCATAGTGGTTCTCACGTCATAGCGTGGGCTGCTATTACCATATCCGTGCTAAAGGTTTCCTACGACCTCCAACTTAGACGTGGTAGCATTGCAGTTCCACGCTCTTGCATTTTATAACCGCCTATAAAGGGACTGATAGGCATTGAACAGAATATCATTATGTAACAACAATTTTGTCAAAGTTGTGGTATGCCTCTGACTGATGAGAACAGAGGGACCAATGCCGATGGAAGCCGTAGCGAGGATTATTGCTCTTATTGCTACAAAAACGGTGAGTTCATCCAAGAGTTCACAATGAGTCAGATGATAGAGTTCTGCCTTCAATTCTTAGACCAATGGAATACGCAGGCGGGATGCTGTTTGACTCCTGTACAAGCGAAGGAACAAATGCTACAGCTCTTTCCGCACCTGAAACGGTGGAGAAAGAAAGATGAACGGACACTGACGGAAAAAGCAACACACTTGCTTTCCCAATGCGAGAACGTTACCATAGTTTCCATTGATGCCAACGGTTATCCTCGCCCTGTGCAGATGTCCAAGATAGGTGCAAAGGGATTCCATGAGGTTTGGATGGCGACAAGTGCGGACTCCGTGAAAGTGAATGATTTTAAGGCGAACAACAAGGCTGGTCTTTGTTATGACCATTACGGGGATGGCGTTGCCTTGCGTGGCACGGTAGAGATTGTCACGGATGATTCCATCCGTAAGGAAATGTGGCTGGATTGGTTCATTCATCATTTCCCCGGTGGAGCAAGCGACCCGAATTACGTACTTCTGCATTTCATTGGCACGGAAGCCACCTTTTGGATAAATGGCGAATTTTCTCACTCTAACATCTGATGTTTATGAAATATATTGTACCAGCCACTCAAAACATAGCCGCTTGCGGTCTTTATTGCGGGGCTTGCCGTAAGTTCTTGGCAGAAAAATGTCCCGGATGTAAACAGAATAAAGAGGCAACTTGGTGTAAAATCCGCTCATGTTGCCAAGAAAACAAGTTCAATACTTGTGCAGAATGCTCCCATGATGTTAAGGAATGCAAGCTGTTTTCCAACTGGATAGGCAAGGTGTTCGCATTCCTTTTCAATTCTGACCGTCCCGCTTGCATTCGCTATATAAAGGAACAAGGCGAACAAGCATTCGCCGAAGAGATGACAAAACGTAAATGTCAAACCATCAAAAGAAAATAAGTCACTTTAACTGAAAAGGTGCATAGGCTGTATAGCCTTGCACCTTTTTATAATTATTATTTTATTACAGCACCAGCTCCACGGGGCAATGGTCAGAGCCGTAAATCTCGTTATGTATGCTGGCCGACTTGATTTTGTCTGCCAATCGGTTGGAGACGATGAAGTAATCGATGCGCCAACCGGCGTTTTTCTCACGGGCGTGGAAGCGGTACGACCACCAGGAGTATGCGCCTTCGAGGTCGGGGTAGAAGTAACGGAAGGTGTCAGTGAAGCCGGAGGAGAGCAGGGCGGTAAATTTCTCGCGCTCCTCGTCGGTGAAGCCGGCGTTGCGGCGGTTGGTCTTCGGGTTCTTAAGGTCTATTTCCTTGTGTGCCACGTTCATGTCGCCGCAGGCGATGACGGGCTTTACAGCGTCGAGCTTCAGCAGGTATTCGCGGAAATCGTCTTCCCACTTCATGCGGTAGTCGAGGCGGCGCAGACCGTCCTGTGAGTTAGGCGTGTAGACGGTGACAAGGTAGAAGTCAGGCATTTCGAGGGTTATTACGCGCCCTTCGTGGTCGTGCTCGTCTATGCCGATGCCGTAGGCGACGCTCAAAGGCTCATGTTTAGTGAATATGGCCGTGCCCGAATAGCCTTTCTTTTCGGCGTAGTTCCAATATGATTTGTAGCCGTCGAATGCCAAGTCGAGCTGTCCTTGCTGCATCTTTGTTTCCTGAAGGCAAAAAAAGTCGGCGTCAAGCTGCTTGAAGGCGTCGCTGAAGCCCTTGCCCTCGCAGGCGCGGAGGCCGTTGACGTTCCATGATATTAGTTTCATGCTATATCAAGTTGAGAATTGAAAATTGGTAATTGAGAATTGTGATTACCCTTGTCGATTATTTATTATACAAAAAGATAATTGAGAATTATGTTATCTTGTGGCTTAAATGCTTGTCAAAGTAATCATAATTCTCAATTATCCATTATCAATTTTAAATTGAAAGCGTTAGAATTTCGCCATCTTTATGGCATCTATGGCGCATTCATCTCCCTTGTTGCCGAGGCGTCCGCCGCTACGGTCTTTGGCCTGTTGCAGGTCGTTGGTGGTGAGCAGGCCGTAGATTACGGGTATTTCGCTCTTGGCGTTGAGCTTGGCAATGCCGTATGTCACGCCTTGGCAAATGTAGTCGAAGTGCGGAGTTTCGCCGCGGATGACGCTACCGAGAATTATTATTGCGTCATATCCGCCGTTGAGTGTCATCTGGTGAGCACCGTAAATAAGCTCGAAGCTGCCCGGAACGGTCTTTACGTGGATGTTCTCCGGCAGCGCACCGTGCTTTTCGAGGGTCTTCACCGCGCCGTCGAGCAGTGCGCCCGTGATTTCTGGATTCCACTCCGCCACGACTATGCCGAAGCACATGTTGCTTGCATCGGGCACTTTTGTGGGGTCGTAGTCAGACAGGTTATGCAGTGATGTCGCCATTATTTTACGGAAACTCGTTCGATGTACTTGTCAATTTCGCCGTAAACGGGAGAGTTGACATATTTCTTCTTGACGTCCTGATATATTTTCAGGGCCTCGTCCTTCTTGTTCTGGCTTTCAAGTATTTCGCCTGCCTGGATGAGGAAAGTGGGCGAGAGGCTGTTGTTGGCGTTGCCTTCTGCTTCACCGTCAGCCATGCTTGCGGCCTTCTTCAGGTATTCAACGGCCTTGTCAAGCTGCTTTACGTGGGCGTAAGCGTTGCCGAGAGCCGCGGTTGCGGCAGGGCTAACCATCTCGTCATCGGCTGCTGAATATTTTTCAAGATACTTCACGGCATCGTTCCACTTGTCAAGGTTTGCGTAGCAAAGTCCGGCGTAGAGGTTGGCAAGGTTGCCTGCGTCGGTGCTGCTGTAATCAGAAGCGATGTTGAGGAAGCCCTTGTAACCCGTGCTGTCGCCCTTCAACGCCAGCTCGAACTGCTGGTTGGCAAAGTAGTCCTGGCCTTTTGCCAAGGCTGTGCTTGCCTCTTGCTCGCGCGGACCTGATATGTAAGTCTCATAGCTTAACACGCCGGCGATGATGAGAATGACTACAACGATAGCTGCCGAGATTGCCTTCTTGTGCTTCATGAAGACCGCCTCTTTCTGACTGAGGGCGTTTGTCTCCGCGCCCTGCTGTTCTTTAAGATTTGCCATTTATGTTTATGATTTTTAATTATCTGTGTATAAAGCGTGGCAAAATTACAGATTTTATCCTGAATATTGAAATTTATCGCTGACTTTTTTTGCTTTTCAACGGCAAATGGAGTAACTTTGCATGAAAGTTGAAGGGCAAGCTCATGTTTCTAAACAGGTTATCAATTATCAATTATAAGAACATTGAAGAGGCTGAACTTGCCTTTTCCCCCAAGTTGAATTGTTTTATAGGACACAACGGCGAGGGCAAGACAAACTTGCTCGACGCTGTGTATTACCTGTCGTTTTGCCGCAGTTCGTGCTCCGTGCCCGACTCGCAGGCGATGCGCCACGGGGCGGACTTCTTGATGCTTGACGGCCGTTATGTCAACGACGCAGGCGAGGATGAAAGCGTGTCGTGCGGCATGAAGCGCGGCCAGAAAAAGCATTTCAAGCGTAATAAGAAGGAGTACAAGAGGCTGTCCGCACACATCGGGCTTGTGCCTTTGATACTTGTTTCGCCGTCGGACACGGCGCTCATCGAGGGCGGAAGCGAGGAGCGGCGGCGGCTGATGGACGTTGTCATTTCCCAGTACGACCCTGCTTATATAGAGGCTTTGACCCGTTACAACAAGGCTTTGCAGCAGCGCAACGCCATGTTGAGGGCTGAGGCCGAGCCTGATGCCGACCTGCTTGCCCTTTGGGAGGAGCAGATGGCGGCGGAGGGGGAGGTCGTCTACGCCAAGCGCGACGCCTTCATAAGCCAGCTTGTGCCTCTGTTCCAGCGTTATTACAGCAGCATTTCGCAGGATAAGGAGAGCGTATCGCTGGGCTATGTGTCGCATTGCCAGCGAGGCTCGTTGCTCGACGTCATCCGGCGTGACCGCCACAAGGACCGTGCCGTGGGCTATTCGCTGCACGGAATACACCGTGACGACCTGGAAATGCTCATCGGCGGTTTCCCAATCCGACGCGAGGGCAGCCAGGGACAGAACAAGACGTTCGTCATTTCGCTGAAGCTTGCCCAGTTTGAGTTTCTCCGCGGAATACTCGGCGGCGTATGTCCTATTCTGCTTTTGGACGATATTTTCGACAAGCTCGACGCCGGACGCGTGGAGCAGATTGTACGGATTGTGGGCGGCGACGGCTTCGGCCAGATATTCATGACCGACACTAACCGTGAGCATCTTGACCGCATACTTTGCGGCAGTTCGTTGGATTACAGGCTGTTTTACGTTGAAAACGGCGTGATAAGGAGTAAGGAGGACGGCGATGTTCAAGCGTGACGTGCAGACTTTGGCCGACATCATAGCCCAATGCCTTAGGCATGACGGGCTGGAAACGCCCCTGATGCAGCGGCGGTTAATAGATGCGTGGGGCAAGGTGGCCGGCCGTGCCATCGAGAAATATACCGGCGAGAAGTTTATCCGCAACCAGACGCTGTTCGTGAAAATACTCAACCCCGCACTGCGTGCCGACCTCGCGATGATGCGCGAGCGGCTTGTCAACAACCTGAACGTGGAGGTTGGGGCAAGGGTTATTAACGATATAAAGTTTTATTGAGAATTAAAAATTAAGAGTTAAGAATTAAGAAAATATGCCTTGTTGGTGATTTTCTTAATTCTTAACTCTTAATTTTTAATTCTCTTGTCCGAGCTTTCCCTTATTTTCAGTATCATCGGCACCACTTCCTTGTATATTCTCTTATCCCCGGCGATGTTTTTCAGCAGCAGTTCGCAGGCCCGTTCGCCTGTGAGATGCGCCTGGTCCATTATTGCCGAGAGTTTTGGAGTGACGAAGAATGACGTGTCGGTCTCGGTGAAACCTATTATTGCTACATCTTCGGGGATGCGGAGGCCGAGGGTCTTGATTGCATCGAAGGCGGCATAAGTTATTATGTCGTTGAATGCGAGTATGGCGTCGGGACGGTCGTTGCGCTGCAACATCTGTATGGTTACGTCGCGTGCGTAGTTGAAATCGATGTTGCCGTTGATGATGATGGAGCGGTCTATCTCGATGCCACGTTCGCGCAACGCTTCCAGGTAGCCGTGTTTGCGTCGTTTCATCATGTCTAAGTGTTGCGGCCCTCCGATGAAGGCAATGCGCCGGCTGCCGGTGTCGATGAGGTGCAGGGTGGCTTCCTTGGCAGCCTCGTCGCCGTTGGCCGTTACCGACGAGAACATGTCAGGCAGGCATGTACGCGCGAAGAATACGAGCGGTATGCCCATGTTGTTTATCTCGACGAAGTGCGAATAGTCGATGGTGTCTTGCGCCAGGCAGGCTATTATGCCCACTACGTACATGCCGGCGAAGTTGTCTATGGCCTTTTCCTCACGCAGATGGTCTTCATGGCTGTTGGCCGCAATGACGGCATATCCGGCTTTCGTGGCATAGTCCTCTATGCCGTCGAGCACGGCGGCGTAGTAGTGGGTCACGAGGTTGGGCACTACGACGCCTATCACGTTGGGCGTTTTCCTTCTTAGGCTTTGGGCGAACGGGTTTGGACGGTAGTTCAGCTTTTTAGCCAAAGCCTTTACTTTGTCCCTCAATTCTTCGCCTACCTCGTGGCTGTCCCTTAGCGCGCGCGATACGGTGGCTATGCTTACGCCAAGCTGTTCGGCCATCTCTTTCAAAGAAGTCCTGCGTTGTTTCATCGATACTAAATTCAAAAGACATTCATATGCAAAGTTAATAAAAACGGTGAAAAATGCAAATGTTTGCGTAAAAAATAAGTTTTGCTGCGAGTAAAAAGCGCGGTGCGCAGTTTGGCGGCAGGTCTCACATCGTGTGTAAGGATGTGTGCCAATATGTCACAGGGGCAGACGGGGTTGTCAAAGGCGGTCTTTGGATGTGCCAAAGGCCGTCAACGGACATGTCAAAGGCCGTCTTTCGCAATGTGAAAGACGGCCTTTTGTAACATGTTGGATTTCAATACGTTGCGTAAGCGTTCGTGACTGACATTATGTCAGCCACCGGTTACATGGGCAGAAGTTCGTCTCCTTCAAGTTCGCACGACGTGAAGCCCATTTCTTCAGCTTTCTTTTTATCGAACGCGAAGTAGACGGCGCGCGCCTCCACGCACACTTCGCCGTGAGAGTTCTCTATCCTTACGTCTATTGTAACGAGGTTGCGCCGCTGCTCGGCTATGCGTCCGTGCACGGTGATTTGCCCTTCGGTGGTCATCACGGGCTTCTTGTAGCGCATCTCGAGCTTGCTTGTCATGCCCGTAGTCTGTAGCTTGCGGAACATCGTCCAGGCGGCCGTTTCGTCGGCCATGGTGGCCAGTATGCCGCCGTGCATGGTGTCAAACCAGCCTTGGTAGTGGGTCTTCGGGTTCCAGAAGCTTATTACTTCGTCGCCGTCTTCGTAAAACTCCATGTGTATTCCGATGGGGTTTGCCGGGCTGCACCCGAAGCAGTCGTAGCCTTCCCGGTGTGCAAAAGGATTCTTGATTTTTCTCATGGTCTTGTGTTTTGGGTAGTAAAAGCAGTAAGGAGTGAAGGAGTAAGCAGAGTTACACGGGCTGTCTTAATTGCTGCATTGTAGTCGTTTATTTTGTAAGTGGTAACCTGCTTACTTCTTCTCTCCTTACTCCTTTATTGCTTTTTAATATTTCAGAATGTCAGTCTCATCATTATCCTCACGCCGTTTTTCGTCGCCGTAGGCAGGTGGTTGTAGTTAAGGCGGTGGACATACTGTACGTGGAATATCTTGAAAATGTTGTGTATTCCGGCTATCAGCTCGATGTACGGGCGGTGAGGATCCATCACATACGAGCCTTCTGGAAACCGCATCAGCAGTGGGTCGCCTGTGTTGCGTGCCAGGTTGGGGTTGTTCTTGTCGGTCAGCGTGCCCCACAGGCACTTTATGCCTAACCATTCGCGCCATTTAAGGTGCTTGAGCAGGGGAATGCGGTTGAATATCTTTCCGTTCAAGTCCCACGACACGTCGAGCGAAGCATATCTGTCGTTCAGGAATTCCATGTTGTTGATGAGGTTAAACGTCTCGTCTTCCACGATGTACGACAGGTTGGCGGCAGGCATGATGAGCAGGGGGAACGGCACTTTGTTCCACTGCACTCCGCCTTTCAGCGACATGTCGAGCTTGCCCCAGCTGTTCAGCCAGAAGCGTTTGTATACCGATGCCTCTGTAAAGTTATAGTTGTAGTCGCCTCCGAGCACGCCTTTCACGCCTACGGTGTGGCTAAGTGTGAACACTGGCGGGTCGAAGTTTACTTTCAACCGTCGCTGTTTCGTGTTGACGTATGTCTCCCCCGGGGCGTATCTTATCTCGAAGCGTGCTTCGGTTGTGCGTATCTTGCCGTGCTGTACGGCAGGGTTGTCGGGGTCGTAAAGCGACAGGGGCGTGAAATACAGCCCTCCGCAGGCCTCGTTCTCTTCTGTTTTCAGGCTTACGGTGGTCTTGAAGCCCCAGTCCTGTTCGTACTCGAAAAGCAGTTCCTGGCGGTTGTAGAACATCATCTTGTCTACTTCCGTCCACTTGAATGCAGTGAATACGTTATCCTTGTCGGTGGGCATGAATTTGTCCGAAGGCGAGCTTACGTCATACGTCGAGGTGAAAGTCAGCGTGCGTTTCGGGAACTCCCACGGCATGTATTCCTTCTTGTTGAACGAGTATGTAAGCTGTCCCTTGTAATAGTTCTTCTTGCTTTTCCATCCGCGTGCATAGTAACCCGACACAAAGAAGTGAGGGTTCAGGTTGGCCGTGGTCTGTGCGCTGAGTCGTGTTCGCACGTTGTCGATGAAGTTCGTGCTAATCATCGTGTTGATGGGGCCTATGTCAATCTTGCTCGGATGCTTCTGCGTGCCCGTCTCTACGTAGTTTTCGATAAGGGCTTTCAGGCCGAACAGCAGGTATTTGAAGCCGCGGGTCTTGGTTAGGCTGTTGATGAACGAGCCCATGGAGCCTTCGCTCTTGGTAAGGCCGACGGTGCGGTTCTCGCTCCAAAACGCTTCGTCGCGCATCTTCGAACGTGGGTCGTATTTTACTTTCGCCTTGCCTTTGAAGGCCTTGTCGGGTATTGGGTCAAACGCATAGTCGGTCATTCTCGTTGTGCGTATGACTATCGCCTTGGTGAGAAATTTGGCTATCGACAGCTCTACTGTCATGTCGTCGGTGGTCAATACCCATTCTCCATTGGGCAGCTTGGTGTACTCTTGCAGCACGTTCAGCGCGTCGGTAAAGTTCACGTCGCTTCTTTTCGGCAGTGCGAGCTGGCACTTCTTGACGTGCAGTGTGGAGTCTGTCAATATCCAGATGTCGCCTCTGAAGCCGAAGTCTTGCGGATTATTGGGCGTAAATTCAAGGTGAAAGCACTCGTCGCGGTCAACCATCACCGTGTCGACTATGTAAAAGCGGTAGAACGATATGGCGTCTTTGCCGATGGGACTGGTGAACGGATATTGCAGCAGACGTATCTGGTCGTCGTACAAATCAACGTCCGTGAACACGTCTTTCACCACCGTGTTAAGTATTTCTCCTGTCTGTATGAGGTCGTTTACGCCGGTGGAGTTTTGTCCGAGGATTATTGTTTTCTCTTTTTCAGGACTTTTCCTATACAGGTTTTGTGTTACGGTTTCATCAACCGAAAGCGGCAAAATGAGCTTGTTGTTGTACGGACAAACCTCTATTTGGTTGAGCAGCCATTGGCGGTTCTTTTTCTGTTCGCGTTCTATTTCTTCGGGACTGATGTCGTTTACGGCCAGCGTTATCTTCTGGTATTTGTTGTATTGGTAGTAGTCGTGGTTGCTAAGGTCGGTGCGTTTCTTTGCCGCTATGACGCGCTTCATCAGCTCTACGGCAGGGTTGTTCTTTCTGCTGTACTTGCCTCGTTTGGCCTTTACGGTCACGCCTTTCAGTTGCTTTGTGTCTTGTTTGAGGGTGATGTTCAGCTCGTCGGGTGTATCCGGCTTGACGGTAATCTGCAAGTCCTTGTATCCTACGGCGCTGATTACAAGCTTTTCGCCGTTGCGCCGGGGTATGGAGAAGCGGCCTGTGGCTTCGCCTGCCATGGCTTTTGTGTCGCCTTTGTATTGCAAGGCGGGGTGGGGAATGGCGTCGCCGCTTTCCTCGTCGGTGACGGTTCCCTTTATGTTTTGCGCGCAGATAACCTGCACGAGCGTTGAAAAGAGCAGTATGAAAAGTGTCCTCATTTCTGTGCAGCGTTGTATATTACTTAGACCGCAATAACCTTTTAACGTTTAAAACCTGTTTAAGTTCGGTTATTACGGCGTCGGGCAGGCTTTCGTCGTATGCTTTCTCGTTCCACCCTTCGCCTTTAAGCCACACGGTATGGCATCCGGCCTGCTTAGCCGGAACAATGTCTTTGTCGTAGCTGTCGCCTATGACGACGGCCTCATCCGGCTTCAATCCCAACGCTTCCGCGCCGAGAACGAAGATTTGCGGGTCGGGTTTCCTTACGCCTACAACGGCCGATTCTATTACATTGTCAAACAAACCGTCGAGCATGAACTCGCGCAATACGGTACTGATGTTGCCGTAAAAGTTGCTGACTAACGCCATAGGATAATCCTTTTTGACTTCCGCCAGCACCTTGCGGCTTCTTGCCGTCTCTTGCCTTACGCCGTCGTATATGCCGTCGAGCATGTTCTTGCGCAGCGTGTCGATTTCTTTTGCCGGCATGTCTGGCATGTATTGTGCGGCAAGATATTCCAGTTCGATTTCCAGTTTGGCGTCAAGCGTGTTGTAGAATGTGAAGTCGGGCTTGATTATTGGTTGCGAACCGAGGCGGCGTTCTGCGTACACGTAAGCCTCGCGGAATTGCCGTTCGTCTACGGGCACGCCGCATTTCATGTAAGCGTCCCACAGCACTTTACCCCAATGGCGGCCTGCCGTGTCGAGCGTTCCGCCGTAATCGAATATGTAGCCTTTTATCAATTGAGTATCTTTTTGGTTATGGTTTCGCACAAGGTTTCGTGCCGTTTGTGCATGTATATATATAATAAGGTGAACGCGGTCACCTCCAACAGCATGTACACCCACGGGCATCCGACGAGGCATGTGGCGTAGATGCAGATGGCGCGGGCGTTGAACGTGAGTATGTTGGTGTACTTCATGAGCGGCCGGCTGCCGTCAAGAAACTCGCGCCTAAGCACCTGCGGCATGGCGGAAACGTCGCCGTATGCGGCCTTTATTGCCGCCGACAGCTTCTGAAAGGCAGGTGTGCGCCGCTCCTGGCTCTTGCAATAGTTGGCGTAGTTGAAGTAAAACATCCTGGCAATCAGTGGACTGCCCTTAGGCAGGCTCTCGTATATTGCGCGCTGGTTGGCGTATGTGTCAAGCTCGCTTCCTTCCTTTCCGTTGAGGAATAGCAGGTGTATTTGCCGGTAATAGTCTGCCAGGGAGCTTTGCGGAGAGTGGCAGAGCACTCCGGCGATGAACGCCAGCACCCATATCCATACGCCCCAAACGGCGTCCACATTGCCGGGCATGGGCTGCCACGTCATGCGGCAACAGAGGGCGAAGTATATGCTGAAAAACCAGATGTCGCCTGCAAACCCGTCGATGACGCGGCCTACAAGGGTTTTCTTCCCCGTCAACCGGGCCAGCTGTCCGTCGGCAGAGTCGCAGAAGTTGGCCAGCATCAGCAGCAGCACTCCGAGCGCGTTGTGCGTCAGGTCGGTGTGATAGAACATCCATGCAGCCGCCACTCCGAGCACGACAGACACCGCCGTGATGGCGTTAGGGTGTATGCCGAGACGCTTGCCTGCCAATGCCATAACCAGCCCTACGGGCCGGTTGAAGAGCATGTCAAGCCTCTCTTCCGTGTCTTTCGACTTGATTGAAGCGGCCAATAATTCCTTGAAAGTTGGCATTTGCTGTCTTAATCCTTTTTACCTTTTTACTTTTTTACCCTTTTACCTTTCATAATGGCATCGACTCTCGCGGCTATCGCCCCGGCGGCTTCTTCCCTGCAACGGGCGAAGCTGGGCCAGTCGTTGAAGTCGATGATGGCGTATGTTCCGTCTTCACGCACTATGCAGTCGCCTCCGTAAGCGTCAACGCCTGCTAAGGCGGCCAGCCGTTCCGCGTCGCCGTGCTGTCGTTCGGCGTTGAAAGCGTAATGCCTTGCCTCGCCGTTTACCGCCTCGTCGCCGAACTTGGAGAAGTTTGCGTCGGCATGGAACGTCCTGAAAAAGCCAGTGCCTTGCACTCCGTAAAACTTCACCACGTCGCCACTTACATGGGCTGTTACCACCACGTCGGCCACGCCGCGCGCCTCGAAGCGGCGCAGGGCTTCGTCCTTTTCGGTCTCGCTGCGTGCGAATACCACGTCGTCACGGCCTTGGGCGGCCTCGTCGCCACGCTTCAGCCAGTAGCCGCAGGTGCCGCTAAGCGGTGCGGCAGGCAGGCCGTGGCTCCTCATCAGGCGGTCTATGTTGCTGCGCATACAAGCCGCCACGCCGTCGGGACGGTTCACAACGGTGCAGCCTTCAGCCTCTTTGCGCCTCAATATGCCGAGTGCGCGGGGCGTGCGTGCCATTGAAATGAATATGTCGGCGGTATGGCTTGCGTCAAGTTCGTCCTCGTTTATGCCTTCAATGGTGCATCCCCGCGATGCGAGTAGCGAGCCTACGGCATCAATGATTGCGCGGTCTCGGTCTGCCGAATTAGGTGAAAAACGCTCCGCACGGTACACTTTCACGACGTGTGTCATACTTCTTCACGTAAAAAACGTTCGGCTTTCCCGATGTCGGCGGCATGGTCTATGTCGAACGCACGCCCTATGTCGAACGCTTTTAGGCGCAGTCCTTCACGCAACAAGGCACGCTGGAAATTGCGCATACGGCTCTCGCCGCGTTCCACGCAGCGGCGTAACACGTCGGCGGCTCGCGGCGTAAGTCCGTAAATTCCGGCTGAAACGTAGCTTGACGCACCGCTCTCGTCGAGAAAACCGGTTATGTTCATGCCGCCGTCAACGGCCACGTAGAGCGGCTTCTCGTCGTCGATGAGGCTTGTTACGGCCATCATGCCGTCGGCCTCGCCGCTTTCCACGCACTCCTTGAACGCCTTGACGTACCGCCTGAAGGCGTCTTCGCGGAACACGGTGTCAACCGTAGTAACGCAGAACGGCCCTTCCGCCAAGCGGTCTATTATGGCCGCCAGGCTGTGCATGGAGCTTGGTGTCTCGACGCCTGTGCATATTACGGGCGCGAGACCGTCTCCGTCGGAGCAGCCTTGCAGGTAGCTTAGCTGCACGGCAACGTCTGTCATGCTCTTGCGGAAAGTCACGGCTATGCCATCGGCGTCGTTGTCCCAGAATATGCGGACAAGCCTGTCAAGCAGCCTCTCGCCGCCTACCTTAACGAGCGGCTTGGGCTCTTTCACGCCTTCCACCGCCAGGCGCGAGCCTTCTCCGCCTGCAATTATCCCATATATCATGTGCGCGTAAGTCTCGTTTTACAGTCGGCAAAATTAGGCATTATCACCGACAATGGAAAACTTTTTATGCTATTTTTAGTTTTTTGACCGTCTTTCAAGACAAAGCGGACATTTTTTAGGAAATCGCGGTGAGGCCGCGCTATTCCTCCCTGACGTAGGTTTGTTTGCCCGAACCTGCCATTGTGGTGTATGACCTGTATGCTGGCTGTATTTCCAATCTCGTCGGCGAGGTTAATAGTATTTTCTCCGAGCGGAATGTCTTTCGGCCTTCGTATGTACACTCCTCTATTATGTAGTCGCCTTTTGTCTGCTTACCGACCTTGCCTTCATCAAACCTTCCCGGGTTTTCTATCAATGAGAGGTAGTAGCGTGTGGTTTCACATACGTTGATGATGGTGTCAGGCCGGATAGACTTGTACCTGTATATGCGCGTGGAGTCGGTAAATGTCACTTCCTCAAAGTATTCCACAAAGTCGCCTTTTCGGTGTGCAGTCCACGTCCGCCCCGTAAGCATTGCGGTAGATGCCATGGGCTTATATCCTCTTTCAAGGCCGTCCACGTATGCGGCGATGCCGCTTGCCTCGGCTTTGTTTTCATCCGATTTGCCGCCGCATCCGCACGCCAACGCCGCCGCAAGCAGTAGAATAATAGTTTGTTTGGTATGTTTCATGGCCGTAAGTGTATGTTGCGTGTACTTCACAAAGATACGGAATTCCGGCTGAAAAGCATCCGCTTGGAGTGTAATTATCGTTAATTTTATGTGAGTTCAGCATAAGGAATTATCTTCATAACAGAGGACAATTCGCTTGTTATTTTATATTCAAACAGTCAGTAGGTAACTGCCATTCCGCATTTCTGCGGAATGACTGTTACCAACCGACCGCTTGAAGTATGATTATTATCAAACTTTCTTATGCCGAACTCACGAGTATAACGAGAAAGACGAGCAGTTAATGCAATGCGATATGCCCTCTTTCGCATTCCGTTTTGCCGTCTTTTACAATGTAAAACGCCGTCTTTTAGCTTGCAAAAGACGGCATTTTGGTTTGTAACCAAACACCAACAGATGATTAAAGAAACGCCAATAACGCAATCACATACTTACAACATAAAACAAAACGGCCACGAAAAGCTTTCACTTTTCGCAGCCGCTATCACTTGTCAACTCGTAACTTGCAACTCGTCTGCTGACCGCTCGTCACTTGTCTGCCTACAACTATCTCTCCGTAGTGTCGAGGAATTTCCTTGCGGCACGCAGCTGGTGGCGCATTATGCTAAGGAACTCCTGGCTCTCCTGAAGCAGGTTCAGGTAGAGCAACGATACTTTCAGGTTGGCGCTGTCGTCGCGGTACATCGTGTCGATGACGTGCTTACGCATTACCGAAAGCTCGTCCTTGCACTCGTCGGCGATGTTGAGCGTGTCCTGATACAGCTCGTAGCGGTTGGTCGAAATCATCTCCTCGGTGTGGCTCATCAGCTCGTTCACCTTGCGGCGGACGCCCTCGAACTCGTTGATGTACGCCTGCGGCAGGGGGTTGAAGTTGTTGTCAACGTGCTCCTTCACCGGGTCGAGCATACGGCGCAGGCAGTACATGAACTGTTGGTTGCTGTTGGCTCCGAGGTGGAACCACGTGTTGCGCTCTATGGCTATGGGCGCGGGAATGCGGCGCATGGCAAGCAGCTCCTTGCGGCGGAACTTCTTTAGCTGCGCCTGCTCTTCTTTGAGCGCGCTGTGGCAGTGGCGCAGCTCCTTGCGGTTCTCGTTGGTTATGCCGTCGATGATGCGGTTGTACTGCTCGAGGGCGAAGCGGGTGACGAAGCTCTGGGTGCGTGCCACGTGCTTGGAGAGCAGGTCCCATACGATTTCCTTGTCCCTCGTGCGCATCATCAGCTGGAACACGTCGTCCTTCTTTTCCTCCTTCTGCTTCTTGGCGAACTGCTTGTTGCTGCGCCAGAGCAGGTAAATGTCAAGAGCCATGAATGCAACCATGACAACAATTCCGCCGAAGTGCATCATCGCGCAGACTATGGCGCAGGTGGCGAAGGCAACGCCTGCCGTTACGAACCATCCGCCGATGACCGATATTACGCCCGTAACGCGGAACACTGCGCTCTCGCGGCTCCATGCACGGTCGGCCAAAGAACTGCCCATCGCTACCATGAACGTAACGTAGGTGGTTGACAGGGGGAGTTTATAATTGGTACCGATGATGATAAGCATGGCAGCAAGCACGAGGTTGACGGCGGCACGCACCTCGTCGAATGCCGCTCCTTCGGCCAGTATTGCCTCTTCCTTGTTGAAGCGTTTGTCTATCCACTTCTGCACGCGTGAAGGTATTATCTTGGCTACGGCGGCGTTGATGTCCTGCGTGGTGCGCACTACGCTGCGTGCCACTTTCGACGAGCCGAACATCTCGTCGCCCTCGTCCTGGCGGCTGAGGTCAACGCTTGTCTTGACAACATTCTGCGCCTTTTTCGACGTAGTCATGGCTATTATCATTATGATGCCTGCCAGCACAAGGTAAAGTAGCGGGCTCTTGGCCGACGACATGAGCGAAGTCATCATGAATGTGTCAAACTGTCCGTTGCCGTTGGCGAGGAAGTCCTGCATCGAGTCAAGTCCGGCAAGGGGCACACCGATGAAGTTCACGAGGTCGTTGCCCGCGAAAGCCATAGCCAGCGCGAACGTTCCGGCCAGTACAATGAGCTTGAACACGTTGACGCGCAGCAGGTGGAGTATCTCCATAAGCACCGTGGAGCCTACGAATGTTACGGCCATTAGCATGGTGGTGTTGGCCTCAATCCATGTGCGCGACGCTTCGCTGATGTAAGGCGACGTGCCTATGCCGGTGATGAAGATGAAGTATGCCAGCGATGTGAACGCTATGCCGCCGAATATGGCGATGGTGTAGCGCAGGTGTTTCTTATAATTAAAGGTGAAGATAAGTCGGGAAATCCATTGCACGATTACTCCGAAGAAGAAGGCTATAGCCACAGATACGAATATGGCGATGATGACGCTGAGAGCCTTGTCGCTGTTGAGCAGGTCGTAGATGGTGAGCGACGGGTCGGCAGCCATCTTGAGCATGGCGAGGATGAACGTGCCTCCCAGCAGCTCGAACACGAGCGACACCGTGGTTGATGTAGGCAGGCCGAGCGTGTTGAATACGTCGAGTATGACGACATCGGTCACCATTACGGCGAGGAAGATTGTCATCACCTCGGAGAACGAGTAGCTTTCAGGCCGCATTATGCCGTGCCTGGCAACGTCCATCATGCCCGCGCTCATCACGGCTCCGATGAGGATGCCGACCGATGCGACGAACAGCACCGTGCGGAATGTTGCCACTTTGGCGCCGATGGCCGAGTTAAGGAAGTTTACGGCGTCGTTGCTTACGCCCACGAACAAGTCGAACACAGCCAAGACAAGCAGGAATCCGACTATCAAAAAATAAATTTCCGTCATAAAACTGTTATTGTAATACTATGTCTTAATTCCGCCGCAAAAGTAGAAAACATATGTTACAACATGTTTAAGCGGATGTTTCAATTGTGTTACAAAACAGTCAGTGGTGTCAGTATGGGGATTTCCTGTTTTCATTGCAGATGATAATGCTGCAAGAATACGGAAGGTCTGTTATTACAAAACGCAGTCCATTGTGATGTCGTTAGCGTCTGTCGGTATGGTCTCTTGCTTTTGGAAGTCGAAGCATACGCCGATTTTGTATGCGTGCGAGGCTTTAGGCAGGAAGCGGTCGTAGTAGCCCTTGCCGCGACCGAGGCGGTGGCCGTATTGGTCGAAGGCCATGCCAGGCACTACTGCAACGTCGATGTCCTCGTATCTGGTATATGTTTCGCCCGTTGGTCCCATTATCCCGTAATGTCCGGGAACAAGGTCGTCGGGGTTTCTGTGAACGCGTATTTCCATGTTCTCGCCGTCAACGACACGTGGCAGGAGCACCGTCTTGCCGGATGCTATAAGTTGGTTTACGGCATGGTGGGTATTCACTTCGTCAGGCAGTGAGTAGTACATCAGAATCGTCTTGGAGCCGACTATTACGGGGTGGGAGAGTAGCCGTGAGATGATTGGAAGCGACAATTCTTCCAGCTCCTTGTCTGAGAATTGCCGCTTCGTCTCTCTTATTTGTTTGCGCAATGTGCGTTTGTCTTGGTTCATGTGAGTGTGATATAGCTCGTCTTTATGCGTGGAATGCGTGCTTCGCCTGCTATCGCCGTCTTTCCGGCTTTCTTTTCCGGCTTGTTTTCAGGCTTTTTGGGAAAAGCCTCGCCCCGCTCGAATACCTTGATGGCGGCTTTGATAACGTTGTCGTCAAGGTTTAGGTATTCAATCCAGTCCTCCTCGTCCATTATGTTGTAGATGATGCGGCTGTTGATGAAAGTCTTTAGCAGGTTGTACGACTTCTTTATCAACAGATTGCGCCGCTTCAGACCGTTCTTGTCGGCGTATGTGGCGAACTTGTCTACGGTGTGCTGCTTATCAAGATAGTCAGACAGCTCCGGCATCGTTTCAAAACTGCTGAGCTTTGGACGGTTCTCATCGGTATAGACAAAGGCGTATTGTATTATCAGTCCGCTCATGGCCGCCTGCTTGTAGTATGAAGTCATGCCGAGAGTGTCTTCCGGCACGAATATGTCAGGCGTTATTCCACCGCCGCCGTACACTGTACGTCCTATGCTGGTATGGTAAGCCGGACCGGTATGCTTGATGCTGTCTTGTGAGAAGAACTCGCCGTGCTGGTACCTTACGAGCAAATCCTCGTCATAGTCCTGGTTGTCACCGGCGGTGTAAGGTTTCTGTATGCAGCGTCCTGACGGTGTGTAATAGCGTGCCACGGTGAGGCGTATCATTGAGCCGTCGGGAAATTCGAGTTGCTGCTGTACAAGTCCTTTGCCGAACGAACGGCGGCCTATGATTGTGGCGCGGTCGTTGTCCTGCATCGCACCGGCAAAAATCTCCGACGCCGATGCTGACCCTTCGTTGATTAATACAACCAAAGGTATGTGCTGGTAACTGCCACGTCCGTCGCTCTTGTAGTCCTGGCGTGGCGATTTACGCCCTTCTGTGTACACAATTAGGCGGTTCTTGGGCAGGAACTCGTTAGCCATCTGTACTGCCGATTTCAGATATCCGCCGGTGTTGTCGCGCAAATCGATAATCAGATTGCTGAAACCTTCTTGCGACAAGCTTGCAAGTGCGATAAGAAGTTCGGGATAAGTGTTCTCGCCGAAGTTCTTTATTTTTATGTAACCGGTGCTGTCGTCAATCATGTAAGCTGCGCTGACACTCTTCTGGGGGATGTCACCGCGTGTTATGGTGAACTGTCTTACCTTCTTTTCTCCGTATCTTATGACACCGATTTTTACCTTCGTGTCTTTCGGACCTTTCAGGCGGCGCATGGCTTCGTCGTTGGTTACAATCTTTCCTACGAACGGTTTGCCGTCAACACTTACAATCTTGTCGCCTGCACGTATGCCTACTTGGTCGGCCGGGCCGTTCTTTATAACGCCTTGTACGTGGATGGTGTCTTTGCGGATGACGAACTCTATGCCGACGCCGGAAAACGAACCTTTAAGGTCGTCGGTGGCTTTCTGCACGTCTTTCGCGCTTATGTACACCGAATGCGGGTCAAGGTCGGCCAGAATTTGAGGTATAGCCATATCGACAAGCGAGTCGATGTTCACCTTGTCTACATATTGGTCGTCAATGATGTGCAGCAGGTTGTTTATCCTGTTGCTGCCTGAATTTATTATGTTCAGCCTGTTGCCGGAGAAATGGTTGGCGTAGAACGTGCCTACGACTATGCCTATTACCACGCACAACGCCATCAACAGCGGCATCAGTCGGTTTGACTTATTTTGCTTCATGTTCGTCAGGATTAATGTAGACTACTTCTATATTTGCTTTTTTCAGCAGGTTTATGCCATCCTCAAGCCTGTATTTCTCCGCATAAACCACGCGTTTTATGCCAGACTGGATGATGAGTTTGGAGCATTCTATGCACGGGGCGGCCGTTACGTAAAGCGTTGAGCCGTCGCTGTTGTTGGAGCTTCTTGCCAGCTTTGTTATGGCGTTGGCCTCGGCGTGCAGAACGTATGGCTTTGTGACGTTGTTCTCGTCTTCGCATACGTTTTCAAATCCGCTTGGCGTTCCGTTGTAGCCGTCGCTTATTATCATCTTGTCTTTTACGACAAGCGCGCCGACTTTGCGGCGTTCGCAATAGCTGTTCTCCGCCCAGATGCGCGCCATGCGCAGGTAGCGCAAGTCCAGTAGCAGCTGTTTGTCGTCTTTCTCGGTCATGATGTTGATGTTTGATTTTGGGGTAATTGAAGGTGACAAAGCTTGGTTTGGATAACGTTTTCCAATTCGTTCCTTTTGTTATTTCACCTTCTTTGCCGTTTCTTTTCTTGCTATTCCGTTTCGTTTCAGCAGGGCGTCGATGGTAGGTTCGCCGCCACGGAAGCGTTTGTATAGGGTCATCGGGTGCTCTGTTCCACCTTTGGAAAGTATGTTGTCGCGGAAGCTTTGCGCGGTTTCTTGATTGAATATGCCGTGTTTCTTGAACACGCTGAACGCGTCGGCGTCAAGCACTTCCGCCCATTTGTAGCTGTAATACCCGGCTGCGTAGCCTCCGGCCATTATGTGACTGAACTGTACGGTCATGCAGGTGTCTGGCAATTGTTCTGTAACGATGGCTTTCTTCCATGCCTTTTTCTCGAACGGAATGATGTCTTCGGTAAACGGTTCTTTCTTTGTGTAGTAAGCCATGTCGAGCAGTCCGAAGCTTACTTGCCGCAGGCAGGCGTATGCAGCCATGAAATTGCGGCTCTTTACGATGCGGTTTATAAGTTCGTCGGGTAGCGGTTCGCCCGTTTTGTAATGAAAAGCGAACGTGCGCAGGAACTCTTTTTCTACGGAGTAGTTTTCCATAAACTGCGACGGCAGCTCTACGAAATCCCACCAGACGTTTGTTCCTGAAAGGCTTTCAAACCTTGTGTTGGCGAACATTCCGTGCAGTGAATGCCCGAATTCGTGCAGAAATGTCTCCACTTCTCCGAGCGTAAGCAGCGCAGGTTTCTCGTCGGTCGGTTTTGTGAAATTCATCACTACGCTTACGTGCGGACGCACATTCTCGCCCTTACGGTCAATCCATTGCCCCTGGTATTGCGTCATCCAAGCTCCGCTTTGCTTGCCTTTGCGTGGAAAAAAGTCGGCATACAGCACTGCGAGATACGAGCCGTCCTTGTCGTAGACTTCGTATGCCTTTACGTCCGGGTGGTACACTTGTATGTCTTTGTTCTCTTTGAACGTTATGCCGTAGAGCCTGTTGGCAAGTCCGAACACGCCTTTTATTACATTGGAGAGCTCGAAGTACGGGCGCAGCATTTCCGAGTCGATGTTGAACTTCTTTAATTGCAGCTTGTGCGAGTAGTAACTGAAGTCCCATGGCTCCATCTTAAAGTCCTTGCCTTCGGCTTTTTGAGCCATTTTCTCAATGTCTTCAACCTCCTTGATAGCCGTTGGTTTGTATGCGTCGATGAGGTCGTCAAGCAGTCTGTACACGTTGCGTGCGTTGCCGGCCATGCGGTGTTTCAGTACATATTCGGCGTATGTCTTGTAACCTAACAGTTGTGCTATCTCTCGCCGTAGGTTTATTATGCGTTTGCAGATGTCAAGGTTATTCTCGCTGTTGTCGTGCGTGCAGACTGTATTGCGTGCCATGTACATCTGTTTGCGCAGTTCGCGCATAGTGGAATATGTCATGAAAGGGCTGTAACTGGGGTAGTCAAGCGTGAAAACCCAGCCTTCAAGTCCTTTCTCACGCGCCGTAGCGGCGGCGGCTTCGCGTGCAGTGTCGGGCAGGCCGTCAAGTTGTGCCTCGTCGGTTATGTGCAGGGTGTAAGCCTTGTTCTCCTTTAATAGGTTTTGAGAGAACAGCAATGACAGCATACTTGCCTCTTCCGTGAGTTGGCGAAGGCGCTCTTTGCCCTCATCGTCAAGCAAAGCTCCGCTGCGTACAAAGCCGTCATAGCAGTTGTCGAGCAGCATTTTTTCTTCCGGCGTAAGCCTGCGGTGGTGCAGGTGTACGGCTTTCACGCGTTCAAACAGGCGTTTGTTCAGTCTTACGTCGTTGGCGTGTTTCGTCAGGATAGGCTGCATTTTCTGTGCCAACGCGTCCATCTCGTCATTCGTTTCGGCGCTAAGCAGATTGAAAAATACGGTAGACACGCGCGACAACAGGTCATAATATCCGTCCTTGTCGTCGTCAACGTTGATTATAGTGTTGTCGAAAGTCGGTTTGTCCGGATTGTTTATTGTCTTTTCTATTTGTTCGTTGTCACGCCGTATGCCTTCCATAAAGGCTTCTTCAAAATCTTCAAGCCTGATGCTTTCGAAGGGAACAGTGTCGTGAGGGGTATTGTACGGTTCAAAAAAAGGGTTTTTACGTTGGCCTTCTGTCTTATTTCCATTCATACTGACGTCCATATATGTTTTTGACTACAAAGATACTCAATTTATTCATTGTGTGTAGCCGCAAGGTGGTAATTTAACTAATATTTACCCGTTGGCGGAAATGTTTTGGCGGCATGGCGGTGATTACAGTTTCAAATGGTGGCTTTTCAGCCTTCAAAACATGCTTGTTTGCCTTGTGAAAGACGACCTTTTGCTTTATAAAAGACGGCCTTTTGCAAACATGTTGGAAGCAAGTGTAAACCGTAAGAAAAAGCTGCCGAAATGCAACAAACCGAAAGTGTTTGCCGTAACGAGGAGCAGATAATTCGGCCCATCCGCAGTTTGTTTGGATAGCGTAAAAATATCTATACGTTATTTTGTCCTTACCATAAACAGATTATTCCTACTTAAATCCAGGCAGTCGGTATCTGTCATTCCGCGTTCCGACGCGGAATCCAGCGTATACAGCCTGCATCGTTTAGTGCCTTAGATGTTTTCTGGATTCCGCGTCGGAGCGCGGAATGACAGATACCGACTGCCTGGATTGCAGTAGGATGTTTTCGTAAACAGGACTTGTGTATCATCCAACAGAATTGCGGATGAACTAATAATTCCGCCGACGGGGTAATATTCCCCTCAGTCTATGTTCGTATGATTTTTTCCAAAGCGAATATGTGTATTTCGCCGCGCCTTAACGCTATTATTCCTTCTGCAGCCATGGCGTTAAGCTCGCGTGAAGTGTTGAGCCTGCTTTCGCCTATTTCATAGCCGAGCCGTTCCATTTTTATGCGTATTATTTTCTCACCGGCGGGGCGAAGGCTCCTTGTCTCGACGAACCTTGTTATCTTGTGGCGCATGTCTTTGGGATGTACACGCCAGGGAAAGCGTGTGAAGCGTTGTGATTTTGTGCAGATTATGTTAAGCAGGTTTAGCCTGAATATTTCATATTTGCTTGCCAGTTCAAGGATTTCCAGTTTGTCGAGACTGATGAAAGTACAGTCTGTGACGGTTGTGAATGTGCGTGTGTATCGTTGTGTAAGTCCGAATATCCGTTCGGGTTGCAGTATTTCGGGTGCTTGTATTATCTCCGTTATTGAATATCCGTTGTCATCAGCATGTCCGGTTGCACTGATAATGCCCTTGATTAGGAAATAAATCTTGTCGCAAACGTCGCCTTCGTTTACGACGGTTTTGCATTTCACGTAAGCCAGGTGCCTGAATTTTGTAGACGTAGCTACCTGTTCAAGGTCGTTCCTGCTCATGCCTTGAAATAATGGCAGTTCAAGTAGCTTTTCGTGCAACATCGTGTGCGGCATTTTAGACCCTCCTTGTCTTTATCGTAGCTTGGTCATTCCGTAATCTTGTCTCTCAATGAAGGGGAGTACCACACGGCGTTGCGGCCTTGCTCGTCAGAATAAATGAAATAGGCCATAAGCTCCGGGTGCTTGGCAAGTACGGCTTTCGCCCTGTCGAGACCCATTACCATGAATGCCGTTGCGTAGGCGTCGGCAGTGGCGCAATTGTCCGTGAGCACGGTCGCGGAAAGGATGTTGTGTTGCACCGGGCGGCCAGTTACCGGGTCGATGGTATGTGCGTATTTTTTGCCGTTCTTGTAATAGAAGTTGCGGTAATTGCCGCTTGTAGCCATGGCCTTGTTGGTTACATTAAGTATTGTTTGCAGTTCCTGGTTTGTGTTTAGTGAGTCGTCGGTAGGTTTTGTTACGCCGATTTTCCATGGCAGCCGTTGCTCATTTATGCCGTGAGTCACTATTTCGCCGCCTATCTCAACCATCAAATTCTCTATTCCCATTCTTCTCAAGTATGCTGCCACGACGTCACAGGCATATCCTTTGGCTATCGCACTGCAATCAAGCATTATGCGTGGGTCTTGTTTATTGACGTTGCCATTTTTGAGTATCACCTTGTTGTAGCCTACGAGTTGTTTCAAGCTGTCAATGGCATTATCCGTAGGCTGCGTGTCGTTCTTGAACCCGAAGCCCCATGCGTTTACCAGTGGGGCTACCGTTATGTCGAAAGCTCCGCCTGTTTCCGCCGATATTTCCTGCGCCAAGTTGAATACGTCGGCAAACATTTTGTCTGCTTTCACATCTTCATTGCGGTTTATTTTCGAGATGATTGATTGCTTGTTGAAGGGCGAGAGCGAGAAGTCCACCTTTTTTAATTCCGCTTCTATGTCTTGCTTGAGGCTCTTGTCGTTCTGGTATATGATGTTGTACACCGTACCGAACACGAAGCCCGTGTCTTTCTGGTACGGCATTGAGCGTTGCTGACTAACGATTATTACCGTCCCGACTATCAGGAATAGTAAGAATGCAGATTGCCAAAGAAGTTTCTTTTTGCCTTTCATCCTTTTTGATTTGTTTAGGTAAAGTATGGGGAAATGTAAATAATGGAAATATGGAAGACACGGAAACTTTACAACCGTATAACCGCTTAACCTTATAAATTGATTAAATGTCTACGGTAACGTTGAATGTGCCGCCAATGTTGCTGCCGCCGGTCTTGCCGTAACCGGGTACGTACCACGAGTTGCCCAACGGCCCGTCGTTGTGAGACACCCGGCTTCTGTATCTTAGGCTCCAGCCCAGATGCACCGGCCCCCACATCTTTGCGTCAACGCCTATTACGGCTTCAACCCATTGGTAAGAGCATTTTACGCCGTTTGCTTCGTATGGAGCGGTGTCTCCCCACACGGGGTCTGTCGTTCCTGGATGTGACAAGTCGTATTGAAACGATGTGAATGCATACCTTATACCTGCGAACAGGCGGTATATGTCGTGCTTGTTTTTCAGCAGGTTGAAGTCAACCCCGACCTTGAAGTAGGGCGCACTTGTCTTGTATGAAATGTCTGTCGCGTCGTTGGTGTGGTCGGCTTTGCCTATTCCCATTTCCACAACAGGGAAGTATCTGTCCTTCAGGTTGATGCGCAGTGCCGCCTCGTATTGCCCGTAGTCGCTTATAAGCATCTGCACCGGGCCGACCAAATCTACCGACACGGCAAATCCATTGAAGAAAGGCACGCTGTCGTTCTTTGCCTCGGTGTCGCCTTTTGCTTCGGCCACGGCTGGCGAGAGCAGCAGCATGAGCAGGCTAATCGCGATGCTTGAAATATATGTAGAAGTGCTTTTTCGATGTGTCATAGTTAACGTCGGGGTTTTTGATTACAACCGAGTCGATGGCGTTGTGCGTAGTGCTTATGTCCGTAATGGTATGGAAGAATGACGGTGCGCAGTCAACAGACTCGAAGTGCGGATGGTTCTCCTTCGTCACGGTCACAACGTCTACGGTCTTGACCTTTGTCACCGTGTCTATCGTCTCGAAGTAAAACACGTCTTGCGGTTGTGCGTAGCTTATTGGAAGCGAGAACTCTGTTGTCCTTACATTTCTGTTTATCAGTACAGAGTCGCTGCCGTCGGCGGTGCGCTGTGTCGATATAGTGAGCGTGTCAGCCAGCGTGTCAACCCTTCCGTCCGGCCTCATAAGCTGGTATTGGGTGTAAACCAGGCTGTTCATCGGGCAGTCGATTGACGAGCACGATGCTGCTAAAAGCATGAACGTTGCGGCGTATAGAGGCAACGCGTGCAGTGGATTTTTGACGGTTGGCTTGACTCTCATCTCCAGTTTTATCGTTTTTCCTTTTTCCTTTTTTACCGTTTCACCTTTTTATCGTTTCTCTCCGCACCTTATTTCCTCCTCAATCTGGTAGTCATTGCGGTCTGTCGAGTTGCGGCTTACAAGGTCGCCGAGGAAACCCGTGAGGAATAATTGCGTGCCTATTATCATCATCGTGAGTGCGATGTAGAAGTAGGGCGAATCGGTAACCAGCCTCTGCGGTATGCCTTGTGCGAGCGAGCAAAGCTTGTCTATGCCGATAACGGCGGCCGAAATGAAGCCGATGAAGAACATGATTGTGCCCAAGAAACCGAACACGTGCATGGGCTTGCGGCCGAAACCGCTTAGGAACCACAGCGTGATGAGGTCAAGATAGCCGTTGAAGAAGCGGTTGAGGCCGAATTTCGACTTGCCATATTTGCGTGCTTGGTGGTGTACCACCTTTTCTCCGATTTTGTCAAATCCGGCGTTTTTTGCCAGATATGGTATGTAGCGGTGCATCTCGCCGTACACTTCTATGTTCTTTACCACGTCGCGGCGATAAGCCTTCAGGCCGCAGTTGAAGTCGTGCAGGTTCTTTATTCCGCTGATTTTGCGCGCCGTAGCGTTGAACAGTTTTGTCGGTATGGTCTTTGACAGGGGGTCGTAACGTTTCTGCTTGTAGCCCGACACGAGGTCGTAGCCGTCTTCCGTAACCATCTTGTACAGCTCCGGTATCTCGTCGGGCGAGTCTTGCAGGTCGGCGTCCATCGTTATCACGACATCTCCCTGCGCCTCCTTGAAGCCGCAATACAGTGCCGGGCTTTTGCCGTAGTTACGGCGGAACTTTATGCCCTTGACGCATTCATGCTTCGCTCCAAGCTCTTTTATTACGTTCCAGGAACGGTCGGTAGAGCCGTCGTTGACGAATATCACTTCGTAAGTGAACCCGTTAGCCTTCATCACTCTCTCTATCCAGGCGTAAAGCTCGGGCAGTGATTCTTCTTCATTATATAAAGGTATTACGACCGAAATGTCCATATCCGTTTGTATTGTTGTTCGTTTTTCAGTATTCTTATGGCGTCTTTGCCGGTTGCGGCGTGTCGTTCAGAATTTTCTTTTGTATCTCGACTTCATCATCGCGGCTATCGGCAGACTTACAATCAGGCCGAGAATTATGTTTGTAGAAAGGAATTGCAGGGCAATGTCAATGGGTCGCAGCGCGGCGAGGTTGTCCATTGCGAGCTTCATGTCCTCGGGTCTCATTCCGTAAGCCGACAGCATGGTCTTGAATTCAGGCGTGCCGGTTATTTCCGCATACTGTGAAAGCATGAAGCCGTGGTCTATGAACTGGAAGTAGACAAACTGCGCGGCGGCCATCAGCAGGGCTGCGTAGAAGTATATGAGCATACTGAAAAGCAGCGCGCGGCGGAACGAGATGACCCCGCCCAGAGCCGTGTCGCGGTAGCGGCGCAGGCGCATTGATGCGAACACCAGCGAGTATGCGCCGACGAGAAACGATGCGAAGCCGAGCAACGGGTTGTAAAACTCGCCTATGAATAATGCGAAACTCAATATCCACAGCAAGCCTACTATCGCTCCGTCCCTGCGTGCGTATTCTTTCAGTTGCTCGTATTCCTCGCGTGTTGCCATTTCCTTAGTGTCACGGTTTCTTGTCCGCAGGCGCGTCAACGGCATTGTTGAGGCGTGCCCGACAGCCTGCAAAATTACTTATTTTCCGCCATATTAAGGCTTTGCGTGCATGTTTTTTTGTTTTTTAAGATAAAAACGTCTTTGCTTTCAGCTTTTCCCCGTTTGTAGGTCTGATTGCCTGTAGCTTTTATAACCGGCATTGTTTGCCTGCAACATGCTGCAATGCCTTGCCTTGCAGCGTTAAAGCGCTGCGGCGATTTTCCTTATGCTGGCAAGCCGTTCCATGAAAGACTTGTCTTTCTTTGCTGTCTGCATGTTGTAGTCCATCTGCAATCCAGTAAGGATGTGCGCAGGAATGCC
>CAJJWN010000008.1 GCA_905196835.1 uncultured Prevotella sp. | reverse complement strand
GGGACCGTGAGGTTACCTTTCGAATCGAAAAGGTTTTTTAGTTAAACATATTTTTGATGCGCCGCAGCTCGTGAAGAGTTGCGGCGCGTTTTTTTGCCGTTTGCACTATGGGAAAATTGAGAATGGAGGGTTGGGAATGGAGAATTATGATTACCTTTGGACTTGAAAGCCTGCATGGGTAATCATAATTCTCCATTCCCAACCCTCCATTCTCAATTAGAAACACGGCAAACAGCCTTGCCAAAGGCCGTCAATCGCAACGCGAAATGCCGTCTTTGGCATTGTCAAAGACGGCATTTTGGTTTGTAATCAAGCGTATGCCGAGCGGTTAAAGGTTTGATTATTAAAAGGACTTGGCAAGACGAGTTGTAAGCAAACACAGGCGTTTTACTTACGAAAATTCATTGGCATTTAAACGAACAGGCTGCAGCCGGCACGCCATTGCTGCCGCATGAAGTCGGCCGTCACGACCCTTAAAGGCAAAAACAAACAATGGCGGAAGCCGCATATGCCGGTTTCCGCCATCGTAAATGTATCGTCCGCAGGTCACAACGGCATGTTGCCGTGCTTCTTCGGAGGATTGCTCTGGTTCTTGTTGCGCGCCATCTCCAAGGCCTTAATCAGCTTCGCGCGGGTGTCGCGAGGCATTATTATCTCGTCTACGAGACCCCGCTCGGCAGCACGGTACGGGTTGGAGAACTCCGTCTCGTACTCCTTCACGGCCTCGGCCTTCTCCTCGTCGCCGGCCTTGCGGTACAATATGTTGATTGCCCCGGAAGCTCCCATGACGGCGATTTCGGCCTGCGGCCACGCCAGGTTTATGTCGGCGCCGATGTTCTTGCTTGCCATCACAATGTAAGCACCGCCGTATGCCTTGCGCGTGATGAGCGTTATCTTGGGCACCGTGGCCTCGGCGTAGGCGTAGACAATCTTCGCGCCGTGGCGGATGATGCCCTCATGCTCCTGCGCCGTACCCGGAAGGAAGCCCGGCACGTCCTCGATGGTGACGAGGGGGATGTTGAAACAGTCGCAAAAGCGTATGAAGCGGGCCGCCTTGTCGGAAGCGTTGATGTCGAGAACGCCGGCAAGGAAGGCCGGCTGATTGGCCACGATGCCGACCGTCTGGCCGCCAAGGCGGGCGAAACCTACGACTACGTTCTTGGCGAAATGCGGCATAACCTCGAAGAAGTAATTGTCGTCAACCACAGGCTCGATGACGTCCTTTATGTCGTAAGGCTGGTTGGGGTCCTCGGGGATGACGGTCTGCAGGCTCTCCACCGTGCGGCTGACGTCGTCCGTACAAGGCACTATGGGCGCGTCTTCCATATTGTTCGACGGCAGGAAACTCAGCAACTCGCGCATCTGCATAAGCACTTCCTCCTCGGTAGGCATCATGAAATGGGCCACGCCGCTCTTCGTGCTGTGCGTGTAAGCGCCGCCAAGCTCCTCCTTGTCGACCACCTCGTTGGTTACAGCCTTTACCACATCGGGGCCTGTTATGAACATGTGGCTCTTCTCGTTGACCATGAAGATGAAGTCGGTCAACGCCGGAGAGTAGCACGCTCCGCCGGCACACGGACCGAGTATGGCCGTAAGCTGGGGGATAACTCCCGACGCCATGGTGTTCTGATAGAATATCGAAGCGTATCCGGCAAGGCTGCAAATGCCCTCCTGTATGCGCGCTCCACCAGAGTCGTTAAGGCCTATTATGGGTGCTCCGCACTTCAATGCCTGCTGCTGCACCTTGACTATCTTGGCTGCGTTGGTCTCGCTCAAAGAGCCTCCGTGCACCGTAAAGTCGTATGCGTAGACGAACACCAGCCGGCCGTCTATCTTTCCATAACCGCACACCACGCCGTCGCCCGGTATCTGCTTCTTCTCCATTCCGAAGCGCGTACAGCGGTGGTTTACCAGCTTGTCGGTCTCGCAGAACGTGCCCTTGTCAAGCAAAGCGTCTATGCGTTCACGCGCCGTCATGTGTCCTGCTGCGTGCTGTTTCTCTATCTTTGCGGCTCCGCCACCCTGCGAAGCCCGGCGGTCAAGCTCTTCAAACCGCGCGTATGTCTCTTCTCTTGTCATTGTTTTTTAACGTTTTTAGGAAGATATAAAAACTAAAAGAGTTAGGGAAATTAAAGCCTGATACTTGCATTCCATTCCTCAACAAAAGCATAACGGCCTTAACTTCCCCAACTCCTTCAAACCATATAATATCTATTCATTACTTAACTCAAGCTCAATCAGCGTCTGGTTGTCCTGCACAGCGTCGCCTTCGGCCACGAGAATGCTCTTCACCGTACAGTCAGACGTCACCTTGTAGTTGCTCTGCATCTTCATCGCCTCAAGCACAATGGCGATGTCACCGGCGTTAAGCCTGTCGCCTACGCTCACCGGTATGCTTACGACTTTGCCCGGCATGGGAGCCACAATCTTGTCAGACTGACGCTCGTCCGCGCCCTTCCGCATACGCAGATACTTCGCTTGGGTGTCCACTACGTCAACGTGGTAAGAACGGTAAAACATGTTCACGTCATAGCTTTTGCCTCCCTCGCCGCGTATCAGTTCGGCGTTGTAAGAGTTGCCGTTGTGCAATATCGAGCAGCTTCCGTTCTCCGCCATCACTATGTCAACCTCAATTGGCTTGCCGTCGATGGTAAGTTCCACCTTGTTTCCTTCTTTATTGACCAGCGTAACGTCGGCTACGCGGTCGCCTATGTGCATCTCCATAATTACAATTTATGTTTATGAACCGTGAATTATGAATTAAAATCAAATCCTCAACACACCCTTTTGCAGTCCGAACTCACGCCAGCGGCTTATCGGACGGGCGTCAGCCACACGCACGGGAGAGTTCTCTTCGAGGTTGAACAGGTAGTCTACGTAGGCCGCGATGAGCGCCATGTTCTCTATTTCCTCGTTGTCTCCGTTGGTACGTTGCAGCGAACGTGAGTATTTTTCAAGGAAAGACGTGTCGTATTCGCCCTTCACAAAGGCCGGCGCATACATTATCCGGCGCAGGTAACTCAGGTTTGTCTTCAAGCCGGTAATCTTGAACTCGTAGAGCACTCGGCGCATACGCTCGATTGCAAACTGGCGGGTTGTGGCCCATACGATGAGCTTTCCTATCATAGGGTCATAATAAAGAGGTATCTCGTAGCCTTCATACACGTAGCTGTCGATGCGCACGCCGATGCCGTTAGGCTCGGTCAACTGCTTGATTATGCCCGGACAGGGTATAAAGCCGTTCTCGGTGTCCTCGGCACAGATGCGGCACTCTATGGCGTGTCCGCGCTGGAAGAGGTCTTCCTGGCGGAAGCGCAGCTGCTCGCCGGCGGCCACACGCAGCTGTTCCTTCACCAAGTCAACGCCCATAACCTCTTCTGTAATGGGATGCTCCACCTGCAAACGGGTGTTCATTTCAAGGAAATAAAAGTGGCGGTATTTGTCAACAAGAAACTCTATGGTGCCCGTTCCGCGGTAATTCACGGCTTTGGCGGCGGCCACGGCCTTCTCGCCCATCTCGCGGCGAAGCTCCGGCGTCAGGAACGGCGACGGACTTTCTTCCACTATTTTCTGGTTTCTGCGCTGTACGGAACATTCCCTGTCGAACAAGTGAACGACGTTACCGTAAGCGTCACCGAGTATCTGGAACTCGATGTGATGCGGCTCTTCAACAAACTTCTCAAGGTAAACGGTATCGTCGCCGAACGACGACATCGACTCAGAACGTGCCGAGTCATACGCCTCCTTCACCTCTTCGGCGCTGTGGATAAGGCGCATACCCTTGCCACCGCCGCCCATCGAGGCCTTCAGCATTACCGGATAACCTATCTCATTACATATCCTGAGAGCCTCGTCGGCATCCTTCAGCGGCTCCGTAGTACCGGGAACGACGGGCACTCCGGCGTCTATCATGCGCTTGCGTGCCGAAATCTTGTCGCCCATAGCCTCCATTGTCTCGGCTCTCGGACCGATGAACACCAGTCCGGCGGCCTCGCAACGGCGTACGAACTCCGCATTTTCCGACAGGAAACCATAACCCGGATGCACGGCGTCGGCCTTGCACTGCAACGCCACATTGATGATTTTGTCGATGTTAAGATAACTCTCACGGGACTCGGCAGGGCCTATGCAATAAGCCTCGTCGGCGTACATCACATGCTTTGAGGCACGGTCGGCCTCTGAAAAGACAGCCACTGTACGCAATCCCATTTCGCGGCAAGAACGCATCACGCGCACCGCGATTTCGCCACGATTGGCGATTAATACCTTTTTTATCATTCTCTTTCTTTTTCGTCTGCGTTCCCCTATCCCACGAGCAGGAACGAACTTGGCTGAACGGCAGGTCTTCTGACTCGCCCTCTTCCTGACACCTTCCCGGCCGAAAACAACAAACCGCCAGTGGTTTAACCCTTCAGGAAGCATACCGAGCATCACAGCAGCGGGACTGTCCGGGATTCTCACCCGATTCCCTTTTAATCCAGGGCGCAACACACGCCACTGAAACCAATTCGGTGCAAAGGTAACACTTTTTTTGATTTCAAAGCAATAAAATTTATTTTTTTAGCACTTGGTAGCGTTTCTGGCGCTTTGTCTTATAGTCGTACTTGAACAGATGCTTGCACAGTTTCACCCAATTGAAATTCCACACATACCTAATCCATTTCAGCAAGGGCAGCTTCGGCGAGGCGTAAAGAGCCTCGTCAATATATACATAATAAAGGTCTGCCAGCGTGTCGAACGCCGAAAAATCCTTCGGCCCGGCCTTGTAGAGCCACTCCTCGGCAATGAAGCGGTCGGTGGCGATGCGCTCTTCGGGGAACGGGGGCAGGCGGCGCACATAGTCGGAGCGCACCCACCAGAAGTTTCCTGCATACAGATAATACGGCTTGGGATAAGGAGGCAGGCGGTAACAGCCGTAAGTATCGTAGCCGCCTTGCAGCACATTGACTGCCACGCGCCACTTGGCGAAGAGAAAATACTCCATCATGTGCCGCCACGCATCTATGTTGCGGCGCAGGCGGCGGAAGTTACTGTCAATGCGGTCGCCGCCATAATAAGACACGCCTTTGGTGTGGAAATAATAGAAAAGACACTCTTCGTCGCGGCTCTTGGCGTGCATGAACTCGAGCGCGGGGTACTCAAACTTCATCGGGTCGGTCTCGACAGATACCAGTTCGGCCTTGTCTTCGCCAATCATGCGGCGCAGCTCGTCGGCCTCGCGGCGGTCTTTCACTATGCAGCTGACGTAAAACCGCGCCGTCTGCTCCCACAGGCCGCTCGCTTTCAGACGGCCAATCTGGTCGGCGACAAGCTCGCGCCAGCCCTTGTCGCAGAACACATGGTACACCCCGTAGACGGGCATCGCCATGCCGGGCTCGTGCTCCCATGGCGTAAGGTCACGCCTTTGGACGGCGCGGAACACCGTGTTGTAGGCTGTCTTGGCTGCCTTTGATATGATATTTGACATTTTCCTTGTTTTCAATATAACCTTTCATACTCCTCCTGCATACGCCTGATGCCAAACCGTTCTTTTGCGAACAGCATTGCTTTTTCACTTAATTCACTGCTATTCGCACGTTTTTCAAGATCTCGGAAGATACTCATGTAGCTGTCGATACTGTTCCCCGTTACGGCCAAAGGCCAGTCAGGGGGCAGTGTGTCGCGCAGACCGGGGGAGCTGTTGGCTATTACCGGCAGTCCGGCAAGGCTCGCCTCGATTGACATTATGCTAAGTCCTTCAAACTCGGAAGGCATGAACATATAGTCGAATGATGACAGATAGGCAGCCAAACCGTACACGGGAGCTTTCAAAGTGACATTTTCCTGACTTCCTATTTCACGCTCGATGTCCGCCCGGAGACTGCCGTCGCCAACGATGTAGAAGTGCAGCCGGAGGTCGTCTTTCAGCCGTTTAACCACCTCAATGAGGGTGCTTATACCCTTTTGCGGCTCGAAGCGTCCTGCGAATAATATATTAATTTTATCTTTTCGCATATCTTCGCAACTTCGTTGCGGCGTTTCCGCCACACCGTTGTATATTATCGGAGGCGTCTGTCCGTACTCCTTGGCATAATTGTCGCGCACCGACACGGATATAGCCACGTTGCAACCGTGGCGCATGAAAAACCTCTCGACGCGGCGGCCGGTGCGCTTCATGCCCGTCCACAGCACTGTGTTGTGGATTGTGCGCACCACCTTGCAACCACGCAAGAGGCGCGGAAAGAGCGTGAACAGCCACCATACGGCCAAGTCGGGCATCTCCGTGTGGGTATGTATGGCCGCCGGGCGGTGCTTGAGCAGCAGCGGCAGAAACCACAAAGGGAACACCAAGGCGGCCAGTCGCTCGAAAACGTAATGGAAATGCACGTCGGGCACGCAGGCACGATGATAGCGTATGCCGGCCTCGTCAAGCTCTTTTGTAAACACTTTCGTAAACTGCGAATGGGCACGCAGCAGCTCGACTACATGGTATTCGTAGCCTTCCGTGCGCGACTTGGCTATGTTTACCGCCACGCGCTCGGCTCCGCCGACATCGAAATGCGATACTATGTGGAATACTTTTTTCATCTCCTTCGTGATGCAAAGTTAGCAATAAATGCGCAAACTACGGTGTGTCAAACGCTTTTAAATGGCATTTAATCCACCGCAAGGCAAACGCCTGCCTGCCGCCTTGCATCCGGCGGCATTACAAAAGACGGTCTTTGGCGTTGTAAAAGACCGTCTTTTGCGAGGCGGTTGGTAACATATTGTAAATCAAGAAGTTAGCGATTGAGCAAAGAAATGTATATTTTCCTTGCCAAGAGGTATGTGAAATCGGCCACGGCAAGCGGACACTTGCCTCGCAGCATGGCGGCCAACAGACGGAAAAACGCGCCCTGCGGACGGTAACCGAGCAACTGGTCGGCCAGCGAGAGGCTGAAACCTGCGCGGCGTATGTTGCGCAACGCGTTGGCCATTCCAAACTGCAAGGGCGCGAGGTAGCGGCCTGCGGTGTCGTTACGGCTGAAGAAGTCGAGCACCACGCGGCAGGCCATGAGGTAAGAGCGGGCGTGGCGCGGCGACGCAGTATGGGTGTATGACGACGCGTTTTCCTCGCTGTAGAAGTACACCGGGGCATCAATGGCCGCACGACGGGCATAAAACAGCAGGCGCGCCATTACGGAGTAGTCCTCGGAGAAGTCGATGCCCGGCACGAGGCGGATGCCGTTCTCCGTAAACAGAGACCGCCGATAGAGCCGTCCCCACATGCGGTTTGACACAACATTCTGGCACAGCAACAGCGCGAGATACCGCCCGCCGTCAGGCGTTTTGTAAGGCCTGCGCACGGCGGAGACACCCTGCGGCGTTACGCTCTGCCACGCCCCGTCCACCATGTCGGCACCGCTGCGCTCCATCTCTGCCGCCAGCAGACCTATGGCCCGCGACGGCAGATAGTCGTCACTGTCAACAAACGTAATGCCTTCGCCCGTACACTCGTCGATGAGACGCTGGCGCACATAGCCTATGCCGCGGTTGCGGTCGTTGCGCAGGATGCGCACCTGCTCCGCGCGCTGCGGCCAACGCGCCATCACTTCTTGCAGTATGGCTATGGAACGGTCGGGCGTGCAGTCATCGACAAAGACGAACTCCAAGTCCTGATACGTCTGGCCGAACAGCGACTCGGCGCACCGTGCGATGTATTTCTCCACCCCGTAAACGGGAACAAGCACCGATATTTTCATAGGCAAGCACCTTGTTTGAATAGGAATAATTAGCCCGATTAGCCCAATAGGCGGTATAAGCCGCGGCCACGGGCAAGCCATTTGCGGCCCACACGACACTTTCCGGCCTATGCCAGATACTTGGCGAACAGCACAAAGTTGTACACCATGAGCCACACCGTAAGCCCAACGAGCAGCTTGCGCAGCCATTCCTCGCGCTTGCGGCCCTCCATGGCCTTGACGAGGAAGCCCATGGCGATGGGCAATGCGAACAGCCAGTGGGCGGACATGATGTACACCTCGTTGATGCCGAAGCCCAAGCCCATGTGCAAGGCCATGTCGAAGGCCGCGCCGCAGAGCACCATCCACATGAAGCGCGACCGCCGACCGCACCACACTCCGGCCGCAAAGAGCAGCACGACAAGGCCTTCGACAACGTAATTTACAACCCAACGGTAACGCACTATCACCGGACGGCCGCGCAATGTGTCGCCAAGCAGGTGGTCTTTGTGCAGCTGTATGGATTCGCCGAACAGGTTTTCAACGGCCGTAGAGGCACGCGAGGTAGTGGCATCGGTCCACTGCATGAACTCGCCTTCGGCCATAGGCTTGCCCTTGTTGCGGTTCCACGGCTGCTTATGGTCGCGCACATACTTGGCGTATGCACGCCGGCGCACCTCCTGCTCGAAGGCCGTCTTTATCTCAACGCTGTCCTTCAGCTGCGTCGTATCGCGGAAAGCCTTGAACATGCGCTGCCTCAACTCGGCATTCTTCTTCGCCCTTGCCTCGTGGCGCGCCTTCTCCTTGGGCAACACGTAAGTGCGGTATTCCCAACGGGCGAAGCCCCATATGAGCGCCGCAGGCAGCAGGACGGCGAACAGGAAATATTTAAGTCTGAAAAACTTGCGCCCGTTCGTAAAGAGCGAATATATGTAAATCTTTATTCCGTTACTAAGCGTCACGCCGGCAGTGGCGAAGAACAGCACCACCGTCTGCCATATCTTGAACTGCGACCCGTCCTGCATCTTCCGGCCGGAGACGTAGACCGTAAAGACAAGCAGGAACATCGAGACGCAGAAATGGTCGGGCACCACGGCCGAAACCATGACGTATGCGAACGAGAAGAGCATCGTTGAGAGCACGGCGGAGTCGAACTTGCGCAGGCGGATGATGTCCCTGAACGTGCGGTACATGAAGACGAACGTGTAAAAGGCGCACAGCAGCAGCGGCACAGCCACTATGAACTGCACCAGGTTGACGCCGGTCAGCTCCATGAGCAGCTTGTTCAGCATTGAAAACGGCCACGCCATGAACGCCAGCAGAGGGTGGCGGTAGACGTTGTAGTTGGCGTCCCAATACGTCACTACGGAGTAAGTGATGGGGTCGAAGCCTGAAACGGTGAAGTTCTTGATAAAGATATTCCAATGGCCCCGCCCCGTCTGGGTGAACAGGTCGAAGTAACGCGCTATTACGAGAACGTGCAGTGCCACCGTAACCAGCAGCGTAATGGCGGACGCAAGCCACTCTTCACGGCTTACTTTGAACAGTCTTAGAAGCTTTTTCATAGGGTTTTCTTTTTATGGGAGATGTGGGAGAGCTGGGAGTTATGGGAGGGCTGGGAATGCAGGAGACTGCAAAGCGGCAGCCTATTCATTATGAATTAAGCAGTGTGCATTATGAATTACTTGAACGGCCGGTAATAACTCTCGTTGGCGAAGTCCAGCAACTCGAAGTCGCCCCGGCTGTCGCCATAGGCCGTAAGCCAGTATTGCGTGCGCTCGGGGAAAAGCTGCAGCAGACGCGTAACCTTCTCCTCGCCGTAGCAGTTCTTGGTAAGGAAACGCCCGGTGAGCACGCCTTCGCGCTCTTCAACCATCGTTCCGACGACGTAAACGCCGCCTATGCCGGCGAAAAACGGCTCCACCCAGTTGTTGACGCTCGCACTTACGACGACCACCTTGCCGCCTTCGGCCAACACCTCGCGGAGCTTCTTCATGCCCTTGGGGCGCATCAGGCGCGCCTTGTCACGGGCGAAGCGTGAGCAAAGAGAGTTGAACGTGTCAACGGCCATGCCTCTGAAGCAGTGCGAAAAGACGCGTTGCTTGGCCTTCCAGTTGGGATACAGCCCGAGCTTCATCAGCACGAGGAGCGGCGAATAGCGCAGGAAACAGAGCAGGAAGGCCTTGTCTCCCTTGGCGAAACGGATAAACTCGATGAGCGTGTCGCGGCGCGTTAGCGTGCCGTCAAAGTCGAAAGCGTAGACTTTTCCCAACGGATATTTGCTTATTTCGATGTCGGTCATAATCTAATTAAAACTAAATACGAGCCCCACCCCAGCCCTCCAGAGGGAGGGAGTATGGTTAGTTGTTGTCTTTTTTCCCAATCCATGCAGCATTGAAAAGCACATCAAGCTACCTCCATTGAGGATGGTTGGATGGGTGTCTCCAATTTATTTAACATATATCAGCACCACGAAGGCGAGCGCCCAGGCTACGACTACGAGCTGTGTAAACCTGTCGTGCAGCATCATGCGCGTAGGGTCGCCGCTCTTTTCATCAACTACGGTCAGCTGCATGTAGCGCAACAGACCGAGCAGAACGAACACGGAGGTGAGGTAAAGCATGTCGGAACCGATGCGCCCGGTAACCTCCGGCGACACGGTGTACATGATGTAACACACCAGCGTGACCGTCGCCGTGACGGTGATTGCCTGGTTGATGAACGTGAGGTTGTAACGTATGGTGTTCTTGCGTGGCGGCACTCCCGTCTCGTTCATGCGCAACACGTCGTCGCGCCGCTTGGCAAACGAGAGGAAAAGCGTGAGCAGGAACGTCATCAGCACCAGCCACTTGCTCGGCGCAATGTCGGTGGCGAAGCCTCCGGCGAGCACTCTCAGCACAAAGCCGAAGGCCACTATGCACACGTCGATGATGGCATACTGCTTGAGCTTGGCACAGTAGCAGAGGTTCATCACATAGTAAAACAACAACACGCCGCCCACCCGGAGCACATGCCGGAGGTCGCCTACCAGCGCGGCGACGGCGGCCGCCAGCAGCAGCATAAGCAGCATAAGGGCGCGCGCCGCACCCACCGACACCGCACCTGAAGCCACCGGGCGGCGGCACTTCACGGGATGGCGGCGGTCGGCCTCAACATCGTTGATGTCGTTGAAGCAGTACACCGACGAAGCCACGAAGCTGAACGCGAGGAACGTCAGCACCGAAGCGCGTATGTCAGATACGTCAAGCAGGCTGCCGCCGAAGAACATCGGCACCATCACGAAGACGTTTTTTATCCACTGGTGTGGACGGATTAGTCGTATAATATTGTTCATATTGCGATAATTTAATAACAAGCAGCCCCTCCCCAACCCTCCCGGGGGAGGGAGCCTGGTATGCTTTTGCAGGAAGTTACGCGGCCTTGGCGTGTTTGGCTCATCAGGCTTTCCGGGCTTGTTGGGCCCAATTAGCCTCATAAGCCCAATGAGGCTGATGCGCCGTTGGCATCATGCAGTTAAACGCCTGATTATCAACCACTTCCCAATATGCCGTCTTTTACCTTGCAAAAGGTGGCCTTTTAGCGTGCAATTGACGGCCTTTTGCATCGCCATTTGCCGTCTTTCGCAAACCGGGCGGCAGCAGGCTGGTGTCAGCTTCGCCGCACCCTGTCCGTCGCAATGCTCACAACCTTATGCAAAACCCACGCCAGCACGAGCGAAACGGCTATCATGAGCAACGCCGTAAGGCAGTAGCCGAGGCGGTAAGGGGTGATGTATTTCAGTACGAACTGTATGTGTATGAGATACAGCTCGAGGCTGATTGTGCCGACGAAGGCCAGCGCGCGGCGCACACGCTGCGGCGCATAGCGCAACGCCAGGGCGAGCAGCACTACGGCGGAGACGGTCAGCGGTATGTAGACCATGCGTTCCAGGAACAGCGGGAAGCGGCCGCGCCACGCCTCTTCGAATTCGACGCACATTGCCAAACTCATCACGAAAGCCAGCACGAAGAGCCACACGGCCTGCCCGTCCATGGTGCGCCGCTCCTTAACCCACGCCCCGAGGTTAAGTCCTATGAGGAAAATTGGTATGCGGCTGAAAAAGATTTCGAGGTGGCCTACGGCCTGATGAACGGGCGGATAGTATTGCACCATTACGGCCAAGACCATCGCCAGCACGGGCGTCCAGCGGTAGGCGGGGTGGCGCCCGATGAGCGTCATGTATGCCGGGGCGAACGTGTAGAGCATCATTATTGACGGAACGAACCAGAAAGTGAGGTCGTCCACGCGCCAGAAGCTCCAGCCTACGAGTATGTTTGCAACGAGATTGGGTATGTCGGGGCTGTAACCGCCGCCAGGAGTGTTTATATAATTAGGTATGTAAAACAGGCAGGCCATGACAAGCCAGGCCGGATATACGCGCAGGTAACGCCGCTTGAAAAAGTGCTTCAGCGACGGATTCTTAGTCCACGAGAACCAAAGCCCCACGCCGCTAAGCAGCAGGAAGATGTCAACACCAACGTTGCCGCAGCGCACGAGGCCGTACATGGGGTTGCTCTTGGGCATCCATACGTGGAACAACATTACGAAGAGCATCGCCAGCCCCATCAGTTCGCCGCGGTAGCGGCTTATGTCAGACAGTTCGATTGGTTTCTTCATGGCCTTAGTTTTGGTTTCGGAATATACCTGAAAGCGAGCTTGAAAAGCCACGCCAGCAGTATTGACACGACGACGTAGACGGCGAGCCCGGTATACACATGCCCCCGATAAGACATTGGAATGATGATTTCACGCGTCACGGGGTGCACCACGAAGAGCGCGGAAGATATGGCTCCGAACCACATCATAGGGCCAAGCGCCCCGGCGGGGATAAGCTTTACCGTGGCGACGGCTCCCACAACAATGAACGCCGGTACCCAAAGCCACGCCCAGAAGGCAAAACTGCCGAAGTAAACGACGGCAGCCGACACCACGGCCAATGCCAGGTAAGCCCGCGGCGACAGCTCCCGGCCATGGCGCGCGTAGAGCACTCCCATGCCGAAGGGCAGCATACAGCCGATGAAGTTGTAGCGTATGCGGTTGAGGGTTGCACCTCCCGGGTCGCTCTCGGGCGTGAACATGGCCTGCGCCACCCAGCATATAGCGATTAGCGCGACGACGTTCGACGTTTTCTGCCGGTATATGAGCAGGCGGTAGACGATGTAAAGCTGTAGCATTAGGCCGAAGAACCAGTAGGGGCCGGGCTTGATTATGTGGTCGGGGTCGGGCAATATATTAATGTACATGAGCAGCTGCGCCGCCACGCGCCCCGGCGTATAGCCGTGGTAACCGTGCGGATGCAAATAACTGACGACAGCGAACGCCACGTAGCCAAGGAACATAAGGCGCAGCAGCTTCAGGTAATGATAGCCTACGAAGGGCAGGGCGCGCACCCTCTGCGGCGTGCTTTGCTCGTACTTGCAGACAAGGCCGAAGCCGCTGATGAAGAGGAACACGGGCACGCCGTAATGCCCGAAGAACGACAGCAGGTGGACGAACAAATCGCCGTCGAGCGCAAGCAGCCTGTCGGCCAGCATCCGGGGCTTGGCCGCCGTGAACGTATATTCGTTCTCCTTGACGGCGAAGCCGAGGAAATGGCAGTAATTATGAAGCATTATGCCGAGTATGGCTATGCCGCGCAGAGCCTTCGACTCGGCAAGGGTTAGAAGCGATTTTGTCATTGCATTGTCATTTAACACCCACTACTAAATACCTGACACCCGTCCCAACACTGGGCCGACACCCATCCATGCACGGGAAGGCACCCACCCCAACCCTCCCAAAGGGAGGGAGCCTGGTGTGCGGTTGCATGTGATTTTATACATTACTTTTATATATTATAAGGCGGTTTTTACGCCGCTTGCATACCTTTCGTCAACCTGTTGACTGTCAGCCACTTACCCATTTGCCGTGTTTTACCGTGCAAAACGTGGCCTTTTAGCCTCTAAAAGACGGCCTTTCGCAATGCGATTGACGGCCTTTTGCGAAACCGGCGGTTATGTTCTATGGGACAAATGAGCCTGATATGCCCGATACGCCACAGCTCAAGGCATTTCAAACTCCCTCCCTTGGGGAGGGCTGGAGTGGTTATTCTTACTCCAGCTTGTCATAATCCGTAGTGTTCTTGAGTATCCTCGGGCGCGCCTCGTTGTACCCGTCGCTAAGTATGTTGAGGTCGTCGCGGTAGTGGGGCGTGCTTATACCGCCGAGGTAAAGCAGCAGATGGGGCAGCGCGTCGGTCATGTATCGGCGGTCGCGCGCCTTGAGTATGTCGCCGTAAACCTCCGGATTGTTCACTATGAAGTCGTGCGAGCACCAGAGCCAGAAGGGTATGTCAAACTCCTCGTGCGCCAGGCGGGATGTTATTTCGGTGGAGTGCATACGCCCGTAGAAGTGCACACCCTCGCCGTAACACTCCTCGCCGTGGTCGGGAACGTGGATTATGACGGCCTCCTCGTCCTCGAAACGTTTAACGATTTGGTCTACAACGGAGTCGTTGTAAAGCACGGCGTTGTCATAATCGGCCAGCACGCGCAGCTCCTTCTGCTTGAGTTCTGGGCGGTCATAGTCGTCAGGGTTGAAGTGGCGGCGGCCCCTCGGGAAGCGCGTTCGGTAGTCTACGTGCTGTCCCTTGAGGTGGAATATGATGAGGTTGTGCTCCTTGTTGTGCTTCTTCAGGCGGTCATACTGGTCCAACATGCTCTCGTCGAAGCGGAAAAGGCTCTTGTTGCGCGTGTCGAACATGGCCTTGCTAAGCGTCGGGTTGTTGAGGAAGAAGCCTCCGCTGAAGTCGTACACGGCCTCCTTGGCCTGCGGAAGGAACTGGTTGGTGAGGAAGGTTACATGGTAACCGGCCTTGCGGAACAGCTCGGGAAACAGCGGATAGTCGCACCATTCGCCCTTGTCGCCCACGGTATAAAGCGAGAAGAGGTACTTGAATACGAAGCTTGTCAGGTTCCAAGGTGCCACCACGTCGGTGAACGGAACGAGGCCTCCTTTGCGCGCCCTGGCCTCCTGCCGCGGCGTGGTAGGCATACCGTAGCCGTACAGGCTGGCGTGATGGCGGTTGTAGCTCTCGCCTATTATGAGCACGATGTTCTTGCTGCGGTAAGAGCAACTGTCTACAACGGCCTTGTCGATGTTGGCAACGAGCTTGTCAACCTGCTGCGCCGTAAGCCCGTTGGCATAGACGCTGAAGAGCAGGCGGTACACGGGATGGAACATCACGGCGCAGTCCTTGCGCGTAAGCTCGTGCTCAACGTCGCCTATGTTGTCGTAAGACATCAAGCGGGCATACGCCGCCTTGTTGGGCCAGCCCACAACGGCGCAGTAGACGAACGCGGCGAGAAGGGCAAGCCCGAGCCATGGCTTTGCAGCAGACAAGGCACGAGCAGACAAGCAGACAAGGGCGTTTGCCTTTTCAACAAGCCTATATACAAAAGGACGACGAGCCTGTTTTTCTGCTTGTCCGCCCGTCTGCTCGTCTGCTCGTCTGCTCGTCTGCTTGTTGACTTTATAATAAACTGCCGCCCAAACCATGTGAGCGAGAAGCACGAGAAGCACGCGGCCAAGACGGGTGAAGATTACTCCGAACGTCATGTAAGACTCGACGAACTCCGCCGCCTCGTCGCTGTTGGTCTCGCCAACCAAAAGCAGCATCGTGGGGGTTATGGTAGTGTCGAACTTGACGAAGCAATACACATCGACAATAGCCAGCAGGTAGGCCACAACATACATCGCGCGCTTGAGCCAAAGGCCGACCTTGCGCGGCATAATCCACAGCACAAGGCACAGCAGGCACACATCGACAAATATCTCTTCGGGGGCAAGCGCGTAGGCATGATAGCCGCGCTTGGCGGGCACTACGGCATAGACGGCCACCAAGCCCAGCACGAACATGAACACGACGAACGCGCCGTAACTGCGCAAAGGCTTGAGCACGGACGCCAACATGCGCCCTATCTTGTCAGCAAGATTCATCCTGATGATTGTAAAATTTTCGGCAAAATTACATCTTTTTATTTCATTTACAATAAATAAATGTGAAAAAGTATGGTTTGCCCTGCCGCCAACCGCAAAACGGCCGCCGACAAGCGGTTTTGCGAAAGGTGGCATATTGCAATGCAAAAGGCCGTCTTTCACCGTCTAAAAGGCCACCTTTTGCACTCTAAAAGACGGCCTTTTGCAACGCGCCTGATTATCAGCGGGTTACAGACAAGCCAAGAGCGAGGGCGGAAACGGCCATGCGCCTGACACCGAAACGGCTGTAACAAGCGGCATTTTGCCTCGCAGGATTTTGCAATTCCGGCTGATTTCACTACATTTGCAACGCGTTATGAAAAAGTCGTTACTGTATTTCGCACTGTTCGCAGCACTGCATGTCGGCACTGCGTTGCTGTTTTTCTCATGCCTCGTGCTGTACGCCTGGGCGGCAGACGTTGACCAAGGCACGCTCTTGGACGCGCCTTGGGTTGAGGACACAGCCTTGTTCTTAGCGTTCGCCGTGCCTTTCCTGGTATTCATTAGGCTGCGTATGGTGCGCCGTATGCTCACAACGCGGACAGCAGGCACGGGCAAGGCGTGCGCCTTGGCGGCGTTGGCTACCCTGTGCATAACATTAATCAAAAGTCCGCTAACCAACGCACTCAGGCTTGAGGAGGCCGTCAACGAAAGCGACCCGTTCGCGTCTGGCTCGGTGCTTATCCTGCTTACGGGCTGCCTGCTGGGGCCGTTCGTCGAGGAAATGGTGTTCCGCGGAGCGATGACTGGCAGCCTGCTCGCCAAGCGTTGCAACATCATCGTGACCCTCTCCCTGCCCTCCCTGCTCTTCGCCGCGGTGCACCTAAATCCCGAGCTACTACCGTTCTACTTCATGTACGGCCTCATCGCCGGGTGGTTCGCCGTGCGCACGGGCAGCCTCTGGCCGCCCGTAGTGCTCCATGTCACGAACAACACCGTCTGCGCAATACCCGACAGCGCCCTTCCCGACATCGAAACGCTTGGCGCTACTACAGCTACAGCCGTGGAATGGACGCTCGCCGCCATAGCCGCCGTAGTGCTCACGCTCTGCGTAATAGCGTTGAACAGAGGAACAAAGACAAGAAAATCTGTTTCTTATAAGTAACAGATTATACGCAATTTGCAAATCTGTTACTTATAAGAAACAAAAACAAATCTACAAATACAGCTTGTTTTTACGGATAAAATCCGCCACGACAGGCGGCACGAGGCCGTCGATTGACTGGCCGCAGGCTATGCGGCGGCGCACTTCGGTGCTGCTGCCGGGCACAAGGCCGGTATCGGCGAGTGTGACATTGGGAGGAAACGAAGCAGGATTGAGCGGCGTGCCCTCACGCGGATAGACCACGATGCGGTGATTGGCGATGATTTCACGCGCGGCATACCACTGGTCGAAGCGTGCCCAGTTGTCCGCACCGATTAGCAGGACGAACTCGCGGTCGGGATAATTCTTGGCAAGCGACTGGAGCGTATGCCACATATAGGAAGGCCGTGGCAGGCGAAACTCACAATCGGAAGCCGCCATGCGCGGCTCGTCAGCAAGCGCGAGGCGCACCATTTCAAGGCGTAGCGCATCGTCTAAAAGTTTTTCATTACGCTTGAATGGGTTTTGGGGAGACACAACGAACCATACCTCGTCAAGCCCGGCAAGCGTCAACAGCCGCCGCGCCAGCTCGATGTGGCCATTGTGTACGGGGTTGAACGAACCGCCGAAAATACCGATTGCGGATGTCATACAAACTCTTTCACCGCCTCCAGGGCTTCGCTTACGGCGCGGTCGAGGTCGTCGTTTACGATTACTTTGTCGAACTTCTGAGCGAAGCCAAGCTCGAACTCGGCGCGCGCCAGGCGGTCCTCAATTACGCTGGGAGCGTCAGTGCCGCGCCCTTCGAGCCGCCGGCGAAGCTCGTCGAGCGACGGAGGCTGGATGAAAAGAGCCAAGGCGCGGTCGCCGTAGAACTGCTTGATGTTGCACGCTCCCTTGACATCCACGTCGAGGACGACGTTCTCTCCGGCCTCAAGCTGCCGCTCCACCTGGCTCTTCAACGTGCCGTAGTAACGGTCCTTGTACACCTCCTCGTATTCAAGAAACTCCCCGTCGGCGATTTTCCGACGAAACTCGTCGGGCGTAACGAAGTAATACTCCACGCCGTCGCGCTCCGCGCCGCGCGGCTGGCGGCTCGTACACGATATGCTGAACGCCATGTTCAGCTCCTTATGAGTCATCAAACGGCCTATGATTGTGCTCTTTCCGCTGCCGCTGGGAGCGGAGAAAATGATAACTTTACCGGACATAATATTTTGTTATTTTAAGCAGACAAGTAGACGAGCGACAAGCAGACAAGGCCATTTGCGTTAGCCATTACACATTAAAAACAGAGGCAAATCACCTTGTCTGCTTGTCACTCGTTTGCTTGTCTGCTGTTTTCACAATACATTCAGCACCTGCTCCTTGATTTGTTCAAGCTCGTCCTTCATCTTCACCACGATGTTCTGCATCTCCGCATTGTTGCTTTTGCTGCCCGTGGTGTTGATTTCACGCCCCATCTCCTGCGCTATGAAGCCGAGCTTCTTGCCTTGGCCGATTTCGTCGTCAAGCGTCTCACGAAAGTATTTCAGATGGTTGGCAAGACGCTGTTTCTCCTCGTTGATGTCAAGTTTCTCGATATAATAGATGAGTTCCTGCTCAAGGCGGTTCTTGTCATACTCAACGTCGGGTATGCTCTTAAGCCCTTCCACGATGCGGGAACGTATCTTTTCGACGCGCGACTTCTCGTAAGGCTCGATGGAGGCAAGCAACGCCGCGATGTTGTCTATCTTCTCGGAGAACTTGCGGTAAAGGGCTGCGCCTTCCTGTTCGCGGAACGACACGAGAGCCGCCAGTGCCTCTTCTACGCCACGGCGGACGGCAGTCCACTCGTCATCGCCCAGCTCTTCCACCTCGACTTTCGTCATAACGTCGGGCAGGCGCATGAGCGTGGCAAACCAGTCTTGCGGCTCCGGTATGCCGACACTTGCCGACAAGGCCTTTATTTGGCGGTAATAATTCTCGACAAGGGCGGCGTTTACCGGCGTGGCATCGGCCGAAGCATCTTTCTCAACCCAAATGGAGAAATCAACCTTACCCCTAAGCAAGGCCTTCGACACCATCTGGCGTATTACCATTTCCTTCTCTCTATAAAGCGGGGCGATGCGCGTTGACAAGTCCAACGCCTTGCTGTTAAGCGACTTAATCTCTACGTGTATTTTCTTTTCATTGAAAGTTACGACAGACTTTCCGTAACCAGTCATTGATTGTATCATACGATATATGTAGTTAAATTTATGCAAAAGTACATATTTCTTGGGAAAAAAGCGTATTTTTGCACGTTATTTAAAAAGATATTTTCATTTTATGTCTTGCATTTTAAATATTGAGACAAGCACCGACGTGTGCTCGGTGGCTGTCAGCCAAGACGGCGTTTGCATATTCAACAAGGAAGACAACAAAGGCCCCAACCACGCGGTAAGCCTGGGGGTGTTCGTAGACGAAGCACTTGCATACATCGACAACCGCGACATAAAGCTGGACGCCGTGGCCGTAAGCTGCGGTCCTGGCTCATATACCGGGCTGCGCATCGGTGTGTCAATGGCGAAAGGGATATGCTACGGCAGAAGCGTGAAGCTCATCGCCGTGCCAACCCTCGAACTGCTTGCCGTGCCCGTACTGCTGGAACACGACCTTGAGGAAGGCACACTGCTCTGCCCGATGCTCGACGCACGCAGGATGGAAGTGTACGCCGGGATATACGACCGTGCGCTGCATGAGGTAAGGCCTGTGCAGGCCGACATCGTTGACGGCGACACATATAAAGAATACTTGGACAAGGGGAAGGTTTGTTTCTTCGGCAACGGAGCGTGCAAGTGCATCGAGACCATCAACCATCCTAACGCCATACTGTACAAAGACATCAGGCCGTTGGCTAGATATATGTTCCCGCTGGCTGACAAACGCATGGCTGAAGGACGGTTCGAAGATGTGGCATACTTCGTGCCGTTCTACCTGAAAGACTTTGTGGCAAAGACCCCAAAGAAGCTTTTGTAAGCCACAGGAACAACGCATTGCAAGACTAACCCAACTCCCAAACACTCAAAAACATAACAAATGAACATCGAAGGATTGGACTATAACACGCAAAGAGAACGACTAATACTGCCGGAATACGGGCGCGAGGTGCAGAAAATGGTTGACTACGCCGTTGCACTTGAGAGCAAGGAGGAGCGCCAACGCTGCGCGGAAACCATCATAGGCATCATGGAGCGCATGTTTCCACAGGCACAAGACGGTGCCGACCACGAACAGAAACTGTGGGACCACCTGGCTATAATGAGCAATTTCAAGCTTGACATCGACTATCCCGTAGACATAAACGAGGCTAAAAACATAATGAAAAAACCTCAACCCATGGGTTACCCAAAGCAGACAAACCCTGTAAAGCATTATGGAAGCATGGTGTTTGAACTGTTTGAGAAACTGAAAGGAATGGAGCCTGGACCTGAACGTGACGAACTGACAAGGCTCACGGCCAACCAGATGAAGCGCAACCTGTTGCTATGGAGCCACGGTTCAAGCGATGATGAGAAAATAGCGTCAGACCTCGCACGCTTCACCGACGGGAAAATACAGCTCGACTTGGACAGCTTCAAGTTCAACATCGGCAACATGAAAGAGCCAGGAGAGAAACGACGCAAGAAGAGATAACACGCAAAAAGACAAACCACCGACAAATGGAATCTTTCATCATTGAGGGCGGCCATCCGCTAAGCGGCACGATAACTCCGCAGGGTGCGAAGAACGAGGCACTTGAAGTGATATGCGCCTCGCTGCTTACTTCTGACGAAGTGACGATAAGCAATATCCCCGACATACTTGACGTAAACAACCTCATAAAGCTGCTTACCGACATCGGGGTGGAGGTAAGGCGCATGGGACGCAACGAATATACATTCCGTGCTAAAGACATTTGCCTTGATTACCTTGAAAGCGACGAGTTCATACGCAAATGTTCGTCGCTCAGGGGGAGCGTATTGCTCATCGGACCGTTGCTCGCGCGCTTCGGCAAAGCAGTCGTTGCGAAACCCGGTGGCGACAAAATAGGACGGCGCAGGCTTGACACCCACTTCCTCGGATTTAAGCATTTGGGAGCCACTTTCTCGCACAATGACAACCGCGGAACGTTTGAAATCAACGGGAAAGACCTCAAAGGATGCTACATGTTGCTTGATGAAGCATCGATTACAGGTACGGCCAATATCATAATGGCTGCCGTATTGGCAAAAGGGACAACTACAATCTACAACGCGGCGTGCGAACCTTACATACAACAGCTGTGCCACTTGCTCAACCGAATGGGGGCGCGTATCAGCGGAATAGCCTCAAACCTGCTTACCATCGTCGGCGTGGAGAGCCTGCACGGAGCCACGCACAAAATCCTTCCTGACATGATTGAGGTTGGCTCTTTTATCGGAATGGCCGCCATGGTAGGCGAAGGCATAAGGATAAAGCACGTCTCCGTGCGCAACCTTGGCATCATACCAGATTCTTTCCGAAAGCTCGGAGTAAAGATTGAGATTGACGGCGACGACCTCGTTATACCGCACATGAAGCATTACGAAATCGATTCCTTCATTGACGGCTCCATCATGACACTGGCCGATGCTCCATGGCCGGGACTTACGCCCGACCTTATTTCCGTACTGCTTGTCGTGGCGACACAGGCCCGCGGCAGCGTGCTGTTTCACCAAAAGATGTTCGAGAGCCGCCTGTTCTTCGTAGACAAGCTCATCGACATGGGAGCGCAAATCATACTGTGCGACCCCCACCGCGCCGTCGTTGTAGGCCACGACCACAAGATAAGGCTGCGTGCCGGGCGCATGACAAGCCCCGACATCCGCGCCGGAATAGCACTCCTGATTGCCGCGTTGAGTGCAAACGGCACAAGCCGCATTGACAACATCGCGCAGATTGACCGCGGATATGAAGACATAGAAGAACGCCTTAACGCGCTCGGGGCTAACATCAGGAGGGTGACAAGCACGCAAACTGACAAGTAACAACTACGATGATTAGGACTGAAGAGGTTTACAAGATTGGCAAAATAGGCAAAACGCACGGCGTAAAGGGTGAAGTTTCGCTGATGTTCAGCGACGACGTGTTCGACCGTGTGGATGCCGATTACCTCGTGCTGATGGTTGACGGCATTCTCGTTCCCTTCTTTTTCGAGGAATATAGGTTCAAAAACGGGGAGACGGCTTTGGTGAAATTCTGCGACATCGACACCAAGGAGCAAGCCCAGGAACTTACAGGATGCGAGGTGTTTTTCCCGAAAAAACTTTCTGACCGCGACGAAGACGAACTAACTTGGGATGAACTTAAAGGCTTTGAAATCATAAACGCCGATGCAGAAGACAGCCACATAGGCACTTTGGCGTATGTAGACGATGCCACGGAGAACGTGCTTTTCTGCGTGGAAAAGCCTGACGGAAGCGAAGTACTGATACCTGCATCTTACGATTTCATAACATCCATCGACGCGGAAAACCGCAAAATCCATGTCAGTTTGCCGGAAGGACTGCTCGACTTGGACTGAACCGGCCGGCTAAGCGACATCCACATACATATAAAATACGTGTAACACGAAACATAATGAAGAAGCAAATAGCCATACTAGGCTCCACCGGCTCCATCGGAACGCAGGCACTTGACGTTATAAAAGAGCACTCCGACCTATATGAAGTGTACTGCCTTACGGCCAACAACAAGGTCGAAGAGCTTGCCGAACAAGCACGGCAATTCAATCCGGCGGCCGTAATAATAGCCAACGAAGCAAGATATGACGAGCTGAAAAACCTCCTCGCCGACCTTCCCGATATTAAGGTTTACGCAGGAAAGAAAGCCATCGACGAGATTGTCGAAGCCGAACCTATCGACATGGTGTTAACTGCCATGGTAGGCTTTGCCGGACTTAGCCCCACAATACACGCCATACGGGCGCACAAAAAGATATGCTTAGCCAACAAAGAAACGCTTGTCGTGGCAGGAGAGCTTATCTGCAAACTCGCCGCCGAATGCCATTCACCCATCATCCCGGTAGACAGCGAGCATTCGGCAATATTCCAGAGCATCATCGGCGAGGGCGACAACGAGATTGAGAAAATACTGCTTACAGCCTCAGGCGGTCCGTTCCGCAACTTCACAAAAGAGCAATTAGCCTCCGTAACGAAGGCCGACGCCCTGAAACACCCCACATGGAGCATGGGCGCTAAAATCACGATAGACAGCGCGACGATGATGAACAAAGGCTTCGAAGTCATCGAAGCCAAATGGCTTTTCGGTGTTCCGGCTGACAAAATACAAGTTTTAGTCCATCCGCAGAGCATCGTCCACAGCGCAGTGCAGTTCTGCGACGGAGCCGTAAAGGCCCAGCTCGGTGTGCCAGACATGCGCCTGCCCATCCAGTTTGCTTTCTCCTACCCCGACCGCCTGCACCTGAACGGCGACCGCCTGGACCTATTCAAGCATCCGCTTGAGTTCTTCGAACCAGACATGGACAAGTTCCGCTGCCTCGCCCTGGCGTTCGAATCCATACGCAAAGGCGGCAACATGCCGTGCATAGTCAACGCCGCCAACGAAATAGTAAACCGCGGTTTCCTCGAAGACCGCTGCTCGTTCATGCAGATGAGCGACATCATCGAAAAGACGATGAGCCGCGTATCGTTCTCCGAGAAAGCCGACTACGACACTTACGTTGCTACCGACGCCGAAGCAAGACGCGTTGCAAAAGAACTTTTGGGAATAAAGAATTAAGAGTTAAAAATTAAGAAACATATTTTGAAAGCCTTGAAGACGGCGAGTTAGTACAAATAAATTCTTCACTCCCCGTTCTTCACTCTTCACTTAAAGATTATGGAAATATTTTTGATAAGACTGCTCCAGTTCATGCTGGCAATCTCCATTCTTGTGCTGCTCCACGAGGGAGGGCACTTCTTCTTTGCAAAACTTTTCGGCGTAAGGGTTGAGAAATTTTACCTTTTCTTCGACCCTTGGTTCCACCTCTTCGAGTTCAAGCCCAAGCGCAGCGAGACCACTTACGGCGTAGGTTGGCTTCCGTTGGGCGGCTACTGCAAAATATCGGGCATGATAGACGAGTCGTTTGACACCGAGCAGATGAAAAAGCCGGCCCAGCCTTGGGAGTTCCGCTCCAAACCGGCGTGGCAAAGACTGCTCATCATGGTGGGCGGCGTGCTTGTGAATTTCCTGCTTGCGCTGTTCATTTACGCCATGGTGCTCTTCACATGGGGCGACTCTTACTACTCGCTCCGCGACATGTCTATGGGCATGAAGTTCAACGAGAGCGCAAAGGAAATGGGCTTCCGCGACGGCGACATACTGCTGCGCACCGACGAAAAGACGTTCGAGAAGTTTGACGTAGACATGTACCGCGCCATCGCCAACGCCAAGACGGTGACCGTAAAGCGGCAAGGCAAGGAGGTGACAATCACCATGCCCGAGGACGTAAGCCTGCTTACGATGGTTAAGGAGCAGCCTGTCTTCGCACGTCCGTTCATCCCTGCCGACGTTGACAGCGTACTGGCAGACACTCCGGCGCAGAAAATCGGAATGCGCAAGGGCGACAAGCTGCTGGCTATCGGCGGCAAGAGCATCGACTCATGGAACGAATTTGACGACCAGATAGGCCGCATGAGCGACATGCTTGCTGCCGCAACGACACCTGCCGACAGCCTCAAGGCTCGCACAACGACCGTGGTTTTCGCGCATGACGGCGGCAAAGCAAAGCCCGACACGGCGCAGGTGGTACTGAACCCAGACCTTACTCTCGGCGTAGGCCGCACATACTTAGGCACTTACTACAAGCCCGTAAAACTTGAATACGGCTTCTTCGAGAGCTTTCCTGCCGGCGCGGTGTACGGCGTTGACGTGCTGCGCGGCTACGTTGACGACATGAAATACGTGTTCACGGCCGACGGAGCGAAGTCGCTCGGAGGCTTCGGCGCAATAGGAAGCCTGTTCCCCCCGACTTGGGACTGGATGATGTTCTGGCGCATGACGGCGTTCCTTAGCATCATCCTGGCGTTCATGAACATACTGCCCATCCCGGCTTTGGACGGCGGCCACGTACTCTTTCTGCTCTACGAGATGATTACACGCCGCAAGCCGAGCGAGAACTTTCTCGTCAAGGCGGAATACGTCGGCTTCGGAATACTCATCCTCCTCATGGTCGTTGCCAACATGAACGACATTCTTAGGTGGTTGGGGTATATGTAATTTAGAGAAATTAAAGAAGTTAGAGGAGTTATAGAAGTTAAAGCCAAATGCTTTGCCGGATACTTGTTTGCTAAAAAATATATTTGCAAACAACATGTACGTATCCGGCAAGGCATTTGGCTTTAACTTCTATAACTTCTTTAACTTCTTCTTTCAAACTCTTTCAGCACATCGCAGTTCGTGGCGTGTTCGTCAGCCTCTTCGGGGTGCTCCTTTATGAATTTGCTCAACGCTTCGAGGGCTTTGTATTGCGACGAGGCCGGTAGCGGCACGGTGACGGGATTGTAATCATCGTCGAACTCCGTAGTACACCATAGGTCTGTGTCCGTATATGCCAAGGCGTAAAGGGCTTCATACTGTATTTTCAGGTTGGCGGAAGCCTTGCATTCGGCCAGCAGTTCGCGAGCCTTACGGGCGAAGTCAAGCTCACCGGCGCGTGCGCTGTCGAGCACGCTCTTGCCGTAATGCGTCAAGAACCAGCAGTCGCCGTACCATGAAGCCTGGTAATACCTCGTGGCAAGCTCATACGCACGGATGTCCCTTTGCTCCCCTTCGGGCGCAAGGTTGTACTCACTTTGCAGCTGGAGCATGTCCTTGCAGTACCTTACTTTCAGATTTTCCTTGGGCGAAGCCAGATAAGGGCCGTCGGTGCCGGGTTCGTTCGGCAGCTGACGGGTGAACCAACGCGGCACGGTATAGGCGCGATTGGCCATATACCAGCTGATGTTCTGCTTCTCAAGATACTCCAACGGCACGCGTTCAAGCCACGTCAGCGCGTCGGCGAAGCGGCCTTCGGCGATGTAGCGCGTGCCAATCAGGTCGTTGTAATAGTCCTTATTCATGTACACTTGGCTTGCCACGTAGTGCTCGAACACGTCGGTCTTGGCCGAAGTAAGGTAAGCGTAATACGCCGCAAGGCTGTCGGCAGGCGTTTGGGAAAGCATCTCAAAATACTCGTTCCATACCGAATAGTTGTCATTCATGCCATAATCGCCGTTCCCGAAGATGTGCTGGTCCTTGCCGTATAACCGTGAAAGATACTCAAACTTGTTCTCTTCCATCATGCCGTAGAGGGCGTTCTCAACGTTGTGCAGCCCTGCGGCGTGGTATCGCGGGGCAAGCACGAGGTAGGCCACGCGCTCCTTCACGTCGGTATAATGGTTCTCGTAGTCCTGCGAATTGCCGCGTTCTTCCCTGATTTTCCTGTCCAGCCAGCGGAACTCGTCAGTCATCCACGCCGATGTTTCGCCGCCGAGCGGAGCTACGGTGGCCTGCGCCAATAGGCGTATGCACCGCGCGTTGTCCTTCATGCGGCGGCTGCCCTTCATGCCTACGGCGGCGTTTGCACGGCGCGAAGCCTCGTTGTAGTCGCCCAAAAGATACTCAACCATGGCCGCCGCGCTCTGCCACATGCATGGCGAAGACGTCTTTTCCTCTTTCAGAACGTCGTCAACGAAAGTGACAAACGCCTTTGCGTCAGCCGTCAACACAGGCTGCGCGCCCTTGTCTTTTACCCAGTCAAGGTCGGGCCGACCTTGGATGTACGAGTCGAACGTTTCCTGAAGGCCGTTCACAAAGTCTTGAACTAAATATAATAAGGTGTAAGCGTCGGGGTCGTCGGCGTACACTTTCCTTATGCCAGCAAGGTTGCGGTAGCCGCGCATACACCAACCGATGCTGCGCATGTCGCCTTGTTCGGCATAGATTTCGCACGCGGCGCGGCGCAGTCCGCTGTTAAGCAGGGCGCGGGCGTAGATGTTACGGCACACGTCGCGCCACACTCCGCGCGGCAGCTTCGAGGCCGTGGCCGTCCAGTAGAGCATGTTGGCCTTGTCGCGGCCAAGCAACATGTTTGCACGCATGGTGAGCAACGCGAACTGCTCCCTCATCCGCCGTCCCTTGTAAGCCTGCGCGGCGGCCAGCATGGCGTGCAGAGTGCTGTCGCGCGCGGCCAGCTCCTCGCGAGTAGGATAATTCCACGAGTCGGTCGAAACACCGTCGCTCACCTTCAGGTAAGCGTCCAGCCTGCGCATGTACTCCAGCATATCCTTGTCGCCATTGCGCCCGGCGATGGCGCGGAGGGTGTCGGCATACCACCTGTAATACTCCGTTTCACGGCTTTTCAGGTCGTCGGCGTAAGCCTTCCACCAGTTGTTCATGTCTTCGGCGAAGGGCGAGCGCATCCGTTCGCGGCGGAAAACGCTGAACATATAGGCGTTGTGCGTGGGCCGTTCGGGGGCGCACGCCAGCGCGTCGGCCAACGGCAAGAGGCTAATTATCGTTGCAATTATAAATTTTTTCATAGTCTTCGGGGTTATATCGGGTTATGTTCCGGTTGCTTAAATCAAACAAAATCACCTCCTGCACGGCACCCCTGCGCCTTGCGGCCACGGCTCGTGCGGCATCCAGTATGTCGTCAATGGAGGGCGTGCGCTCAATGACGGTGTCGCCCGGGAGCACGGGCAGGTCGTCGTCGCGGTGCATTATGCCCACGTACTTGCCGCCGCGGAAGAGTATGCGCCATGAATATATGGGGTAGGCCGAGGCCAGCGGCAGCCTGTAACCGGCCAACCGGCGCAGGTACGGGGCTGCATCGGCCATGTCGAGTATTGGCTTTTGGCAGGCAATGTCGGTGAAGTCGCCGGTGTTGTACATCATGAGCACGCCGCGCTCAACGGGCGGCGGAGCCTCAGAAAGCTGGTGCAGGCGTATTGTTACGGACACATCGATGCCTTCACTCCCGGCCAAAGCGACGAGCGTGCGCAGGAAACCGAAGTACCGCGGGCGCGTGCGGCGCGTCCAGTCGCAGTCTATCTGCACCTCGCTTACGCCCTTTACGCCGTTAGTCTCGCTCATCCGCACCACGCGCCGCAGCACCTTCCGGGCCAGCCCCGCAGTGTCTCCGGCCATGCACTCGTTGACGATGTACACCGTGGGCACTACCTCCAGCCCCTCGGGCACGGCGGTCTTGAAACGCAGCGTGGCGTTGGGCACGGGGCGGCCGCCGTCACCCGGTACCACGTCGAAATACCTGACGTACATTCTCCGCACGCCGTGCGCTTTCAGGAAGGCCTGCTTCACGGTGTCAACGTCGAGCACGGTGCTCCAGTAATACACCGCCCTCGTGCGCTCCGTCGCGTTTCTTTCCGAACACGCAGACAGCAGCACGGCCGCCGCGAGGCATATTGCAAGCGTAAGATTTCTCATACCTTCAACCTGCGAAGTTAACGGAAAAAAGCGACATGTGCAACTGTTTGCCGCCTTTTAACGCAGGCATACGCCTTTGCCGGGACGTTTTCGGGGGCGCATCACCTCACCGCCTCGGCCATCTGACATGCCACATAGCCGGTGCGCCCGTCGTCAAGCCTCACCTTGTACCAGCCGTCCACGATGCCGTCGAGCGCGAAAGTCTTGCCCTGCTGCGCCTTCATGATTGGCGCACCGCTTACCGGAGCGGTGCGTACATTGACGTTGCTCTTCAATATCTTGACATGCTTGCAGGCTTGGGCGGCGGTAAACTTGTAGCCCTCGCCGAAGCTGACAGAACGGCTGGAAGGGTCGTAAACCACGTCGGCCGTCTCAATCTCTCCGGGCATACCGTATCGAAGGCTGTAATACTTCACCTTGCAGGCGTTGCCAGACATGCTCTCCACGCCCGTGATTATCCAGTAGTCGGCCACAAAGTCGTTCTCCATCTGCAAATATCCGTAGCACGCTCCCGTGCCGTCGGGCTGCTTGAGGTTCTTGCCGTAGAGGTCCATCACGAGGTGATAGTAACCGTCGGGCGACTCGTCGGTCCACGCTCCGCAGAACGGGCGGTTTGCCTGTGCCATCGCCGAAAGGCACGACATAAACGTAAAAGCCAACAATGTGAGGATGATTTGTCGTTTCATAAAAACATGTATAAATAACGGACAGCCCTTGGAAACATGGCAGACAGGCACACGGGAAGGGCGTTTGACCCATACGCCTACGACTGCAAATATAACAATTTTCAGCCAAACAACCGGCATACAACGCTTGAAAAAACTCGCGTTTGCGCCCAGCCGCGCAACAGCCTGACACTCAACGGGTTGCAAAAGACCGTCTTTTACATTGCAAAAGGCGGCCTTTTGGCGTGCAATTGACGGCATATTGGAAGGCGAAAGACCGCCTTTCGGAGTTCATCCATTCCTCCCAAAGACGGCGCAGGCATGTCTTTTTGACGGCATCCAGATGTATTGGCACTTAAAAAAGGTTAATCAAAAGGAATCATTTTGAACTTTATTGATAATCATTTATATTTGCAAACAAATATTAAAACTATTTACTTTACAAACCAAACACCTAATCACAATGGCAAACAAAAGCATTTTGGCCGCAACGTTATTGGCCGTTCTCGCATTGAGTCCCCAACAAGCAATGGCTACGCAGGGCAACACCGCCCGCAAAAACGCCGTTACAGAAGTATGCCAAAGCGGCGCAACAGCGGCAAAACCATTCAAGGGGGTGTGGACGGCGACGGGCAACGGCTTCGAGGCTAAGGCCGAACTCAACCTGTACGGCAAGACCATCAACAGCACTGACGCCGACTACAACGACATAAAGTGCTACGGAATGATACACGTAGGCTATGGAGACAGGGTTGACGACTGCTCAATCACAGCCTGCAAGCCCAACGGCAACAAGGCCGGCATCACCTTTGTGAGCGGCCGCGACGGCTATATATACACCGCTACGCTGACCATCGACCCGGCTAAGAACACGCTGACGGTAAGCAACGTGACGCTGACAGGCGACAGCGAGTTCGGCGACTGCTACGTCAACGACGGACTTGTGCTCAAGAAAAAGTAAGTATTTTTAGAAGTTAAAGGAGTTAAAGAAGTTAACGCTCCATTCGGTCGCTAAGAAGTTAAAGACATTACCTTTGTCAGCAGACAAGCAGTCAGTGACAAGCAGACAAGGCATTTGTCTTTAACTTCTTAGCGACCGAATGGAGCGTTAACTTCTTTAACTCCTTTAACTTCTAAAAAAGACTTCAGAATTCGAGTATCATCACGCCGCGCGGAGCCAGCTCCACGTCGCTTGTAAGCTGTACGGTCTTGCCCGTGAGAACATCTTTGGCCGTGGTCTTCGCGCCTATTACCTCGGCGTAACGCTTAACGGCGAGCTGCGCGGGCTTGCGTGTGCCGTTGACAACGGTCATGGCCGTCTTGCCGTCATACTGGCGTGCGATGACGTAAACGCCGCCAAACGGTATGAACTGGGTCTGCTTTCCCTTAATTATAACGTCGTTGCCCTGACGCCAATGGAGCAGGCGGCTGAGCCAGTTGAACATCGAGTTCTCGGCCCGTGTGCGGCCTTCTGCGGTGAAAGCGTTGTGCCCGTCGCCTGCGAAACCGCCGGGAAAGTCCTTGCGCACGTAGCCGTCGGTCTTCTCCTTAGTGCCGTTCATCAGCACCTCCGTGCCGTAGTAGAGCTGCGGAATACGGTTGACCGTGAGCAATATGGCCAACGCCTGCTTCAGTGCGGTGGTGTCCTTACCGTTGCCGAGGAAGCGGTCGGTGTCGTGGTTCTCGACGAACGCCATCACGCTTGACGGGTTGGGATAGAGATAGTCGTACACAAAGTTGTTGTAAATGCGGTTCATGCCCGTGGTGAAACCGTCGGTGTCCTCGCGCTTCGCCTGGTTTATTTTGTCGTAGAAGCTGAAGTCCATCACCGTGCCGAGATAGCTGTTGCTCTTCGAGAGCTTGCTGTCCTTCTGCCATGCGGCGGTATATGCAGGCTCCGTAACCCACGTTTCGCCCACCACGTTGAAGTTGGGGTACTCGTCATTGAGCGTCTTCATCCACCTTGCCATGCCCTCGGCGTCGGCATACGGGTAAGTGTCCATGCGGATGCCGTCGATGCCCACGGTCTCAATCCACCACTCGCTGTTCTGTATGAGGTAAGTCATCACGTGCGGGTTCTTCTGGTTCAGGTCGGGCATTGTCGGCACAAACCATCCCTCTACGGTCTCCTTGAAGTCTACCTGGCTGGCATACGGGTCAACGATGGGTGTCAGCTTGTACGTGGTTTGCAGGTACTTGTCGTTCACTTCGGGCTTGGTCTTGTCCTTGCGTGCGTCCAGCCACTCCGGCGTATTGAGCCAGTCCTTCGTCGGCATGTCGGCAACCCACGGATGTTCGAAGCCGCAGTGGTTGAAAATCATGTCCATCACCACCTTCAGACCTTTCGAGTGAGCCTCGTCGCAGAGGCGTTTGTACTCGTCGTTGGTGCCGAAACGCGGGTCTACACGGTAGTAGTCGGTCGTAGCATAGCCGTGGTACGAGCTGCTGCCGTTGGAGTCGGGCGAGTTGTTTTCAAGCACCGGGGTGAACCAAAGGGCCGTAACGCCCAGCTCCTTGAAGTAATCGAGGTGCCGGCGGATGCCCTCCAAGTCGCCGCCATGACGCAGGCTGGGCTGCGAACGGTCGATGGTGTAAGGGTATAAGCCCTTGATTTGGTTGTTAGTAGGGTCTCCGTCGGCGAAGCGGTCGGGCATAAGCATGTACAGCACGTCGGCGTTGGTGAAGCCCATGCGCTCCTCTCCGCGCTTCTCGCGTGCCTTCAGCTGGTACTTAACCTTCTTTGTGGCCTTGCCGTTCTTAAAGTTCAAGGTCATTTCTCCCGGCTGCGCGCCCTCCAGATTGAGGTAAACGAGCAGGTAGTTGGGACTGTCTACGCGCACGATGCTGTCCACACGCACGCCTGCATAGTCGGTTGTCACGTCGGCGGAGCCTATGCCTTCGCCGTAAACCATCAGCTGGAGCGACGGGTTCTTCATGCCGACAAACCAGTTGGTAGGGTCGATGCGGTCAACCTTGACCGCCGCGTTGATTGCCATAACGCTTAATATCAGGCTTAAAGATAAAAGAAGTTTTTTCATATTGTGATTGTTTTTTATTCATGCAAGATTACCGCCGACTGCGCCGGGACGCTGACTTGAGAGCCTGTTACGGTACCGAGTCCGGCCTCGTTGATTACCCCGTCGCGGCAGACTACGGTGTAGTTGCCCTGCGGAATGTCAACGCTGCGCGCCTGTTTGGCGGAGTTAAGTATTACAATTATGTTCTTCCAGGAGTCGCCCTTGGGGTTGCCCTTCAGGCGGAAAGCCACGAGGCAGTCCTGCACGGGCAGGAACTCGAGGTGCTTGCGCACGCATTCGGCATCGCCAAGGCGGAACGCCGGGTGGTTCTTACGCATCAAGATGAGGTTGCTGTAATAGCTGAACACCTGCGGATATTTCTCCAAGTTGGTCCATTCCAGACGGTTGATGCTGTCAGGGGAGTTGAAACTGTTGTGTACGCCCTTCTTGTCTCGCAGCATCTCTTCGCCCGAAAGGATGAACGGAACGCCCTGACTGGTGAACACAGCGGTCTGCGCCAGGAGGTCGAGTCGTATGAGTTCGTCCTGCCCAATGCCGGGAATGCTGGCGCGTAGGCGGTCAACAAGGCACATGTCGTCATGGCAACTGACGTAGCTTATGGCCTGCCAGGGCTGCAAAGCCCATGCCTCCTTGCTGTAATTAACCTTCGTCATGTCTACTTGCGAATGGCTTATTGCCCCGGCGATACCGAACTTCAGGCTCTCCTCGTTGCCCGGCAGACCGGCTAAGAACGCGCCCTTGGTGTCGTCGCTGAACGGCCCGCGCAGCGCGTCGCGCATCTCGTCGCCGAACGCCGCGATGCCGGGCATCTGCCCGATGTTGGCCTTCACGGCAAGCTTATCCAACGGATAGGCGCACGTGCCTGCGCTCCAGCCCTCGCCGTAGATGAACGTTGCGGGGAAGTCGCGGTTGAACATGGCGCGTATTTGGTTCATTGTCTCGATGTCATGCACGCCCATCAGGTCTACACGGAAGCCGTCGATATGGTACTCGTCAACCCAGTAACGCATCGACTGGAGCATGAACTGACGCATCGGCTCGCGGTCGCTGGCCGTCTCGTTGCCGCAGCCCGAGCCGTCAGACCACTTGCCGTCAGCCGTCTTGCGGTAGAAAACGTCGGGATAAGTACGCTGGAAATTGCTGCCGTCAATGTTGAAAGTATGGTTGTAAACCACGTCGAGTATTACGCGGATGCCGGCTTTGTGCAGGGCGCGTACCATCTCTTTGAACTCGCGTATGCGCGTAGTCGGAGTATAGGGGTCGGTGGAATACGAGCCTTCGGGCACGTTGTAGTTCAACGGGTCGTAGCCCCAGTTGTACTGCGGGGTGTCAAGCTTCGTCTCGTCAACCGACGCATAGTCGTATGACGGCAGTATGTGTACGGCGTTGACACCGAGCCGTTTCAGGTGGTCTATGGCCTTCTGCTCTGTCAGGGCGAGGAACTTTCCCTTGTATTTCAGCCCCGACGACGGGTCGATGGAGAAGTCGCGGTGGTGCATCTCGTAAATCACGAGGTCGGTCATCTTCACCTTTTCGGTGATGCGGTCGGTGTCCCAGCCCTCGGGATTGGTCTCGTCGAGGTCAACGATTGCACCCCTTTGTCCGTTCACTCCTACGGCCTTGGCGAACACTCCGGGGCATTCGCCGCGCCCCATGTCGAACGTGTAGAACTTGCCTTTCCAGTCGCCGTCGAGCGTGGCGGTGTAATATCCGGCACTTGAATAGGACATCATCATCTCTTGCAACGGCTTGCCGCCCTGCCCTTCGGCGTAGATGCTGAGCGTGACGCTCTCCGCATCCTTCGGGGCGAACAGCTTGAAGGTGGTCTGCTTGGGCGAATAGTTTACCTCGTCGGCGAAGCGGAACAGCGAGACAGGCCTGTCAACCACCGGTGTCTTTGGCTTGCGCGCCAAACGCGTGGCAGCTTCTTGCGCAACGGCTTCTTGAGCCATGGCCAGCGAAAGGAAGCCTGCAAGCAACAGGTTTGTAATCTTCATATCAGTCATTATTTATCAGTTTCGTAACGTCTTGTATTCCAGCGTTTTGCAAAAGGCCGTCTTTCGGCCTGCAAAAGGTGGCCTTTCGTAAGGTAAAAGACGGCCTTTTAGAAAGTAAAAGGTGGCCTTTTACATACGAAATCACCCTTTGTAGGGACATAATTCATTATGTCCGCACGCCTTGGAAAGGCGTATGTATCAAGCTATAGCTGTAAAATACGTTTCTGCGAAACGTACGGACATAATGAATTATGTCCCTACAAGGGGTGCGTCTTTGGGCAGCGAGGATGGAGAAGGATGGCAAGCAATCTACTTACTCCTACTCTCCTTACTCCTCTACTCCTTTCCATTTAAATTCACTTAGCAATCAACGACACGGCGAAACCGCCGCCGGGGGCTTCCGTCAGCTTGAGTGTGTCGCCCTTCTTAACGGTTTTCTTGGTTATGGTGTACGCCTTGGGGTTGGTCTCATAGTGTGCGTCCTTCGCGTCGGCGTAGATTGTGCACTCGTACTTCTTGCCCTTGTCGAGGAAGTCGAGCTTGACTACGGACTTGTGTCCGTTCTCGTCGCACTTGCCACCTATGAACCAGTTGTCAGTGCCCTTGGCCTTGCGCGCCACGGTGATGTAGTCGCCCGGCTCGGCTTCGAGATATTTCGAGTCGTCCCAGTCAACGGCAACGTCCTTGATGAACTGGAACGCGTCAGCATACTTCTCGTAGTTCTCGGGCAGGTCGGCGGCCATCTGCAACGGGCTGTACATGGTGCAGTAGAGTGCCAGCTGGCCTACGAGCGTGGTGCGCACGTATGACTTGTTATTACTCCACGTAGAGAGTTGTGTCTCAAGAATACCCGGGGTGTAGTCCATCGGGCCGCCTTGCAGGCGCGTGAAGGGCAGCACTACGGTGTGGAACGGCTTGCTTCCGCCGAACGCCTCGTACTCCGTGCCGCGCGCACTCTCGTTGCCTATGAGGTTGGGATATGTGCGGCAGAGACCCGTCGGGCGCGTAGCCTCGTGCGCGTTCACCATGATATGGTGCTTGGCCGCTTCCTTTACGGCGTGCAGGTAGTGATTGTTCATAGTCTGGCTGTAATGATGCTCGCCCCTCGGAATCATGTTGCCTACATATCCGCTCTTAACCGCGTCGTAGCCGTATTGGTTCATCAGCTTGTACGCCTTGTCCATCCAACGCTCGTAGTTCATTACCGACGCCGAAGTCTCGTGGTGCATCATGAGCTTCACTCCCTTTGAGTGCGCATAGTCGTTGAGCATCTTCAGGTCGAAGTCGGGGTACGGAGTGATGAAGTCGAACACGTCAAACTTAGAGTGTCCAATCCAGTCTTCCCAGCCTTCGTTCCATCCCTCGACAAGCACTTGGTCGAGTCCGTTGGCGGCGGCGAAGTCGATATACTTCTTCACATTCTCGTTGTTGGCTCCGTGTGTGCCGTTAGGCGTACACTTGCTGTAGTCGGTCTCGCCCAAGCGCACCGACGGATAGTCGTTCGTGTAGCTCCAAGTGTTGCGGCCGACGATGAGTTCCCACCACACGCCGCAGTACTTCACGGGGTGTATCCAGCTAACATCGTCGAGGGCGCAAGGCTCGTTCAGGTTGAGGATAAGGTTAGATGCGAGCATGTCGCGGGCGTCGTCGCTAACGATAACGGTGCGCCACGGCGTGTTGAACGGTGTCTGGATGTAGCCCTTCATGCCTGTTGCGTCGGGTGTAAGCCATGACTCGAAGGTCATCGTCTTGTCATCGAGGTTGAGGTGCATCGTGGCGTAATTCACGCACGCCGCCTCGTGCAGGTTGATGTAAAGGCCGTCGTCGGTCTTCATCTGGAGCGACGTCTGCACGCCGGTCGGAGAGAATGGGGTCTGCGACGAGTTGGGAGTTATCGCCCCCTTCATCAGTCCGCGTATCTCTGAAAGGCGCGACTCGGTGTAGTCATACTCCTGCGTGTCATAGTCGCCGGGTATCCACCAAGCCTTATGGTCGCCGGCCATTGCAAACTGTGTGTGCTCCTCTTTTATTATGAAATAGTTGAGTTCGTTCTGCTGTGGGAACTCGTAGCGCAGGCCCATGCCGTCGTTGTACACGCGGAAACGGATGACGATGTCGCGCTTCGTGGCCGGTTGGTTGAGCGTAACGGCCAGCTCCTTGTAGTTGTTACGTATGGTTGCAGTCTCTCCCCATACAGGTTTCCACGTCTCGTCGAACGACGACGTGTCGGTCTTCACAATGGTGAAACCGTCCATAAGGTCGGTTTCTTCCAATCCCTTGCTGGCGTGCTTGTTCTTTGCAAGCTCCAATCCGAGGTGGCTCGGCTTTACTACGGCCTTGCCCTTGTAATCCAGTTTGTACGTAGGCCGCCCGTTGTCAAGCGAGAAATTAAGTACAACGTTGCCGTCGGGCGACGCCACCGTCTGCGCCAATGCCGCCAAAGGCATCAGCAGCGCGGCCAATAACACTTTTACTTTTCGCATCGTTTAAGGTTTTTATTTTTGTTTCAAGAATATCCATTCGGCCTACATTCGTCCGCTCTCGCGCACCAGGTCGGTGACGTTCTGGCTGAACTCATGGTTCGCCATAAGGTCTTCCAGATTGACGTGCATCCTGTAACGCCAGTAATGACGCGGGTTGGAAGGCACGTTTATGCGCTCTGCATCGGCGTCGGCGAGGCGTATGTTCTCGTCGATAGCGAGCCAGTCTTGCAGCGCGAGGATGCAAAGCATCGAGGGACAGAGCAGGTGGCGCGACACGATGTCGCGTGCGAGCCAGCCCGGAAGAGGATGAGGCGCGGCGCCATATTTCTGCAACACATTATTAAAATAGTCCTGCGTGCGCGCCGGGTCTTCGTCCCACCACTGGCGCATCGTGGGCGTATCGTGGCTGGATATGGTGCAGACGGAGCGGTAAGGATTGCGCGAGAGCACGCCGAAGCGCACATTCGGGTCCTTGGGCATCGACTGGATTTCGAGGCTTAGGATTTTAAGCTCGTCCATAACCCACGACACGCAGTCGGGCACCATGCCCAAGTCTTCGGCGCATACGAGCATACGCGTGGCCTCGACAATCTTCGGCAGCTTGTTCATAGCCTCCCGATACCAGAACTGGTTGTTGCGGCGGTAGTAGTAATCGTTGTAAATTTTATTGAAAAGGTACTTGTCGCTGTCGTACAGGGACTCGTAGATGAAGTCGAACTGGACGGATATCCTCGGGTGAAACTTGTGCGGGTCGCGGTGGTCGCGGACGAAGAGCACGTCGCTGATGAGGGCGTACAGGCCGTCGCGCAGGTTGAATTCGTCCTGCGAAGTCTTGCCTGCGAAGGCAGCCTCAACCTTGCGTTGCGTGTCAAACTCGGGCTTCATGCGGTAACGCCCGTCGTGAGTGGGCACGAGATACGCCTCGCGCACCATGGCGGCACGCTCTCCGAACATGCGTTCGAGCACCCAGTCGGTGATGAAAGGCTCGGTAAACAGCTCCTCCTGGAAGCGCAGGCCGTAGGCTTCTATTTCCTCTCTCGTCATGCCGAGAGCCGGCGAGAACTGGCCCAAAAGGCCGTGTACGGAGTCGATGGGGATTTCCCAAATGCGGAAGAAACCGAGCACATGGTCTATGCGGTAAGCGTCAAAGAACTTTGCCATGTTGGCGAAACGGCGTATCCACCAACGGCAACCGTCGCGCAGCATCTCGTCCCAATTATATGTGGAAAGCCCCCAGTTCTGGCCGTTTACGGAAAAGTCGTCGGGCGGGGCACCGGCCTGTCCGTCAAGGTTGAAGTAACGCGGCTCCTGCCATACGTCCGCCCCGTGGCGGTCAACACCGATGGGTATGTCGCCCTTGAGCACCACTCCCTTGGAGCGTGCGTACGCATGGGCGTCGGCCATCTGGCGGTTGAGCACGAATTGAACGTAATAATAGAACGCCACTTGCTTGTAGGCCGCCGTGCGCGGATTGGAAAGAGCCTTGCGCTCGGCCTCGTCGAAGTGGTTATGGTCGGGCCAAGTGGCGAAGTCGGCCGTGCCGTATTTCTCGCGCAGGGCGCAATACTGGGCGTAGGGCACAAGCCAATGGGCGGCCTCGTCGAAGAAAGTCTTGAAGTCGGAAAAGGCCAGCACGGCCTTGCCCTCCTGTCGGTAGAGCACCTGCAAGTATTCAGTCTTGGCATTGTTGACGCGCTCATAGTCGATTTTAGGCAGCGCGTTAAGCTCCTGCCGCAGGCTCTCGAACTTGCTTCTCAATGCCTCGTCCTCTATTTGCGGCAGCGCGCCCAAGTCGGCATACTGAGGATGGAGGGCGAATATGCTGATACTGCTGTACGGATAGGAGTCAGTCCAGGTATGGGTAGTAGTGGTATCGTTGATTGGCAGGAGCTGGAGCACGCGCTGCTGGGTCATCGCCATCCAGTCAATCATCTTCTTGAGGTCGCCGAAGTCGCCAACGCCGAAGCTGGCCTTGGAGCGCAGCGAGAACACCGGCACTTGCGTACCGGCGCACCTTACATTATATATGGGGAACGAGGCCTTGTCCAACTCGTAGACCACCACGCCGCCGTCTTTAAGCGACTGTGGCAGCTCTACGCGGCGGTTGTCGCCGTTTTCCCACACGACATCGGCCGGGTCGGCCACATCTACGGCCACAAACTTGAAATAAAACACGCCTGAACGCAGCTTCGTAGCGTCTATGTCAACGAGCCATTCGTTATAGTTGTGCTCCACCATGGGCACGGCCTTGAGCACGTCCCACGCCCCGAGCGCATCGTCATTGCCCACAATCTTGAGCACCTGGCGGCCGGAGAGCTGCGGCGCGCGCACCTTGAGGCGCACCGTCACGGGATAGTCGCTAAGCGGCACGAGGCGCATCTTGCGGCGGCGGATGCAGTCCGTAAAGGCCGACGTGTACAGGTAAGCGTCCTCGGGCATGTCGAGCCAGTGGTCGTACACGGTGACGCTGTCGCCGCGCAGGGCGTTGATTTCAAGGCGGTGAGGCTCTACAAGCCATTCGCGCCTTACCACGTTGTCCTCGCCGCGCACCACGCTGTAATAGTAATCGATGTGAGTGCCTTTCTTCAGGTCGAGCTTCAGGTTGCACGCCCACTCGCGGCCGTCCGCAGTCCGCATACGGTAAGGCGTAGACAGCATCGTCCCCTCGCCCGTTCCTGTTATCAGGTTGAGTACAAGTTCCTCGCCGAAACTCGTGCCGTAAATGACGTTCAATAGTATGTTCATAGGTAACAAGTCTTTAATTACGCCTCAAAGATACATATAAAAACAGTTCATGCGGACGCAAAAAAGCGCTGTTTACCCCTTTTAAGGATGCAAACGTTTACACTGCCCGGCTATCGGCGGCGCAACAGCCTAATACTCAACATGTTGCAAAATGCCGTCTTTCGCAATGCGAAAGACGGCATTTTAGCGTGCAATTGACGGCCTTTTACAATGCGAAAGACGGCAAACCATATTTCGCCAGCGCGCCGCGCGCCTCAGGCTACGGCACCAGCTGCACCCACACGTTGCGCGACTTGGCCTTACCGCCGCCACCCCTCGTGGCGGAACGCACGGCTGCGTTACCGCTTGTAGGATGAGTGAAACGCATCAACAAACGCACTTGAGCAAAATATTCTGTGTAATAATTACCATAATTAAGGTCTTCTCTCATGAAAAAGTCCACCTCGGGATTGTCCTTCCATGGGTCATAAGACTCGAACGATATATGCGCAACACTGTTAGGAGACACCGAAGCCTGCGACTTTAAGATTACAGCCGCACTTTTTCCTATGGAACTTCCATCTTTTACCAAATGGGAGAAAGACCCCATCGGGCGCAGATTGAACCCACTGATATTGGCCGTATAGAAACCTGCGTTATTACTATACGTTTCACCTCGCATAATTGCCGTATATCTGTCATAAGCCCAAGACCGCGCACCCGTACTTCGCGCAATCTCGCGTGTACACAACTTGGCGGCAAAACCATAACCAAAATAATCAACCATCGACATGAACTCATCGGCGGTAGGCATCAAATACTCGTATTCACTGCTTTGTGGAACAGGGACAAAACGTGAATTTTCCACTGCCAACTTGTTGTACAAAGGCGCCGGGCGGTATGTACTTGTCCTGCCGTCCCACTCCGTCCCTTGCGGCCCGGCCATCTCTACGGGGTCGTTATAAGGGTCGTAAGTCGTGCTTGTGCCATCTGCCTTTTGCACGTTCTTGGCAAAAGGATAAATATATCCGGCATCAACATAATCATTATCATTAAATGTCACAGCTGCCGGTTTTTCATTACCGGCCGTTCCCTTTTGGTTGTAACAAGGCAACTGCGTCCCGTCAGTAAGCGTCTTCGCATGGAAAGGCTTTGATATCCAGAACTGGTTATACCCGATTTTCACCAACGGGTACAATGTAGTTTCATTCTCGCCGTCCTCATTCATGCGTGTGTCTACCAGGTTACGAGGCACCAGTACGGCTACTTTTTTCCCATCAACGTCTTTATTAAAATCAGTCCTTGAAATGGAAGCGTAACTGACCTTTGCCTCTTTTGTCTCCGGGTCTATGGCTATATGCCCGTTCTGTTTTGCCAAGTCGTTGGTGGGAGCATCGTCTACAGGTATGAAACTGCTGATTTTGTCATTAGTTCCATCCCACACCACAGTGCCACCATGCATATAATAATTAACCTCTTTCTCCTCATCTGCAAGCAAAGACTCATCCACTTCACTTGAACTTACACCATAATAATTCCCGTTACTTGCCGGTGACGGGCTTTTAATCCACTTGAAACCATGCTCAGGCGTGAACAATCCTTGATGTACTTCGTTTTCAGGTTGGGTGTGCGGCAAAGGCCAGAAATGCGCTGCATCCAACACATTATTCCTGTTTTCATGTACATCGTAAATGAAACGGAGAACCGTTCCACGCCCAAGTTCCGGCGTTTTGCCGTCGTCCTGCAAGGCATAAAACACCCATGCCTGTGAGTTTATCGCCTTCTTATCCCCCGAAACAATTGTACCGGTCGGCTTATCCGGCTCAGTGTACGCATCAACAGGAATTTGCGGCTGATACCTTAAATATTCCCTGCACAGCAAACCTACCGGCTCCCCTGTATCAGGGTCAAGCACATCAAGCACCCAAGAGTCGTCATCATTGATGTCAATCACCGTTACCCCTTCTTTGCTAAGCGTAAAAGTATATGTGTAACCGGGCTTCAGCTCGAGGTCTTTGCCTATCTTATAATCCTTATATTCGGCTTGATTGTAATACACCCTTACAACAGGGTTATCCGCATTTATTGTGTGTGCCGGCACACACGCCCGGTATTGCAGATTGTCTTCAGCAGCTCCTTTTCCAAACAGCCACGACGATATTTCCATATTTTCGTCTGTTTGGGGAAAGATTGGATTATACTTTAACTTATCCAAAGGCTGAACCAAGTTAATCCTTTCCGCCTTTGTCGGCATATTCAACAACTTTACAGCCGACGACTCATCAACATCAGGAACATATATTCCACCTAATTCTATTACTATTTGCGCCATGGCGTGGTCAAAACTAACTTCATAAGCGTCTGTATCGGTCGGCGGAGTATAGTAGCACCACAACAAGTCGGAAGCCTCATAAGCCCCCACCTCACCCTGATTGAGCCTTATGCTGTGAGTATAATCTTTCAAAGATGCAAGCGTCATGTCAGCTACAAATGGATAATAAAGCACGTAGCGATATTCAGAACTCTTGGTTACAGCCACATTCGGGTCAGCAGGAATCAACACCTGACGCGTCTCTCTATTATCCAAATGGGTTACAGTGCGTACTGTGTAACGGACATTGCTATTATTGGGCACGTTCACAGAACTACCATCTTTATTCACGACATACACTCCCACTTCGTCTCCATCCTCGAAATAAGAACGTTTGCCCGTTTCATAACTTACACGAGTAGCCACGCCGTCAGGCTCATCCAACACGAAATCGTATTGTGCCCAATTATCGTCTGTACCATCAATGCCTGTTTTACTGTCTTGCATGATAATATCATCAGAACAGGCCGACATTGCAAATACAAACAGAAAAGCAGTTATAAATTGATAATATATGTTACGCTCCATGTCTATATTTTATGTTTGTCAAGGTTCTGTAGTTGGCAGTTCCTCAAGAGTTCCGCCCTCACCGTCTTTCCAATCGTTGATGCGTATAACGGTTCTTCCGTCCTTCGAAATGCGAATTGAATAAAGATAGCCTTCCTTCAATTCTGTCAGGTTGTTTTCTTCAGATAAGTTTATATCCTTATCCACCGTGTCACCTATCTTTATATGCATCTTGAAATTGCAACCTGTCTGGGCAGGCAACACAATTCTATAAAAATAATAATTACAGCCCTCTGACACATTCAGCCCTCTATAACAAGGGACGATACGCTCATCAGAATTAAAATATTTGGCTTTCTTTTGTACAGAAGGTTCATAATATGGGTTGGGGTCATCGTAAACGCCGAGCGTCCCCGTAGCCAAATCTATATAATTGCCCCTTATCAGACTTGTTCCTTCGCCATTACCTACTGCAAAATAAACATCGTCAAGCAGTGTTTCGCTATAAACCAATATGGTTGCGGTTTTCTTCTTGAAATACAAATTGACCGTCCTTTTAACATTCATGTTTATATCAGGAGAAGCACCCCAAAGAAAATCGCTGTTTTGAAGACGCTTGTCGTTATTCTCACCTGCCGCTGTTATATCTCCCTGCGTATGGTTGACAAAACAAGGATAAGCACTCCAACCGTATTTGTTACAATCACCATTATAACCTTGTTGGTCTGCGCTTGATACTTCACCTACCAAAGTTATAGAGTTCCAATTATAGTCAGTTGCAGAAGAAGGTATGGTTGTCTCAGCTGTTGCACAATTAGGATATTCCAAAAGTTTATATTTATAACCATCCGAACTTTCAACAACTTTCTTATAATCGTCCTGCAACAAGTTGCCGTCCACATACGGATAATAGAAGCAGAACTTAAGGGTTTTAGCGTCCTTGCCCAAAGTCAGCAAGGACTTATCCGACTGGTCTTTGGCTACATAATCGTTATCTTCCTGCAAAATGAGCATTCCGTCGTTTGCGCGGTACGTCCACTTGGAGTTGCAAAGAAAGGTCTCCCTGCCGCCGTTTACCTCGGCTATTACGCAGCCTATGGTCTCGCCGTCGTCGAATGTGGTGTGTTCAAAGTTGTATCCGAGCCTTGTCTGCACCCCGTTTACAGAAAAGCGGAGGCCCGAAGAGCCGTCGCCGGGAGACGGAACAGCGTCGTCAGTGCTGCACGCCGACAGGCAGACAGCCGCCAGCATGGCGCAAAGCAGCACGGGCATGTATATCCTTTTAGTATTCATAGAAATAGTCTCCTCCATCTTCCAAATCATCGATTATGCCGTTGAAGCGCAGTCCGCTGTCCTTGGCCAGCGTAAACATGTAATACCGGCCAGGCTCAAACACAAGCGCATTGCTGCCGTTGGCGGTCATCTTATACGTCTTGGCGACGGTGTCGCCGTTGAAAATGAACGAGAGGAAGGCGGCGCCCGCCTCAACGCGCTGCGCCGGGAATACGGCTCGGAACACCTCATACGTAACGTTGTCAACGGTCTCCTGCCCCGAGTTCCACATCGTTATGTCACCTTGGTCTACGGTCTCCTTCTCAGCCACTTCATATCCTGCACCGGTTTGCTCGTCCTTGCTAAGGGCGCGGGTGAGGTCTACGCCCGACACCGTACGGTACATATTGAGCAGCTTGGCCTCGCGGCCGGCCGCGTCAGTGGGCACGAGCTGGCTCTCCACACGCAGCACAACGCTCGCCATGACGTGCTCCATGGTGACGCCGATTAGCTGCCGTCCCGTGGCCTCGTCGGTACCGATGATTGACGAGGGCACAACGCTCACGTCGGTTGTGGCGTTGACGCGGGCGCGGAGAAGGTCCGAACTCTCGAACGCCGTCTCGCGGCTTTGGTCGGCAACGACGGTGTGACTGAAGTCTTGAATGTCGGCATTGGCCTTGTAGGGATAGTAGAACACGTATCGCTGGTGTGCCGGGAAAGTGTCCATGGGCACTTCGGGCTGCAACGCATGGGTGTATTCATGGCCGTCAGAGCCGGTGTATGCGCCATCGACCACGCGGTAACGGGCGTTCTCGGTGTAGCCCGGCATGAAGCCGTATGTGGGCAACGTGGATTCGTCGCCCAAGCTCGTGCGCACCACTACGAACGCCCCAAGCTCGTCGCCCGGCTCCATCGCCGAGCTGACGTAGCCGCTATGGCTGACGCGTGTCTGCGCGGCTATGCCCGAAACGACGAACTCCGCGCCGCCAACGGACCGCTTGCCGGCGGACAGGCCGTCGTCACCGGTGCAGCCGCACAAGGCCGCAACGGCGGCAATCGGCAGGCATAGATGTCTCAAATTGGCTTTTATATTCATGTTTTCAACAATTTCCTTGTCTCACATTCTCACCTTCTCACCTTCCCATCCTCCCCCCCCGGGGGAGTCAGTGGGGGCTTCTACAAGCTTCCTATTCGAACTCTCCTTGGCCTATTTTGTAGTCGCCGCCCTTCTGCCAGTCGTTCACACGGATGTGGAACCGCGGCGTAACGGGCTCCGTGAGCGGGCCTCCGGCGCGGTCGATGGTTACGGTTATGTCGTATAAGCAGTTGCGGTTGATGCGGTAATAGCCGTTGCGCAGCGTCTCTATCTCGGCGGCGGTGAAGCCGTCCTTGTCGCTATTGTCGGCCATGGTAAAGTTTACGGGCACTTTATAATAATAGGTGTTGCCGTCAGTGTAAGGGGCTTTCAGCATGATGTACGTCTGCTTCTCCTCGTCTATGAGGTCGTCCTTGGTGTAAATCACGGGGTCGGCGAACGTGCCATCTGCCGCAAGCAGGCTCTCGTCGAACCAGTCGTTGGGGTAAGTGTAAAGCACCGCCTTGCCGTCTTTTGTCAAAGTGAACGGCTGGAAATCGTCAGTCGAGCGCAGGCTCTGCCCTTCCCCCTTGCCGTAAAGCTCGCTTTCGGCCAGCACCGACGTGCCGTCAGAGACATGGTTGACGAAGCGGTACCGGCAGTCGGACAGTATGTCGTTGCCGTCTTTATCCTTTACAGCCAAGCGCACCTTGGCCGCAGCGCGGTACAGCTGGAAGCGCAGGGTGGCCTTCTTGGCGTTAGTGTCAAGCTCGTATAGCTTTGTGCTGTCCCGTGCAGTCCGCGCGTCCATGACGAACAACTGCTGCCGCGCGTCCACCTTAAGCCCGGGCTGTATCATCATGGCCTGCAAACGGGGAAGCGTAATGCTCTCCAATCCGTCCAGTTGTGGGCAGTTGGCCACCATGTAGTACACATCGTCGGGGTTGTTTGCTAAGTCGTTGTAAGTCAGGCCGTTGACTTCCACTTCCTGAAAGTCCGTGTTTTGGCTTGTAAAAGACGGCAAATTGGAAGGCAAAAGGTGGTCTTTCAGCTCGCCGTTTGCGGCAAACCAGAAAATGTCGAGCCGCTCAATGGTGTTCTCGTTCCAGCCCTCGTCCCAGCCGTCCTCCGTCGCGCGCGTGGCCGAAGCGTCAGCTATGCGGAACAGTATGCGCACGCCGCCGCTGCCGCCAGCACCGTTAACGGCGTCATCTTCCTGCGAACAGGCCGCGCACCCGAGGCATACGGCCATAAGAAGCGATGCTTTATATAATACGTCTTTCAACATAGTATAATCATTTCCAATATGGATTGACACGCCACCACTCAAAGTTTTTTTTATCAACAGGCTCTATGTCCTTGGCCATATAGTCATACGCCTTATTCTGCTGCGCCCTCAACTGGCGTATCCATATACGCTTGTCTGTGCCGGCATAGCGGCGGTTGCCTTTAAAGTTAGTGTTGGGAGCGTCTTCGCCTGAATATCCGGGGTTTATGTCAAGCTCGTATTCCGTGCCGTCGGCCAGCCTTACAGTGATGTAAAACTCCGTATCTACCACCTTCTGGCCATACCATTTGTCCTTCCCCCAATCAGTAAGGTAATCGTCGCCGAAATACGGTTTCCAGGCTTTTTCATCCTTCAAGCCTGACGGATATTCGCCAACCGTGCCGTCGGTGCTGGTTCCCGTATAACTGTTTACTGCGTTGATTTCTATCACGTAAGGCTTTTTCCTCGCTATTCCGTGCGTTGCGCGGTTCACTTCCCCCTCTTCGGAGTAAGTCAGCCCGGTGGTTTCAGACACGTCTGTACAGCCTGCAAAATAATTGGAAGACGACGTAAGGAACTTGAAGTCGTCGGTATTAGTCAGATGGGCTTCCCACGTTGCGCCCTTCGGGCCTGTCAACATGAAGAAGAATGTCGCACCGCCGGATTTCGGTTCCAAGTCATGGTGTTTTTTTTCCCCATACCTCGGATAGTAAATTACGCAATAATTAGGCTCGTCGTCGCCTTTTGATATGCCTTCATACAAGTCGTGGAAGACCTGCTGCACGGTAACCCTGCCATCCCTAAACTCCTGCCTCGGCAGTAAGATATAAAAGCCCTTTTCGGTAAGCTGCTTGTACTCGTCGTCCGAGTCGAATGGGTTATGGTCGGTAGGGGCGGGCTGCGGCATCCATCCTATTGACGACATTACGAGCTGCCACGGCATCACCTTGCATTCCACTTGAAGCTCGCCTTGGTACACGTTGACGGTGTATCGGTAGATATGGTTGCGCACTATGTCGTATGCTTCGCCGCCGGGCGTGCCGCCGGTGTACGTCTTGAACTCGAGCGTTCCCTTTGTGCCGTCGCTTAGCTCGAGGGCGATTTCGGCAGGTTCGGCGGAATTGTCGTATTCGGGAATGTACAGGTAGGCCGACTTATTGTCGCCAGAATATGTGAAGTCGAGGTTTGTCTGCTGCGCCGTTTGGTCGGGGTTGAAGCTCGGATTATCGCCGTTCTCCTGGTCAAGGTCGGCCGTCTTACTTACACCGGCATAGCCTGCCGGGAGGCAATGGCCCCCGGTGTTGTAACGGGTGAGCGTGGCCGAGACGATGTCTGTCGTTTCGGAGATGTCGCTGTGCAGGCTGATTTCCACCTTGGCGAAGGCTCGCAGCAGGTCGATTTCGACCTCTTTGTCGCGCTTGCCTTTCTCGAGCGAGAGCTCGGCGGTAGTCACTCCCCACATGGGTACGAGCTGGCTGCCGCCCTTTACGGCCTCGGCGTCGTAGTGATAAGGCGATTGGCGCAATGAGGCCAACGGGTCTGACTGGCCTGACACGCCGCAGTTGGCGAACACCATCACCTTGTACCGGCCTGCGGCAGGTGCACCGCCGTCGGCTGACTTTACCGTGCCGATGAGTTCATAGTCGCCCTCCGTGGCCGTCTCATGGTATGACAAGATGTCAACTTCGGCGGCAAACATGTTGCCGTCGGCGGTGTAAAGGGCCACCCTAAGGTCTTCGGGGCTTATGCGGTTGTCGTATGCCGTGCCCTGCTGGCCGACATAATCCTCGCTCCACGCAGCCCTTGTACGCCCCGAGGCGTCGCTAAGCTTGAGGATGAAGCTTACCTGCGTGTCGCCGGAAGGCACGCCGCCGCCAGCCGCGTCGTCGGCAGAGCATCCGCAAGCAAGCGCGGCAAGCAGCACGGCCGCCAGTGTATGTAGAAGCAATCTTGCCATTGTAGTATCGTTTTTTCACCCTATCACCTTCTCACCCTTAATTAAGGCCTACATCGCTAAGCACCACCCTCCATGAGTTTATTATGACGCTGGACGATAGCCAGTTGCCGTTATCGTCGAGGAAGAATGTCATGTTGTACTCGTCTTGGCGGTCAAGATACTCCTGGTCGTCCATGTCGCGGTTGTAATAGCCTTTTACGAGCAGGGCGTAGTCAACCAGAGGAATTGACAATACGGTCTTGTGCGTGCCGTCAGTTTCAGGCTGCGCCTTGGTTATGGTGAGCATGGCGCGCGTGTCCTTGTCCTTTACAAGGCGGCTGACGGTGAACTCCGCCAGCACGACGTTGGCCGAAGTGATGGCGTCGTCGTAAACGCTGACGCCGCTGCCTGCCGTCCCCTGCGCCGTGTAGAACGGGCGGTAAGTAAGCAGTTCGTCGTCAAGCACGCTGTTGTCGTGGGCCAAGAGGCCGTTCTCGTCGGTAATACTGAATACGAAGTCGTCGGCATTAAGGGCTTCGCCCGATGTATTGGCAAGCACCACGCGTACGTTGTTTGTGTTCTTGGTAAGCTCCACGGTGTACGTGTGGCGGCCTTCCTCGTCGGGCAAGTCGAACGTAGTCATGCCGTGGAAGAGGTTGTCTATCCGCCCTACTCTTGTCTCCGCGCCAGCCGCCTCGCGGTCGGCCAGGCGGCACTGCATCTCCTCGAGCGAGGTTACTCCGGGCGTAGCGTCGGGCACGTCATACGAGTCGAGTTCGCCGTCAAGTCCGCACCATGCCAACACCGTGTAGCGTCCGGGCTGCAGGTCGAGCGGCATACGGTAGCCGTCGGCCTTCAACGCGTCGCCGCGCTCTGACACTTGTCTGAGAAACTTGCCGTCGGCATCGAACACATAGAGGTCTACCGCCTCTACCTTCGAGGCGAAAGCGTCGGCAAACTCCATGTTGCGGTCATAGACAAAGCGCAAGTCACAGTATGTGTTGCAGTCGCCCTCGTCCTCGTAAATCATGCCGCATGACGAGAGAGCCGACACGGTGATGACCGCCGTCAGCGCAACCGCCATCTTTCCACGTATAAAGTCCGACAGTTTCATTTATCCTTTGTTGGTTATTTGTTCGGTTTTGTCATTGCGCCCGAAGGCTTTGTATTAAGGATTTGCAGCCCGTCAGGCGCATCCGCACCCACGGACCGCAAACCCCTGTATCATTGTCCTGCGTACTGCAAATACGCGGGAACGGGATTAATTACCTCCAAGAGTTACATCGCTGCCAACGACTTTCCAAGCGAGGACATTCACCGTTGCAGCCAAATAAGACTTCTCGTCCGAAGGTACAACAGGCGTCACCTCATCATTATCAGGGTCATAAACAGGTGTCCCAATGCCAGCAATGTCGGAGATGTTGACCTGATAAACGTGATTGCGCACTACTCCGTACTGTGGAACTCCACTTGTTCCGAGGTGTTTGATAGTAGTCGTATAATAACACTTGCCCTCCGTCCAGATGCGTGCGTTGTACGCCTTCAAGGCGGTGTTGACGCTTGTCAGGTCTGAAACTGGTGTATATTGTTCACCTGATTTAGTGTAAAGCGTTACGCCTGACTTAACCTGCGGATATGCGTTATACGTTGCATTGTCGTTCAAAGCGGCACCGGACTTGAACTCAAGGTCGACCGTAGACAGTTGCCTGTAAGTGTTTTCACCTGTGCTTACCCAATATTGAGAGAAGTTGGGAGCAACAATTGCAAGGATGGCATCGGCACTTGCATAAGAGCCTCCAAGATATTCATAACGCGGAACGGCGTTACCGTCCTTGTTGACAAGCTGCACTGCGACAACAATCTTTGCCGCAGAATTGTTTACAACATCAGTTATCGCGCTTGTGGGGGTAAGTTCCTGTGTATAAACAGACGTTCCGGCAGCGTTATCAAGGTCGGTGAACTTAAAGGTGTTGTTTATTGAAACACCGTCAACTGTCGGCGTTACAGCCCAATAAGAACGGTGGTTGGCTGCATCGTTCCATGTGAAACCGCTAAGCGAAGAGACCCAACCAGAAGGGTCTATGCTCTTAAGAAGGTTAGACTTATTGATTTTTCCGACAATGTCCCAACCCAAAACCTTTGCATAAACAGCACCGTCCTGGCCGTCAGTACCTTCCACGAGATACATGTTTCCAGTCTGCTCGGCACCGGAGAATGTCACATTAACCTTTGCAACGACGCGTTCAACATAAACGTTTACGGGAGTAGCCTCGGCATCTTCTTCCGAACTCCTAAGGAAAGCGCCGACGGGTGTCTCACAAACGGCAGTTGTACCATCAGCATAGACGGAGTTTGACATTACGAATTTGCCACTTTCAGTGCAGTTTGTAGCATAGTCTGCAACCGTAGCCTTCAATGCTGACAGACCTTGGTTACCAGTCAAAGAAGCCGGAGGATTTACAACCGTTACCATTGTTGACGGTGCTTGGTCGGTAATGCCGTCAAGAACAAGTATGGTGTTAGATATTTCCTCTATGTTGTCAGATGAAGTTTCATTCTCCATCTGCGCACTGGTTATATCTTTGTAATTAGCCCCTTGGTTTACTGTGCAGGCCGAACCGTCAGAGTTGAAAAAATAAAAGCGGACACTCGTCACTGCATTCTCTGCATCAGAACCGTCATCAAAGCCACCAGCACGTGTTCCCGTTCCACCCACATTGTTTATGTTGATGGCGAGATATGCTGCGTTGATGTCGCCATCACCCTTCTGTCCGTCGTCACCGGCGAGGTCGTCGTTGTTAGAGCATGACATCATCCCGACACATGCCAACAAGCTTAAAGCAAAATACTTGATTTTCATTATTCGATAATTTTTAGTTTATTATACATTTAGTTGGTTATAATCACTGCGCAATGTTGCCCAGGCGTTTGCTCTCTTCGGCAGCCGCGGCCAGTCCGGCGGCCTGCGCCTGCGAGAAGAGTTGCTTCGCTTTGGCGTAATTGCCTTGCAGTCCGGCGTAGACGGCACGGGCATAGACGGCCTCGGCCGACTGCCCGGCCTTGTCAAGATAGCGGCCTGCGCCCTCCATGTCGCCGCGCTTCATCGCGCTGTTTGCGGCGTTGAGGTTGGCCGTAGGGTCATTGGGATACATGCGTACGGCGGTCTCGAAGGCGTCGTCGAACTCGCGGCTGCCGGGCTGCATGGACTGCGCCGCGAGGTAGAACTCGGCGAGGCTGAGCTTCTGCGGCTGCTCGGCCATGACGCGCTTGATTTCCACAGGGTCGCTATACGTGCGTATGACGTACTCCACGCGGTAGTCTGAACGGCGCAGCGAGGGGTAGCAGTTGTCGAGCAGGAAGCGGTAGTCAGACGGATATGCCGTCTTGATTTTCCACTCCTTTGCGTCGGGCTTCATGTCAGAGTCAATGATGTCGAGTATCGCCCGGCGGTTTTCGAGGTTTGACTGCGCTACGTATTGGCGCAGGCCCTGCCAGTTCTCGGGCTCGCTGGATGCCTTTATAAAGCCTTCGTCAAACTTGTACAGCCTTGACACATAGTCTTTCAGGGCGTCGGTGCGTCCCTTTGCCAGGCGCGCGTTGGCCTCGTAAGGACCTTCGGGCGAGGCGTATCCCTTGATTGAGAGTGCTTTCACTGTAATGTCGGCATCGGCCTTTACGCTGTCGATGGTGCCTGTGATTTTGCCCAGCTCGCGCACGTTGTCCATGTAAGATGGGCGTATCTCGGTGCGGTTCACGGGGAAGTTGACGTAAGCCGAGCCGCTTATGGCGCGCGTCTTAACCGGCTCGGCCGCAGGCCTTACGTAGACGTACGTCGGTTGGTAGACGCTGCGGAAGTCGGAGAGCAGGGGCACGGCACCCTCTGCGAGCACGTCGCCGCAGCAGCCGTAGTCCTGGCGGTGCAGGGTGAGCGAGGCTCCCTCCATCCACGGCTCGTACTCTACGGTGGCGGTGTAAGCCTGCACGTCGGGTTTACGTGATGCCCTGACGACCGTCTCGGAAGGCCCTGTGAGCATGGCGTCGCCGTTGGAACGCAGATAATGGTAATACCGGCCGCGGCCGTAAACGCCTACTGAGGGCAGCTCGACGGAGTCGCCCTGCGCCACGACGCACGGCGTAAGGATGACGGCGCGGTTGCTCTCGACGCGCAGCTGTGACATGTCTATGTCCATGCCGACCGTGAGCAGGCTGCCGCTGCGCGACATCTTGAGGTTGCCTACAGACACTCCGGGCACTCCTGCCGCCGCCTTCTGCCCGTAGGCCGGAGACGAGGCGAGGGCCACGACACCTATTATTATATATAGAAACCTTTTCATCTGTACCATGATTTATCAGAAAACATAAACCAAATTAACAGCCACCTTGGTGGGGCCGAAGTAGTGATGCCGGGCGTCGCGCTCCACTTTCTCGCCGCACCCGGCGCACTTGAAGCGGTCGTAGACGGAGTATGCGTAGCCGATGCCCAGCTCGCCCTCAAGATTCCAGTGGCGTCCGAGCACCCAGGCGTAGCCGTAACCTACGCCCGCACCTATGAACCAGCCTTGGTAACGGCTCGCGGAGAGGCCGGAAAAGTCGGTGCCGAGCATCTTAAAACTGTTCTTCAGGCCGCCGATGTTGTACTGTCCGCCGTGGGCATGTACGGCGAAGAAATGGCCTGCAAAGCGGTCGCAGAGCCAATAGCGGGCCTCGGGCTGCACCATCCAGTGCTTCCACTTGCGCCCGCGAGAGAGCGTCCAAGCATTGACATTGCCCGAGACGTCGAGCGTCCACTTAGGGGCAAGCCCCACCTCTGCGCCCACATTGACCGTGGCGAAGGCGTCATAAAGCAGGTTGGTCTTCACCGCCACGTCCTGCGAACGGGCTCCGGCACATGTCAACAAAGCCCATACGAGCGTCACATAAAATACAGACTTCATACCGTTTAGTTATAACAGCGGAGCCATAGGCACCGCCTTGTGTATATACTTGTTTTGTTCTCTGAAATCAGGCGCTTGCGCCTTGCATTGTTGTTAGTAGCCGGCGGCTCAATCCTTAAATGCCGCCAAGATTAGTTTCATGATTTGTTTTCGGTGGCAAAATTAGTAAATATGCTTAAAATTACCCCCCCCGAAAGATAATTAATGTTAAGAACGTAAACTTTAACAAAACAACTGACCGCTTTACAGACAAGAAACAATGTCCCTAACGGACATCTCCGCCATAACCGCCACCAATTTGCCACGGCACGGCAGGGCATGAACGGCACGGCAGGTTACGGTCTGTAAGATTTCGGGGCGTTACGGTTACAGTTTCGAACGGCGGCCGACGGCCTTGCGAAAGGCGGCCTTTCGGGGTGTAAAAGACGGCCTTTGGGCGTGCGAAAGGCCGTCTTTCAGAAGCCAAAAGACGGCCTTTTGCGAGGCATTACGCAACATGCTGATTTCCAACCGATTACAAGCACGTTCAGAAAGAGCCGTCAACAAGAGGCGTGAAGGCCGTCAACAAGAGGCAAGAAGGCCGCCCACAAGGGGCGTGGAGACCGCCGACAAAGGGCGTGGAGACCGCCTGGTAAGGGTGCGGAGCATCGTTTTCGCATTATTCGGGCTATATTCTCGTTTATTCAAACGATTTTTAGTAAGTTTGCAGTTGATTTTGAACATGTTTAAAACAAAACGACACGACAATGCAAGAGACAAGGCAAAACCGCATAGCAAGGCTGCTGCAAAAGGAGCTTAGCCTGATATTCCAGTCGCAGACACGCCAGACAAGGGGGGTGCTGGTAAGCGTTACACGGTGCCGCATAAGCCCCGACCTGAGCATATGCACGGCTTACCTGAGCATATTCCCCTCTGACAAGGCCGACGAGATAATAAAGAACATCACGGCCAACGAGAAGACCGTGCGCTACGAACTGGGCACGCGCGTGCGCAACCAGCTGCGCATAATACCCGAACTGCGCTTCTTCGTGGACGACTCGCTCGACTACATAGAGCACATTGACGAGCTGCTGAAGAAATGAACCTGCCGTTTTACATAGCGCGCCGATACCTGTTCTCGAAGAAGAGCACGCACGTTATCAACCTGATTAGCGGCATAAGCGCCGTCGGCGTGGCCGTGGCTACGATGGCGCTGGTGGTGACGCTGAGCGTGTTCAACGGCTTCCACGACCTCGTGGCAACGTTCCTGACGGCCTTTGACCCTCAAATAGAGGTTGTTCCGGCCAAGGGCAAGACGGCTCCGGCGGACGACCCGGCGTTGCAGAAGATACGCACGCTGCCCGAAGTTGACGTTGCCACGGAGAGCATAGAGGACCAGGCGCTGGCCGTGTACCGCGGCAGGCAGGCCATGGTGACGGTGAAGGGCGTTGACGACAACTTCAACCAGCTGACGCATATCAACGACATACTCTACGGCGACGGCGAGTTCTCGCTGCACGCGGCCAACCTCGAATACGGCACGGTGGGCATACGCCTGGCCGACCAGCTGGGCATGACGGCCGACTGGGACGGCTTCCTGAACATATACGCGCCGCAACGCGAAGGCCAGCTCGACATGATGAACCCCACGGAGGGCTTCGTCGAGGACTCGCTCATATCGCCGGGCGTGGTGTTCATGGTGAGGAACGCCAAATACGACACGGGCTACATAGTAACCTCGATAGGCTTCGCGCGCCGCCTGTTCGGCCAGCAGGGTATGCTCTCGCAGCTCGAACTGAGGCTGAAGCCGGGCAGCGACCTCGACGCGGTGAAGGCGGAGATGAGGGAAATCGCGGGCAAGAAGTACCGCGTGCTGGACCGTATGGAGCAGCAGGCCGACACGTTCAGGATAATGAAGATAGAGAAGTTTATAGCCTACATATTCCTTACGTTCATACTGGCCGTGGCCTGCTTCAACATAATAGGCTCGCTCTCGATGCTCATAATAGACAAGAAGGACGACGTGGTGACGCTGCGCAACATGGGCGCGACCGACAAGCAAATAACGCGAATATTCCTGTTCGAAGGCCGCATGATTTCGGTAATCGGCGCCGTAGCAGGCATACTGCTCGGCCTGTTGCTGTGCTGGCTCCAGCAGGAGTACGGCCTCGTGGCCCTGGGACAGAGCAGCGGCTCGTTTGTTGTTGACGCTTACCCGGTAAGCGTACACCCTGATGACATCGTGCTCGTGTTCCTCACGGTGGTTGCCGTGGGCTTCGTCTCGGTGTGGTACCCCGTAAGGTATTTCGCAAAAAGGCTGCTGTGAAAGTCTAATTAAGAGTTAAGAGTTAAGAGTTAAGAAAATATGCCTTGCGGGATGTTTATATCTTCAAGGCATATTTTCTTAACTCTTAATTCTTAATTTAAAAAAATGTCACCTTTCCGCCCAGTCGCCCCTGTCAAGGTTGCGGTAGCTTATGGCTTCGGCCAGATGCTGCGCCTTTACGTCGGCAGACGCTTCAAGGTCGGCTATCGTGCGCGCCACTTTCAGTATGCGGTTGTAGGCACGTGCGGACAAGTTGAGCCGCTCCATGGCCATGCGCAGCAAATCAATCCCGGCCGCGTCGGGTTCGGCATACTGGTGAATCATGCGCTCTGACATCTGCGCGTTGCAGTGCACTCCGCGGCATTCGCGGAAGCGTTGCTCCTGGATTAGCCGCGCCTTGATTACGCGTTCGCGTATGCTTGCGCTGCATTCGCCCTGCGCCGTGCGCGAAATGTCGTTGAAAGGCACGGGCGTTATCTCCACCTGAATGTCTATACGGTCGAGCAACGGGCCGCTTATCTTGTTAAGGTAACGCTGGATTTGCCCCGGCGTACACACGCACTTGTGGGTAGGGTCGTTGTGATAGCCGCACGGACAGGGGTTCATCGACGCCACGAACATGAACGAACAGGGGTACTCTATGGTGTACTTAGCGCGCGAAATGGTGATTTTACGGTCTTCAAGGGGTTGCCGCAGCACTTCAAGTGTTGACTTGTTGAACTCCGGCAGCTCGTCGGCGAAGAGCACGCCGTTGTGCGCAAGCGAGATTTCTCCCGGCTGGGGATTGGCTCCGCCGCCCACCAAGGCTACCTGTGAAATGGTATGATGAGGGGCGCGGAACGGGCGTTGGGAGATTAGCGACATGTCGCGGCCAAGCTTTCCGGCGACTGAATGTATCTGCGTTGTTTCAAGACTTTCGGCCAACGAGAGCGGCGGAAGAATGGACGGAAGCCGCTTCGCCATCATCGACTTGCCGCTGCCCGGAGGGCCTATCATTATCATGTTGTGACCGCCTGCCGCCGCTACTTCCATCGCACGCTTGACACTCTCCTGGCCGCGCACGTCGGCAAAGTCCAAATCATAACGGCTCTGCTGCTCGTAAAACTCACGGCGCGTGTCGATGACGGTAGGCTCGAAGCCCGCTTCGCCGTTCAAGAAGCGCGCCACATCGAGCAGGTTGTCCATGCCATAGACGTCAAGTTTGTTTACGACGGCGGCCTCGCGGATGTTCTGGCGTGGCACAATCAGCCCCTTAAAGCCTTCCTTCCGCGCACGTATGGCTATCGGCAGGGCGCCGCGCACGGGCTGAATTTTGCCGTCAAGGCCAAGCTCTCCTATGAGCATATACTGCTGAAGAGCGTCGGGCTTGACATTACCCATCGCCGCCAACAGGCCTATAGCGAGCGGAAGGTCGTATGAACTGCCCTCCTTGCGCAGGTCGGCCGGAGCCATGTTGATGGTGATGTCTGCGACGGGAAGCCGTATTCCGTTATTCTTCAGCGCGGCTACAATGCGGTCGCGGCTTTCCTTTACGGCGGTGTCGGCAAGTCCGGTGAGATGGAACATCACGCCTTTCGACATGCTTACCTCAACCGTAACGGTGGTTACTTCAAGACCGTTTACAGCCGCGCAATATGTCTTGACAAGCATGTATTTGGTTAGTTTAAGAGTGTTTTCAGCTTTGTTTCAATGTCCTCGGGCTTCATATTTCGCTCGATGACACGGCCTTGGGCGTTGTACAAGATGTTCTCCCCCACTCCGCCAAAGCCGAAAACGTCAATAAGCGGACTGTCGAACATCATCTGGTCGCACACTATTATTGTAGAAGTAGAGTCGTTACGGAGCGAACGTTCGCAATCGGCCTTGCCTGCGTCGAGGCTTACGCCAAGCAATGCGAACTTATCTCCGTAATCATCTTTCAGCCTGATAAGCCGGTCGCGAAGGCTGCGGCTCTCGTAATTCCAGTTGCCCCAAGTGAAAACAACGGACACACGGCCTCTCAATTTGTCGTCGGACACAGCCTCACCGTCAATGTCTGTTGCCGTGAAATGCGGTAACTTGGCACCTACCAGGCTGTTTTTCGCACCCTTAATATAACGCGACATGCGCGCCACATAACCGTTCTTGGGCTGCGCCTTGTACACTATTGCCACAAGCTCTTCGGCCTTGTCAAGGTTATTGTCGGCATTTGCGACATTGGGATTGACAAAGTATTTCCGCAGGATATATACGCTTACAGCAGACTCGGGGTTGTTCCTTACAAACTGTTCGGCGTACTTCAGCACTTCCGGCGGCGATGCCTTGGATATCTGTTGACGAAAACCGTTCATCAGTTTGTTCTCGTCTGTGCCTTCAATTTCTATCTCTTTAAGATGTGAGGCATCACCCTTTATCGTGACATTCTTGCCTGGTTCGGCGAATACAGGCTGCTCGGAGAAATTAGGAAAGACAATCATTATCGTGCCGCTTTCCTTGCATGGCGTTTCAAAAGCGAAACGTCCGCCCTCGACTTTTATCGTATCAACCCCATCGAATACGCCGTCGGGACTGTAAACATAGAACTCACCTTGGTTCAGGTTGAGTAACCGGCCTTCAAGACTGAAGTAACCCCTGCGTGTACCGCAGGCAACCAGAACCAAGGTGAGCGTAAAGATGTATATAAGCCGCTTCATGCGCCAGCTTTATTTATTTGCTGACTTTTGACAGCTCAAGGTCGTTATTAGCGTAAGTTGAGAGTGAAGAATCCTTCTGCAAAGCGCTCTTCAGGTAAGAAGAAGCTGCGTCGTTGTTGCCCTGGCGAGCGTTCAGGATGGCCTGGAGATAATCAGTCATGGCGTCCTTGTTCTCGATATTGCCAAGAGTTGTAGCCGCACCGGCGTAGTTCTTGTTAAGGATTTGAGCCAAAGCAGTTGTGTTACAGTTGATGCCGCTCAAGTTCTGCTCTGCCGTTGCATAGTCACCCTTCGCGAGGTTGAGTGAACCAAGCACCTTGTTGTAGTCGCCGGCTGTGTTGCCCTTTGCGATGTAATTCTCAGCTTCGCTCAAGTTGCCGCTCTTCAAAGCGAGCAGACCGAGGTTGGCGTTAACCTCTGCTGCGTTGCCATTGATGCTCTGAGCCTTTGCGAGATAGCTCTTAGCCTCTGCGTCGTTGCCCTTTGCAAACTCTATGGCAGCAACATTGTTGAACGCACGGTAGTCGTTGGGATAAACCTCAGTGGTCTTCTTATAGATAGCTTCCTGCGCATCAATATTGTCCTCAAGAGTAGCGGCGTAAAGCAGTTCGTCAACGCTCAGCTGTGTAGCGTCAGCCTTGTACTGCTCCTTGATTTGGTCGTCGCTGCGTCCGATGGTCTCATAGTTGATGATAAGGCGTGAACGGCGAAGTTCAGGAAGGATGCCGTCAGCAAGCTCGCGGAAACCAGCCGACATGTTGCGGATTTGCTGCTCGCGCTCCTCGGGGTCCTGATACATTGAGAGAACACGGAGGATAACGTCCTTGTCCTGTATGTTAGAAGCAGCAACAAGCTTCTGGAAGCCGTCCCAGTCCTGTGCGGTGTACTTGCCGGTAACATCGCCTGCGAGTTTAGCATCTTTGAGTTGCTTCTCTGCATAGTTGACAGATACGTCCTGACGCTTGCTTGCCAGCTTGTCGTTGAACTCAACACCGCCATCGGGAGATGCGTAAGCGAGAACTTCAACGTTCTTCAGGTTCAGCTTCTCCTTGTCGTTGTTTATGTCTTTAAGCAACTTTACGAACTCTTGTACAGAGTTGTTCTTCAGCTCGCTCTTGCGCAGGTTGGCTTGGTTGATGAGGAACTTGATTTGAGATTCCTGCCTCTGGGCGCGTACACGCTGGAAAGTGTCGGGAGCGATACATGCTCCGCTGCCGGCGAGAGTCTTCGTATAAAGTTCCGATGTGGCTATTACGCCCTCGGCTACTTTCACTGCGGGCACCTCTATTTTCTTCTTTTTCTTGCCATAGTATGCGTCGAACGTCATATAAAGGTCGCTCTTCTGCATGTCAGGTACATACTTGTAGTTGGCCTTCATGGTGTAGTTGCCGCCCATCTTGTAAGATATGGTCTGGTCGTTGCCTTCCACCTTCTCTCCCTGGAACGTAGCGGCCTGTCCCTGCGCGGCCTGTCCGTTGCCGTAACGCAGCTCGGGAACGACAGTGACAACAGCCTTCTTCTTCAGGTATTTCTCGGGGAAAGTACCGTCAATGGTAACAGCCACCTGTCCACCCCTTGACTCCAAGGGATTGGGTGTCACTTTGAAATTGTCGGCAGAGAGTTCTCCCAGCTTGGTTGAACAAGACGACAGTGCGAGCACTGAAGCCGCCGAGAACAATAAGATAAGATTTTTTTTCATAATGAAAGGTTTTAGATAAGTTGTGCCGCGAGCGGGACTCGAACCCGCACAGCCATTTCTGGCCAAGGGATTTTAAGTCCCTCGTGTCTACCAATTCCACCATTGCGGCGGCACGTGAGCGGCAAACGGGACTCGGACCCGCGACCTCAACCTTGGCAAGGTTGCGCTCTACCAACTGAGCTATTGCCGCATAAAGCATTGCAAAGATAAGTCTATTTCTCGAAAATGCAAATTAATTTACACATTTTAATACTAATACGCGTCAGTTGTTTACAGAAAGTACATTACCAGCAATGCCTGCCCTATAGCGTATCATCTTATTACCGCCATCACCACTTGATATAATACCTCCATTATTCATATCGTATTTACGATGACAACTGCCGCATTCCGCCGTTCCATCTGTGTTCATCGTCAAAGAATAACGCAGCAATCCATCCTCATGGTAACAGTTCGGACATTGGCTGTCATAGGCATAAAACGTGGCTGGACTGTTCAAAATTCCATAGCCAACAATTATGCCCGTACTATTACTAAGGCCAAGAGTTATTGACACTTGCTGGTCTATTGCCGTTTGCCTCACGTGGTCTTCCAAGCCCTGATTTGTAGAGAAATTGAATAAATTACCTGTCATTGTTATGCGACAGAATACTCCAGGCGACATCACATTCATCGCCGAAGCCAGTGCCGGACTTCTATTGGCACTATTGTCAAAAACAAACCGGCAGGGATAATTGCTATACTCATTCTCTGCATCGCTGCAACTGGAGAAAAGGACTGTTGTCAGCAGCACTATTATATAATAGGTGTAACGTTTCATCTTTTTGCTTGATTGAATAGGACAAACAAGACGAATATGGACCGATAAGGACTGTGTGCCATGACGGCAGACGCCTGGGCGTCACCGTCCGAGCAGCCGTTTCTCGGCCTGCTCCACCTTATCAAACGTGAAACCGGCGATGATATTGTCCATCAGGGCGCTGATTTTGTCGTTGCACAGGTTGCCGATAGAGCCTTCATGGGTGTGATGTATGTCTTTGTTGGGCGTGAAGCGGCCGGCCTCGATGTCAAGTCCCACCTTCTTGTAAGCGTCGCGGAATGGCATTCCGTAGGCGGCGAGGCGGTTGACTTCCTCCACGGAGAACATCAAGTCATACCTCGGGTCGTCAAGGATGTGCTCGTTCACCTCCATGCGGTTGACTATATACGCGGCCATGCGCAGGCAATCTTTCAGTTCGCCGAAGGCAGGAAGGAACTCCTCCTTTATTATCTGAAGGTCGCGGTAGTAGCCCGACGGCAGGTTGTTCATGATGAGCGTGATTTGCTGGGGCAGCGACTGGAGCTTGTTGCACTTGGCGCGCAGCAGCTCGAACACGTCGGGGTTCTTCTTGTGCGGCATTATGCTGCTGCCCGTTGTGCACTCCTTTGGAAGGCGGACGAAGCCGAAATTCTGGCTGTTGAACAGGCAGGCGTCGAAGGCCATCTTGGCCAGCGTGCCCGCAACTGAGGCCATGGCGAAGGCCGTGTTGCGCTCTGTCTTGCCGCGCCCCATCTGCGCGTACACCACGTTATAGTCCATAGTGTCGAAGCCGAGCAGGCGCGTCGTCATCGAGCGGTCGAGCGGAAACGACGAGCCATAGCCCGCCGCGCTGCCCAAGGGGTTGCGGTTAGCCATGCGCCAGGCGGCCTGAAGGAAGAGCATGTCGTCGGCAAAGCTCTCCGCGTAAGCGCCGAACCACAGGCCGAACGAGCTCGGCATAGCCACCTGTAGGTGCGTATAGCCGGGCATGAGCACGTCCTTGCACTCGTCGCTCTTCTGCAACAGCTCGTCGAAAAGAGCCTTTACGAGCGTTACAACCTCCTTTATTTCATGGCGTATGAACAGCTTTAGGTCTACAAGCACCTGGTCGTTGCGCGAGCGTCCGCTGTGTATCTTCTTGCCCATGTCGCCGAGGCGGCGCGTAAGCATCAGCTCCACTTGCGAGTGGACGTCCTCAACGCCGTCCTCAATGACGAACTCGCCGGTCTCGCACAAGGCGTAGATGCGCTTCAACTCGGCAAGAAGCTGCACGAGCTCGGCCTTTTCCAGCAGTCCGATAGACTCGAGCATGGTGATGTGAGCCATGCTTCCGAGCACGTCATACTTAGCCAGATACATGTCCATCTCGCGGTCGCGGCCCACGGTAAAGCGTTCAATCTCCTCGTTTACGGAGAAGTTTTTTTCCCAGAGTTTATTCATTTTCTTTTTTTTAGTTGACAAGTGACGAGCAGACAAGTAGACAAGGAGGTTTGCCTTGTCGTTTGCTTGTCCCCTGCCTGCTTGTCACTTGTCTGCTTGTCTGCTGAAAAATCAGTACGGCAACATAGCCAAAGCGTCGGCTATTTTGTCAACGCCGTCTTGCAGCTTTGAGCCAATCATCGGCTTGAGAAACATGGGGATGTCGGCCTTCACCGTGACGCGCATCTTGCACGAGGCTTCGGTCACGGGCAGCAGCTGTACCCATAGGTTGAATGGTACGGGCGAGTTGGCCGTCTCAAACTTGATGCACTTCGGTTCGTCTCTCTCTATTATGCGCAGCGTTATGGAGCCTACGGGCGGCACGCTGATGCTCACCGTGTCGTGGTCGAACGTCAAGTCCTGAAGCTTGTCCGCCGGTATGCGCTCCTTTACGCGCTCTATGTTGTTAAGGTCGCTAAGCGTTGCGTAGACCACCTCTTGCGGATGGGGCACTTGCTTAACGCCACTTTCGTATTTACTCATAATCAGAAGTCCCCTTACAAATCTCCCCAAAATAGAGGAAGAAGCCCCACCCAACCTCCCAGAGGGGAGGTGGAAGGGCGTTTTCGGTTAATAATATTTATCCTTAAAAATGCCGGCCATTTGCCCGCCGCCGCTCTCCTCCCCTCGGGGAGGTCGGGAGGGGGCTTCTATTTTCGCCAGTTTGCCGGGTCCTTGCGCCACTCGTGAAGCAGCTCTACGTCATTCTCTGTGATGTAGCCCGTGGCCGCAGCCTCCTCAACTACGTGCTCATAGTCGGTCAGGGTGACGAGCTTGACGCCAGCATCCTCAAACGCCTGACGGGCTACGGGGAAGCCGTAGGTGTACGACGCTACCATGCCTACCACCTCGAAGCCGGCCGCGCGCAGAGCCTCGACGGCCTTCAGACTGCTGCCTCCGGTAGATATCAGGTCCTCAATGACTACCACCTTGGCGCCCTCGGGCAGCTCGCCCTCTATCAGGTTACCCATGCCATGGTCCTTGGCCTTGCTGCGTACGTAGGCGAAAGGCAAGCCAAGCTCGTCGGCCACGAGCGCACCCTGCGCTATGGCTCCCGTCGCGACGCCTGCCACGGCAGTAGCCTCGGGGAAATGGGCCAGCACCGCGTGCGCCAACTCCAGCTTCACAAAGCCGCGCAGGTCGGGGTAAGACAGCGTCTTGCGGTTGTCACAATAGAACGGCGACTTCCATCCCGAAGCCCACGTAAAGGGGTTGTCGGGCTGCAGCTTGATGGCCTTTATCTTCAGCAGTTTCGATGCCAATGCTCTTTTAAGTGTGTCCATGTCTTTATAGTTTTATACCTTATTATTATATGCACATGCGCCCGTCGGCCTTCCGCCCGTGCGCGTTTATATCGTGCAAAGTTACGTTTTTTGCCGTGTAAAACAAAATTATTCGCCCTATTTTTAACCGAACTCCGCCGCCGTCGGCCGCCGCCGGTAAGCCCGTCCGCCGTCTCTTTTGTAACGCATTGATTTCCAACACGTTGCAAAAGGCCGTCTTTTACACTGCAAAACACGGCCTTTTAGAGGCTAAAAGACGGCCTTTTGCATGGCGAAAGACCGCCAATCGGATATCGCCTAACCACCGGCCACTATGTAAAAGCACATATTTTGTACTACAACAGGCGTTTTTCACGCCCACAAACCAATATCTCGAAAATATTTCGTAAGTTTGCATTATACAACAAGCCACACCGCACAATGAACAAGCCTACAGCAAAACCTTTCGTCAAATGGGTCGGCGGCAAAGGCAAGCTATTGCCAACGCTTGAGAAAATGCTGCCCGCCGACATAGCCCGACGCGACAGCCTTACTTACATCGAGCCGTTTGTCGGCGGTGGCGCCATGCTGTTTTTCATGCTGCAAAAGTACGGGAACATACGCAAAGCCGTAATAAACGACCTTAATCCTGACTTGATAAACACATACAGAACGGTGAAAAACAGCCCGGAGAAACTTATCGGCTGCCTGTCTGCAATACAAAAGGAATATCTTGGAATAACTGCTGAAGACGGCCGGAAAGAGTTTTACCTGACAATGCGCAAGCAGTTCAACGAGGGCGGTCTGTCCGCCATAGACAACGCCGCACACCTTATTTTCCTGAACAGGACATGCTTCAACGGGCTGTACCGGGTAAACTCCAAGGGCGGCTTCAACGTTCCGTTCGGCAGATACAAGAACCCGAAAATATGCGATACGGAAACCATCTACGCCGACAGTAGGCTTTTACAGGACGTTGAAATAACGTGCGGCGACTTCGGGCAGATGTCAAGCTACGTTTCCGAAAACACGTTTGTCTACCTTGATCCGCCTTACAGGCCGTTGGACGCGACGTCATGTTTCACGTCATACTCAAAAGACGGGTTTGACGACAACGAGCAAGTCCGCCTGAAAAAGTTTTTCGACCAACTCACTTCCCTGGGTTGCACGGCCATGCTAAGCAATTCAGACGGGATGGGACACGCCCCACAGGACACATTCCTTGATGACTTGTACAACGGCTACCACATAAGGCGCATACATGCACCGCGCTCTATAAACGCAAAGCCAGACGGCAGGGGACAAATAACGGAACTGCTTGTCACGAACTATACTGATAGCGGCATCACTTCAATTGGTATGAACCGGCCAAACAAACCAAGCCTAAACACCCTTGATTATGAACAAAACCAATACAGAAAAACAGTTTAGCATGACCGTGCAACGCTTCTTTGGCACACGCCAGCCAAGGCTTTTCCTTACATGCACAGGCACAACCTGAACAAGCAGCAATGCCATTTCCACGCAACGATAACGCCATGACACCTGCCAGCGTACAACAAACCGAATGCTGCCAAGGGGTATAACGAAAGAACAACTGCACAAAAAAACGCAATACAACGGCACAGAAACATTACAAACAAAAAGCAAAAGGAAGCAACAATATGGGAATAAGAAATGACGACTACATTGAAATAGAGTTAGGTTCGATAGAAAAATACACCGGCCGTGCCGAACTCCGTAAATTCTTATTATACACATTCGCCACAGAAGAATGCAAAACAAAGCTAAGGTATTTTGTCGAAACGCTGGCTGACGGCAAGCGCATCTACATCGAACGCCCGGGAAGACTGAATAAAGGATGCGACTTTGTGATTTACGTAGAGGACTTAATTAAATGGCAAAACGGCAACGACAAAGCCCCAAGCCACAACGATTTGCTTGAAGACTTGCAGCTGAAAAAAGACAATCTGCCACCAAACGATTACGGCAAACTCATCCAAGCAATCACTGACATCCATGACTTGAAAACATTTGAACAAGCCTATTCTAATGTAAAAGGATTGCCTTGTCACGGTTGGCCGTATGAATTGACACTCAAATTAGTGCGCTGGTTCTTCATCGAACAGGACTTGACTTATTGGGCCGGACAAGGAAGAGGCATGTTATATAACGCCATTAAAGAAGTATAAACATATTATACATAAAGTAAAATCATACGGTAAAAGAGCTTCAAACCGCTCTATTACCACGCACATTTGCACCCTTCGCTAACCAGTTGATTATCAGCAACTTTCCAAAGGCCGTATTTTGCATTGCAAAACGCGGCCTTTTAGCGTGCAATTGACGGCCTTTTGCATGGCGAAACATGGCCTTTCGCACGGCCATGCGCAAGCATTGGCAGGAGCGGAGGCGGCAGGTTTGGCTCTTTCGGGATTTTTACGTACCTTTGCCCGGTGCTTTTTCATGACATAAAAACTTACGCGATATGAAGATATTTGCAGTAGGGATGAACTACATCCTGCACAATAAAGAGCTTGACGGAGCGTTATATAAACCGGAAGAGCCTGTGATTTTCACCAAGGCCGACTCTTCTCTGCTGAAAGACGGGAAGCCGTTTTTCCCGCCTGACGACCTCGGGCGCATTGACTACGAGGGCGAACTGGTAGTCAGGATTTGCCGTCTGGGCAAGAACATACCCGTAAGGTTCGCCCACAGGTATTATGACGCGGTGACCGTGGGCGTTGACTTCACCGCGCGCGAGCTGCAACGCCGCCTGCGCTCCGAAGGCAAGCCGTGGGAGCTGTGCAAGGGTTTCGACGGGGCGGCGACAATCGGAGAATGGGTAAGCGTGGAGAAGCTGCGCGACGTGAACGCGCTGCGCTTCCGCCTCGACGTGAACGAGGCTACGGTGCAAGAGGGCTGCTCGGCCGACATGCTGTTCAAGATTGACGAGCTGATAGCCTACATCAGCCGCTGGTTTACGCTGAAGACGGGCGACATTCTCTATACGGGCACGCCGCAGGGCACGGGACCCGTCAACGTGGGCGACCACATAACAGGCTGGATAGAAGACCGTAAGGTGCTGGAATTTAACGTAAGATGAACATAAAAAGGATATTGCCGTTGCTGCCGGCCATGCTCTCCGTACTTACGGCTTGGGCGCAGACGGGGGTGCAAAAGTTCTTCAACCTCACCGCCGAAGAGGTGAGGATTGACAGTGTGCTGCCCTCGTTCACCTACTCCATGCCGCTCGGCAGGGCGTGGGCCGACTCCGTTTACTCCGTCACGATAGAGTATCCGGAGTTTCTGGAAATGGGCGAAGGCGATATCTGGAAATACGAGCGTATAAGCGGCAAGCCGCTGCCGCAGATGCCTGTGGTGGAGGCCAACGTCGTAGTGGAGCGCAGGCGGGGTCGCCTGGAAGTGGCGTTCACCCCGTTGGTGGAGCGCGGCGGCAGGCGGATGAAGCTGGTCAGCTTCATGCTCGACGTGAAGTCGAAGCCCAAGCGGCGCACCGCGGCCAAGGCAAGAGTCGGAAACGATGAAGCGGAGAGCGGCCGCTACGCCGCCCACTCCGTGCTGCGCGAGGGGCGGTGGGCAAAAATCCGCGTCCCGGCAACGGGCGTTTACGAGATAACGCAAGCCCTCATACGCCGCGCCGGCCTGTCAGACATGAGCCGGGTGAAGCTGTACGGCTATGGCGGAGCGTTGCAAAACGAGGTGCTGCGCGAAGAAGACCTTGTCAAATATGACGACCTCAAGGAGGTGCCAACGTGCACGGTAGACGGCCACAGGCTGTTCCATGCGCAGGGGCCGGTGTCGTGGAGCAGCGACGACGCCGGTGTCCGCACGCGCAACCCGTACTCCGACTACGGCTATTATTTCCTCACTGAGAGCGACGGCGAGCCGCTCACGGTGGACAGCACGGCCTTCGTAGACTCGTTTTATCCGTCAGCCGACGACTACCACGCGCTCCACGAGGTTGACAGCTACGCCTGGTATCAGGGCGGACGCAACCTATGCCAGAACGACCCGATAGCCGCTGGCAGCTCGAAAAGCTACACTTTAAGCCTCGACACGGGGCAAACTGGCGCAGGAACAGTGACCGTACGCGCCACGGCCGGACAACAAAGCACGGCGCAAGTAGCCATAAACGGCACTACTGTTGGCACCATATCGACCGGCGGCTTCGGCTCTTACGACCACGGAAAGAACATGGACGGCCAGTACAGCATCGACAACCTGCAAGCCGAAAACACCGTGACGCTGACAACGATGAGCGGCGGCCCGGTGCGCCTCGACTTCATTTCAATAGCCACGGAGATGCCACGGCGCAGGCCTACACTTAAAGGGATGTCGTTCAGCCAGCCTGAATACGTTTACAACATCACCAACCAAGACCACCACGCCGACCCGCAGGCGGACATGGTAATAATAGTGCCCACGTCGGCAAAGCTCACCTCCGAGGCCGAACGCCTGGCCGAACACCACCGCCAGCACGACGGACTGAGGGTGACGATAGTGCCTGCCGACGAGCTGTATAACGAGTTCTCGAGCGGCACTCCCGATGCTAACGCATACCGGCGGTACCTCAAAATGCTGTACGACCGCGCCACGACGGAGGCCGACATGCCGCGATACCTGCTGCTCTTCGGCGACTGCGTGTGGGACAACCGCCTCAACACGCCCGAATGCGCCACCCTTTCGGCCGACGACTTGCTGTTATGCCATGAGAGCGAAGACTCGTTCAACGACGTTGACTGCTACGTTGACGACGGCTTCTTCTGCTGCCTTGACGACGGAGAGGGCGGCAACCCCACCAAGACCGACAAGCTCGACGTGGCCGTGGGGCGCTTTCCCGTGCGCAATGCGGCCGAAGCCAAGATAATCGTTGACAAGACTATACGCTACGCCGAGAACAAGAACGCAGGCAGCTGGCAAAACACGTTCGTATTCATGGGCGACGACGGAAACAAAAACATACACATGGAAGACGCCGACGAGGTGGCCTCGCTCGTTGAAAGCATAAACCCGGCGTTCCGCGTGGAGCGCATCATGTGGGACGCATACAAGCGCGAAAGCTCCTCAACCGGCAACACTTATCCCGACGCAACGAAGCTAATCAAGCAGCGGCAGGCCGCCGGCGCGCTGATGATGAACTACAGCGGACACGGCGGACCTACCGGCCTGTCGCACGAATCGGTGCTAAAGCTCAACGACTTCGCCACGTTCAGCAACGAGAACCTGCCCCTTTGGGTCACCGCTTCGTGTGAGGTCATGCCCTTTGACACGCAGAAAGACAACATCGGAGAGACCGCCTTGCTCAACGACAAGGGTGGAGCCGTAGCCTTCTACGGCACCACGCGCACCGTATACGTTGACCGCAACAAGGCCATCAACAAAGCTTTCGTCAAGGCGTTGCTTACTCCTGTAAACGGAAAATACGTCACAATAGGCGAAGCGCAACGGCTGGCAAAGAACGAACTCATAGCCACACAGGCCGACATGTCTGTCAACAAGCTGCAATATTCGCTGCTCGGCGACCCGGCATTGAGGCTCAACGTTCCCATGCCCGGTGCGGTGATAGACAGCATAAACGGCATCGACATTGCATCGGCAAGCAGCCTTCCGCGGCTTTCTGCGGGGTCGGTTGTGTCGGTGAAGGGGCACATCGAGACGGCCGAAGGCGGCAAGGACACGGCTTTCAACGGCATTGTAGGAGCACTGGTAAGGGACGCCGAGCACCTTGTGACATGCCGTCTGAACAACACTTCGGCAGAAGGCGCGGACACACCGTTTGAATATTACGACCGCAACACCGTGCTCTTCAACGGCAACGACAGTGTACGCGGCGGCGAGTTCAGCTTCACTTTCGCCGTGCCTAAGGACATTGATTATAGCGACGAGCAAGGAATTATCAACATAGTGGCCGTGAACGGCACCACAAACAATGCCGTAAACGGGTATAGCGAGGACTTCATCGTGGGCGGAACGGGCGTCAACGGCTCCGACTCCATTGGCCCGTCAATCTACTGTTACCTTAATTCACCGTCGTTCGTGAACGGCGGAAAGGTCAACACCACGCCTTTCTTCGTAGCCGAAATACACGACAAAGACGGACTGAACACCACCGGCAGCGGCATAGGCCACGACCTGCTGCTGACGATTGACGGCGAAATGGCACGCACTTACGTGCTGAACGACAACTTCGAGTACGACTTCGGCAGCTACACCAGCGGCCGTACGTATTACAGCATACCCGCACTTGCTCCGGGAGAGCACACCTTGCGCTTCCGCGCCTGGGACATAATGAACAACTCTTCGACCGCGGAACTGAGATTCAACGTGGTAGAAGGCCTTACGCCAAGCATACACAGCGTGGACTGCACGCAAAATCCTGCTACGACGAACACCACATTCATCATTACGCACGACCGCTCGGGAAGCAACCTTGACGTAGAGATTGAGGTGTTTGACATAAGCGGACGCCCCGTATGGAAGCACACCGAAGGCGGCGTGGCGGCATCAGGCACATACACGGTGGACTGGGACTTGACCGGCGACGGCGGCGGACGGCTCACCACCGGAGTGTACATCTACCGCGTGAAGATAGGCGGAGACGGCAGCGGAATGGTGTCGAAAGCGAAGAAACTAATAATAATGAACAGATAATCCCACATTGCCATGTGAGGAATTAACAATCAAAAATCAACAATTAAACAATCTCTGGAATATCAAAAGACATGACAATGAAGCACCTTAGAATACTGCTCGCTGTGCTGGCGGCCGCAGTCTCGCTCGGCGCGAACGCCCAGGAGAAGACAGACATATTCAATCCAGAGCGTAACTCGGTCACATCGCAGACCATTGCACCCGACGCGCGTGCCGCCGGAATGGGCGACGTGGGCGCGGCGACCGACCCCGACGTCAACTCGCAATACTGGAACCCGGCCAAGTATCCGTTCTGCATCAGCCGCGCCGGGGTTGCCCTTAACTACACGCCGTGGCTGCGCCAGCTGGTCAACGATATGGATTTGGCATATCTGGCAGGCTACTACCGCATAGGCGATTACAGCGCGGTGTCGGCCTCGCTGCGCTATTTTTCATTGGGAGAGGTCGCCCTTACCGAGGATGTCGGCGGCATGACTATCAACCCATACGAGATGTCCGTGGACGTGGCTTACTCGCTGATGCTCAGCGAAAAGTTTTCAATAGCGGCGGCGGTGCGCTGGATATACTCCGACCTAACCTATGACTACACCGACGACACCACGCCGGGCAGCGCCTTCGGAGCCGACATTGCCCTGTATTACCAGAACTACATAATGATAGGCCAGCGCGAATGCCAGCTCGGCCTGGGTCTGAACATCAGCAACATAGGCAGCAAAATAACCTTCGGAGGCGACGACAACAGCGAGTTCATACCTACGAACATGCGCCTCGGAGCGTCGCTCATGGTGCCGATTGACGAATACAACCGCTTCACCATAGCCGCCGACGCCAACAAGCTGCTCGTACCCACATACCCGTTGCAGGAAGACGGCGAGTCGACCGAGGACTACCAGCAGCGCGTGCAGAAAGACTATTACGACATATCGAGCATCAGCGGCATATTCAAAAGCTTCGGCGACGCGCCCGGAGGCTTCAAGGAGGAGCTTCAGGAAATACGCTGGAGCGTCGGCGCGGAGTACGTCTACAACGACAAGTTCAGCCTGCGCGCCGGCTACCACCACGAGTCGGAGAACAAGGGCAACCGCAAATACTTCACCTTCGGCGCCGGCTTCCGCATGAGCGCGTTCTCGCTCGACTGCGGATACGTGTGGGCTACGGCCAAGAGCAACCCTCTCGACCAGACCCTGCGCTTCACTCTCGCCTTCGACATGGACGGAATAAAAGATTTGTTCAGGAGATAATTATTTGATTTATGGATATTCGTGTAGGCTTAGGTTACGACGTTCACCGCCTCGTCGAGGGGCGCGAGCTGTGGCTCGGGGGGATTAAAATAGAGCACACCACGGGCCTGTTGGGGCACAGCGACGCCGATGTGCTCATCCATGCAATATGCGACGCGCTGCTCGGCGCGGCCAACATGCGCGACATAGGCTATCACTTCCCCGACACGTCGGCGGACACTCTCAATGTTGACAGCAAACTGCTGCTGCGCAAGACGGTGCAGCTCATCGCCACAAAGGGCTACCGCGTGGGCAACATCGACGCCACCGTGTGCGCCGAACGGCCAAAAATCAACCCTCACGTGCCGGCCATGAAGGCTTGCCTGGCCGAAGTAATGGGCGTTGACGAAGACCAAATATCAATCAAGGCCACCACCACCGAGCGGCTCGGTTTTACCGGGCGCGAGGAGGGAATGAGCGCATACGCCGTGGCGTTAATCACGAAATAGCACTTAAACCGAAAGCTAACAGACCATGCAACGTGGCGGGCCGCATCACGGCTCGCCACGTTGCGTTCTATAAAAGGCCGTCTTTCGCATTCCAAAATGCCGTCAATCGCACTGCAAAAGACGGTCTTTTGCAGTGCGAAAGGCGGCATTTTACTTTGTAAGCAGACACAAGCCGGTTAGTTAAACAATATCATACAAGAACAAGGCGGCGGCAAAATGTATAAGAAAAAGCGTTCGTTTTGCTTACAATTTTCATCAGGCTTTGCACCGTCAGATGTTGAACGCCACGGAGAAAAGCACCTCGCGGCCGCGCAACGGCAGACTGAAATAGCTGTAATTAAGCCCTGTGAACGACGCCTCGCTGTATGTGTCGCGGTCGAGCAGGTTGCTCATCTGCACGCGAAACTCCAACCTCTTTGTAGCCGCATAGCGCACGGCGGCGTCAAGGAAACTGTTGCGGCGGAACCGCCCGCGCTCCACCTCGAGCGCGTTGTACTCCCATTGCAGGCTTACGTCAAAGCCTTTGAAAGGGAAGAGATGCACGTCGGCCACGTTGTAAAGGCTCTTCAGCGTGTTGTGTCCGGTGCTCCACAGGGATGGGTCTTGCCATGTCACGTTAAGCGTAGGGCGCAACGACACCGTGAGCCACCGCAGCTTGCTCCACCGCAGGGTCACGGCCGCCGCCATCACGTTGCCCGTTATGGCGGTCTTGACACCGTTCTGCGCCACGGGCAGCGTGGTGCGGTTGTAGTTCAGGGTGCTTTTCAGCGACAGGCCGGCGCGCGTAAACGTCTTGTCGGCCGACGTCATGACGAACAACATGCGCGTATGCACGTCGCTCCACACGGGCCTTACCTCGGTAAACTGCCCGCCGTAGGTGTACTCGTTGTAGTGGTCGCGCGTGCTCCACGAGGCCATCGCCATGAAATTCCACACGAACATGGTGACTACGTTGGCGTAGCTGAACGATACTGACGCCCTCGCCGAGCGCGTCCATCCTATGCGGTCGGCTGTCAATACGCGCGTGCGGTAAGTGCTGCAATACTCCGCAGGGGTCATCACGTCGGCGTCCTCGTCCTGTCCAAAGCCGCCCGACATGTTCATGCGCCAGAACGGCGAGAACTCGTGCCGCCAGCTTACCGAAGGCGAAAGGTACACCTTCGTGCCGCCACCGGCACCGCTCCAGGCTATGCGCGACGTAAAAAAACTCACCGGAACATCGAGCGTTACGTGGCCGCGGCGGTACTTCAACACGTATTCCGGCCTTAACGAATGCTTCATGTACATGGTATGGCAGCCTTTGCCGCCGTCAACGGACATGTTGTCCGAACGCAGCCCGAAGGCATATTGCAGCTCAAGGCTGTTCTGCCCGATGTAAAAGCGCGTGCCGACGCTGTTGCGCGTCATCAGCCTTTCAAGCTCAAGGCGTTGCGAAAGGGCGTAAAGGGCAGATGAAGCAAGGACGGACGGAGCGTTAAGGGCGGTGGTTACGCCCTGCGCTCCGCCGTCGCTTTGGCTTACGCATAGCGTCTCGCTGCGGCGGAAGTAGCGCAGAAGGGAACTGACGGAATAAGAGTGTGGGCCGGTGTTGACGGTCATGCGCAGCTTGTTCTGCACGTAGCCGGGATGGCGCACGGTGCGTTCGTTTAGCAGACAGGCGGCAGAAGAAGCCTCTACACACCCCTCCCCATTGGGAATGGAGCCTGCCGCCGCGCCTTGTTTGCTTGCCAGCTCGTTGCTGGTATGCTGTTCTTGGAAGGTCAAAGAGCCTGTAAGCTCGTCTTCAAGGTACACCTTCGGGGCGTTAAGCTCATAGCGCAGGCGGGGCATGAAGGTGTGTTGCCGCGCCTTGCGGCGGTTGGCTTCGTACAAGGAAAGCGTCTCGTCGCCGCCGTAAAAGTTATAGGTGCTGTCCTCGGAACGGTCTGACGTGCCGTAGTAAGTAATGTTCATGCGCAGCGAGCCGTAGCGTCCGGCGCGGCGGAGGAAGTTTAGCCCGGCGGTGTACGACTTGTTCCTAAGGTAACGCCGCCGGCTTACGGGCGGCTCGGCGGCGCTTCCGTCCTGCACCATCTGCGGCGGCAGGGGCGCGTAGCTGTATATGTCGGTGTAGTCGATGTGCTCCTCCGTGTCGGCGGATAAGTCCTCGCCGTTGTTGTTCATGCGTGCGGTGACGAAGGCCTGGTTCTTCCGTCCCACGCCGATTAGCGTCAGGCGGTTGTTCCACAGCACGCCGTCCGTGCTGCCAATGCCGCCCACAGCTTCGCCGAAGGGGCGCAGCCTGTAGTCTTGCTTCAGCTTTATGTTGAGCGTGGCCTTGTCTGACGGCACGCGGTCTTTCAGCGCGCGGACGGGCTGGTCGTTCTCTATCACCTGCACCGTGGCCACCGCATCGGCCGGCAGGTTGCGCGTAGCTTGGTTGTATTGGTTGCCGAGCAAGTCCTGCCCCTCGATGTTGAACTTGTTGATGGGCTTGCCCTGATATGATATTGCGCCGTTGGCGGCCACCTCGATGCCTGGCAGTTTCTTGAGCACATCTTCTATGTAGCGGTCTTCCTTGCCCTGAAACGCCGCCACGTTGTAGTTGAGCGTGTCCTTGTGCCGCTCTATCGGGCGCGCCTTCACCGTCAGTTCTTTCAGCATTATGCCGCTCGGGGCGAGGCTTACGCGCATCCCCCGGCGCATGTTCCCTACGCTGATGCGCTTCGTCTCGTACCCCATCAGGGTGAACTCCACGGCTGTCGTTCCCTCATTAAGCGTCAGTGTGAACGCCCCGTCGCCGCCGGTCATGGCGTAAGAGAGCAGCGAGTCGGCGGCATTGAGCGCCTTCACGGTGACATAGCTTACGGCCTTGCCCGTCTTTTGGTCGGCCACCGTGCCCGTAATAGTACGCGCGGACGGCTGCGCCATGCAGGGTATGGCGAAAAGGACGAGCAGCAGAACGGCGGCAAGGACACGGCAACCGGGCGGCAAAGCGCATCCGCCCTTACCCCGGAAAGCGGCCTGCACAGAGCCGACATGGCGTTTCGCGCCTGCCGACGTGCCGCCTGACGGCATACCGTTAATATGTCTTTCAATATTCATCACTGTCATTTTATTTTCACATCCAAGCCCTACGGTTTTGCCGTTGGCCGTCTTTCGCCTTGCAAAAGGCCGCGTTTTGCACGCTAAAAGGCCATGTTTTACAATGCGAAAGACGGCCTTTTGCAACGCCGCTGATTATCAACGACTTACAAGGACGGCACAAATCACTCCAATTCTATCGGATTGTAAGGATTTGGCTTGTAGTCACCCCTGTCTTCGACAAACACAGTCTTGCCGCTCATTTTGATTGCTGTCATCGGGTCGTCGTTCTCATTGCGCCTGGCTTTGAACGCGTCTTCACGCGACAGTTTCAGCATGTCGTCATTCGCACGCAGGTAAACAGGCTCGGCCTCGGGCAGCATCTGGAGGCCGTTCAGCGTGAACGTATAGTTGTTCTTCGTATCGCTTACGGCGAAAATCAGCCCCGGCAAGCCTCGGAAAAGATACGGGCCGACTGGCATGTTATACTCTTCCGAATACCAGGCCGTCCAGTCCCTGCCGCCCATGCGGCACGCGGCCTTCTTGCAGTGCACACCGGCTATTACGCTGTCGCCGCCGAGCACAGTCCAGTTAAGGGGTTCAAGCTGCTGCCTGTACTCCACTTTCAGGAAACTTCCGAGCTGCACCGTGGCCGTATTGTCGGCGTTGTTTATCACTAACGGACGGTCGTATTGACTGTTGCGCATCAGTCCTATCATAGGACCCACCAGCTCCATGGGCGAACGTTTTTCGTTGTAGAAGGCGTCGTTGAGCGAGTCTGACCGCAGCGAATAATAATCCATGAAGCCCGTGTATCTGCCGCCGAGCAGCAACACGGTCTGCCCCCTGCGCCATTTGTCATGCCGGGTGGAGTCCGGCCTATAAGCGTATTCATAGTAAACCTTCACCCAGGCAGAGTCGAATACGGCCTTTTCAATCGGCAGGATGGGCGGAAGGTCGCCTCCGATTTTAATCTGCGCATTAACGAAAAGCGGAGCAAACATAGCCAATGACAATAAAACTGTTTTCATAACCATTGTTTTTTATCAGCCATGCAAATATAAACTAAATATTTTAATCATAAAACTAATCCTTTTAATTTTATCCTTTGTTAACCCAAGAGACGGCTAATCCGCAAACCTTTTGGATAACAACAAAGCGCAGCAGGGCGTCGAAGATGTCCAACTATGCTTGCGGATAAACTCCAATACGCGGTTCATCCGCAGTTCGGGTGTATTGGCATTCATGGTAATAGGGCCTCGAAGAAGTATGTCCGCTGTGCGGAAATTAACAATGAACAATGAAAAATTAAACCTCCGTGTCGGCTTTCACCGCAAACATTCCGTCCCCGAAGGGGGCGATAGTAAACCTCAAGTACCTACAATACGGTTTAATTTTTAATTGTTAATTGTTAATTTCCGCGAAGCGGTTTTACCCCTTCGGGGACGTGATTGGCACTTATACGTTATACACCAAAACTGCGGATGAACCCCAATTCACCATCTTTTGCATTCCAAAAGGCCGTCAATTGCACGCTAAAAGGCCGTGTTTTACAGGCCAAAAGACGGCCTTTTGCAACGCCGCTGATTATCAGGCAATTACGCGGACGGCGCAAGCGGCGTGGAATTTCACGGAAAACCGTTATTGTACAAACCAAGGTTTTCATTACTTTTGCCAAATAACAGCACCGCAACTGCTGCGGATTGCCATGTAAAACAACTTCAAAAGACAATGCAATGAAAGAATTTCTAATGTCTACCACCCTGCCATTCTGGCTCGTGTTCATCATCGTAGCCGCGGCCTTCGCCACAACATTTCTATATATGAAGAGCGAAACAAAGTCGCGCACGCTGCTATTCGCGTCTGCCGGATGTATGCTCGCGGCAACCGTTCTGGAGATAGCCATCTACGCAGTGCTGGGCGGCAACAGCATGTGGTGGTGCACATCAGACGAGTACGGCTTCTGGTCCAAGCTCGTAAGGCTCATACCCTTCGCCCTGTTCATCGCGATGCAGATACTGCAAGTGTTCTTTTTCAAGGGCGCGGTGGAAGAGCATATAGGCAAGGAGCTGGCCATCAAGTCCACGTTCATCTGCCTCATCCTCACCTTCCCCGTGGCGCTCGTCCTGTCAATCATACTGGGCGTAGCCGGCGTTTCCAACGAAACGCTGAACGTTGTGGTAAGCATCGTGTTCTTCGCGCTCGTGCTCGGCGGCATAGGCTGGGCTCTCATGCGCAACGTGCGCACGGCGGGCTGGCGTCAGGGAGCGGCGTTCACGGCGTTCTCCGTCATCTGCGTGGTAGCCGTCTGCCTGGCGGTGTTCCTGTTCATAGTAGCCCTCATTGAGCTGTTCCTGCAAATACTGACGGCCTCGGTGATAGTAATAGCCGGGATATACGCTTACAGCCTGATGTCGAAGGGGCAGCAGGTGGAACAGCCGAAGATGATGTTCCGTGACAAAGACGGACACCTGCATGTGGATTCCATATCGCGTGACAATGCCGACAAGAAGATAGACGAGCGCAGGGAAAACAACAAGTGACAACGCACATTATTGTATAACTAAAACCAAATTGAGATTATGAAAAAGATGATTAGAACACTTTGCGTAGTGGCGATAGCCCTCTTCGCAATACCGCAGCAGGCCGACGCCCAGTTCTTCAAGAAGCTGAAAGAGGCCGCCAAAGGAGTTGTAAAGGAAGCCCTTACCGGCGAACAGACCACCGAAAGCACCAGCACGACCAGCACGAGTTCCCCGGCGACAACCTTCATTACGGGCGCGTCGGGCGTAAGCGTTGGCAATCCGGCGTCAAAGCACTTCGACGTTGAGTTCGTCGAGGCCATCGGCAACGCCGCCAGCAATACGGTGACAATCACCCTGAAGGCAACGTCGAAGGACTTGAACTACACTGGTGTGACAATGGGCAAATACAACATTAAGGCTTACGACGCCGACGGCAACGAATACGAACGCAGCACTTTCTCTGACAATAAGAACATGCCGGCAGGCGTTCCGGTGAAATTCGAGCTTGCAAAAATCGCCAAGGTGCCCGCAACGGTAAAGTCGTTCGTGCTTGTTTACGTTGACTACATGGTCGACATCAACGACTGCCGTTCATATGACAACGACCTCTCGACGTTCATCCAGCTGAAGAACGTGCCTATAACGTGGCAGTAATTTTATAGAGACAAGCAGACGAGTGACAAGCAGACAAGGAATTTTGCCTTGATGCTTGTCACTTTTTTATGCTAATTTCCTTGTCTGCTTGTCACTCGTATGCTTGTCTGCTAATAAAGCAACAGCAGTCCCGCGCCGCCTGCGTAGCATATCATGCGGATGGGATTAATCTTCATATACTTTGTTCCGATGAACGACGCGACGAAGAGAAAGCAGCTTATCCAGAACTGCCAGGGGTTGACGTCGGGCGCGCTGAAGTTCTCCTGCGACATGAGCAGCAGCGTGGCGGCGGCCAACAGGCCTACAACGGCGGGCCGCAGACCGGAGAATACGCTCTGAACGGCCTGCGTCTGCATGTACTTCATCAGCAGTTTGGCTATCAATATCATAAGGATTAGCGACGGAAGGACGAGCGCAAACGTGGCAGTAACGCTGCCGAGGACGGACATCCAGTAGCCGAACCCGGCGTTGTGCACCGCCGTATAGCCGCAATATGTGGCCGAGTTGATGCCGATTGGGCCGGGAGTCATCTGGCTGATTGCCACAATGTCGGTGAACTCCGACGTGGTAAGCCACGCGTGGTTGTGCACCACCTCGCCCTGTATGAGCGACAACATGCCGTAACCTCCACCGAAACCGAACAGCCCGATTTGGAAAAACGTGATAAAAAGCTCTAAGAAAATCATAATTATTTAATGAAGAATGAATAATGAAAAATGAATAATCTTTTTAATGAAGAATGAATAATGAATGATAAAGAATTAAGGACTTTCTTTCAGCTATTCATTGGTTATGCGACTTTGCTGTCTTTATTGAAGCTATTAATATTGCCATTATTTCGTCACAATCTTTCTTAATGCTTTCATAAGAGTTGCCATCTATATAACCAGCCTTATTCAACAAGCATAACCAATACCTTGTTTCATTGGCTTCTTTCAACGAGATGCTTAGTTTATGTATGAAATCTGACTGACTTTGAGCATATTCTGACTCACGCACCGAAGCTCCAATGGATGTGCCGGAACGCAGCACCTGCTTTGTCAAGACATTTTCATTATCTTTTCTCCTGACATACTTAACCATTTCAATTATACGCAAAGCGAACTTCAAAGTCTTACCATTTATCAACGATTCTTTCTTGTTGAAATCATCCATTGACTCTGATTTTTCATTATTCATTTTTCATTATTCATTTTATTCAGTAGGTTTTATATACTTTCCATACACAAATCCGCAGATGCCTGCTATCAGAATGACGTATATCGGGGAAACGCCGAGCATCCAAATGGCAAGCGCGCAGGCTATGGGTATCCAGCAGTTAGTCAGCGTTATGCGCGCGCTCTTTGCCATGTTGAACGTCGGCACGGCAATCAATGCCACCACAGCGGGGCGTATTCCGCGGAATATTGCCGCCACGACACGGTTGTCCTCGAACTGATGGAAGAACATGGCGATAGCCAAAATGACGAGGAACGACGGCAGGGCGGTGCCAAGCGACATGCACAGCGCACCCCTCAGGCGGCGCAGGCGGTAGCCTATGAACGCGCTGATGTTGATTGCCATAACGCCAGGACAGCTCTGGGCTACGGCTATCATGTCGATAAACTCCTCCTTGCCGAGCCACTTATGCCGGTCAACCACCTCCTGCTCGATGAGCGGTATCATGGCGTAGCCGCCGCCGAAGGTGAACATCCCGATTTTGAAAAACGTCTTGAAACTGTCTATGTAGAAGTTTGACATTGTTAAATTATATAAGTAATAAAGGAGAAAAGGAGGGAAGGAGCAAGGAGTTACACGTCTGCCTGAAAGACAAGAAGCAATCGGCAGGCCGCCGTTTCACCGGCGTTGAAGCAAGTACAAGCCGACTGCCGCTAACAGCCTGAAAACCAGCGGCTTTCCAAAAGACCGTCTTTTACCGTCCGAAAGGTGGCCTTTCAGGCTGTAAAAGACGGCCTTTTGCAATGCGAAACACGGCCTTTCGCATTCAAGTCGTTTCTACTTACTCCTTTTCTCCTTACTCCTTCCCTCCTCGATATACATTATTTATGCTCCTCAATCCACTTTCTCGCGTTGACAAACGCCTCTATCCACGGCGTAACGTCGTCTTTCTGGCGGTCTGCCGGATACCAGGCGTTCTGCCAAGGGAAAATGGCACGCTCCAAGTGAGGCATCATTGCGAGGTGGCGTCCGTCCTTAGAGCAGATGCCGGCCACAGCATAGTCGGAGCCGTTCGGGTTGCCGGGGTACTCCGGGTAGTGGTATTTCGCCACGACGTTGTACTTGTCCTCGCCCTCGGGCAGGTAGAACTTGCCCTCTCCATGGGCAACCCAGATGCCGAGACTGCTGCCCGACAGCGAGCCGAACATCACGCTCTCGTTCTGCGGGATGTCGAGACCGAGGAACGCGCTCTCGAACTTCCGCGAGTCGTTGTGCAGCATCTTTGCGCGTTTCTGATGCTCCGGGTTGATGAGGTTAAGCTCAACCATGAGCTGACAACCGTTGCAAATGCCGAGCGAAAGGGTGTCTTCACGGGCGTAGAACTTATCCAAAGCCTCCTTAGCCTTGGGGTTGAAGAGGAACGCTCCGGCCCATCCCTTCGCGCTGCCGAGCACGTCTGAATTGGAGAAACCGCCACAGAAGACAATCATGTTGATGTCGTCCAGCGTCTCGCGGCCTGTGATGAGGTCGGTCATCATCACGTCCTTCACGTCGAAACCGGCAAGGTACAGTGAGTAAGCCATCTCGCGTTCGCCGTTAGTTCCCTTCTCGCGGATGATTGCCGCTTTAACTCCCGTCGGCTCACGGCGGTCTGCCGAGATGCCGTATTGCGACAGCTTGCCGGTGAAAGAGTCGTTGAACTTCATCACAACGGGCTGCTTCTTGTAATTGTCGCGACGCTTTTCGGCACATCCATTCATGCTCTGGTCGCGGTCGAGCAGGTACGAAGTCTTGTACCAAACGTCGCGCATCGCGTCGATGTCGAACTCATGCGTAAACTTGCCTTTGCTGATTTTGAGTTTGCGCGACGACGTGTCGGGCCGTCCTATGCAAGCGTAACAAACATGGTTGTCGTCCATCAAATCCTCGAAATCGAGCCTGTGACGCTCCGACACCTGTACGATTACGCCGGGATTTTCGGCCAACAGCATCTTCACAATGTCCTCGCAGTCGAACTTGTCGAGGCTTATGTCAAGTCCGCCGTCGGTATTGGCAAAGCACATTTCCAGTAAAGTGGTAACCATTCCGCCCGCGCTGATGTCGTGTCCGGCCATGAGCCAACCGTTCTTCACAAGCTCCTGGAGCGTGTTGAAGGCGTTGCGGAAGTAGTCGGGGTTCTTCACCGTGGGCACGTCGTCGCCTACTTTGCCGAGCGACTGGGCGAAAGCCGAGCCACCGAGGCGCAGCTCGTCGTAAGAGAAATCTATGTGGTAAAGCCACGACTTGCCGTCGTTCACCAGCACGGGAGACACCACCTTGCGCACGTCAGACACCTGTCCGCCGCTGCTTACGATGACCGTTCCCGGGCTGATAATCTTCTGTCCGTCAGGATATTGCTGGCTCATCGAGAGAGAATCTTTGCCCGTCGGCACGTTCACTTTTATTGCGCAGCAGAAGTCGGAGAGTGCTTTCACCGCGCTGTAAAGGCGCGCGTCCTCGCCTTCCTGCGAACGGCAGGGCCACATCCAGTTGGCCGACAGGCTCACGCTGTCAAGCCCTTCCTCCAAAGGTGCCCACACAATGTTGGTCAACGACTCTGCAACCGAGAGCACACTGCCTGCCTCCGGCGACGCCAGTCCGGCCTGCGGAGCGTGTCCGAGGGCAGTAGCTATGCCCTTGCGGCCACGATAATCCAGCGCGACAACGCCGCAGTCAGACAGCGGAAGCTGCAACCTGCCCTGGCATTGCTGGCGCGCAATCTTGCCCGTTACGCTTCGGTCAACCTTGTTTGTAAGCCAATCCTTGCAGGCAACGGCCTCAAGCTGGAGCACACGACCTACGTATTCATCTAATTGAGAATTGAAAGTTGAGAGTTGAGAATTATGATTACCATCGTTATTTGCGGTTTGCTGTTTATGCAAATCACAATTTTCAATTCTCAATTTTCCATTCTCCATTGTCGTGTATGCCACGTTCTCATAGTGCCTTACTACCGTATTGTCCCTCATGTAGGTCTTGGGCGAGTGGCCGAACATCTGCGCCACGTCCAAGTCGAACGGCTTAACGCCATCGCCCTGCACAAAACTGAAATGGGCATCGCCCGTGGTTTCGCCGACAACATACAGCGGAGCGCGCTCGCGTTCGGCTATTTTGCGCACGTGTTCGATGTGCTTCTCGTCGATGAGCAGGCCCATTCGCTCCTGGCTCTCGTTGGCTATGATTTCTTTGCTCGACAGCGTTTTGTCACCAATTGGCAGCTTTGTCATGTCTATCTGGCCGCCGCACTCCTCGACAAGTTCCGACAGACAGTTGACGTGGCCTGCCGAACCGTGGTCGTGGATGCTGACAACGGGGTTGACATCCTCCTCGCACAAGGCGCGCACAAGGTTGTATGCGCGCTTCTGCATCTCGGGGTTGGCGCGCTGTATGGCGTTCAGTTCTATGCCGTTAGAGTACCGGCCGGTGTCAACCGACGACACGCTGCCGCCGCCGAGGCCGATGCGGTAGTTGTCGCCGCCGACTACCACCACCTTGTTGCCCTTCTTAGGCTCCTTCTTGAGGCAGTCGCGCTTGGTGCCGTAGCCTACTCCTCCGGCCAGCATGATTACCTTGTCGTAGGCGTACTTCTCGTCGCCTTCCTTGTGTTCGAAGGTCAACACCGAACCGCAAATCAGCGGTTGACCGAACTTGTTGCCGAAATCCGACGCGCCGTTAGACGCCTTTATGAGGATTTGCTCCGGCGTCTGATAGAGCCACTTGCGCACGGTCAGGATGTTCTCCCAGTCACGTTTGAGTGAAGAGTGAAGAGTGGAGAGTGAAGAATCCAATACTTCTGAACAAGATAATTCTTCACTCTTCGTTCTTACCTCTTCACTTAACCTCGGGTAAGCCGTCATATACACCGCCGTGCCTGCTATCGGCCAAGAGCCCGTGCCGCCGCCCATACGGTCGCGTATTTCGCCTCCCGTGCCCGTAGCCGCGCCGTTGAAAGGCTCCACGGTGGTAGGGAAGTTGTGCGTCTCGGCCTTCAGCGAGATGACGCTCTCTATGTCCTTGACCTTGAACCAGTCGGATGTTGACTGGTCTTCGGGCGCAAACTGCTCGATGGCAGGGCCTTCGCTGAAGGCCACGTTGTCCTTGTATGCGCTAAGTATGTGGTGCGGATTTTCCTTCGTCGTCTTCTTAATCATGTTGAAGAGCGACGATTCCATCTCCTTGCCGTCAATGATGAACACTCCGCCGAATATTTTGTGGCGGCAGTGCTCGGAGTTGATTTGGGCGAAGCCAAAGATTTCCGAGTCGGTCAGAGGCCGTCCCAGCTCCTTCTCTATCTTGTGCAGATACTCTATTTCCTCGGGCGAGAGGGCCAAGCCTTCCTGCTCGTTGTACTCCTCCAGGTTGTCAACGTGCTTTATAGGCTCGGGCTTGTGGTTGACGGTGAACACCGTCTGGTCCAGCCCTTCGTACATGCGCTGAAGCATCGGGTCGTGGTCGGCGTCCTTCGAGCTTACCGGAAAATACTCCTCTATGCGCGAAATACCCTTCAGGTTCATGTTCTGGGTTATTTCAACGGCGTTCGTGCTCCACGGCGTAACCATCTCGCGGCGCGGACCTACAAAGCATCCGCCGATGCTGTCGGCCTCGATGAGCGTTGCGTCGCCATATAGCCAGCACAGTTCTTTGACTTCTTCTTGCGAAAGCTGATGGTCAACCTCGGTTGCAATCACGCTTTCCGTAGGGGTCTTGAAAAAAAGTATCATACCTTTATGTCGTTTTTATTGTTGTTTGCCTCGCGTATATTTATATAATAGGTGCAAACTTACTAAATTTTTCCGACATACGGACGGCTTGGCCTGAAAAACGCTTTTTATGCCGCATTTTTGGCTTTTCGCCACCTTGCGGCGCATCAAAAGCACCATGTCAGCAGGCCAGTTTTAACACACGTCATCACCACTTTGTAACTCGTTGACTGTCAACGCCTTGCCAATATGCCGTCTTTTAGCCTGCAAAAGGCGGCCTTTTAGCGCACGAAAGACGGCCTTTTGCAAGGCGAAATGCCGCCTCTTGCGATTCATCCGCAAACCTTTTGGATAGAAATATATACCAATTCCCGTCCCAGAAGGGGGCGAACTATGCTTAACCGCATGTGGAGTGACCGAAGGGAACGGAACTTGCGGTAGGCCGAAATCACCCAGACCGTCCCCAAAGGGGGCGAATAGCGTTTACGGTTATGAGGTTTTACGGTTGTGAGGTTATGAGGCTTTACAGTCATACCGTATAACCGCAAGACCTCAAGACCCCATAACCCTAAATGTTGTTCGCCCTCTTCGAGGACGATGTTGATAGCCATCGGATACCGCAAGTTCCGCTTCGCTCCACATGCGGTTAAGCATAGTTCGCCCCCTTCGGGGACAGAATAAAGCCACAGGTGTCAGCCATACAGTTTATTTTTTCATTGTTAATTGTTAATTTCCGCACAGCGGACATACCTCTTCGACGCCATGCTGCGCCTTGTTGTCATCCAAAAGGTTTGCGGATAACCCATCTCTTGAAAAACGGACTGCCACTGACGGCGCACTTATCAGCCATTATCTTAAAATCTGTTTACAAACAACCGATATTTACTTGATTATTGTAAACACAAGTTAAAAACGCGTCTTTTCTTGCATTTTTTCGCCGAAAAACTTGCAAGTAATGTATTATCGCCTTACATTTGCAGTGTACTACAACAACAGTACACTACGAAACAAGAAACAACAAATACAAATATTGACAATTTAAAGACTTTGACAATTATGGGAACTATCATCACAGCCGCCACAATCATGGCAATGTACCTTAACTCAACAGGTAACCTCAACTCGCAATACTGCTATAACGCAGACGTGGAGAACGGTCAGGTAAAGACCATGTACGTATATGACAAGGTGGGCAACAGCCTCAGCGGCAAACTGGAATACCGCTACGAGTATGACGCCGAGGGGCGCGTCACCGCGAAAGAGACCCTGCGCCGCAACGCATCAACGGGCCGCATGACACCCGAGAGCCGCCTCACCTACACCTACTCAGCCGACGGCTACACGCTGGAGCGCAGCCTCTGGAACGGCAAGACCAAGACCTACGACCGCGCCACAGAGCGCACAGAGTACCGCATGGAGACAACTGGCGTAATGTCGGTGACGGCATACGAACTGGCCGAGGACGGCACACCGGCCGCAGTTACCGACAACATGCTGGTAATGATGCCGCAAGACGCCGGACTGATGGCGGAAAAGACAAAGTAGCCGAACGGTAAAAAGTGGTTGGAGCAGTTAAAGCCAGATGCTTTCCAAAGTGTATGCCATAACTCTCTCTACAACAAAACAAAGCCTGAAGGAAAGGCATCCGGCTTTAACTTCTTAGCGACCGAAGGGAGCGATAACTTCTGCAAATTCTATAAATTCAAACAAAATGATACACATCGAGAACCTGAAATACAAGTACCAGGGCGCGAAGCAGTACGTATTCGACAACTTCAGCCTCAACCTCGAGGACAACAACATCTACGGACTCTTGGGCAAGAACGGCACGGGCAAGTCAACCCTGCTCTACCTTATAAGCGGTATGCTGCGCCGCACGGCAGGCAACATAACCGTTGACGGCGTCGATACGCAGCGCCACCAGGCCGAAACGCTTGAGGAAATATTCCTCGTTCCCGAGGAGTTTGACCTCGCCCCGATGACCCTCGAAGCCTACGTCAGGCTCAACCAACCGTTCTATCCGCGCTTCAGCCGCGAGGTGCTGGAGAGCTGCCTGCGCGACTTCGAGCTTACGCCGGACATCCACCTGAAGGAGCTTTCAATGGGACAGAAGAAGAAAGTGTACATGAGCTTCGCACTGGCGGCCAACACCAAGCTGCTGCTTATGGACGAGCCGACCAACGGACTGGACATTCCGTCGAAGAGCCAGTTCCGCCGCGTGGTGGCAAACAACATGAGCGACGACCGCACTATGGTAATATCCACCCACCAGGTACACGACGTAGAGTCGCTGCTCGACCACATCGTGATGCTCGACCGCTCCGAAATACTGCTCGACGCGTCGGTCGCCGACATCTGCAAGAAGTACAACTTCGAGTACCGTTCACTTGGAGAGCCTGCCGACGACGTGCTCTACGCCGAGCCGTCGGTGCAGGGCAACGCCGTAATAACACGCAAACGCGAGGGCGACGAGGACACTCAGCTCAACCTGGAGCTGCTGTTCAACGCAGTGACACGCAGAGCGTTGTAATGACACCCACCCCAACCCTCCCCAAGGGAGGGAGCTTGATATGCCTTGAATGACAGGCTGCGGATTTACCGCCCGCCTCTTCCCATCAGGCTCATTAGGCTTATCCGGCTCATCAGGCCCATCTTTCAAACTTTCAAAAAACTTACAACCATGACAAAATTCGATATAAACCGCTTCGGCAAAGTGCTCCTCTGGTCAGCCCGGATGACTAAGAAAGAGATGCTTACGAACATGGGCAGCATGTTCTTCGCCATGTTCATACCGTTCCTGATACACCTGCTCTCGAGCTACCGCACCGACGAAATACACGCGGCAGGCAGCCTGCTGAGCGCCATGCAGTTCTGCCTCGTGATATACTTCATCGTCACCGTAATTGGCGGATGCTGGCTTTTCAGCAACATGAAGACAAAAGAGCAGCGACTGACGTTCAAGATGCTGCCCGCGACCGACCTTGAGAAGTTTGTCGCCCGTGCGCTTTACGTCACCGTGGTGTGGTGGGTCATGGCCTTCGTTGCGTTCTGCGCGGCCGACGTTTTCCGTATGCTCATAAGCCTCGTGGCCGGCATCCCCGTGGTGAAATGCGTCATCCCGGAGTTCGCTTCGATACTTCTCGGCACGAGCGAGTACTACACCTTCAACGTTGACGGCATGACCATGGCCGAAGCCTGCTCAATCCTTGCCCTGGCATACGCCTGGCTCTTCTGGCTGTATTCGTTCTACATCCTGGGCGGCGCGCTGTTCCGCAGGCGGCAGTTCGTGTTCACCACGCTGGCGCATTTCATCATCGGAATGGCTTTCTTGCCGCTGTTCGTAGGCTTTGTAGACGACATCGACCAGCATATCGCACGCTCAATGTTTGTCCCCCTGGCGTGGACGGGCGCGGCGGTGTTCGCCCTCTGGGGCGTGGCCGACTGGGTGTTGTCTTACAAAATATTCCGCCGTATGCAGGTAATCAACAACAAATGGGTGAACCTGTAAGGCTAAGTGAAGAGTGAAAAGTGAAGAGTGAAGAATCCATATGCCGGGAAGTAAAATGACAAGGGAAACCTACCGGTTTGCAAAAGGCCGTCTTTCGCCATGTAAAAGGCCGTCTTTTACAACGCAAAAGACCGTCTTTCGCAGCCTAAAAGGCCACCTTTCGCAACGCCGAACGTAACACACTGACAATCAAATACATACGCAATATATGTAAAAGAGAAATGTACCAGAACACCATAATACCCTTTGTAGGGACATAATTCATTATGTCCGCACGCCACGGAGGGGCGTATAAATATATAAATGTCAGCGTAATACGTTTCTTACGAAACGTGCGGACATAATGAATTATGTCCCTACAAGAGCGGTATTCCTAATTCTGATACACCTACGGCTTTAACTTCTTAGCGACCGAAGGGAGCCTTCACTTCTTTAACTCCTTTAACTTCAAACAGTAAAAAACCAAAAGAATATGAGCAATTTCGATATAAAACGCTTCGCAAAAACAGCCCGGTGGCAGTGCGGAATGAGCCTGAAGAGCGTGCTGTCGTTCGCCGCAGGCATGTCGTTCGGCTACCTCTTCCCCATGTTCGGGTGGCTCTGGCCGTACTTGAAAGGCACGGAAGCGATGGGCGAAGGCCGCCTGCTGCGTTCCGTCGAGCTGTGTACGGTGGTTTACTTGGTGGTGTTCGTCATCGCCGGAACATGGATTTTCGCCGACATGAAGACAAAGGAGCAGCGCATAAAGGTGAAGATGCTGCCTGCGACAGACCTCGAGAAGTACATCGTGCGCTGGCTCGGCGTGACGCTGGGGACGATGATTGTAGGCATGGTTTCATACTGCGTGGCCGACACGCTGCGCATACTGACGTGCCTGGTGGCAGGCGTTGATTATATTGGCTGCACCATCCCGGACTTCCTGCGGCTGCTGTTCACCGACACGGAGATGGGCTTTACGACCGCAAGCACAGTCCCGGCAAAAGCCCAAGGCGTGTACTTCCTTGCAACAGGATGGCTCATTTGGGCGCAGTCTTTGTACGTACTCGGCGGCTCGCTGCTGCGCCGTTACCAGTTTGTCGCCGTCACGGTGGTGCACATTGTGCTGTTCATTGCCTTTGCAGCGGTGATAAGCGGCGCGTCGGTCAACGTTGAAACGTCAGTCATCGACAGCTCGAACAACGCCGCGTTCTACGCCGTCGGCACGCTGCTCATGGCCGTGGCCGTAGCTAACTGGTGTCTCTCTTACCGCGTATTCAAGCGTATGCAAGTCGTAAACAACAAATGGATTAACTTATGAACTTCAGTACAGAAAAAGCCATATACGTGCAAATAGCCGACCGCCTGTGCGACGAAATCCTTACGGGGAAGTTCGCCGACGACGAGCGCATTCCCTCCGTGCGCGAATACGCCGTGCTGCTTGAGGTGAACACTAACACCACCGTGAAGTCGTACGACCTCCTGGAGCAGCAGGGAGTGATATATAAGAAGCGCGGACTGGGCTACTTCGTCACCGCCGGAGCCAAGGAGAAAATCCTCGAAGAGCGGCGGCGCGAGTTCATGGAGACGCGCCTTCCCGAGATGTTCCGCCAGATGCGTATGCTCGGAATAGGGCTGGAGGAAGTGGAAAAGGCATGGAATGAATAGGAAGTAAAGGAGTAATGGAGTAAAGGAGTAAGTACAAATGAAAGGAAGTAAAGGAGCAATGGAGTAAAGGAGCAAGTACAAATGAAAAGGAGTAAAGGAGTAATGGAGTAAAGGAGTAAGTACAAATGAAAGGAAGTAAAGGAGCAATGGAGTAAAGGAGTAAGTACAAATGTATTGCCGGCAACTAACCTTGCCACTCCGTACAAAGCCACTTTATTGACATACAAGGCATTTCTACTTACTCCTTACTCCTTCTCTCCTTTACTCCTAAAAACAATAATAAACAATGATTCACCTCGAAAACATCAACAAGACATACGACAACGGCCAGCCGCTGCACGTGCTCAAGGGCATCAACCTCGACATCGAGAAGGGCGAGTTCGTCTCAATCATGGGCGCGTCAGGCTCGGGCAAGTCAACGCTATTGAACATCCTCGGCATACTCGACAACTACGACGAGGGCGAATACCGGCTGAACGGCACGCTAATCAAGGACCTTTCGGAGACGCGCGCCGCCGAATACCGCAACAGGATGATAGGCTTCATCTTCCAGTCGTTCAACCTAATATCGTTCAAGACGGCCGTAGAGAACGTCGAGCTGCCGCTGTTCTACCAGGGAGTGCGCCGCCGCGAGCGTCACCGCAAGGCCATGGAATACCTTGAACGCCTTGGACTGAAAGACTGGGCCGGGCACTATCCCAACGAGATGTCTGGCGGACAGAAGCAGCGCGTGGCAATAGCGCGCGCACTCATCACGCGCCCCCAAATCATACTGGCCGACGAACCGACGGGCGCACTCGACTCCAAGACGAGCGTGGAGGTGATGAAGCTGCTCAAACAGCTCAACGAAGACGAGGGCATGACTATCGTTGTGGTGACCCACGAGAGCGGCGTTGCCAACGAGACCAACAAAATAGTGCACATCAAGGACGGGCTAATCGGGCAGATAGAGGTGAACTTCGACCACCACGCATCGCCGTTCGGGGCAGGAGGAGTGATGAAGTAAAGCCCCATCCCGGCCAAATGGAAGCCCCCACCCGGCCTCCCCGAGGGGAGGAGTTTGGTTGGATAGCCATCCTTCACATGGCTCCCAGTCCTCCCTGCTCTCCCAGTCCTCCCTTCAAAAGACCGTCTTTTAGTTTACCAAAGGCCGTCTTTCGCCTTCCAAAAGGCCACCTTTTACAGGCCAAAAGGCCACCTTTTGCAAGGCAAAGAGTAATATCTTGATTATCAACAACTTACAAAGCAAGACAAGAAACAATGTCAATTAAAGACCATACAACCACAAACAACCAACTATGCAAACTTAATTCCTCCCCTCGGGGAGGACAGGAGGAGGCTTTATGAGAGACATTTTCGTCGAGATATACAGCACAGTAAAGCGCAACAAGCTGCGCACCGCCCTGACAGGTTTTGCCGTGGCGTGGGGCATCTTCATGCTCATCTTCCTGCTCGGGGCGGGCAACGGACTAATCAACGCCATGACGTTGCAGAGCGACCAGTTCCTCGACAACTCCATGATGGTGGGCGGCAGCTACACGTCGAAGCCCTACGACGGCCTGAAGGAGGGACGCTCCATCGAGCTGAACGACAAGGACATGGCCGTGACGGGCAACAACTTCGCGGCCAACGTGGACGAGACGGGCGGCTCGTATGACCAGAGCGGACTGACCTTCAGCCGCGGCGCAAACTATGTAAGCGGCACTCTCACGGGCGTGTATCCCAACGAAATCGAGATAAACAAGAAGGAAATGCTCTGCGGACGCTTCATCAACGACATAGACATAGAGCAGAAGCGCAAGGTAATCGTGCTCGGCGAGGACGACGCCAAGGAGCTGCTGCCGCAGGGAACGGAGCGTCTCGTAGGCCAATACGTCAACGTTGACAGCCTCGCCTTCCGCGTTGTGGGCATATACAAGGCCGACCGCAGCGGCATGAACACGTCGGCCTTCACGGCGTTCACCACCATACGCGCCATATATAATAAAGGTAACAAGGTGGGAACAATACTCTTCTCGTTCAAGGGACTTGACACCCAGGAGGCCAACGACGCCTTCGAAGAGCAGTACCGGGCACGACTTAACCTGAACCACCGCGCCGCCCCCGACGACGAACGCTCCGTATGGATATGGAACCGCTTTACGCAGAACCTCCAGATGAACACCGGCATGGGCATCATACGCACCGCCCTGTGGATAGTAGGCCTCTTCACGCTGCTAAGCGGCATCGTCGGCGTGAGCAACATCATGCTAATCACCGTCAAGGAACGCACCCGCGAGTTCGGCATACGCAAGGCCATAGGAGCCAAGCCGGGCTCTATCCTGCGCCTCATCATCGTAGAGAGCGTCGTCATCACAACCTTCTTCGGCTACATCGGCATGGTGCTCGGCGTCGCGGCGAACGAATACATGGACGCCACAATAGGCCAGACGAAGGTGAACAGCGGCCTGTTCGAGGCCACGATGTTCTACAACCCCACCGTCGGCATCGACGTTTGCGTGGCCGCCACGGTAGTAATGATTGCCGCAGGAACGCTCGCCGGACTAATCCCGGCACGCAAAGCCGCACGCATAAGGCCCATCGAGGCACTTAGAGCGGAGTGACACTAAGATAAGCCCAATAGGCCTAATTAGCCCAATGAGCCTAATTAGCCCAGCCACATCGCCCACGACCACCCTGGCGCATCAGGCCAATCAGGCCCATTCGGCCCATAATTCTTAATTAAAAACAACACCAATGAAATTCGACATCGACCGCTTCCGTGAAATAATCGACACGCTCACGCGCAACAAGACACGCTGCTTCCTCACCGGCTTCGGCGTGTTCTGGGGCGTGTTCATGCTCGTCGCCCTGCTCGGCGGTGGCCAGGGGCTGAAGCAATTGCTGCAAAACAACTTCGAGGGGTTTGCCACCAACTCTGCAATCATCTTCGCCCAGCCCACCACAAAGCCCTACGCCGGATTCCGGAAGGAGCGCCCTTGGAGCATGGTTTACAACGACGTGGTGCGCCTGAAGCTGCATGTGCCCGAGCTGGAGACCGTCTCGCCCGTGCTGTCTCACTGGGGCGGCAGTGCCACTTACGACGACCGCAAGACCAACTGCACGATGAAAGGGCTGCTGCCCGACTATCAGAATGTGGAGACTCCGCAGCTTTTCTACGGACGTTACATCAATGACATGGACGTAAGTCAAAACCGCAAGGTGTGCGTTATCGGCAAACGAGTGTACAAAGAGCTGTTTCCGGGAGGCGGAGACCCGTGCGGCAAGCGCATCTGCGTTGACAACATATACTATGATGTGGTAGGAGTTGATTACAGCGCGGGCAACATGAGCGTAAACGGAAGGAACGAAACGTCGGTCATTGTGCCGCTTACGATGATGCAGCAGGCCTACGCCCTCGGCGACAGCGTCCACCTGATATGCGTCACGGCGAAGCCCGGCGTCACCATGAGCAGCATCACCCAGAAGATGCGCACGGCCATAGCGCAGGCCCACCAGATAGACCCTACGGACGAGAAGGCCGTCACCGTGTTCAACACAGAGGTGCTTTTCGGTATGCTCGACAACCTTTTCACCGGCGTGAACTTCCTCATCCTTCTCGTCGGCATAGGCACATTGCTGGCCGGAGCCATAGGAGTGAGCAACATAATGATGGTGACCGTGCGCGAAAGGACTACCGAAATAGGCATCCGCCGGGCAATAGGAGCAACGCCGAAGAACATCCTCGGGCAAATAATAACCGAGAGCGTGATGCTCACTGCTGTGGCCGGGATGAGCGGAATACTGTTTGCCGTGATGATACTCGAGATGCTTGAGCTTGGCAACACTACCGACGGAATAGTCGCGGCGCACTTCCAGGTGCAGTTCTGGACGGCCGTCGGCGCGACAGCTTTGCTCGCCCTGCTCGGCGTATTGGCCGGACTTGCCCCGGCGTTGCGCGCCATGAGCATAAAGCCTGTCGATGCGATGAGGGACGAATAGCTAATTCATAATTCACAATTCATAATTCATAATTGGGCGGATGAATACAAACGACATGGGCAAATCATCTTGTTTGCTTGTCTGCTCGTAACTTGTCAACTAACAAAACATGAAAAAGTATCTGAAAATCATTGCCGCGGCGCTGGTAGCCTTGGTGTTCATCGGGACGTTCGTGTTCCTCTACCAGAAGTCGAAGCCGCAGCCGGTGACCTACGACGAGTTCACTCCGAAGGTGGCCGACATCAACAAGACAACGGTAATCACCGGCTCAATAGAGCCTCGCGACGAAGTGGAAGTGAAGCCGCAAATCAGCGGCATCATCACCGAAATATACAAGGAGGCGGGCGAAACGGTCGAGGCCGGCGAGGTAATCGCCAAGGTCAAGGTGATACCCGACATGAGCCAGCTTAGCTCCGCGGAAGCCCGCGTGCGCCTGGCGGACATCAACCTGAAGCAGGCGAAGGTGAACCACGGGCGCGAAAAGCAGCTTTTCGACAAGCAGCTGGTAAGCGCAGAGGAGTACGACAACGTGCGCCAGGCTCTCGAACAGGCGCAGGAGGAGAAGAATGCGGCCGTTGACGCACTCGAGGTAGTGCGCGACGGAGTGTCGCGCAGCAATGCAAGCGCGAGCAGCACGCTCATCCGTTCCACCATCAGCGGCCTCATATTGGACGTGCCGGTGAAGGTAGGCAACTCGGTAATCCTGAGCAACACGTTCAACGACGGTACGACAATAGCCACCGTGGCCGACATGAGCGACCTCATCTTCCGAGGCAACATAGACGAAACGGAGGTAGGACAGCTGACGCAGGGGATGGCTATGAAAATAACCATCGGCGCACTGCAAAACCTCAAGTTCGACGCTTCATTGGAATACATCTCGCCCAAAGCCACCGACAACAACGGCGCGAACCAGTTTGAAATAAAGGCGGCGGTGAGCGTGCCGGGCACCAACGAAATACGTTCGGGCTACAGCGCGAACGCCGAAATAGTGCTGGCGAGCGCGAGAGGCGTGCTCACCGTGCCCGAGAGCGCAATCGAGTTCAGCGGCGAAGACACGTATGTCTACATCGTGAAGGGCGCGGGCGAGGACAAGACCTACGAGCGGCGCAAGGTAAAGACGGGGCTTAGCGACGGCGTGAACATAGAAATCAAGAGCGGACTGAAGAAGACCGACAAGGTAAGAGGGCCGCAGAAAGTAAAGGAATAAGCCCCCACCCCGTCTCTCCCCGTGGGGAGGGAGAATGTGAAAAACGGCAAACAGCTTTGCAAAAGGCCGTCTTTGGGAAGGTAAAAGGCCGTCAATCGCAATGCAAAAGGCCACCTTTTGCAAGCTAAAAGACGGCATATTGGGAACATATTGATTATCAACCACTTACAAACAAGCCATAAAACAATGTACCGCATCATATTTACATTGTCGTTCCTGCTGGGCTCTCTGGCCGCATCGGCGCAGGAACAGAAGGAATGGACGCTGCGACAGTGCATCGACTATGCGCTGGAAAACAACATCACCGTAAAGCAACAGGACGTGACGAAGCGGCAGAACGAGGTGCAGTTAAGCACCGCCAAGAACAGCAGACTGCCCGACCTTAACGCCTCGGCGTCGCAGAACTGGTCGTTCGGGCGCGGCCTTACGTCTGAAAACACGTACTCAAACCAGAACACGAGCAGCACTTCTTTAAGCCTCGGAACGAGCGTTCCGCTCTTCACCGGCTTCCGCATACCGCGCACAATAGAACTGAACAAGCTGAACCTGGAGGCCGCCACGGCCGACCTTGACAAGGCGCGCGACGACGTTAGCGTGCAGGTGGCGCAGGCATACGTGCAGGTGCTCTACGACCTTGAACTGCGCGACGTGGCCCAGAGGCAAATAGACATCGACTCGATGCAGGTGGAACGCCTGCGCGAGATGTACCGCACGGGCAAGGCCAGCGGCGTGGAGGTGGCGCAGCAGGAGGCCACCCTGGCGCAGAGCCGCCTCACCCTGACGCAGGCCGACAACGACTGCCGCATGGCCTTGCTGTCGCTGGCGCAGCTGCTCGAGCTTCCCACGCCCGAAGGTTTTGCCATAGTGCGCCCCGACACGGCGTCAATTGCCATCGCGGACGCAGCCGCCCTGCCCCTGCCCGACGACATATACCAGGAGGCTTTGGCCTTCAAGCCCGAGGTGAAGGCCGAGAACCTGCGCCTGAAGGGCAGCGAGGTGAACATCAAGCTGGCGCAAAGCGCGCTGTGGCCTACGCTCTCGCTCTCCGCCGGACTTGGCTCCAACTACTACACCACAAGCGGAATTAAGACGGCGAGCTTCGCCTCACAGATGCGCAACAACTTCAGCCAGTACATCGGCCTAAGCCTTAGCATACCCATCTTCAACCGCTTCGAGACGCGCAACAGCATCCGCACGGCGCGCCTAAACCAAGAGACGCAGCAGCTGCAGCTGGACAACGTGAAGAAGACCCTGTACAAAGAAATACAGCAGGCATACTACAACGCCGTGGCGGCGCAGGCTCAATACACCAGCAGCCGCGAAGCGTCGCGCAGCAACAAGGCGGCCTTCGACCTTACGGCGGCCAAATACGAGTATGGCAAGGCCAACATCACGGAGTTCAACGAGGCAAAGAACAACTGGCTGAAGGCCGAGAGCGAACTGGCAAGGGCCAAGTACGAGTACATGTACGACACAAGTCTCATCGACTTCTACCGTGGCCGCAAGCTCGAGTTTTAAAGTCAGTTCGGCATAAGAAAACCGCCTTTGTAGGGACATAATTCATTATGTCCGCACGCCGCGAAGAGGCGTATTATACAAGTAAAATTGCCAAAAACGTTCTTTCAGAACGTGCGGACATAATGAATTATGTCCCTACAAAGGCGGTTTTTGAATGTTTATGAAAAA
>CAJJWN010000007.1 GCA_905196835.1 uncultured Prevotella sp. | reverse complement strand
GAACCTGCTGAACAAGGCTGGACACGAGGCTTTGGGGCGACCCATGCCGTCCGCTGCCGAACAGACGGAGAAACAGTACCGCCGTTATCCCGACGAGCCGCTCAATCCCCGTATCGTGAACCCGGTACTGCAAGGCAGCACGCTCATCGCCACGATAGACCGTGTTCCCTGTACTATCCAGCTCACGCCGACTGTCGGAGAGGCTTACCGTGCAGGGGCATTGCCGCTGAACACGCTGGCGAACGCCGTGCTTGCCAAAAGCGACCAGTTGCGCCATATCGCCTCGCAGAATTACGACGACGGACAGCGGGAGACGGTCGTGCGCACACGGGGCATCCAATAATTCCATGAACAATAAAAGCATGATGATATGAAAGAAAAGTCGCAAATCGAAAAGAAAGCCGAAGCAAGGCAGGCGGAGCTGCTGTCTGCCGCACTGGGCGGGGCATCGAACGCCGGCGGCCATTGGCTCAACGTATCGGGCAAGGGATTTCCCCGGCTCTATCCGCAGGGTGTCTCGGCCAGTCCGTTCAATGCCCTCTTTATGGCCTTGCATTCGGACAATAACGGATGCAAGACCAACCTGTTCACGCTTTACAGCGAGACCAAGGCACGGGGTGCTGCGGTACGGGAGCATGAGCAGGGCGTACCGTTCCTGTTCTATAACTGGAACAAGTATGTCAACCGGAACAACCCGAATGAAACCATCGACCGCACCGCCTATCTCCAGTTGGACGAAGGGCAGAAGGCACAGTTCAAGGGTGTCCACAACCGGGAGATACGCACTATCTTCAACATCGACCAGACGACGCTGCCCTACGTGGACAAGCCGGCTTACGAGGATGCGGTAAGACAGGACGGCGGTGTTCAGGAGAAAGGATATACCGAAGCGGACAACCGCAAGTTGCGCACCCGGTTCAACGATTTCCTGCTGAAAATGCGGGACAACCTCGTCCCCGTGCGTTCGGACGGCTGCGGATTACCCCATTACGAGACGGACAAGGATGCGGTCTATATGCCGCGTCAAAAGGACTTTGAGCATTACCACGACTATGTGCAGGAAACCTTGCGGCAGATTGTGAGTGCCACAGGACACCAACAGCGGCTTGCCCGTGAGGGCATGGTCATGAAGAACGGCGTGGCCCCGTCGGAGGATGCGGTAAAATATGAACGGCTGATTGTGGAACTGGCTTCGGGAATCAAGATGCTGGAACTGGGGCTGCCTGCGCGTCTGTCCGATGAAAGTCTGAAGACGGTGGATTACTGGTGTCGGGAGTTCAAGGAGAATCCTTGCATGATGGATGCACTCGAAAGCGACGTGAACAATGCGCTTGACGTTATCCGCAAGGCGGAACGGGGCGAGAAAATAGAGTACGCCACCCTGCGCAACAGGCGGCAGACCACGACCATGCAGGAGCAGATGCCCAAGCATTACTTCGTGGCGAACGAAATCCGCCAACACCCGGACAAGGCGGCGAAAAGTATTGTCCTCGTTATTGACCGGGAAGCGAAATCGGCGGATGTCATTTTGCCGGCTGGGGCTTCGACCGAAGTGAACAACGAGATTCCCGGCATGAACAAGGGGCGTATCGAACGTGCCTTGAATAAGGAGGGCATCGAACAGGTACGCTTCTATAATACCGACGGTGCGCTGGGCTACAGACCTGACGACAGCTATTTCAACGAGAAACTGGTGACATTGGCCAGGCTAAGGAACTACACATTGGAAAGGCTTTCCACACTGGACGTGTCGGATGCGGTCAGGCGGGCGAACGAGGTCGGGTTCGATGCCGTACAGATGATTCAGGATGACAAGAACCGATGGGCACTCTATATCAAGCCGGAGAACAAGGAGGGGTACAGTGTCTATCCCGACAAGGAGGATGTGAACCGCTTTTTCTCCACGCTCAAGCAGGCGATGGACAACATCGACAAGGTACGCATGGAGCTGGCGCACAAATATTATACACTGGCGGAAGTCAAGCCTGACCTGAAAGTGGATTTGTTCAGCAGCGAGACGCCGGAGATTGACCTGAACCGTATTCAGCGTGTGTCTGTCTTCAAGACCAGGCAGGACGGCATTCAGTGCGTGGCGACCATCGACGGGCAAAAATTGCAGCCCCGGAGCGTCACGCCGCAACAATGGCAACGGATGTGGGTGGCGGAAGACCGTGAAGGCTACAAGCGGCATCTGGCGGCCACGCTGTTTGCCGATGTGCTGCAAAAGGGGCAATCCGTCGGGGAACAGAAGCAGGAAGAACAGGTGCGGCAACAGAACGAGGCGGTGGCAAAGAACCGGCCGGAAGCGAAAAATGATGAAAATGTTTCCCCACAACGGCAGTTTTGGGACAAGGTCAAGGAAAAGTACCCCGATGCCTTGCACCTGATCCGTACCGGAGAGGTGTATCGGCTCTATGACGAGGACGCCGTAAAGAGTGCGAAAATACTGGGTATCGGACTGAATGAGTATGCGGGGAACCGGGAACGGGGCTTCACATCTTATGCGGAGTTCCCGATGAATCAGCTTGACAGCTACCTGCCGAAACTTGTCCGTGCCGGTGAGCGGGTTGCTATCAGTGACATGGAGGCGCAAGAGAAGCAGCAGGCCGAACAGGAAACGCACAGTGGTATTCACAGATAAGGAGGAAGATTATGGGCAAGAATCAGGAATATGCACAACAGTACGCGGAGTATGCGATGGAACAGATGCGCAGGTATGGCATTCCGGCTTCCGTCACATTGGCGCAAGGCATACTGGAAAGCAGCAACGGACAAAGCCGTCTGGCAAGAAACGAGAACAACCATTTCGGTATCAAGGCAACCCCCTCGTGGATTGCCGGGGGCGGCAGGTACGGAACCTATACGGACGACAAGCCGAATGAAAAGTTCTGCAGCTATGACAGCGTGGGTGATTCATACGAGCATCACTCCCGCTTTTTGAAGGAGAACAGCCGCTATGCCAGTTGCTTCAAGCTCTCCCCGGACGATTACAAGGGCTGGGCACAAAGTATTGAGAAAGCCGGTTACGCCACAGGAGGCAAGTATGCCGAGAACCTGCAAAGAATCATCGAACAGAACGGCTTGCAGCAGTATGACAGGCAGGTGATGCAGGAGATGGCGGCACAGGGCAGGCAGTTCGGGGTGGAACACAATCCGCTCCAAACATCCGAGGGTGCGGAACATGGAACGGGGTATTCGTTTCCGGTGGAACGGGAGGAATTTCTATTCGTCACCTCGCCGTTCGGAACACGGCAAGACCCGATGGACGGCACAAAGCAGCAGATGCACAAGGGGGTGGATATCCGTTGTAAAGGCGACGCGGTACTGGCTACGGAAAACGGCGGCAAGGTCGTGGCGGTAAACCAAAACAGGAACACGCCCGGCGGCAGGTCGCTGACGGTGGAATATGCCCGGACGGACGGCAGCAAGGTACAATGTACCTATATGCACCTCAAGGAGATTTCCGTCAAGGTCGGCGATACGGTACAGGCCGGCGGACGGCTCGGCACATCGGGCAATACGGGGACACGGACGACCGGGGAGCATCTGCATTTCGGTGTGAAGAATATCTATGCCGACGGAACGATGCGGGACATAGACCCTGCGGCGTATCTGGCTGAAATCGCACAGAAAGGACATATCAAGCTGCAAATGCTGCACAACGGTAATGACCTGCTCGCCAAATACAAGGTGGCGGAAGAGACCGTGCCTGAAAAGAACCTTTCGCCTGACGGATGGATGAAGAAGCTCCTTTCGTCGGAGGACAGCGGTGTGGGAATGTCGGGTTGCAACGACCCGATTGTGGAGATGGCGATGACCGCTTTCGCCTCCCTGATGCTGCTGGCCACACAGATTGACAACCGGAACGAAGAGGAACAGAAGGCGGCCATATCTGCTATGATGGATCTTCGTGCCATTGACCTGAAGCCGTTGTTGCCGAATATGAAGAACTGCGACCTGACTATCGGCGAGAACGGCAAGGCTGTCTTGAATGCGGACAATGGCGAACTGCGTGTCTCACGGGAGCTGACCGCTTCCGAGCTGAGCCGGTTGTCTGCCACGTTGAACAACGGCACACTCACGGAAGAGGCCAAGCGGATGCGTGTAACCGGTATGCTGAATACGGTTATCCTGTCGGAAGCGGCCTCTCAGAATTTCGAGCAAGGGATGTCCCGGCAACAGGGACAGACGGAAAACCTGCGAAGATAAAAGCATGGCGATATGATAAAATGCGTGATGATACAGCTATGCAAGTGTCTGGCGGGAGTTTCCATCCTTGCTTTGCACGTCCGGTTCTGCTACCTGCTGTTGGGGTGGATCGGGACGTTCGTTGTCGTGGGCGTGCAATTAGTCATCGCCGGATGGATTGTCTGGGCGATGATACGCGCACCTGACTGACTGTACCCTCCAACAGTTCAACATCAATCAACCCATGTATCACTTGTCGGATGATCCATGTATCATTAAAGACAGAAAAACAAATGATTAAATGTAATGTTACGGTATGCGGCGTTATCGGCCGCGATGCGTCGGTTCGCAAGAACAAAGAAGATAAAGAGTTTCTGGCATTTCCACTCCGGGTACAGATTCCGGCGACTGGTGGCCAGCACACTATCGAGGTGGATGTCCGCAGGGAGGGCAACCAGGAAGAAGCCGCCGGTTATCGGAACGGCTCCCGTGTGGAAGTGAGGGGTACGATGTATCTCAAACGTCGGGGCGACAAGCTCTATTTCAACCTGTTCGCCGATGAAATCTGCCATGCCGCTACGGATAATGCGGATTCCGTCAAGGGCGAACTGGTGTTTCGTGGCAAGACCGGCCAGAACATCGAAGAAAAAAGGGATAAGAAAGACCAGCCGTACACGGTATTCTCGGCGTTCAGCGCGGAGAAGGTCGATGACGGCTTCGAGTACCAGTGGGTGCGCTTCTTCTGTTTCGGCAAGGAGCGCGATGAGTGGCTGCAGCCGGGTGTAAAGGTGGATGCCAGAGGTGAAATGAACCTGTCGGCGCACAACGGGAAGGTCAACCTCTCCTGCAAGGTGGAGGAACTGGCGCAATATGTGGCGGATTCGTCTAACTATAATCAGTAAGGGTTATGGCCGGTTACAGAAAAAGAAATGCCGACGGGCCGAACAGCGAGGACAAGGCACTCGACCTGTTCGCCGAAATGATGATCGAGAAAATCGAGGGCATCCACAAGGACTGGAAAAAGCCTTGGTTTACGGAGGGTGCGTTGCAGTGGCCCCGCAACCTTCACGGGCGCGAGTACAACGGGATGAATGCCTTTATGTTGCTCCTTCACTGTGAGAAAGAGGGGTACAAGATTCCCCGTTTCTGTACGTTCGACTGTGTGCAGCGGCTCAACAAGCCCGGCAAGGATGGGGAGGAACTGCCCCGTGTCTCCGTGCTTCGTGGCGAGAAGTCCTTTCCGGTCATGCTCACCACGTTCACTTGCATCCATAAGGAAACCAGGGAGAAAATCAAGTATGACGATTACAAGAAGTTGTCCGATGAAGAAAAGAATCAGTACAATGTCTATCCGAAGATGCAGGTGTTCCGTGTCTTCAATGTCGCGCAGACCAATTTGCAGGAAGCGAGGCCGGAGCTATGGGAAAAGCTGGAGCGGGAAAACTCGCGTCCGGCCATTGAGAACGGCGAGCATTTCAGTTTCGCACCTGTCGATACGATGATACGGGACAATCTGTGGATTTGCCCGATTACACCGCAATATCAGGATAAAGCCTACTATTCAATCTCGAACAATGAAATCATCGTGCCGGAAAAGGAACAATTCAAATCGGGAGAGTCGTTCTATGGGACGCTGTTCCACGAAATGACACACTCGACCGGTGCGGAGGGTGTTCTCGACCGATTCAAGCCGACTGCCTTCGGTTCCCCGGAGTATGCCCGTGAGGAACTGGTGGCGGAATTGGGCAGCGCATTGGTCGCACAGCGTTATGGCATGACCAAGCATATCAAGGAGGACAGTTGCGCGTATCTCAAAAGTTGGCTTGATGAGCTGAAGGAATCGCCGCAGTTCATTAAGACGACGCTTCTGGATGTAAAGAAAGCGACTTCAATGATTACCCAAAGGGTGGATAAGATAGCGCAGGAGTTGGAACAGAATGTCGGTGAGAAGCAGGAGAATGGAGTGGCGGCAAAGGAGAAGATTTATTATTCCTCTGTCGTTTATCTCCAGTCCTCGGATGATACGAGGCAGCTTGACGAACTTAGGGACAAAGGTGATTATGAGGGGTTGCTTACGCTTGCCAAGGAGTATTATGACGGCAACGGTATCAACGAGAAATATACTTATCCGTCGGCTACGAACAACAAGGGTGACAGCCTTATTGTCGATGACGGGAATTTTGCTGTCGTGTACAACGGGAGTGTCGGGGGAACCTACGAGGTGATGTTGAAATTCACGGAGCAGGAAATCCGAGACCATATCCGGCGTTACGGTGTCGATATTGCCGGAGAGACGATAAAAGAGGTTGCCAGGGAGATGGCGGTGGAACAGTTCTCCGCTTTGGCGCATCAAAAGATTCCGACCTTCGAGATGCCGAACGGCGACGTGCTGTATGTCGAATATAACAAGGAATCCGATACGCTTGATGTCGGGCAGCCCACCAATGCCGGGCTGGTCGCGCAGCATCGTTTCCCTTACGACCACAATATCGGGTTGGATGCTAACTTGCAAGCCGTGAACGAGAAGCTGAACGAACTGGAAGAGTATCGGGCAGAACTACAAGAGGCTGAATACGGTGGCGGTATGCGCCGGTAAGGAAAACAAGAAAAGATGCGGAACCGGTTGGCTCCGCATCTTTTCTTGTTTTCGTTTTTTTATTCTTTCAGTAAATCATCCATCATGGACTGCAAATTTGCCATGTCACAATATTGGTTATATCCTCCTCTGTAGTCTTTTGCGTGTTGGGCTGTCCGTATCAGAAACGAATCAAGTTCAACTCTTACGCCGCCGCCCATTCGGGCCAACGTGGAAGAGTGCCTGATGTAAACGAACTTGCCGTTGCGCTCGATGAAACATGAGGTATCATAATGTCCTTTTAAGTTGGATGCCACCTGTGCACCGACCGCCGTTGCATATTTGGAAATCTCACGTACCAATGCTGTCTGGAAACTGCGATACTCTTTTGAAACATAGCCTCCTGCATCTGCAAGGATAGCGTTCTGCCATTTGGTATAAAAATTCTGTGCCATATTGATATTTATTATTATTCGTTCCACAAATAACTTTTCCACTTCTCGCCGTCAATGGTCAGTTTGCCCATTTCCCAATCGTATTCTACTTCCGGTATATTGGTATAAGGGAAATTAACGGTATAGCCTATCTGTCCGTATGAGCAATGCAGAGGGGTAACACAAATCTCCCACCCGAAGTAAAGTTGTGGCGTGCAGTATTTTTGCCAGTTGAAACGACCTGCGGCAATATTGCCGCAAAGTCGTTTGAGTATGCCGGTTGTTGTCATTCCGCACCTCCTTTGCTTAGGATAGTAAGCTGTCCGGGACGGTCTGGAAACCAATAGGCATCACTGTCGATATATACGCATCTACCGCCATTCCACGGCTTTCTGAAAGCTAATACTTCTTTGGGGCCAAACACCACCCCATAGTCGTTTGTAAACGCCACCATATCGCCTACAGCCAAACCGCTGTCTGTTTCCATGACTTCGGACAACCGGCTGAAAAACTCCATGCCCTCGGCTTCACGCTCTTTCTTCCAGCGCAGAAATTCCTCTTTGTGGCTTCTCGATGAGCCAATGGGTGATAGCTCCGATGCCAAAACTTCAATCTCAGAAGAACCTGTTGCGACTAAAATAATACTGTCGCTATCCACTTTTTCGGGAGTTGAGATAATTCGACATTCTACATCGTTATCGGCAGTGTGCCGATAAAGGAGGTTGCCTTGCTTGATGAAATCGTACTTGTTCATTGTCTTTTGATTTAGTGATTTTTTTTATTTCCCTTTTCTTGAAGTCTTCTGACTTCGCCCAAAGAGGTTGTTTTCATGTGCGTTCCAAACGGGGGATACAAGAACGACGGACAAGGAACCTGCGATGAAATTTTATGAAATACCGTTATCTCCGATTACGGAAAGTTGTCGTCAAATTTTATTTCAGGTAGCGATAGCGGTACTTGAACCATGTTCGTCCACCGTACCTTTGCACACGAAAACAGATCTGCGGCGTATGTCGGGGCTGTGAAGGGATTATACCCTTAAAACAGGAATATACCGGCAGGGAAGCCGATGGCGGAAACTCGGCAGAGTATGTTATAAAAGTAATCGGGGAGCCTGTGCAAAAAAGAGAGCAACCACCCGCTTTTGAGGCGGGTGATTGCCAATGTTTCGGACAATCATCAGAAGTGATAATCAACAACTCCTCCGATGTAGAGTATCGTTCCCGGTTCAAGCCTACAAACAAACTCCATAAACGCAAAGGACTGTTCGGCAAAAGACTGGCAGCCGTCGCCATCCAAATAGAAATGATAGGCGACATCCAACGGATTTTCTACTGCCTGTTTGAGATAATAGGTCGAACCCCATTCCAACATATTATCTACCGTAAGAGCATCCGCTCTCTTTTTGATATTGGCGACATACTCCTCTTTCCATTGCTCTATTCCACCATTATAGCGCATGGTGTCATCGGATATAAGCTCGAACATTCCGTTGGGTAAGGCATGATTGACCAAATTGGCAATATCCTCTTTACGGTTTTCCTCGTCTATTTCTGAACAATAGTCATAGAAGCTCCCGTCTCCTTGCTGGAGTGTGTCCTCATTCAGATAGTTTTCTTTGTCTATCGGCTCCGTTGAAATTTGAAAAATCCTGCTGTGCATAATTGTAAATTTTAGATTGTCAAACATTTTCTTGTTTCCCTTTTCTTGAAGCTCTTCGGCTTCTCGTCGGGGAATGATTTTTATGCAGGACTGACAGCGGAAAAAGGACGGATAAGGCAAGTAAACAGTGTACGGGATGGAACGGAATACCCAACCGCCGAGTGCAAGGGCAAAACCCGGCTCGACCGGCTTTGTTCTGCAACGAGACGGGGGCTAAAAGCCCATCTTCGATTTGCGGAAGGCTGCCGTGAAGAATATCCGGGAACCGTTAGCGAAAGCGGTACTTGACGACCGGACGCACGCTGTACCTTTGCATAGAAAACCTCTCCGAAGAGAATTGCTGACGTGAGATGAGAAAAAGCCATAATTGAGAAATGTTATTATTCATAAAGGGGAAGGACTATTCATAGTTGTTATAAATGTTTAGTTGGCATGAAAATACAATTCGCACTATAAAATAATCTTTTCTTGAAATAAAAATTAGGGAAAAAGAAACGAGATTAAAAAATAACCATTAACTTTGCACCAGTCAAGTTTCCAATCGAAGCGTCGAATGGAATTAAAAGGGAATCCCGGTGAAAATCCGGAGCTGTACTCGCAGCTGTAAGTCCTATTAAAGTTTATCGCACTCTTTGCCACTGGTGAAAGCTGGGAAGGCGCGATAAGCGGGATGAGCCAGAAGACCTGCTTGATGAGATATGATTTAGTGACCACGGGATAATTGGCATTAGATTAAAATGAACAGAGGCTCGTCCAAAGACACCTAATATTCTTTTTGATAACCGATTTCTCATTCGTTGCAAATCTATCGCAAGGAAAACGAATGTGTAATTAAACTTTTTTGTTTAACTTTTAATAATTGAGTTATGAAAAAGAATCTTAAATTCTTGGCAATGGCTGTTGTAGCAATGGCCGCCGCAGTGTTCACAGGATGTTCGTCCGATGATGACTTCCTTGCTCCGTATGAGGAGAGTGCGATTCAAACCCGCGCGATAAGTTCTACCAATGCGCTTATCAATTTTGATAACGTACCTTCCAGCGTAATGGCTTCTGACCAGTATGGAAACAATCTCTATTCTGCCACGGCCAACGGCAAGCAGGTAACGACCGGCTACATCACTCAAATCGGGCAAACCGGTACGTACATTCAGTTCCCGATTAACTATTTGGAACAAGAATGGGTAAGCGGACAGCCTTGGGAATATGAGTTTTGGAATGGTGGTTTTGCCATCTCTAATTTCCATAATCTGACACAGGGTGATTATGAGAATCAATGTAGCGTTTATGATAAGAATGGCGGTCATAGCGGTAAAAATTTTGCCGTTGCTTTCGGTTATAGCGATTCATACAATGATGCGGGAGCAACCTATGACAAGTGCGCCAAGATTTACTTGACCAATGCAACCGGATATAAAGTCGAAATTCCAAAGAAGCCAGTTAAGGGTACACCGAAATATGGCAAATTCAACAGTGTATGGGTCTGCAATACAACTTATACCTACTTGGTCATGAAGGATGGCAACTCGTTTACACAAGGCTCTTTGTCGGCACAAAAAGGATGGTTTAAGGTGGTATTTGTTGCGTTGGATGCGACGGGTAAACCTACAGGTAAGGAAGTAGAATACTATTTGGCAAACTTCGATTCCAGTAAGGATGCAGAATCAGGCTTGGCCAATCAAATCCGTACTGGTTGGAGCCAAGTGGACTTAAGCGGTTTAGGTGACAGCGTATGTACTGTAGCTATCAATTTTAAAGGAAGCGATTCAAGCGCATACGGATTGAACACTCCTGCTTACGTTGCCATAGACGATATTGATGTAACCGTAAACGAATAACATGAATTTGGGGCAAATGCTTTTTAACGACAAATGCTAAGTATTTGCCCCTTTTTATTATATCCCAATGGAGATTGAAATTAAATACTTTCTTCAAGGGAATTTCAGCGTTAAAATTATAAATATAATGAAGAAGTATTTGCTTTTATTCTCCTTGACGATATTTCTATTTGCATGCAACAAAGACGAAGAAATATCGCAGGACGTGACCGTGCCTCCTGTCATTGAATTGGACAGCGAAGACGGAATCTATGTTGTAAAGATAGGAAAAGAGGTCGTTATTGAGCCGACCTATCAGAATGTCGATTACGCCGTTTATTCATGGAAATGCAACGGTCGTATCATTTCCGATGAGCCTCAATTGAAATACATTTTCAACGAATGCGGTTCGTATTACGTTACCCTGCGTGTGGATACGAGGGATGCCAGCACAGAGGAAGAAATTCGTGTGGATGTCAATGAATTGGCTCCGCCCGTCATTTCATTGGTAACCCCCTCTATAGGGCTTAAAGTTGTCGCAGGACGTGAATATATCCTTACTCCCGACATTCAAAATGCAGAAGGAGCTACTTATTTGTGGACTCTTAACGGGAACGAAGTCGGAACTGAAAATACTTATACATTCAAGCAAGATGAGTTGGGAACTTATGAACTGACTTTAACTGTAGCGAATGAAGACGGACAATCAGAGAAGACAGTTTCTATTGAGGTTGTCGATAAACTTCCAATTGAAATCGTAGTTCCGTCATCTTTATATTTCACCGAGGATAATACCAAATACGTAGAATTAGGACGTACTTTGTTTGTCCGCCCCTTTGTATCAATAAGTGCCGAGCCTTCTTATCAATGGATTTTGGACGGGCAACCGATTGAGGGAGCCAATTCCTTGGTTTACGGTTTCAAACCCTCTAAAACCGGAGAACACACGCTTACTTTTACCGTGAAATACGATAATCAAATAACAAAAGCAACCCTCACTCGTAATATTGCTGTTTCCGGTGTCGATGAAGTCAGTGTCAATATTCCGGTGAAATGTTGTGAAGCGGCCGGAAAAAGACCTTTTGCTGCCGGAAATTCCATTTACAGCAATAAAGTATATGAATTTGTTCCGGCTCCGGGACAATTCGTAAACGAAACGAATACAGCAGGTTTCAATGGGGAAAGCACGCACGAAGCAGCCTGTGCTTACGCACAAAAACGTCTTGATAATGAACAATATGTTTCTCTTGGAGGTTGGGGAGGATATATCGTAGTAGGATTCGACCACAGTATCGAAAACAAAGGCGGTTATGATTTTTCCATCAAAGGAAATGCCTTTGATTCGTCAAATGAACCGGGCATTGTATGGGTAATGCAAGATGTCAATGGAGACGGCTTGCCCAACGATGAATGGTATGAACTGAAGGGTTCTGAATATGGAAAACCCGAAACCATTCAGGACTATGCCGTAACTTATTTCCGTCCCGGTCCCAACATGGATACTCAATGGCAGGACAACAAGGGAAATAAAGGAGCGATTGACCGTCTCGGCAACTATCACCCGCAAGAGTTTTATTATCCTTTGTGGATTGAAGCGGATTCCTATACGTTATACGGCACATGCCTGAAAGCACGTACCGAACAAAGCCCGTCGACAGGCATGTGGTCCAATAATCCGTTCGGATGGGGATATGCCGATAATATTGGTGATGATATGCCCAATAAAGACAATCCTAACGCGGGAGCACTTGGAAACTATTTTAAGATTTCCGATGCAGTCAATATCGACGGTACACCTGCAAACCTTTCCCATATCGACTTTATCAAGGTGCAGACCGGAGTCAATGTAAAAGCCGGATGGTTAGGGGAAAATTCCACGGAAGTTTTCAAGTTCTGTGATGAAAACAACAATAACGACAAATAAAATTCATTATGAACAAAATATATCATTTCATCCTATTCTGTTTCGCTACGCTCTGCCTTGCTGCATGTAGTGATGACGACCCTGAAGTAAGCGGAATAGACGGCAAGGATCACTTCATCTCCGAGTTTGCTCTAACTGTAGATGGCATTACCTATCAAGCCATGATAGTCGGGGACAAGATTACAGTTGAGATACCTTATAATACCAGTCTGAAAGGGGCTACCGTAGAGTATGCCCTTTGCGAGGGAGCCTCTATTAACCCGAATCCATCAACCATAGAGGATTGGGAAAATGAATGGAAATTCGTAGTCACCTCCAGAATGCAGGAGAGCAAAGTATATTCCTATACTTATCAATATGCAGACATCGAACAGAGCGGCAGCGTGGTACTTGCCACGCAATCCGAGGTGGATAATTTTGCCAAGACAGGAATAAACAAAATCGAAGGCAGCCTGACCATCGGAACGGCAGACGGAGAAGAAATCACCAATCTGGACGGACTTGCCAACCTGAAACAAATCAGTAACTCTCTTGTTATCAATCCGTCTTACAAAGGAGCGGATTTGACGGGGTTGGATAATCTGGAACAACTCGGAAGTTTCAAATTAGGATCGACAACTTCTACCAGTAAAAACATAACGCTCAAAACGGTTAATCTGCCCTCTTTGCTTGGAGTGACCGGCGATTTTGTCGTTAACAGTTCTGTCATTGAAAAAATATCCATACCCAAAGTCGAGTTCATTGGTGAGGATATGTATATAACCTCCGATGCTTTGCTTGATTTGGATGCAAATGCCGTTGAATCTGTCGGAGCTTCCTTAATTGTCAAAGGTTCGGTAGCACAAAAAGAATCAGCGACAACCGAAGCCATTGTTTTCTCAGCGCTCAAACGGGTCGGGAATGAACTTACAGTCCAATATTTTCCCAAACTGCAAGGAATTTATCTACCGGCATTGGAAAGTGTGGCCGGTACTGCCTCATTCTCCGATATGTCCTCCATCGGAAGTCTTGCAATGACCGAATTACATTCGGTTGGAGGACTGACTATAAAAAATTGCAAAGAGATTTCCATTGTTGAACTTCCCGGTCTTATTTCCTGCGGAGAGACCAGTGTGGATGCGAATAAAGTCAATAAGTTTAATATATCTTCTTTGAAAGATGTACTCGGTGATATGACTTTAAGTAATCTGCTCATAGAAGAACTGGATTTGTCCCAGATAAATTTTAACGGGAATACACTTACCCTACAATGTAAGCAACTAAATAAAATCGTAGGTTCGGAAACATTTAACGGTAGCCTTCTTCTGCTTCCTAAAAATTGTCGATTGACCGAATTGACTCTTGAGGGAATCTCAAATATAGAGGGCGACTTCCAATGCAAAGATTATTTTTATGTAAAAGAATTTGTTATGCCATTTATTCGTGTGGCAGGAAATATGACTATTGCATTGAATTCGGGAAGTGTTGATACGGGTGCGGAAATTGAATTTCCTAAATTGCAGGAAATAGGAGGTACTTTAACATTAGAAAATAATACGAATGCAAATAATATTACCTTCCCGTCATTGAAAAAAATTCTCGGTTCATGTTCGGTTACGACTGATTTTCTTAAGAATGATATTGAGTTTACCAGTTTGGAAAGCATTGGGACGGATGGAGCAAATACACAAATTGAGTTTAAGATTGATGTTACTAATATTTTATGTCCCAAATTAAAAACGATAAACGGACTGTTTAATATTGTAACATCTACTGTTGTATGGGGTATGACGGCTGATGAGGTGTCTTATCCTACCGTTGAATCAATATCCGAAAATCTTTCAATAACATGCCCGTATTCTGATTTTGGTTCTAATGGTATTTTGTCCATTGATTTTTCAGGTCTCAAATCAGTAAAAGGGATTAGTATAAGCGGGCAAGGAGATGTTAGCGATTTCAGTTCTTTCAAATACCTGTTTGAAAACAATGTTCTAACAGGAGAATCTCAATGGTCTGTCAGAGAATGTGCTTATAACCCCACATACCAAGATATGAAAGACGGGAAGTACAAGCCTGCCGAATAGATAACCAAACAATAAGTTTTCTGCCAATCCTCGGTATGCTTACCGTAAGGTAAGACTACCGGGGATTAACTATAAAAATAACGGTATGACCTATCACCAATTGAAATATCTGCTATGGAGCGTAGTTGTCGGAGTGACACTATCCTTGACATCCTGCATGAAGTGGGACTACGGCGATGCCGTAGAAGACTTCAATGCCACGGGAGCCGGACTGTTCATCACCAACGAGGGCAACTTCCAGTACGGCAATGCTACCTTGTCCTATTACGACCCTGCGACCAAACAGGTACAGAACGAAATCTTCTTCCGTGCCAACGGCATGAAACTCGGCGACGTGGCGCAGTCGATGACCATCTACGACAACAAGGGCTGGGTCGTGGTGAACAACTCCCACGTGATTTTCGCCATCGACCTGAACACCTTCAAGGAGGTGGGACGCATCGAGAACCTGACCTCGCCGCGCTACATTCATTTCCTAAGCGACGAAAAAGCCTACGTCACCCAACTGTGGGACAACCGCATCTTCATCATCAACCCGAAGAAATATGAAATTACCGGCTACATTCAAGTGCCGGACATGACGATGGAAAGCGGCTCGACGGAGCAGATGGTGCAGTACGGCAAATACGTCTATTGCAACTGCTGGTCGTATCAGAACCGCATCATCAAAATCGACACCGAAACCGACCAAGTGGTCGATGAACTGAAGGTCGGCATACAACCGACATCGCTGGTCATGGACAAGTACAACAAGATGTGGACGGTGACCGACGGCGGTTACGAAGGCAGCCCCTACGGTTACGAAGCCCCGTCGCTCTACCGCATCGACGCCGAGACATTCACGGTGGAGAAGCAGTTCAAGTTCAAGTTGGGCGACTGGCCCTCGGAGGTACAGCTCAATGGCGACAGGGACAAACTCTACTGGATCAACAAGGCCATTTGGAGCATGGACGTGACAGCCAGCCATGTGCCGGTGCGTCCGTTCCTCGAATACAGCGGCACGATTTATTACGGACTGACGGTAAACCCCGCCAACGGGGAAGTATACATCGCCGATGCCATCGACTACCAGCAGCAGGGCATGATTTACCGCTACTCGCCCGAAGGGAAATTGATAGATGAATTTTATGTCGGGATTATCCCCGGTGCATTTTGTTGGAAATAAGAAAGGAGGCAATATGAAAAGACTATATCTGTTCTTCGCTTTGGCAGCATGTCTCCCCACGACACTCTTCGCGCAGCAGACGGAAAGCAAAAAGCGGTCGGACTGGCATCTTACCATACCGGAAGTCACGGTCATCGGACATCGGCCGATGAAAGAAATCGGTGTGCAGAAGACGAAGTTCGATTCACTCGCACTGAAAGAGAACATCGCCCTCTCGATGGCCGACATCCTGACGTTCAACTCGTCCGTATTCGTCAAGAGCTACGGACGCGCCACGCTCTCGACCGTCGCGTTCCGAGGAACGTCGCCTTCACACACGCAAGTGACATGGAACGGCATGCGCATCAACAACCCCATGCTCGGCATGACAGACTTCTCCACCATTCCGTCCTACTTCATAGACAACGCATCGCTGCTGCACGGTACTTCATCGGTGAACGAGACTGGCGGTGGACTGGGCGGTCTGGTTAAGCTTGGTACCACCCCCACCGTTGCCGAAGGGTTCAACGCCCAGTACGTGCAGGGCATCGGATCGTTCCGGACATTCGACGAGTTCGCCCGCTTCACCTACGGAAGCGAGCGGTGGCACATCTCCACCCGTGCGGTCTATTCTTCCTCGCCCAACGATTACAAGTACACCAACCACGACAAGAAGATAAACATCTACGACGAGGACAAGAACATCATCGGGCAGTATCACCCTAAAGAGCGCAACCGCTCCGGGGCGTTCAAGGACCTGCACCTGCTTCAAGAGGTCTATTACAACACCCGCAAAGGCGACAAATTAGGCCTGAACGCATGGTATATCAACTCCAACCGGGAACTTCCGATGTTGACGACCGACTACGGAGATGCAACCGACTTCGAGAACCGCCAGCGGGAACAGACTTTCCGCAGTGTCCTTTCGTGGGATCATATCAAAAGCAATTGGAAACTTGGCGTGAAAGGCGGTTACATACACACATGGATGGCCTACGACTACAAGCGTGAGGTCGCACCTGATAACTGGGCGTCGATGACCCGTTCGCGCAGCAAGGTAAATACGTTCTACGGGCAGGCTGAAGGTGAATACAGTCCAACAAAACGTTGGTTTTTCACCGCTAACGTATCGGCTCACCAGCATTTGGTACGCAGTGAGGACAAGAATATCATTTTGCAGGACGGAGGCAAGGCCATCGTGGGCTATGACAAAGGACGCGTGGAACTTTCCGGCTCCGTATCTGCCAAGTGGCAACCGATAGACCGGCTTGGCATGTCGGTTGTGTTGCGAGAAGAAATGTACGGTTCCGAGTGGGCTCCACTTATACCGGCTTTTTTTATTGACGGCATCATTTCTCCGAAAGGGAATGTGATGCTCAAAGCTTCTGTTTCACGCAATTACCGTTTCCCGACGCTGAATGACCTCTATTTCCTGCCCGGTGGCAATCCCAATCTGAGAAACGAGCATGGTTTCAGCTACGATGCAGGTGTAAGTTTCGAGGTCGGCAAAGAAAATGCCTATAAGTTGAACGGCGGCGTGAACTGGTTCGATTCCTACATCGACGACTGGATTATCTGGCTGCCCACCACCAAAGGATTCTTTTCGCCCCGCAACGTGAAGAAGGTACACGCCTACGGCATCGAGGTCAAAGCGAACCTGGCCGTGCAGCCGGCAAAGGATTGGCTCATCGACCTGAACGGCTCTTATTCGTGGACACCCTCTATCAACGAGGGCGAGAAAATGTCACCTGCTGACCAGTCGGTGGGCAAACAGCTGCCCTACGTGCCGGAGCATTCCGCCTCGCTGACAGGACGGTTGTCGTGGCGGTCGTGGGCGTTCCTTTACAAGTGGGCGTTCTACTCGGAGCGTTTCACCATGTCAAGCAACGACTACACGCTGACAGGACACCTGCCCGAATATTTCATGAGCAACGTCTCCTTGGAGAAAAACCTGTTTTTCAAACCGGTGGACGTTCAATTGAAATTTGCAGTCAATAATCTCTTCAACGAGGACTACCTTTCGGTGCTCTCGCGCCCCATGCCCGGTATCAACTTCGAACTGTTCATCGGCATCACCCCGAAGTTCGGAAAAAATAAGAAGAAATCCGTAAATACAAATTTGTAACAATATGAAAGCATTGAAAAATCTGAGCCTGATATTGCTGCTTGTACTGACATTCACAGGCTGCCATGATAAGAGTTCCAAACTTGCCGATTTCAACCGAACGGCCTATACACCTGAATACGCTTCGGGGTTTAACATAAAAGGTGCTGACAGCAGAAAGAGCGTATTGGTTACCGTCACGAACCCTTGGCAGGGAGCCGACAGCATTACCACGTGCCTGTTCATCGCCCGTGACGGCGAAGCCGCTCCCGAAGATTTCACCGGTCAGGTACTCAACGGGAATGCCGGACGCATCGTCTGCATGTCTTCGACCCATATCGCCATGCTTGACGCGATCGGCGAAACGGGGCGCGTGGTCGGGGTATCGGGTATCGACTACATTTCCAATCCCGATATTCAGGCACGACGCGACAGCGTCGGCGACGTGGGCTATGAGGGGAACATTAACTATGAGCTGCTGCTCTCGCTCGATCCCGACCTCGTACTGCTTTACGGCGTGAACGGGGCCAGCTCGATGGAAGGGAAACTGAAAGAACTGAACATCCCGTTCATGTATGTCGGCGATTACCTGGAAGAGTCGCCGCTGGGCAAAGCCGAATGGCTGGTGGCATTGGCGGAGGTTGCAGGAAAACGGACAGAGGGAGAGAAAGTGTTTGCCGAGATTCCGGTTCGCTATAACGCTTTGAAAAAGCGAGTAACCGATGCAGCCATCGATGCCCCTTCAGTGATGCTCAACACGCCTTACGGCGACAATTGGTTCATGCCCTCGACCGAAAGCTATGTCGCCCGGTTGATCAAAGATGCCGGAGGCGATTACATCTACAAGAAGAACACGGGAAACGCTTCCGCGCCCATCGACCTCGAAGAGGCGTATCTGCTGGCCTCGCAAGTCGATATGTGGCTGCATGTGGGTATGGCGAACACGCTCGACGAACTGCGAGCCGCCTGCCCGAAGTTCACCGACACCCGGTGCTTCCGCAACGGATACGTCTATAACAACAACGCCCGCACGAATGCCGCCGGCGGCAACGACTACTACGAGTCGGCCGTGGTGAATCCCGACCTCGTGCTACGAGACCTCGTAAAGATATTCCACCCCGAACTGGTCGCAGAAGATTTCGTCTATTACAAGCAATTGAAATAAATGCGCTCCCGTTCCGTCCTATTATTTACCGCACTGGCTGCCCTCACCCTCTTCCTGTTTCTGCTGGATTTGGCGGTGGGGGCTGTCGCCGTGCCGCTCGGCGATGTTTGGGCGGCCCTGACGGGTGGCGATTGTCCGCGAGCGACGGCGAAAATCATACTGAATATCCGACTGATTAAGGCGGTGGTCGCGTTGCTGGCCGGAGCCGCCCTGTCGGTCAGCGGTCTTCAGATGCAGACCCTCTTCCGCAATCCCCTTGCCGGGCCTTACGTGCTCGGTATCAGTTCGGGCGCGAGCCTCGGCGTGGCACTCGTCGTACTTGCCGGTGTCGGCTCGTCGATAGGCATCGCTGGGGCGGCATGGCTCGGAGCGGCAATCGTGTTGGTTGTCATCGCCGCCGTCGGACACCGCATCAAAGATATCATGGTAATTCTGATTCTCGGCATGATGTTCTCGTCGGGAATCGGTGCGGTCGTCCAAATATTGCAGTATGTTGCCAACGATGAATCCTTGAAAATGTTCGTCATTTGGACGATGGGATCGCTCGGCGACGTGACCTTCAATCAGCTTGCGGTACTCATCCCGTCGATTATCGCCGGATTGTTGTTGGCCGTAATCACCATCAAGCCGCTCAACCTGCTGCTGTTCGGCGAGGAGTATGCCGTGACGATGGGGCTGAACGTCCGTCGCTCACGCGGACTGCTGTTCCTCTCCACGACGTTGCTGGCCGGCACGGTGACCGCCTTTTGCGGTCCGATAGGTTTCATCGGGCTGGCCATGCCCCACGTCACGCGGATGCTGTTCCGCAACAGTGACCATCGGGTGCTCGTGCCGGGCACCGTTCTTTCGGGTGCTTCCGTGCTGCTGCTTTGCGACCTCGTTTCCAAACTGTTCACCCTGCCGATCAACGCCATCACCGCGCTGCTGGGAATCCCCATCGTGGTGTGGGTGGTCTTGCGCAATAAATCCGTTACGGCATGATAGAATTACACGATTTATCCATAGGCTACGGGGATCGAACCTTGCTCAGCGAGGTAGAAGCCACAATCGAAAAGGGCAAACTGACAGCCCTAATCGGCCGCAACGGTACGGGCAAATCGACGCTGCTCCGGGCTATTGCCGGGCTGAACCGCCGTTATTCCGGTCGAATCCTGCTCGACGGACGCCCCGCCGCCGATACGCGAACCGCAGAGATGGCCCGAACGCTGGCGTTCGTCACGACCGAGCGCACACGCATCGCCAACCTCAAATGCGAGGACGTCGTGGCTATCGGCCGCGCACCCTATACCAATTGGATAGGAAGGATGCAGAAGGCCGACACGGAAATCGTTATGCGGTCGCTCGCCTCGGTAGGCATGGAGGACTATGCGGAACGCACGATGGACAGGATGTCGGACGGCGAGTGCCAGCGCATCATGATCGCGCGGGCGTTGGCGCAGGATACACCGATTATTCTGCTCGACGAACCCACCTCGTTCCTCGATATGCCCAACCGCTATGAATTGTGTACGCTGCTGGCACAGCTGGCACACGACGAAGGGAAATGTATCCTGTTTTCGACCCACGAACTCGATATCGCCATGTCGCTCGCCGATGCGATAGCCCTTATCGACCCGCCCCGACTGGTATGCTTGCCCACCGAAGAGATGCGCCGGAGCGGCTGCATCGAACGGCTGTTCCGCAATAAATGCGTGACGTTCGATACTGCGACAGGTGTGGTAAAAGTCCGATAAACAATGATCCGCATATGAAAACGCAGCAGGAACTTTGCGATATACTCGGTTTCATCGCCGAATACGCCACCTATCAGCTCGGCTCGGGAGTTCACACCTCGCGGGCGGTCCGCAATTCACGCCGGATCGGCGAAGCGCTGGGCGTGGACGTTCAGTTGTCGAGTTTCCAAAAGAGTACGATACTGACTGTGCTCGACCTCGGGAGCGGCGAGTCCGCAACCCGTGTGGTGGCAATCCCGTCGCTCCCCATCAGTTTCGAGCGGAACTCTGATTTGAGTGCCTTGAGCTGGGACGCATTGGACGAGGGCCTCTCGCTCGACGAAATCCGCAGCCGTTACCGGACGCTGGTTGACAAACCGCGCATGGACCCGATCTTCACGCTCGTGTTCGTCGGACTGGCCAACGCCTCGTTCTGCAAGCTCTTCGGCGGCGACTGGACGGCCGTGGGCATCGTCTTCACGGCGACACTCGTGGGCTTCGCCGTCAAACAGCGCATGCAGGCTCACGCAGTCAATCACTTTCTCGTCTTCGCCTGCTCGGCTTTCGTCGCGTCACTCTGCGCCACGGCCGCCTTGCGTTTCGACTGCACAGCCGAGATCACTTTGGCCACCAGTCCGCTGTTTCTCGTGCCGGGCGTGCCGCTCATCAACGGGGTCATCGACATCATGGAAGGACACGTCCTTATGGGTGTCAGCCGGCTGGTCAACGCCATGCTGCTGATCGTCTGCATCGCCGTCGGTTTGTCGGCCACTTTGTTAATGGTTAAAGATTCGCTGCTATGATCGTGACGGATATTCTGCTCGACGGACTCTTCGCCGCTGTCGCCGCCATCGGATTCGGGGCCATCTCCGATCCGCCGATGCGAGCCTTTCCACGCATCGCCCTGCTTGCCGCCATAGGCCACGCCTTGCGTTTCACGCTGATGCACTGTTCCGCACTGGATATCGCCACCGCATCGCTTTTCGCGGCCTTTGCAATCGGTATGGGCAGCCTATGGCTCGGCCGCGGTGTCCGCTGCCCGATGACCTGTCTCTACATCCCGGCTCTGCTGCCGATGGTGCCGGGCATCTACGCCTACAAGACGGTTTTCTCGCTCATCATGTTCCTCCAGTCGCTCGATCGGGCTGACGAAGGGATGCGCTACATGCAGCAGTTTTTTCTCAATGCCACCGTATCGCTGAGTGTCATTGCGCTGCTTGCCGCCGGTGCCACGCTGCCGATATTCATCTTCAAGCGCCGGGCCTTCTCTATGACCCGACGCACACGAAAAAATAGTTAGGTTATGGAAATTTTTTGGAACACGATCGCGGCCTACAATGCCGCAACCTGGCCTGCGCAGATTGTCTTTACGGGCATTGCAACCCTGCTGCTTCTGTTGCTCTGCCTGCGGCCGACAAACACTGTGCGCATCGCCATGAAGAGTTTCATGGCGATGCTCAACTTTTGGATTGCCGGAGTCTATTACATGATCTATTGCCGACCGCGCGAATATCACGGCATGTTAGCACTCTTCTGGGCCATCATGGGTGGAATCTGGATTTATGACCTGCTGGTGAAACACGCCTCGCTCGAACGCACCGGCCAGCACAACGCATTCGCTGTCCTGCTCCTTGCCATGCCGTTGATATATCCCCTCTGCTCGCTGGCGCTGGGCCACGAATTCCCCATGATGACCTCGCCCGTCATGCCCTGTTCGGTGGCGGTTTTCACCATTGGACTGATGCTCGCCTTCTCGGAGCAGGTCAATATCGTGCTGGCCATGTTCCTCTGCCACTGGGCGCTGATCGGACTGTCGAAAGTCTACTTCTTCGGCATACCCGAAGACTACCTGCTGGCGTGCAGTACCGTACCTGCACTCTACATCTTCTTTCGGGAGTATGTCCGAAGCAACGCCGACCGGCCGACGAAACCCTCGGCCCACGTACTCGATGCACTGCTCATTGCGCTGAGTCTGGTCGTCGGCATCTTCTTTACCGTCACGCTCCTGCACCAACTCGACCTATTCACCCAAATCATCTGATTTATACGCGCATGCTCAAACAAATATTTTACCATTGCAATGGACTCGAGCCGATAAACCGGCACATAACTCGATATTACCTTTATAGCCCTTTTCTCGATTTACCGGTTCTGCTGACGAAGGAGATGCGCCTGAGCGGCTGTATAGAACGGCTGTTCCGAAATAATTGCGTGAAGTTCGACACTACAATAGGATTCATTAAAGTGAAGCAATGACTGAAAAATATATCATAGAGAATTTCACGGCAGGCATCGGCGTGGATGAATATATTTCACGTTTCCGGGATGAGAAACGGTTTGTCGAGTTTTGCAGGCAATGCCCTAATTACGGTAACAGTTGGGGATGTCCGCCGTTTGATTTCGATACCGGAGAATTTCTGCGCCAGTACAAGTATGCCTATCTTATGGCTACCAAAATTATTCCTATCGAAAAAGGCATCCCGATAGACAAATCACAAGAGTTAATCAGACCAGAACGAATCAGGATAGAAAAAGAGTTGCTGGAACTGGAGCACAGATACGGAGGCAGGGCATTCGCCTATGTAGGAAAATGCCTATACTGTCCAGATTCCGAATGCGCCCGCAAATGCAACCGTCCTTGCCTGCATCCGGACAAAGTACGTCCCTCGCTTGAAGCATTCGGATTCGATATAGCACGTACCCTCTCGGAACTTTTCGGGATAGAACTGCTTTGGGGAAAGAATGATATTTTACCAGAATATCTTGTGCTCGTAAGCGGATTATTTCATAACTCGACAGAAAATATTATCAGTCATACGAAGCGTAATCCGGATTCAGGAAACCTATAATCTTATTACTCTCATTGATAACGTTATGATAGCCATTCACAAAAAAGTCCCTGCAATCCGGATTATAGATTGAGGGACTTGATGAAAGTTAATGTAAAAACTAAAAGAATAACTCCACTTTCGTATGCCTGTTGGCTTCGACCGGCACATGGTCAGCTATGCCGCCCCTGCTTACCTTGACGATGCGTTCGATCGGTATGCCACGCTTTTCTAATTCTGCAACGATATGATCCGCTCTCAATGTGCTTAATGAACCATTAAGCACGGGAGTTCCAGTCGAACTGTCGGCCGCGCCGGTCACTTTCACGGATAATCCGTATTTCTTGGCCACGCGAGCCAGTTCATCAAGGTTAAGCATTTGGGAAGCATCCGTCAGGTGCGCCGTATTGAGGTTAAAAAAGAAATAGACAGGCGACCCGATGCAATTTCCGGCTTGTATGAGTTCCGTCTTTTCAGAAACGATTATGCCCGGTTGTTCGGAATCATCTCCGTTGTTGCCATATATAATACTTGCAGAATCAAGTGGCGAGATTCCATCCCAATGCCGGTTTTTCAATCTTGCCCGAAGTGAGTTCAATCCGCTGTAATTATTTCTGGGATAACCTTGACGGCGGTCGGTCTCATCGTCATTAACCAGATGACCGTACTTGTCAAGCAAGCCTTCTATTTCCAGAATTTTCAACAATTCTGCGAGCGTCCGTCGGTTGCGGTCGTACCAGTCTTTATAACGCTTGTTTTCTCCGGACAAGACATTGGCATAATCCACGAGCCACTCATTCTGACGAATGTAAGGTGTTGCATCAACCGCGCGTTTCCAACCGACCTTTCCGAGATGAAACGTGAAACCGGCGGTCAGCGATACCATGTGGTCGCCGAGGCGGTTCGGGCGTCCGTAACCATCGAAGTCCTGAAAGGTGGTCGTGCCGGAGAGTTCCAACATGGCACTTACTCGTTTGGAAATCCGATATTCTCCCTGTACGCCATACGAAACAGCAAAGGGATTATTCCCGTTAGAAGCATTGTGCAACAGGCCGACACCGGCAAAGGGAGCAAGATTCCAGCGTACCTGTTCTTGCCGGGCATATCTGCGGCCAAGGACATTCCACAGCAGATCCGCATGGATATGGTGGTATTCCTGATTGGACAATGTTCCATCTTTGAACTGCACACCGCTGTAATTGATACGTGCACCGACGGACGGAGTGAACCATTTTCCGACTGCGAAACTGTACGAGGGTTTCAAGCGTCCGAAGAGGTCTTCGCAGCCGAGAGGTGTGCCGAGAAAGGCGGACGTACCCCCGGCAATGCTGACAAACCAGTTGCCAGTCCGGGATGCCGGAAGTACCACTCCGTCAAGATAGACGGGCTGTATCGGTTGCCGTTCCTCCGAGACATTATAGTACGGTGTATGTTGTACAGTATCCACCTGTACGGGTTGTACACTTGCCTGCGCCTGCAACGTGCAAAGCACGGCCAATATAAAAAAGATCTGTTTCGTCATATTCCAATGATATTATTCGTTATACTTTTTGATTTGTAATAAGGCGTACGCCACTTACCGTTTGGGTTTCTTGCCAATGGCCGGGCGCATCATGCGGCTCGCCATCCTCATGCAGCGGAGTGCCCATGCACGGTTGTCCTCGTCCTCGTCGCGTCCCCATTTCAGGTCGCTGCCGCCACCTCCGCCGCCACGAGTTTCGGCAAAAGTGGTGGCATCATCGACCATACCGAGAAACAGCATCGTCGCGCAGTGCATCACGTCTGTACCTTGTTCCGCTATGGACTGGACGAGCGAGCCGTCGAACAGTTGCCGTTCCGCCACGTCCATCTGTGCCGATACGTTCCTATACTCGCCGACCACATTTTCCAGCAGGACATCCTTGAGCAACGTGTCCACTTTGGAATGTACATCATGGGAGTATTTGTAGGCTTCCTCCTTGAGTTCCCCGGTACGTTCCTCAATGGCATCCATGTTCTCTTTCAGCTCGGCAAGCTGCCGGTCAGCCGTCTGTAACTTCTCCTGCTTATCTGCCAGTTGCCTGTTGATTCCGGCCAGTTCTTTTTCCAGACTTTTCACTTGTGCGGCTAATTGTTCAGCATCACCCTTGTTCGCTTTCAAATCCTGTTCGGCTGCCGATAGCAGGGCCTCTTTTTCGGCTTTCGACTTCTCAAGGTTATCGACCATTGTCGTAAGCCCCTTGACCCTGCGCTCTGCCAGACGGATGTCCGATTGGAGGTCAGCCAGAACTTTTTGATGACGGCTGATATTTTCCTCGATGGTCGTACATTCTTCCGATAGCATACGGCGGTATTCTTCGGTAGTCCTGTGCCGTGCGCCTGTTTCGGATATGCTTGTTCCTCTCGACATTCCCCACCTTGTATTGACTTCGGTGAAAAAGTCGGTATGAAGCTGTTTCATCCTTGCGCTGTATTCAAACTTGTCCTTACCGGCGAATATTTCCTTGTACGCAAAGCGACCGTCTTTGATTGGCAGGAGCGTACAGTGGACGTGCGGATTCAATTCGTCAAGGTGTACGATGAATGCGGCGATGTTCTGCTCGCCATATTTGCCACTCACGAATGAATAGACGTCTTTCGCCCAGCGTTCAATATCGCTTTCTCTTTTGATATGGATATTGTCCGCATCTTTCTCGAAATCCACTTTCTGCGTGCCGAATGCGAGTTCGTGCATCCGCTTACGGGAACCGCCGAAAATGAAGTTCACCACCGTGCGGTACTTCGGTTCTGCCAGTCCTTCGTTGGGGTCTTTGATTCCACGCCTCTCCAATATGTCCGCCATCCGTTCGGGAATGTTGCGGCTCGTGTCGATGGGACGTACCTTGCCTCCGGGTGCAATCTCGAAGTTCAGGTGTTTGCGTGTGGGGTCGTAATTCCCCTTATTCATAGCGTACTTTTCCGCCCTTTCACTGCGATCACGCAAGTGTTCGTTACTTTGGGCTGTGGTGATGCCTTTCGACACCTTCACATCAAGTACCTGTTTTTGATCTGCCATACTCTTTTCGTGTTGTTTCGGACAATCCGTCCTGTCCCAGCTTGCTGCTTGCCCGGACAGCCTCCCGACGGTCGATAGACGGTCGGGGTATTAGGCTCCCCCTTCCCTTTGTTTCGTGGCAGACGGGCAAGCCCGTGTGCCTCCTATAACCGGCAGGATGACCGTTAAGGGATGGAGGCGGATTGTTCGCGTTATACAATCTGTTTTCGACTCCCGGTTCAATCCACCATCGCCTGTGCCTTCGCCAGAAGCGATAAAAAGGGTTTGCGAAGCGATTTGAGGCGTTCTTGGTCTTCGTCCATGTCGAAGTCCGTCACTGATGCCTCGGTGTCGAGAATCAGCCCGGCGAGGTCTTTGGCGGACTCGATGAAAGCTGCCCATTCTTCGCCGAGGTCAAGCCGGAAGAAATCCACAAGCGGCGAACTGTCATCGAATCTCGACTTGTGCAGGATTTTTTGCAGGGCGGCGTGGGCGATGCAGCACAGGGCTGTTTCACGATGTTCCGTGACCAAAGTGCCGGAATGTGCGGAGGTCGTGATGGAATGGGTGTCCGAACAGTGTCCGGCGTCACGGTCGGCAATTTCAGCCTTTGCCAGACTTACGAGTTGTCCACACATTACGCCAGTTTCGGCAGCGGTCGTTTTGCCGATTACCCAATCGGACAATACCTCACGGAGCTGTCCGGCAAAGTCCGGCTGCTCCTGTGCATCGCGGGGCTGTGCTGCCTGACCGGATTGTACGGTCATGGTAATGACCACGCTTTTGGGAAGCTGGATGCGGGTCAGCAAGCCGAATGCCTCCATTGCACTCAAAAAAGAACGGACGGTAGCCCTGTGCCAATGCCACTCCGATGCGAGGTCGGAAACGGTCAGGTAGCACTGGTTGGGTTGCAGCACGTAGTCCTTCTTTCTTAAAAACGGGGAAACGAAACCTGCCAGTGATTTGTCCAACAGGTCACAGTACGCTTCGGTGCGTGTCTTGCGTTCATCCCCTTTCTCCTTGAGATATTCGAATACCTCCCTGTCTGCCAATATGGAAACAGGTATCTTTTGGTTATTTTTCATTTTCATTCGGTTTTAATGATTCATATTGTGCGGATATGTCAGTGTTGCCGCTGTCCGCTTCATGCGGCAGATTTGCGTGATGATTGTCGTGATAGGATTCTGACAGCATTCCGGGATGCTTTGCCCATCCGGAAAGTGTCCCCGTGTCCTTGCATTCGGACATGACCCGAACGGAGGGATAGAACAGGGCTGCCAGAAGAAGATAGGTAATGGTTATCGCCAAGGTGTACAGATGCGGCACAAAGCCGATGACCAGTGCGACCGATGCGAGTGTGACAAATGCACCGGGGCGGTCAAGCAACCTGCGTAACCAGTTGTCCGTCCATCGGAACGAGAACATTGCGGCACAGACACCGGTAGAGAGTAGGATTCCAAACTCACCCATATGTCCACAGGCATATACATAATGGAAAAGAAGCAGGCATATCAGCCATACTTGCACATACAGTTTACGGGCGTTGCCGCTTCGTGCCATTGCCATGTAAAAGGGTGTCATGAACCGCTTGTTGTTCTTGTACAATGACATTGATACCCCGAAAGGTATCGCGCAGAAAATGAGTAGCAGGATATTCAGTAACATAAGTAATAGGGCTTTTCGGGTATGGGAGTGGGGCGCACAATGAGTTCCAACTGGACAATACCGTATGTCGCCAGTCGGATAAGGGTTTCGGCATCCTTGGGCGAAAAGTACATGGCCGCTTTCTTGATGCGCTGCTTGAATGTACTGTCTTGCTTTCGGTAGATGGCCAAAGCCTTGTCCAGTTCGTGTTCGGGAATAGTCCATGTCGTACCCTCGGCGTGTATGCCGTTCGTCTTGAAGGCACGCAGCACCAATGTACGGGAAACGAGGTAATCGGTGCGGTCGGTTCTTGAGATGATATGCTCCTTGTAGAGATTGTCATCGGCAACCTCTATCCACGTCCGGTAGGTGTTGATGCAATAGACCATCTGTCGGTATAAACTTTCTCTCATATGAAATTCATCAGCACGTCGGACTTGTCTTTCTTGTATTTCAGGAACCCGCTTTTGGAGTGAAGTTCCAAATCGAGGCATAGGTCCCCGTACATCTGCTCCAAAGAATCATAGATGGTAACAAGGATGCTGTTTACATTACCCTCCGTATCAGTCTTGGCGTTCATCTTGAACATCTGTCCGAAAGCGGGATTCGAGTATGCACAAGTGCTATGACCGAATTTTTCCGTCCGCATCGGGATATGGTGGTAAAGCGTGATCAACTCCATGTCGTCCTCGAACATATCCATTACTTCGTCCAGTTCGTAAGGGGTGCGCAACGGAAACGTAAGCAGCACATAGTCGCCGTAGAACTGCGGTTCTTCCATCGTCGTCACATCGAGCAACTGCGGAAGTTGCAGGGGGACGAATGCCATGAAGTCATTATAAAAATGTCGTAACATATTCATATATTTTTCTGTTGTCATATTTTACAGCGTGTGTATGAATGCTTCCATCAGCATTCCGGGCAGCTCGTCCAAGCGGTTGTCTCCTGGGTGCAGCATCCTGCCCAACTCTCTGAAAGCGTCGGGTGTCTGCGAGGCAAGCATATCGAGTTGCTCTCTTTCTTCGGCTGAAAGCAACGCCAAGCAGAAACCGTCCAACGACGAATAAGGCTGGAGAAGCATCCAGATGTAGGCTTGTGCCTGTGCCGGTGTCTTGACTTTTTGATTGCAGATGTCGTCGATACAGGTTCGGACATTCTGAATCAGCCTGCGGTTGGTGCGCATGGCCAAATAAATCATGGCATTGCGATAGGTGATGTCGTTCCGTTCGGCGGCAAGAAATACCTGTGCGCAGCATCGTTCCGTGTCATGCGTGATGTCGGAAAGATTCTCGCCGTCGAAATCAGGCAGACGTGAAAGGAATGCCCGGTACACAGCATCCTCCTTTTCGATAAAGGTCGTCAGGTCTGCCATACAATGAATACCGTAATCAATCGTTTCAGCAAGGGTAGCTCGATAAGTGGCAAGAATATGTTGTCGGTTTCTCTGACTGACGGGCTGGTTATCCAATGAGGCAAAGAACGGCCGGATTGTTTCAGCCACACGATGCAACTCTTTGTCTTCAAGATGCGGCGAGATTTGTTCTTTTACCCACAGTATATCCTTATAAGTGCGTGTTTGAGACAGCACCATCCGTGAAAATTCCATGCGGATGGAATCATGTATCTGTTCACACTCTTCTCTTACAGTGGAATGAAGCCGGCCAAGCGTATCACATTCGAGATACAGGAATACGGAATCCCTCAATGTTTGCCATTGCTTGAGGTGTCCGGTCAATTCTTTAATGGAGAGTCTTTTCTGCCTGCGTATGTCAGACAGGTATTCCCTGTATGTTCCGGCAGGGTCATTCTTGGCTTTCGCCAATCGTTTGCCATTGCCGTTGTCGCATGACGCGCATAGGAATACGGCAATCGAAACGGCAATTATTTTGGCAAAGATTATCGGCTGTTTTAAGTTCGATTTTGATGTTTTCATACTATATTATTTCGTACTATTTAGTGCAAAACTATATATTATTTTTGATACTTCGCATCCGAAAAACCGTATTTTGCGCATTTTTTAATATCGTACTTAATAGTATGATTACCAATGAAAACAAGTGAAGATAAAAACATGAAAAATGTACGATTTTCGTTTTTTAATATAGTATGATTCAGATACTCGAATAAAACTTGTATATTTGCACTTGTTATCATGAATATTGTATATTGATATGGCAAAAGTCGGTTATATATTCGAGGCGAATTCCTACGATGCGTTTGATGCGGATAAGGAATGGATGCGCCAGTACGGGTGTGTACAAGTGGTTGAAGAATCGGTCGGACACGAGACGCTCAGACCGAGATGGAAACAACTGATGTCGAATCTTGAAAGAGGCGACGAATTGGTGGTGTCAAAATTCAGCAATGCCGTGCGTGGTTTACGGGAACTATCGGCATTGATCGAGCTATGCCGCATCAAGGTCGTGCGTATTATCTCCATTCACGATAAAATTGACACCGACAACAAATTGTTTCCGGACACGACACCGGCGGAAGTATTGGCCATGTTCGGGGCATTACCGGAGGAAGTGGCTGTTTTGCGGAAGTCGTCAGATAAGATTATACGCCTGCAGCAGAGTATCAGTATTCCGATTACCAAAAAAAGTATGAGTAAAACTGAACGGGACAAAAAAATCGTGGATATGTATAACAATGGGTATTCAATCCGTGATATTTGGAAAGAGAGCGGTGTCCGGAGTAAAAGCACCGTGTACAGCATTCTCAATAAATACAAGGTTCAGCTTAACCGAACACCGGGACGCGTGCCGGGCATCCGGAAATAGAACTTATAAATCAAATATGGATATTGAAAATCAGTAGATTACTTGCGTAATTCATTATTTTTTCGTATCTTTAAGTTGGATATAACTATAAAAAATAAGACCTATGGGAGATATTATAATTTTATTGTTGGTATTTTTGGTAGTGGGCAGGCTCTTGAGGGGCGTCTTCGGCGGATTCAGTAAAAGCAGTTTTCGGGATGACAAATAAGTTTGGATTGTTATAACAGGCGGATATTTGTTAATTTTGCACCGTATTCATTAAAATCAAGAACAATATGACAAAAGCGGAAATTGTCGCTCAGATCTCACGGCAGAGCGGAATTGAGAAAACGGTTGTGATGACTGTGGTGGAATCATTCATGGAAAATGTAAAAGAGTCGATGGTTGCGGGAAACGAGGTGTTCTTGCGCGGCTTCGGCAGCTTTGTTATAAAACGGAGAGCTGAAAAGACGGCCCGGAACATTTCGAAGAATACGACAATTAAAATTCCCGCTCACAACATCCCTGCATTCAAACCTGCCAAAGCATTTCTGAATGCGGTAAAAGAGAACAAGTAGAGTATAAAAGTACAGATGGTGCAACAACACCGTAATGAGTAAAACAAAAGCGACCCAAAGGCCGCTTTTGTCGTGATAAGGCAAGGATTATTTCTTGCCTTTTTTCGCTGGTTTGGCCGGCTTTTCAGGAGTCTCCTCCTTCTCGACGGGCGGATAGAACTTGACGGCGACTATCACGATACGGTTGTGTTTCACACCGCTTTGGTCGCTCCATTCTTCGGGCTTGAAATACCCCTCGACGGTCAGCATCGTACCCTTGGTCAGTTGGTCGAACGACCCGGTGTTCTCGTTTTTACGCCACGCCTCAAAATTCATAAAGGCGGAAACGCGTTTGGATTCCTCGCCATTATTCTCCAGTCGGCTTACTGCCAGAGGGAAACGTGCTACACTTGCGTTGGTGAACTGACGGATTTCTGCATCCTTTCCTACGAAACCGGTTACTACGAAATTGTTTTCAATCTTTTTCATAATGAATTGTTTTTAGAAGTTATTAAATCAATTTTACGCTGCCTCAAAAAGTAGGTGCAGTTAAGGGAATGCACCAAGGCCGGACGCATCAATACTCTTTATTTTTGTCCGTAGGCAAAACCAGAAGGCTCGATAAAGGAAGATTGTACGGCTGTGCCATTGGTCAAGACTTCCAAAGTCGTTCCCGTCTGCATACTATCTTTGCATCGGAAAATGATGATGACTTCGGCGGAAAACTATTCTGAAAATGAGCGGAAAGCCGTAGTTGCAGGGGAAGTGAAAGAGCAATCCGTCCACCGGCACAATGGTGCGCGTTTCGGCTGTAAGTCCGCAGAATCGGCAGGGATTTTCGTGTAATTCGGTCGGACTGAATAGAGGTGGCTACAAACAGAACACTGAACTGACAACAGGTGGCGATACCGCAGAAGGGAATATCAACGAAGTGGCGACAAAAGGCGGAACGGGGTATCGGGGTGCTGCCATGTTCCCGTCCGGCAGAAAGAATAGGGGACAAAAGGGAAAAAGGAAAGAACCCTGCTTTTCGGAAAAGCGGACGGCAGCTTTTCACGAATGGCTGGTTTTTACAAAAGGATATGGCGCAGCCAAAAGAGAGAGATAGATGTAAAAAAGGGAATGCGGCGTGGCAGGAATGGAAGATTATCCCGTTCCTGCCTGTATCATCAAAATTCTGCCATGATTACCCGATGCTCGAAAATCTTTTTTTGATTACTGGGACGTCTTTGGCAGACCCATAGGTGATGCTTGCCATAGCCGAAGACGAAATAATCATCAAGACGTGTTTTTTCTTGTAGGCGTTCCATGCCGGTACGCAGTTCCGTTTCATCGGTTGAGAAAAGAATCGTGTTGATGATACGGAAGTAGAGTTCTGTTACCTCGTCACAATAAGGACAAAAGCTATGCTCAATCGTTGCTTTCATGTTTCTTTGATTTTAATTATACTTCTACTACGTCTTCTATTCGACCATACAAGACAGAGCGCAACGCAGTCTTGTCAATGGCGCAATACTCGGTGATATGTCCGTGCTGTTTCACGAAATATCGTTTGAGAACATCGGAGAAATCAAAGAAGTAGCCCATCAATGCGATACCTCTTTTGAAATGGATGCACTCTTTCACGTTTCGGGTAATCCAGTTCTTGTCTTCACGGCTCAACTTGTCTCCGTTATCAAGTTGTTCCCGTAACTGGTAAACCCTGCAGCCTTTCAGCTTTTCTAATTCGGGTACGTCCCATTGGACGAATTTCATTGCTACCTGTTGCATCGCTCTTGGATTTAATCGTAAATAATCACTTCATCACGGTACTCGACCACCTCTTTGCCACTGCTAAGACGTACCACTATTTTATTGCCGAAGTCGCCGACAACTGTTCCCTCGGAGTAGCCTTTATAGGGGGTAAGCAGGGTGCAGTGCGCACCTATAATTTCGCTATCTTTTTCGTATTCGTACATAGTCTTGTCATTTTAGGGTTACAACTTGATATCCCATTTACCCTGTGAGAAGATTCTGAAGCTCACGTATTCGTCTGCAAATTCGTAGGACAGAATTTTGATATAAGTTTTGTCTTTGGCTTCCAACGAAGCTATCAGCCTGTCGATTTCTTCTTCCGGATAAACCCAACGAGAGGTAAACTCCGCATCCACGCTATCGCTGTGTCTATTGACAAAGCCGTCAAAAGTGTCATCCAAGAATGCCTCTATCTTGTCGAGGTCTGCTTTGTTTTCCGTCCTTGCGTAGAAAATGTTTGTTGCATAGTTTGCCATAATCCTAAGTTTTAAGTTTTTTATTTTCCCTCTTTTAGCATTTCAGCTACTTTCGGGCTTGATTGAAAATTATGTCGCCTCAAAAGGTGTTATGGCTCTTTATGCAGGGTTTCACGACCAAATACGACCTCTGCAAAGCGGAGCGTGGAGATTTTGTCGGGAACCGTCAGGCTGTGACCTTGAATACAAGAAAGACATGACAAGTACCTTTGCGACACAATTCTCATCAGGCAGACCGAAAGTTGGGATGCGAGGATAAAATGCCTATGGCAGAAGTTACGATAAAAGGAACTTCCGTAAAATTGGGATGCAGCGAAAAAAGAAAATATCGGTGCGATTATCTTCTCTTTTGACTGTGAATATAAAAGTAAGGGGGAGAACTTCGGTAAAGGTTTAGTTTAGTCTATTAGCTTATATATATGCTAAACTAAAGTAAACTAAATATAGGCAGATATATTGGACTGCCTGTATAGGTGTTTTGAGGGAAATGGTTACCTTTGCAAAAAACAATGTTCCTTGAAAGAAACAGAGATTTGTCCTTTTTTCTTTTGGCTGTGGTTATTCATCCATAGATGACTGCAACAATCACTCTTGGCGAGAGGATGAAAATCGTGTGAAATGACTTGGAAAAATACTCAAAGTACGAACAAGTGAAGAGAAAGAAAGGTAGTGCAAATAAAAAAACAAGAAAATATGATAATTCGTGTTTCTGTTCCTAATTTGTTCCTTGATAAAAACACATCACAATATAAATTGTTAATTTATAAGATATTAAGATGTGAAATTTTGAGATATAACTAAATTTACCAGATTTTCGCTTGAAACGCCTTGCGGTCTTATCCTATATGTTGGCGGCGAAAAGCTCCTGCCAATCGCCGTTTTTCTCAAATGTTATGCAAAGATAGCCAAATTCAGTGAATTACGGGCTATGATTGCTTGAATTTATATTTAAGTCCATACTCTTCAAGTTTGCTGTATAGTGTTGTCCTGCCTATGCCGAGCAGTTCTGCGGCGACACTCCGGTTGCCGTTTGCCTGTTTCAACGCACGCAATATCCGCTCCTTATCCTCCGCGTCATTGCGCAAGGCGAAGCTGACAGTAGAGGTCGGTTTCGTCACGGCAAGTTCCAGATGCTCTTTCATGACAACACCTTCCTGCGCCTGCAATACAGCACCCATAACTTTCTGCCGAAGTTCCCGCACGTTGCCCGGCCATGCGTGTGTCAGCAACGCTTTACGTGCTTCGGAACTGAACCCGCTCACGCTACACTCCAGCTCTCTGTTTGCCATATCACGGAAGAACTCTGCCAGCGGCATAATGTCTTCTTGACAGTCACGCAACGGAGGAACGGTTATCCCGAAGTCGTGCAGGCGGTACAGAAGATCCTGCCGAAAACGCTTTTCATTCACCGATACCTCCAAATCTTCATTGGTAGCAGCGATGATGCGGACATTGAAATTCCGGTCTGCCTTGTCTCCGACCGGGCGATACCGCCTCTCCTGTATGGCACGGAGCAACATCTGTTGGGTTTCCAACGCGAGGTTTCCTACCTCGTCCAGAAACAACGTGCCGCCTTCCGCCTCATGGAAATATCCTTTCTTGGCATTGTCCGCACCTGTAAATGCACCTTTGACGTGTCCGAAGAAAGCCGACGGTGCAAGCTCTTTGGAGAGTGAACCGCAGTCCACCGCCACAAATGGCTTGCCTGCACGTTTGCTCTTGTCATGCAACAGGTGGGCAATATGCTCCTTGCCCGTGCCGTTCTCACCAAATATCATCACGCTCATATCGGTGGCGGCTACCAGCCTTATGCGGTGCATGATTTTCTGAAAGGCGGAACCTTCACGGGCGAATATAGGCATACGGCGTTGTCCTGCCTGACGTTCTTTCAGTATGGAACGGATCAGGGGGACAAGTTTATCCTCCACAAGCTGTTTGGGAATATAGTCTATCGAGCCGAGTTTCATGCTTTCCACGGCGGTATTAACTTCGGCGTAGTCGGTCATAATGATGAAGGGCTGCATCTTTCCCTCCTTTCGCATCCAGCACAAAAGGTCTATGCCACTGCCGTCAGGCAGACGCAGGTCGGCAACCACGATATCATTATCTGTTGCCTGTTGCAGATGTTTCTTCGCGGTTGAGAGGTGGTAAGCCTTCATATTGCGGTAGCCCTCCCGTGACAGCATATTGCAGACATATTCGCAATACACGATGTTGTCTTCCACCACAATTATTTTTGTCTTATTCATCTTCGTATTTTCTCCTTTCCTCTTCTGCCAACCGTATTATTTCCACTCCCTTATCCAGCACGGCAGTCACGGCATGGCTTAACGCTTCACCATCCGGGAGAGCATCGCCACGAAGCAATCCGTAAAGTACATTCAGCGGTTGGTCGGCACGGAGCACCTCCCACGAACTGCGCAGGTGGTGGATCAGGGAATCCAGCTTTTGCAGGTCTTTTTCTTTTGCTGCATCCCGTACCGCCTGCATTTCCTTTTCTGTTTCAGTTATCAACTTTTCCAGCATGACGGCTTCATTGCCATAGGACAATAAGGCGGAAAAGTCCGGTTTCCCGTCCGGTGTCGCTTTTATGGCACACCTGTCGGAAACCTCCATCAGTTCCGATATGGAGAACGGTTTGAACAGGCATCCGGCAAAGCCTTTTGCCAATAGTTCCCCTTTGTTACAACTGCCCGAAGCGGTTGCCACAACCACCGGGATTGTTGGTGAATTGCCCACGTTGGACGAACGCAACAGTTCCAGCAATTCGAAACCGTTTATATCGGGCATATTCAAGTCTGTCAGCAACAGGCTGTATTCTTTCTGGCGTATCATTTCCATCAGTGCCGCAGCATCGGTGCAAGTGTCGCAGTGTATTCCTTCTTGGGAATACATCTCTTTCAGCATCAGAAGTAATACCTCATCATTGTCAATGGCGACAACATCATGGAATTTATTGTTATGATAAACAGGTGTATTGCTTGTATATCCAAGCTGTTCTTCAGCTTCCTGCATAGAAATTTCAACTGTGAAACGACTGCCTTTCCCTTTCTTGCTGTCTAAACGGATTGTTCCGCCAAGCATCGACACAATATTACGCATTATGGCAAGCCCAAGCCCGAAACCCTCCTTTGCGGCGGCATTTGATAGACGTTCAAACGCACCGAACGCTTGTTTCTGTTCCTCTTCTGTCATGCCTGTACCTGTATCTTCAACGACCAGTGTCAGAACTCCATTATCATATTCAGTAATCAAAGAAACACCGCCTTCTTCTGTGAACTTGACAGCGTTTGACAGCAGGTTATTCCCGATTTGTATTATTCGCTCTTTGTCGGTCAATACAATGGCATCGTGTCCAGTCTTCACGGACAAGGACAGCCCTTTGTTCACGGCAACAGGCATGAACTCCGTTTCAAGTGTGTGCGTGATTGCTGAAATCCGGCAGGGTGACAGACGGGGCTGTTCCTTGCCGTTGTCCAGGCGGAAGAAGTCAAGCAAAGTGTTAAGCATATCCCGCATACGGTCGGAGGATTGCAGTATGTTTTGGATATACTGCCCGGACTTATCCTCACACTGTTCTTTCCGTATCAGTCCGGCATAGCCTGTTATTGCTGTCAGCGGTGTGCGCAGTTCATGGGTGATAGTATGTACCGCCTTCTTCCTTGACGTTATCAGTGCCTCGTTCCGTTGTACGGATTGTTCCAGTTGCCTTATCAAATCAGTTGTCTTGTGCTTGTATTGTTTAATGCTTTTTGCATCACGATGTATGATGATGTAGGAAATTAACAACAATAGAAGAACGAATCCCATTAAACCGCCTACTTGCATAAATGACTTTTCACGCATGGCAACTATTTCGTTTTCCCGGCTTTGCAGTTCGGTTTGTACCTTTTCTTCTATTTGGCAAATCAATTCTTGCAGTTGTCTGTTAAGTTCTGCATTACGAGCTGCAAGGCTGTCGGCTTGTTCCGACAATTGGCGATCCTGCACTTTCTGTTCGCTGATTACGTTTCTATTGACCGAATGAAGGATAGTGGTTGATACTGCTGGAGTTACTTCCTTTTTTTTGCCGAATATGCCTAAGAAACCTTTTCGTTTTGGCTTTTTGGACTGTTCCTGCACACTTTTCTGTACAATAACCGGAATTTGATTGGCTATCTTCTTGTTAATAGATTGTTGTTCATCCATTAACCGGACTATCTGGAACATCTGTCGTTCCTTATCCTCTAAAAGACTGCGCACACTATCGATGCGCTCTGCTGGATAGGTGGCCTTGAAACGGCAGAGCATACTGTCCATTGCCATACGCCGTGCATGGTAATGCTCGATATCTTTATCGTTCCATTCCAGTATTGTTTCACCCAATAGAGAAAATTTTATCATTTGAATATTGATATTGTTTATTTCTTTTCGGAGCTCGTCTATTTTTTTATTGCCAAGTTCTAATGCTTCTATCTCCTGCCATTCATAGAGGCTATTATATGCCATACATCCGATAAGAATGGAGATAAGTATATATCCCAACCGTATTGCCTTATAGAAATTTCCTGACCGCTCCATTATTTTAATGACATTGATTTTTGGAACATGAATAAAAGTTTATCTTTTTCGTTCATGCGGATATTATCAGAATAACCGTCTTTTGTTATTTGATACCCACATGGCTTAACCATAAAAATGCCTAAGCCCTTAGTGTACGAACTTACTTCTGAGGCATAGTCTTTACTTGTATTTAATGGAACTTTCCCTTTAATATGACACCACTCATTATTACAACTGATGTCTTCAATCTCAGACATCAGTTTTTGCAAATCTGTAATAGCTTTGGAACTCGCTACTTGGGGTATCTGCAACTCAAAACAGAGCATCGGTTCGAGAATGTCCACACCTGACTGTTGCAAAGCCAGCCTGAAGACATAAGGGGTCAGCTGTCTGAAATCAGCAGGTGTACTTACCGGGCTATAATACTCGGCTTGAGTAAAAGTTACTTTCAGATCTGTCACTTCCCATCCATGTAAACCAGATTGGCAAGACATACGAATCCCTTCAAAAACGGCATTTTGAAAAGAATGGTTCAGATAACCATAGGAGATGTCACTTTCGATTTGCAACCCTGCCCCTAACGGTAAGGGTTCAAGAGTCAGCCCTATTGTGGCCCAGTAAGGGTTGGGTGGTACTTCGATCTGAATAATCTTATTGACCTTTTTTATAGGTCGTTCTTTGTAGATAGTCTTGATCTCATCAAAATGGACCTTTACGGAAAATCGTTCTTCCAGCAATGTCTGTATGATTTCCTTTTGGGTCAAACCATATAACGAGATTTCCAATTCATCACTATATGAGTTTATGGAAAAGGACAAAGACGGGTCTTCAATCCACAATGTATTCAGAGCGGATATCACCTTGCTTCTCTCTTCGGGCTTATTTGGCCGGACGGAGGATTTGAGAGCGGGATGCTGATGAGATAATCCTTGAATCAAACAAGGTTTAGCACCTAAATAATCTCCGATTCGAAAATCTTCTATATCTTCTACAATCGCGATATCATTGGCACCCACTTCATCAACATTTATCTCTCTGCCCTGATAAATAGTCTTTAGATTTTTAATCTTGATGAATTTTTCCGAATCGTTGATTCTTACAACGTCTCGAAGTCTCAGACTTCCGTCAATTATTTTAAGAAAACTTCTTTTATGCCCTTTGGGGTCATGCTCTATCTTATAGAGATAAGCTGAAAGTCTGTTTGAGACTGATGCCGGAGGAAGTATAAAAGAAGAAATGGCGTCCAACAACTCATTGATACCGATATTGAACATTGCTGATCCATGTAGCACCGGATAGACTTTGGCTTTTGCCACAAGAGCGATTATCGTATTCCAATAATCAGCCGGTGAAATTTCGCTATCCGCCAAATATCGTTCTAATATATCGTCGTCATGGTTGCATACAAATTCTTTGTATTCTTCCTTTATATATGTTTGGGAGCAAACCGGATAAACCGATCCATCGACAACAGTTTGCATAAACAGGACATCTTGCGACAGATTTGTTTTTATATCCATATACAAACGCTCCAAATTCACACCGGCACGGTCAATCTTATTGATAAATATAATTGTCGGGATTTGCAGCTTTTGTAAAGTACTGAACAGCAACTTTGTCTGCGCTTGTATGCCTTCCTTTGCGGATAAGATGAGGACTGCTCCATCAAGCATTTTGAATGTCCGCTCCACTTCCGCAATAAAATCCATGTGTCCCGGAGTGTCAATGATATTGCATTTCACTCCATTCCAGATAATAGATGTCGTAGAAGCCCGGACAGTAATTCCTCTACGTTTCTCTATATCCATAGAGTCCGTTATGGTGTCACCATTATCCACACGGCCGCACTTTTCCGTTGCTCCACTGGCAAACAGCAGATTCTCGGTTACGGAAGTTTTTCCTGCATCAATGTGAGCAAGAATTCCTAAATTTATAATATTCATTTGGATTAAGCAATAATATACTACAGTAGATGCATTGTCGAAACGCACCTTTTAATACCTCCTCGTAGCATATGAGAACTACAGGATTACTAACTCGTATTAATATGTATATTATTACTGCCGCATAACGATTACAAAATTACACAAAAAAATATATCTAACAAAAGTGGGAGGATTTTTTAACTTTTTACCATAGACATTTTATTAGGGAAGCGTAGGTTCAACTGGCAAGTACAAATAAGTAGAAATGTTTGAACAACACCGTTTTAGGAAGTTGAAAAATCAAGTTTCTCTCTCGGTATAGCGTTTATTTTGGCCAATATCTTCTTTAGTTTAGCATTTGTGTATTTCCCATTCGTGTTCTATTTAGCTCCTTATTATGAGTATGTAGCAAGTTACTTATCAAATTCAGCCTCTTTGAGGGTCAAATATGGTTTTGCAAATGGTGACTGACAAGACATAAACAAGGTCAGCAGGAATTTTTTACATAAATGGACATGAATGTATATAACCTAAAATAAGAATAAATTTTAATAAGGGCTGCCCAAAAAGAAAAAAATGCAGTTGCCATCCTATAGATACTTGCAGAAAGGATAAAATTTACTTTTAGACCTTTTGGGATAGCCCTTATTAATACTTCAGATAAAATTCCTTAGGTTATATTTTCAATCCTTTGGACCGGGTTTCCTCCTTGGCATACAGTCCCGGACGCCCGATTATGACATGGTTGGCAACGATACTATCCGCCGGACTGCGTATCTGCGGCGGTGCATTTTCGGGATATTGCGCCTGCCTGTTCCTCACATCTTCCGCTTCCGGCTTGAGCTGTTGCCCTTCATTCTCCTTTTCTGCGACTTCGGGCGTGGGTGGCGCAAGCTCCAGCTGAATTTTTCGGTCAAGGGCGGCAAGTTCGGACTTCAACTGCTTCAGCTCGTCCTCCTTCTTCCACACCTTACCCGCTATCTCCTGTAACTGCGGTATCTCCATCTCCAGCACCTCGTTCTTCGCCTTGTACTGGTCGATGATGGAGGGTATCCTCTCCATCGCGTTGAGGAAGTTGCGGGCGGCGGCCAACGGGTCAGCCATCGCCAGATGCCCGTTGTTGTAGGTGTACTTGTAGTTCCCCTCGACCACGAAGCGGTTGTCGGTGAACTCCAATCCCTCTTTGAGTATCCTTTCGCTCACCACCTTTATCGGAAAACCGTAAAGTTCACCGACCTGCGTGTACAACCCTCCGGTCGTGGCATTCTTGGCTATCTCCTGCAAACGCTTTCCGATGACCTTCTCATCGGCGGAATCCACTCCGTCCACCTTTATTATATTAAGGCGGTTGCCCTCCTTGTCGGTCTGCACCACCGACAGGAAGCGGTTCCAGTCCTCCGTCATGGCATCTATGAAAGCCGTGTTGTTGCGCAACTCGCCGGTCTTTGACTCCAGCTTGAACTCCGAATCACGCTTGCCCTTGTTGAACGACTTGCGTTCCCCTTCGAGCGATGCGATCCGCTTTTCCAGTTTCGCCTTGTCCAACAGGTCGGTATTGCCGGAGAGCAACGCCATGTATTCCGAGAAATTCATGCCCGATTTTTCGTCCATTGCCCCCTCGTCGATGGTACGCGCACCCATCGCACCGCTTTTGAGCTGGCTTATGAAAGTCTGCTTGCAGTGCAGGAGGTTGAACTTGTAGCTGTCCAGTGACTTCTCCACCGCGTAGATGATTACATCCACGTTGTTCCCGGCGAAATGTTTGGCAATCTCATTACCTGCCCTAACTCCGCGTCCGTCACGCTGTTGCAAGTCGGACGGTCGCCACGGCGTATCGAGATGATGGATAGCCACACACCGTTTCTGGGCGTTCACACCCGTTCCGAGCATAGAGGTAGAGCCGAACAGCACACGCACCGTCCCGGCGTTCATGGCGTCTATCACCGCCTTCCGCGCCTTGTCGGTCTTGCACTCCTGAATGAAGCGCACCTCGCTTGGCGGTATACCGTAGTCCTCCGTCAGTTTGCGCTTGATTTCCGAATAGACGTTCCACCCGTCGCCCGGCTGGTATGTCCCCAAATCAGAGAAAACGAACTGCGTGCCTTTCTGGGCGTCGTATTTTTGATAATACTCCGCGATCATCTTGGCACAGTGACTCGCTTTGTTGTCGGGATGATCTTCGTAATTCGGGTCTATCATGCGCATGTCGAGTGCCATTTTCCGGGCATAGTCCGTGGCGATGAGCATCTTCGCCTTTTCTTCCGTTTCCGAAAGCGGCAGCCTGCCCAACAAGGTGGCATCGCCCGTCTTGGCGAACTGCATCAGTTTCTGTATGAAGTCCTCCTGTTCCGGCGTGGGCGGTATATGGTGCAGTATCTCGTTCTTGGCAGGACGGTCAACGCCCACATCCTCCGCCGTGCGGTAGTCCGTGATTTCATTATAGAAGGCGGCAAGCTCCGGCACTTTGATGAAGTAGCGGAAACGCTCCTTCTGGACCACATTGTTCGTCACGTTAAATTCAAAATCCGTCGTCTTCTTGGCAAATATCGCCGCCCAAGCGTCGAAACACCTTATGTCCTGCCGTTCCAGCTCCTTCGGGCGCAGGTACTTGAACAGCAGGTACAATTCAGTCAGTGAGTTGCTGATAGTCGTGCCGGAGAGGAAGGTCGCACCCAAGTCTTTTCCTGTGCGCTCCTGTATGGTGCGTATGGCAAAGAGCATGTTAAGTGCCTTCTGGCTTCCCTCGCTGTTTCCCAATCCCGCCACACGGTCGTGGCGCGTGTTGAAAGTCAGATTCTTGAACTGGTGGCTCTCATCTATGAAGATGTGGTCGATGCCCATCTGCTTGAAATCCACCACGTCGTCCGTGCGTGACTTTATGGCGTGTTCCACCTTCTCCAGCTTCGCTTCAAGGTTGTGCTTGCGCTTCTCCAATCCTTTCAGCATCGCCCGCGACACGTTCTTTCCCTGCTGCCGTAGCACTTCGAGGTTTTCCTCCACCGTGTCAAGCTCTGCTTGCAGGATGCGCTGCTGCAATTCCGGCGACTGCGGTATCTTGCCGAACTGGTCGTGCGACATGATGACGCAATCGTAGTCGTTGTTCTTTATATTATTGAAGAAGCGCACACGGTTGGCGGTCGAAAAGTCCTTCTCCGAAGCGTACAGAATACGTGCGTTGGGATATGCCGCCTGATAGGTGGCTGCAATCTCCGCAACGTTGGCTTTCAGCCCGATAATCATCGGCTTGTGTGCCAAATTCAGACGCTTCATCTCATGCGCGGCGATGCACATTATCAGCGTCTTACCGGTTCCCACCTCGTGGTCGCAAATTCCGCCGCCGTTCTGTTTCAACATCCAGACGCAATCCATCTGTGAGGGATAGACGCTCTTGATACCCCGGCTTGCCAGCCCTTTCAGGTTGAGGTCGGGAAAGGTCTGATGGGAGCCGTCGTAGCGCGGGCGCACGAAACAGTTGAACTTGCGGTTATACATCGTCACAAGCCGCTCCTTGAACTGCGGCGACTGCTCTTCGAGCCATTCGGAGAAGCCGTTTCGTATCTCGTCAATCTTGGCGTTGGCGAGTTGTATTCCCTCGCTGTCGCGCATCTTGATGTCGTTGCCATGCTCGTCCTTGCCGATGGACTTCATCATGTCAGGGCAGGTGTTGTGCAGGGCGTGTTTTAGGAGGTGCATACCGTCATAGTTCCGGTAATACCCCTTCACCAGAAACTCGTCCGTGATTTTCATGGTGCGGTAGCCGCACACCACCGAAAACTCGTCCATGCTTGCGGAATAGGCGATTTTCACCTCCGTGTCGAACAGCCGGCTCATGTAGGCGGCATAGACACCCGTCGGAATCCAGCGTTCCCCGAAATTGAAGTCCAGATCCTCGAAGGCGATGCGCTGCGGCTCGGCATCTTTCAGAGCCTCCAACGCCTGCTTCACCTCCGGCATACGCTCATTTTCGGGATTGTCACCCATCCATGCCTCTATGCGTTCCGCTTTCTCTATGACATTTCCGGCGATGAAACGGTCTTTGATTTCGTAACCGGTCACGAGCGGATTGTAGTAGATGCGCCCTTGCAGGGCAGTGAGCAAATCCTCCGCCGTGCTGTCGGTTATCTCCCGCATATAGTCGAGATTGACCGTACCATATTTGTTGAGCGACGCAGACAGGGCTTCTTCGGGAGAGCCTACGTTGGCATGGCTCTCCACCGCGAAGGAAACAGGATGCTCGAAGATGTCCGCCTTGACGAACTTTCCGTTTTCCATCCGTTCCAGCGAAAGGATGTCGCGCCCGCCCGCATCCATCATCACTAACTTCACGTTCTGCTTGGCGTTGAGGTTGCCGTAGCGCATGACAAACTCATCGTAACAGGTATTCAGATGCTCTCGCCACGGAACATTTGCCTCGCGCCGGAGCGATTCATAACGGTACAGACGCTCGTAGGCGTCACGCAGCGACACATACAACAACGCCTTTTCCTTCTGGTATCCTTTCAGGTCGAGCGGCTGGAATGTCGCCCCGTATGGCGTGATGTCTTTCAGGTAGCCGATGTTATGACGCCCCCGGTCAGCCACCAGCGACCCTTCGCGCAGGTGCATCTCCGGCGTGCGGTGGTAGGCACGCGGAGAAAGGTCCACGACTTCCTCCTTCGGCTTTTCCGCTTCGATGTCGGGGAAAAGGAAAGTCCCCACCGCTTCCGATGGGGTATCTGTAACGGCAGGTGCGGCGACTGCCTCCGGCTGTGTTTCCTCCTGTCGTGGCTGCTCACGGGAAGTTTCCGGCACGGCTTTCACTTCCGTCTTTTCCGCCACTTGTTTCTCGTTATGCTGCCTTGCCAGTTCCCGAAGTTCTTTCCTACGCTCCGGCGTCAAACCCATCATCATTTCATAGAAACCGTTGATGGGAGGATTGGTATCCCAGTCCAGTGTGGCATAGATGTCGTCCGGGTCGGCAGGCTTGGCGGTGTTCTCCGCTTTCACCTCCTTATTCTCCATTGCGGGTTTTGCAGTTGGAGCTGTCGGTGTAACCGTGACTTTCGGTTTGGGCGGAGTGGACTTTGCCGTAACTGCCTTTTTCACCGTCTTTTTCTTTTTGGAGGTTTTCGGTTGGCTGACCTCTTCCGTCATCCCCCAGAGGTCAAGCAGGGTGAGCTGCACGCCTGCGGAATATTGCGGGCGCGGTTCTATCTCCGGCTTTTCATCTGCGGGTTGCGGCTTTTCTGTCGGAGTTTCCACCGTCTGCGCCGAGGATACTGTTTCCAATTTTATGGCAGGACGCTCTACTTTATTTTGAACGGCAACTTTTTCTTCCGTTCCTGCCTGCCGGATTGAACCCGAATACAAGCGCATGGCAAGCCTGTAATGGAAATCCTCGTCGAGCATACGGCGCAAATCCCCGGCGATGCCTGCTGCCTTGCCCTCGTGCAGATAAACCATAGCGGGCTTCCCGTAGGGGTCTGTGTCAAGTTTCGCCATCGTATGCACGATGCGTTCCGGGTGGTGGATGAAATAGGCGTTGTCGGTCAGGGCGGTTTTCGTGTCCGTCTGTATCACGGTCATCAGCCGCTCGTCCTGCGACATTTCCTTCTTGCTGAGGTTCTTTTGCAGGACAATCAGGTCACTGCCCACCTCCGTGCCCGCGTTGTCCGTGAACAGGTTGTTGGGCAGGCGTATCGCGGATACCAGATTGGCCTGACTGAACAGCTCGTTACGCACGGAGGTCTTGGTGCTATTCAATACCCCTTGCGAGGTGATGAACGCCACGATACCGCCGTCACGCACGGCATCCAGTCCTTTGAGAAAGAAATAGTTGTGGATGGTTTTCTGGGCGGAGCGTCTGCCGAAAGAGTCGCTCCGCTGAAACTCCGCGTCGAACACGGCAATGTCACCGAACGGAATGTTGGACACCGCCAAGTCGAAATAATTGTTGAACGGTCTTTCGATTTTCTCAAAACCGCAGGTGCGCATTTTCTGGTCGGGATAGAGATGCCTCAAGATTGTACCCGTGAGCAGATCCTTCTCGAAAGCCATCACATCCGCATTGGGGCTGTGCCGCAGCATGGAATCCACGAACACGCCGACACCTGCCGACGGTTCGAGCATACGGGCGGGGCGGACGCTGTAATCTGCCAGCACGTCCGCGATGGTGTCGGTTATCTCTTTGGGGGTGTAGAAAGCGGTCAGCACGGACGCTTTCAGCGAATCCACAAACCGCTTGTACTCTGTTTCGTCCTTGCTGTTCTCACGGATAAGCCTGTGCAGCTCCACCGTCGGGGCGAACAGTTCGAGGTCGGATTTCGCCCACCGGACGGCATCCGTCAGTTCCTTTGCAGGGTTGAGGATACATTTCAGACCGCCGAAACCGCAGTACCTTTGAAGTATGGCACGCTCTTCGGTTGTCGCTGTCCTATTTTCCCTGTCAAGGATGAATGCCGTCCGTATCGCCTCGATGTTGTCCCGCAGTTTCTGTTTGCGGTTAAACGCCATATTCGTCTAAGTAAAGGACGGTTGCTCCCGTCAGCTCCGTGTAGAGCAGGTCGTAATCGGAAGACAGGGCGAAATTGTCATCCGAGAGGTCATAGACGGAGAACACGTTGCCGACAAGCGGCAGCAGTTTCAGGACAAAGGCTTCACGCTTCTCTTCCGGCACTTCATCGGCAAACTCGTTTTCCACGACTTCGCGGAGGATGGCGTAACGGGAATAATGCAGCCCGCGCAGCAGCGTGTCCATCGCCAGTTCCTGCGCACCATCGGCGGGATAGCCTTCAAGCCGTGCCCTCTCATACGTTTCGGCGGCACGGTCGGCCCGTTCCCGTATGAAAGCGGTGTCGTCAGCCTGTTCAAACTTGTTCGTGCGGAGATAGTCCAGCAGGTACAGACCGTAATAGGAAAAGTCGGTCTGACCCTCGTTTTTCTTCTTGTTGTTCATTACTTTGGATTTAGCGGATTGATAATTAACGGGATAATCGGTTGGAAAAAGGAAGAAAAAGGCACTCGGTATCCCTCCGAGTGCCACCACTAAATCCAAAGTATGAGTGTAATCCGGTATCGAAGAACAATTCATTACTCTGAACAAGTGGCAAAGTTAATACTATTTCTTCCGTCCTGAAAATTTCTTGTCCTTTTTAGCCTCCGGGAACACAAAAGTCGTGTTATATTCCCCGTCAAAGGCGACAACAGCATCGAAACTCTTGCCCTGTTTGCTCTTGAACCCTTTGAGCAGCTTGGTATGCCCTTCGGTGAGCAGGTCTTTGATTTCATCGTCGGACAGGGTGCGTCCCGCTTTCAGCCGGAACACGGGCAGTCCGCACTCCGTGTTGTCGCAGCGTACCACCTTGCCGTAGAACCGCATCCTGCCCGTGCCACACTTGGGACACGCGCAGCCGGAGTCACGGCTGCCGAAGAGCTTGTCGCACGAGATCAGTTCGGAGGTTATCTCACGTGTGTACGCCTCTATCTCCTTGCGGAAGGTGTCGTCGGACAGTTCCCCGCGCTCGATACGCGCCAGCTCCTTTTCCCATTCGCCCGTCATGGCAACATCGGCGATGCGCATCGTCTTGACGACGGAATTGAGGGCAAGTCCTTTTTCGGTGGGAACAAGCGACTTCTTGCAGCGTTCCATGTAACCGCGCTTGAAAAGCGTTTCGATGATGGAGGCGCGTGTGGCGGGAGTACCGATGCCACAGTCCTTCATCGCCTGCCGCAGTGCGTCGTCCTCAATTTCCTTGCCCGCCGTTTCCATTGCCGAGAGCAGGGTGGCTTCGGTATGCAGCGGCTTGGGTTTGGTCTTTCCTTCGGTAATGGACGAGCCTTTCGGTGTCAGCGTGTCGCCTTCCTGCCAGCCGGGGATGGTAATTTCCTCTTTTTCCTCGCCATAGACGGCACGCCATCCGGTTTGCTTCACGACGCTGCCTTTTACGGTAAACTCCACTCCGGCACATTCCGCCGTGACAGTGGTCACATCCTTGACGCATTTCTCAGAGAATGCCTCGACCATGCGCCCGGCAATCATCTGATAGATGGTATTGTCCTCTTTGGAGAGGAAGAGCGGTTTCTCACCCGTGACGAGCAGGGCATGGTGGTCTGTCACCTTGCCGTCGTCCACGCTGCGGCGTGTCGGGGCGGCTTTTGCCCGCACCTTGTCTTTCCATTCGGGCTGTGTGCCGATGAAAGCGAGCAGTTTGGGAATTTCGGCAAACACGTCTTCGGGGATGTAGCGGCTTCCCGTTCTCGGATAGGTTATCAACTTCTTTTCGTAGAGTTTCTGCGCGATTTCAAGCGTCTGTTCCGCCGTGAAGCCGTGCTTGGCGTTGGCTTCTTTCTGGAGCGTGGTCAGGTCGTAGAGCAAGGGAGTTTCCTCCGTCTTCTCCTTGCGCTCGGCTTTCGTGACAGTGGCGCAACCTGCCGCCTTTACCTTATTATATAGTTCCATCGCCGGTTCTTTCTCTTTCCATTTCTCGGAGGATGAGAATTTCACGACTTCGCCGTCGCAACCGTCCGTTGCGATATGGAGCTGCCAGAATGCTTCGGACGTAAAGCGGCGGTTCTCCCAGTAGCGTTCACATACCATAGCCAACGTTGGTGTCTGCACCCGCCCCACGGAATACGTGCCGTGTCCGGCGGCGATGGATAACGCCTGTGTGCCGTTGATGCCCACGAGCCAGTCGGATTCGCTCCGCGCTTTGGCGGCGAGGTAGAGGTTGTCGTATTTGCTGCCGTCTTCGAGTTTCCGCAGTCCCTCGCGGATAGCTTTGTCGGTGAGAGAGCTGATCCACAGGCGCACGAAAGGAGTGGTGCAACCCGTATAGTGGTAGAGGTAGCGGAAGATAAGCTCTCCCTCGCGTCCGGCATCGGTCGCCACGATGATATGTTCGCTTGTGTCGAACAGTCTTTTGATGACTTTTATCTGCGACACCACGCCGCTGTCGGGCTTGTAACCTTTCTCCGTCCTGACCTGACGGGGGACGAGCGTGAATGTGTCGGGAATAATCGGGAGGTTGTCACGGACAAATCCGCGCACGCCGTAGCCGTCGGGCATGGCAAGCTGAACGAGGTGTCCGAATGCCCATGTCACGGCATAACCGCCTCCCTCGAAATATCCTTCCTCTCTCTTTGTCGCGCCCACGATGCGGGCGATTTCACGTGCCACGGAGGGCTTTTCTGCAATGATTGTCTTCATGTCTTCTTCTTTTTTGTTGATACTTTGGATTTTATTTTGGATTCAGTGGCGGACACGGGATTACATTTTCATGCCCTTGCCCGTTTTCTTCTGCGGCTTCTCCTGCTGCTGTTGCTGGCGGGCGTCCTTCGGGTTGGTCTGACCTTTCTGCAACGGCTCTCTCAGATTCTTTGTAGCCTCGTTGGTCTTGCCATCGTTGTTCACCGCCACCTGCGTGCGGCTCTCGTTGGACGGAGCAACCTGCTGTGCATTGTCAGGGTTCGTGTCGTAGCGGTACGGGCGTCCCTTCTCCGGGTTGAACTTGATATACATCGTGGCATGGAAGCCCTGCTTGTCGGTCACGTTCTCCAGCTTCACGGCTTTACCCGCCACATAGTCGGCTTTCTGCTGGTCGGTGAAGCTCACGCCGCTCCATTTGCTGATGGGGCGGATGCTGCCGTCCTCGTTCGTCCACGTGTTGCGGCGTTGCTCCTTCTTGGTCTGTGCGGCATTTTCCCCGCCCTGCGCCTGACTTTTCGATGTGTCGCCTTTGGTTTCCTGTGTCTGTGCGGTACGGGGCGACTTGCCGGTTCCCGGCACGAACTCCACGCCGCGCTGCTCCACGTTCACTTGCAGGGTGGTGACGAACTTTCTGCCGTCGTTGCGCTCGATGAGCTTGTCGCGTACGGGCAGTCCGGCGCGGAGCATGTCCCGCTCCTGCGTGGTGATTTCCGTCTTGCCGATGCGCTCCGGGATGCGCACCCTGCTTGCCGGAATGTCCGTGATTTCATTCGTCTTGCGGTCGATGCTGATGTAGGAGGGGATGATCTCGCCCGTTTCCCTGTCCACAATGTCCACGACCCTACCGAGATTGCCCGTTTCGCGGAGGTTCTTCCGGTCATTGTCGGAGAATTTGTGTTCCTTGTACTCATCCAGCTTCTGCTCCTTGCGGATGAAGTGCGGCACGAGGCTGATGTTTCCCTCACCGTCCTTCTTGAAGGAGAGGCGGGCGTCCAGCTCGAATGATTCGCCGCCGAAGGTCGGTTTGACCTTTACCAAGTCGGACTTGCCATAGTTGAGCATCTTCGTAAGGTCGCCGGACTTTTCAAGGTTGTCCCGCTTTACGCCCCATCTGTCCTCCAGCTCCTGCCAGTTGATTTTACTCTCGTCGATGGGCTGGTAGCCACGTTTGCCCTGCATCTGTTCGGATTTGTCCTGTTGCTGTTCTTTCCGTTGTTCCATGTTCTCCTGTTTTTGAGGTTCTTGTTTCTCTGTCTGTTGTGCTGCCATCTCTTCCTGCACCTTCTTCTCATAGTCGGAGGTGTCCACCTTGTGAGGGGCGAGCAGCTCCTTGTTCGCTTCGGGGTCTTTCAGCAGTTGCTTCATCACCTCTAAGAGATTTTCAGCTTGGTCTGCCGCAATGCGGTAGAAACCGAAGCGGCTGGGTTCCTTGCACTGCCGGAAGAAGTTCTTGAAGAAGTTGTCCAGCACGTCGCCATGTCGGTCGAATTGCAGGAAACTCTGCGCGTTCTCCGCTTTTGCGGGGGTGCGCTTGGGTGTGCCGTCCGCGTTCAGCCCGGCTACCACGCTGATCTCGCCTGTCTTCTCGTCACGGACTACCAGCACGTCCTTTTCGTCTTTTTTCTTTGCCATCTGAAAAATGTTTTAATGGGTTATTTATGAAAGAAATTATGGATACGAGCCTTGTAGAAGGCTATATCTTCCTTTTTGAAGTCCTTGATATGGTTGGAAAGGAATGTCAGCACGTCCTCCTCGCTGTAATAGGTCTTCTTGCCCAGCGTCTTGTAGGGCAATGCGCCTACGCTGCGGTAGCGTTGGAGGGTGCGTTTACTTATCTGGAGCAACATGCACAAATCCTGATTGTCGAAAAGGCGGATGCTTTCCGTGATAGTGGGCTGTTTCCCCTCAGCCTTCATCGCCAGCAGCAGTTCGTCCTGACGGTCGAGCCGTTCCATCAGCTTCTGCATCCAGCCCTCGAAGTTGTTTCGTGTGAGCAGTTCCATGACCTATGTCCTCCTTCCTTTTGGTTTGCCGCCCGTGCGCAGCGTGTGGTTGTGGAACAGGGTGTCTATTGTCCCTTCCTCGTTCCTTACTGTGTTGTCCTCCAATAGCCGCAGTATCTCGGAAAGGCGGTAGCGGCAGCTTCCGCGTACCACCACATACTCGATACGGTGGTCGGTGCGCATACGCTGCATGGTGCGCTTGCTCACGTTGAGCATCTTCGCCGCCTGTGCCGTGTCAAGCAGCTTGTCTTCGGTTTCCCGCTTCCGTTTCTTCTCGTCCCTTGCCTCGCGGATGTACCCTGCGATGTTCGCAATCTGCGCCATCATCTCCTTGTAGGCGGAACTTTCCATTGTTATCACTTTCATGTTCAGTCCTTTCTTTTTGTTTCTGCGACAAAATTCGGCAATAAACAAAAGGGGCTTTAACAACTCACTACGTGACTCACGTAAGATTTTTGCGGAAGATGGCTCCGTAACCCGGTCAAACGGCGCAACAGGCAGCCTTTCAGCGGAAAACGATACGTCTTGTATGCCGTTTCGTTACCTTTGCGGCAAACTCTAAATGACATGAATATGGAAATAGTATCTATCGAGAAAAAGACTTTCGAGATGATGGTGGCGGCATTCGGCGCACTCTCGGAGAAGGTCGCCGCCCTGAGGCGCAAAAGCGACACGGGGCGCATGGAAAGATGGCTCACGGGCGAGGAGGTCTGCGGGCAGTTGAGAATAAGCCCGCGCACGTTGCAGACGCTGCGTGACAGGCGGCTTATCGGCTACTCGCAGATAAACCGCAGGTTCTATTACAAGCCAGAGGAGGTGAAGCGGCTGATACCGCTTGTCGGCACGCTCTATCCGCACGGCAGATGATTTGATTTATTCACCCACTGAATCCGAAGTTATGATGAACGAGAACAACGATGTTTTTACGATGGAAGACGAGCCGATAGCCTCTGTGGTGCAGGATATGCGCAAAGGCTCGAAATGGCTGTCCGCATTTCTGGAAAGCTACCGTCCTCCGCTGGACGGGGAACGTTACCTGACGGACGGCGAGGTGTCGGAACTGCTCCGTGTGAGCCGGCGCACCTTGCAGGAATACCGCAACAACCGCGTGTTGCCCTTCATACTTTTGGGAGGGAAGGTGCTTTACCCGGAAACGGGGCTGCGCGGGGTACTGGAAGCGAACTACCGCAAGCCGCTGGAGTGAGGCGGTTTCATGAAAAAGTAAACGGGTGACACCTTTTGTGGTGCTACCCGTTTACTTGTCTTATGGGGTATGTGCAATCAGCAATACCCGGCTTTTCCGTTCTGTATGAACATCACGTATGTCTGCCGTTTCTCTTGTGAGAGTGCCTTTCCCACCAGCCATGTGCGGAACAGGTGGGTGTTGTAGGTATTCACCCTGAAAGCGACCGGGATGATGATTTCAAGGGCGTACACGTCCGCGTGCAGCCCGTTTTCAAGCTGCATGTAGCGGCACACCTCGTAGTCGTTCAGCACGTCCGACTTGCGGACGGCTCTGATGGCGGCGTTCACTGCCGGGACGGTCGTATGGAACAATCCGGCTATTTCGGTGGCGGTCATCCACACGTCGTTACCGGTTACGCTGACTGCCTTGTCCTCGATGATGATTGTGTCACGTTTCATGGCTTTTCTTTTTAGATGGTGCAACCTGCAAATTCCTCGACGCCGTTCAATCTTGCGGCAAGGTTCTCCATGTCCTGATTGAGCTTCTCTTTGGTTATCTTTGCGTAAATCTGCGTCGTCTTTATGCTCTTGTGTCCGAGCATGGAGCTGACCGTTTCGATGGGAACACCGTTGGAGAGGAATATCGTCGTGGCTGCCGTGTGGCGGCTCTGATGCCACGTGATATGCTTGGTGATGCCGCAACGCTTGGCGACGGCACGGATACCGGCAAGGCACGTGTTATAATGCGGAACGGGAAATATCCTGCCGTCCCCGCACAGTCCCCGGTATTTGCCGATTATGCGGTTGGCGATGTCGAGCAGGCGGATGTTGGACACCACGCCCGTTTTCTGGCGGTTGATGTTTATCCACTCGTGTTCGTCGAAGTAGGTGCGGATATTCTCTTCCGTAAGGTTGCGCATATCCGCGAACGACAGCCCCGTGAAGGCGCAGAACAGGTAGAGGTCGCGGTACAATTCCTGTTTGGCGTTTTTCAGTTTCCCCTCCATCAGCAGGCGGATCTCATCTTTGGTCAGGAAACTGCGTGTTGTTTCCTCCTTCTTGATTTCATACTCGCGGAACGGGTCGCGCGTCAGCCACTCGTTGTTGATGGCGATGAATACCATCGTCCGTAACGGGCAGACGTACAGCCACACGGTATTGGTGCAGCAGTGCTTGTCCGTGCGCAGGAACATCTCGAAGTCGGAGATGAAAGCCGGGGTAAGCTCTTTTAGGGCGATGTCCTTCACATGGTAGCGGATGTCGAGGAACTCTTGCATGTGCTTGTAAACGGTGCGGTACTTCAGCAGCGTGCCTTTGGCTTTCATGCCTGCCTCCACCTGCTTCTCGTAGTCCTCGTTGTGCTGGCGGAACACCTGCATCAGCGTGTGGTAGCGGTGTTCCAGTCCGAGAAAGGCGTTCTTCACCTTCTCCGCCGTGACGAAGTTGTCACGCTCCATGATTTCCTGATAATGCCTGTTGATGCGTACCCGCATCTTGTCAAGCATACGGTTCGTTTCGAGTGCCGCCGTGCTTCTGCCCGTGACACGTCCACCTTTGGTGTCCCACAGTTTCGGATCGACAGTCAGTTTGCAGCTGAACTGTGTCTGGCTGCCGTCCACCGTGATGCGTCCCATGACGGGAACTGTCCCGTCCTTTTTCACTACCTGACGCTTGAGGTAGTAGATTACTGAAAATGTACTCTTCATTGTCCTTAATTTTTGGGTTTCAAAATTAGTTGGTGAAGAGTCCGGTGTTGGTACGCAAAACGGGGAGGAACGGCGCAATCTTTTTCCGTAACCTGATTTTTCGCATGAGTTATGGATAACTCACTATTCCTTAGAGCCTTGTTTCGCTATTCGTACCCGTTTGTCGCATTTTCGGGCATGGTTACGAACAAGTAACGTAGCGGCGTCAGGATTTGGCTTCGGCAGGGATTGTAATGGCTTCACGGATTATCGCCACTTCAACCAAAACCCTTGTAACTCAATTCTATCACTATATCTTTCCGCATTTCACTTTTTTGTAGTAACTTTGCAACAGTAAAAACATATAAACAAAACATTATGGCAACACCGGAATTCAAGTACGCCCCCATGTTCCAGATGGGCAAAGACGACACGGAATACTATCTCTTGACAAAAGACGGCGTGTCGGTAAGCGAATTTGAGGGCAAGGAAATCCTGAAAGTAAGTCCCGAAGCGTTGACAATGCTGGCCAACGCGGCCTTCAGGGACGTCAACTTCCTGCTGCGCCGCGCGCACAACGAGCAGGTGGCTAAAATCCTGACAGACCCCGAGGCGAGCGACAACGACAAGTATGTGGCACTCACGTTCCTGCGCAACGCCGAGGTGGCTTGCAAGGGAAAGCTGCCTTTCTGCCAAGACACTGGCACGGCAATCATACACGGCGAGAAGGGACAACAGGTATGGACGGGCTTCTGCGACGAGGAAGCTCTGTCGAAAGGCGTGTACAAGACGTACACAGAAGAGAACCTGCGTTACTCGCAGAACGCGCCCCTCTCAATGTACGAGGAGGTGAACACGCGCTGCAACCTGCCCGCACAAATCGACATCGAGGCCACCGAGGGCGAGGAATACAAGTTCCTCTGCGTGGTAAAGGGCGGCGGCTCGGCCAACAAAACATACTTCTACCAGGAGACAAAGGCGCGCATACAGAACCCCGGAACGCTCGTTCCGTTCCTCGTTGAGAAGATGAAGACACTGGGAACGGCGGCTTGTCCTCCTTATCATATCGCCTTCGTAATCGGCGGAACGTCGGCTGAAAAGAACCTGCTGACCGTCAAACTGGCTTCAACCCACTACTATGACAACCTCCCGACGACGGGAGACGAGACGGGACGCGCCTTCCGCGACGTGGAGCTTGAGAAGCAACTGCTTGACGAAGCTCACAAAATAGGCCTCGGAGCGCAGTTCGGCGGCAAGTATTTCGCACACGACATACGCGTAATCCGCCTGCCGCGCCACGGCGCTTCATGCCCAATCGGCCTCGGAGTAAGCTGCTCTGCCGACCGAAACATCAAGGCCAAAATCAACAAGGACGGCGTTTGGATTGAGAAACTGGACGATAATCCCGGTGAACTCATACCCGAAGAGCTGCGCAACGCAGGCGAGGGCGACGCCGTTCGCATTGACCTGAACCAGCCGATGAGCGAAATCTGCAAAATCCTTTCGCAATATCCGGTGTCTACACGAGTAAGCCTCAACGGCACAATAATCGTGGCGCGCGACATAGCCCACGCCAAACTGAAGGCTCGTTTGGACGCAGGCGAGGATTTGCCGCAGTATTTCAAGGACCATCCCGTGCTCTACGCCGGCCCCGCCAAGACCCCCGAGGGAATGCCTTGCGGCTCTATGGGCCCGACAACGGCCAACCGCATGGACCCGTATGTCGATGAGTTCCAGGACCACGGAGGCTCCATGGTGATGATAGCGAAGGGCAACCGCACCCAGGTTGTTACCGACGCGTGCAAGAAGCACGGCGGTTTCTACCTCGGAAGCATCGGCGGTCCGGCAGCAGTTCTTTCCATGAACAGCATCAAGAGCATAGAATGCGTCGAGTATCCCGAGCTTGGCATGGAGGCAATTTGGAAAATCAACGTGGTTGACTTCCCTGCTTTCATCCTCGTGGACGACAAGGGCAACGACTTCTTCAAGCAACTGAAGCCGTGGACTCCGACGTGCAAATGAGTTTAAAAGCAGACAAGTCACAAGCGACAAGCAGACAAGTCACGAGTTGACAAGTAACAAAATCCAAATAAACGGGCAGACAAAGACAACATCCTTGCCTGCCCGTTGTTTTATGTATAATCCAAAACAAGATTATGTTCAAGCATCTTTTATCAGCCACAACAATGTCTTTCATAACGTTGGCGGCGGCCAATTCAGCCGCACAAGAGCAGCTGCGGCCATACGAAAAGTGGGAAGCCACGCAGTTTGTAGCCTTGAGCGGCCACCAGCCTATCGACTATGTGACCGCCGACAACAACTGGGAAATAACCTACAACCTGCGCACTCCGCAGACCGCCGGTGAACTCCGCGGCAAAGGAATACAGTGTTCCGACAGCCAGCTGATGCTGCTCGAGGTCGGCGGAATTATCGAAAAGAGCAGCGGGAAATGGCATACGGCCATACCTATACTTGACAAGCGGCAGACCGACTCGCTGCGTATTTTCAGCAAAACGGTGGCCGACGACATCTACGGAAAGAACAAACAGGACCTCATCTCGCTGGCAAACACCATAAAAGACATGGGTTGGCAGGCCAACACTTTGTCCCTTATGTTCTCTTATTTGCTTGACGGCAGGATGTGGACGAAGCTCCTCCTGTTCGACGATGCAGGCCAACACGCCACATGGAGCGGCTGTTACTGGATACTGTACGAGCCGAGGCAGGGCGCGAAATACGGCACCAACGGCTACGGAGAGCAGGATTTGTGCCTGACATACACCGACAGCGGCATCGCGCCAAGCCCCGACACGATGGACGAATGCGCCAATGAAATAAGACGGAACGGCAAAATCAACGACCCGGCTCTTGTCAAAAAGCTGGCGAAATACGGCCTCGTTGATGCGCAGGGCAACGCCTTGTTCCCGATAATTAAGCGTCAAGACGACGCTTTCCACCAAACAGTCAACCGCCTGACGGAGAACATCAGCGCGGCGTTGAAAGGCTATTGCGGCTCGATGTCGTCACAATTTGGTATCAAAGAAGAGACAGTAGCCACCGTTGCACTGTACCATGAAGTAATGTGGGAGCTGATGGACAGAATGGAGAAGGACAGGATTTTCACTGTGCCGGGCAACCTTAAAGACAGCAAAAAGCGTGGTGACGGCATAAGTAATCTGGTATTCTATGTGGAAGGAGGCCTGATGCAATAATCCAGAAGTCCGTATCCGGGCTTCTGGATTTTATCTTTTATCATTTCAGCAGGCGGTAACCGACGATGCCGCCGATGATTGACGCGGCGAAAATACCAAGCTTGGCTTGCAGCAACATGGTGTCGTCGGTGAAGGCAAGGGTGGATATGAACATCGACATCGTGAACCCGATGGAGGCCAGGAAGCCAAGACCGGCGACGCGGCGGAGGGTCAACGCCCCGGTCTTCTTAGCCACTCCGAGGCGCACGAGGATGTAAGTGGAGAGCATGATGCCGAGCGGTTTGCCGAGCAAAAGCCCCAAGGCTACGCCCAAGGCGACGTTGGTTGAGAAGACGGTCTGCACGTCCAGCCCGGCGAAAGACACCCCGGCGTTTGCCAAAGCGAACACAGGCATTACGACGAACGACACGAACGGGTGCATGGCGTGCTCCAGACGCTGCGACGGAGGGATAGCGTCGCGCGTGTCGTTCATCATGTCCGCGATTACTTCCACCTGCTCATGCTCGAGCGTCGAGACGTTGTTTGGCTTTATGCTGGCGAACCGCCGCAGGTTGTTTGCCGCCCGCTTGATGTACAAAGGCTCGGGCAGACGGGCGTCGGCAGGTATCACGAAGGCGGCCAATACGGCGGCTATGGTGGCGTGGATGCCCGACATAAGGAAGGCAACCCACACTCCGCCGATGCCCAGAAGGCCGTAGAACACTACGTTCTTTACGCCCATCCTGTTGGCGGCGAACATCACAAGGAGGAACGCAAGGCCGACAGCTATGTTGACGACGGAGATTTCAGACGTGTAGAACAACGCTATAACGACCACCGCCCCGAGGTCGTCAACGATGGCGAGGGTCGTCAAGAACACCTTGGCGGCCAGCGGAACGCGGTCGCCGAGGGCGTAGATTACCGCCAGGGAGAACGCGATGTCGGTAGCCATAGGTATGCCCCAGCCTCCGGCCGACGGCGTTCCGGCGTTCAATGCGGTGTAGATTAGCGCGGGGACGAGCATCCCTGCCACGGCGGCGCCTATCGGAAGGATGGTGTTACGAGGGTCGGCCAGCTCGCCGCCGATGAACTCGCGCTTGAGCTCAAGCCCCACGACGAAGAAGAACATCGACATCAGTCCGTCGTTAATCCAGTGGTGCAGCGAGTAGTATAGGTACGGCTCGCCGTTGAACACGAAGCCGAGCTTGTGCTCGAACAGGTGAAAATACTCCTCGCTCCACGGCGAATTGGCCAGCAGCATGGCTATGACGATGCTAAGGCCGAGCACCACTCCGGCCGACTTTTCCCTTTGGATGAAATGCTGAAGCGGCATAACCAGGCCGCGGCTGATTTTCTTTTGGTATCTGTTTGTCATAATCTTGCAAAACATAACGCGCCTGCACGCCGGCGCAAAAAGAAGAGGGTGCGCCATGCTTCGCGCCATGACGCATCCTCTTTTGGTTTAGTTCAGTAACAGGAAGTCCGCTTAACCATTAATTAAAAACATCCATATCAACAACTTGTCCTTATTCCTTCCCTCTCATCTTAGTGAAAAAACATCTCCATGACATCAAACATTTACCATCTTTCGCCGGCTCCCCGTTACTCGAAAGTACATCACACGTTCATCAGTTGTCTAATATATCAGAGTTGTTCTGACATTTCTTTCCATTCTGTGCGAGACCGCTGACAACCTATGTTGTGTTTCTTTGTTTTCTGCCATAAAGATAGTGATATTTTCTTACACTTCCAAATATTCCGGCAAGAAAATGCAATTGTTTTACATTTTTTATTACTTTGCCGTAAGAAACATGCACATTACCAAGTTAATGTGCATGTTTCTTACGGCGGTTATGCGGTCTTACGGTCATTAGGTTATACGGTTTACGGTTACAACCGCATAACCATATAACCGCGACACCGTATAACCTAACGACCGTAAGACCGCATAACCTAAAACCGCATAACCGCCGTAAGACCGTAAAACCTTACAACCGCACGACCTCACTCAATAAATCCCTGCCTCCGCAAGGCCTCCATCATGCCGGCTGACATGGCCTCGTTGTCCTTCTTGGTATAGCGTATGTCGGTGAAGACTTGCGCCAGCGTCTCCTTGTTGTTTATGCGGACGAACTCGCGGTTCTCCTCCAACGCCTCCTTGGGGCCGTAGTATCGGTCGATGTCTTCGGGCGAATAGTCGTGGTATGTCTCGCCGTGCACGAACGAGGCGAGCGGCAGGCGGTCGCTCAGCGGCGGCTCCTCGGCAGGCCAGCCTACGGTGAGCGTAGCCACGGGCATGACGAGCCGGGGCAGCCCGAGTATGTCGATGAGCTGCTGCGGCTGGTAGACGGTGGTGCCGAGGAAGCACAGGCCCAGGCCCTCTTCTTCCGCCAGGTTGCAGAAAGTCTGCGTGTAGAGCAGCGCGTCGGTGGCCGCGTTGATGAACGAGAGCAGGTTGTCATAGCCCGGCTCGGCCTTGCGCAGGCGGCACCAGCGGCTGGCGCGGTTGAAGTCGGCGCACACCGTAAGCACCACGGGCGCCCCGGTAACCATCGGCTGGTTGAAATGCGCCGGCGCAAGCCGCTCCTTCATCTCCTGCGAGCGCGTCACGATGACGCTGTACAGCTGCATGTTGCCCATGGTCTGCGTGCGCGCGGCCTCGTCGAGGAGCCTGTTCAGCAGCTCGTCGGTCACTTCCTTGTCTGAATATTTGCGGATGCTCCGCCTCGTGTTTATAGTCTTCATAGTTTCACCTTATTTATTAATGCAAGCGCAAAGTTAGTCATTTTCCGCCACACGGCAATGCCTGCGCAGGCTAAAAAACGGCCCCGCAGGAAACCGCCCGTTGCCGGAGGCTTTGCAAAAGGCGGCCTCTCGCCTTGTAAAAGACCGTCTTTCAGCGTTCAAAAGGCCGCCTTTTAGGGGCTAAAAGACGGCCTTTTGCAAGGCGTTTTGTAACATACTGGCTGTCAACGGGTTACAAGCCAAGGAATGAAAGCCGTCCAAACGACAAGCAAAGACCGTCATTACGCACCGTGAAGGCCGTCATTACGAGGCGTAAAGACGGCCTTCACGGTGCACCCCGGCGGCCATTGTTCCGTGCGGCAAACCGCCACGCGGCAGGCAACTTATAAATTTTCGCCGAATAAGCACAAATCATTACACTTTAATCCACATTTATGACACATTATGACAAAAAAGCAGCCGGCATGTTTGGAACTTTAAATCAAAACTCGTATCTTTGCAATAGTTAAGTTTATTTATCTTTAACCAAAACTTGTATCATTATGAAAAAGTTATTGATGGTAGCGCTCTTCGCAATAGTTGCGGTAGGCGCAAGTGCACAGAAGAACTGGACCGTATGGTGGGGTGGCAACGTTGCCAACATCACCGATGCTGATTCAGAGTTCAAGGCGCTGAACATAGGCGTATCTTACACTGCTCCAATAGCTGACGCTTTCGACTGGTCGGCAGGCGTTTCTTACACTACCAAGGGTGCGAAAGACTGGGACCCGGGTTTCATCCAGTTGGAAGGAAACGCCGCTTGGAACTTTGTACAGGCTGACGAGGCCAAGGTAGGCATCTTCACAGGTCCTTACCTGGGCTTCATGGTAGCAGACGACGACATACCTGAAACCAATACCGTAGACTTCGGTTGGCAGGGCGGCGTCGTTGCCGGATGGAAGTTCCTCTCGCTGAAAATCGGCTACGAGTATGGTTTCTGCAACCTCTTAAAGAAAGATTCATGGGGCATGGATAGCAAGCCCGGCGACTTCTTCTTCCGCGTAGGTGTAAGGTTCTAACACATCTGTTGAAAAAACAAAGCGTCACGGACGGTTGTCCGTGACGCTTTTTGTATGCCTATATCCCACTATTTTACTTACAACGCATTGTACCGGCTTATCAGCTTGCGGCGGAAAAAGCGGCCAACCTTCACGTAGTCGATATCCTCAAAGGGCGGATAAAAGCGGCAGATGTTGTCGCAAACCTCAAGCAGGTAATTAATGTTGATGATGAACTTCTGGCTCACCTGCACGAAGCTGTCGTCTATCCCCAGCAACACGTCCTTGCTTACGCCGCGCTTCAGGCGCAGCGGACGGTCGCACCCGGCCGCCAGCACGGTCCATACGCGCGCCTCGTGGTCGTAGTGGAACACGCAGATGTCGCGTATGCGCACCAGTCGGAAGTCAACGGCGTTGGTGTAAAACAGCAGCTTTCCGCCCTCGCGCTTTACCGCGTCGTCCTGCCGTCGGCGCGCCTCGCCGCTCTGCCTGTCGGCCTGGAAGCGCGCCATTATGGTGTCAAGCTCGGCCTCGTCGACAGGTTTCAGCAGGAAGTCGAACGCCCTGTTCCTGAACGCGGGCAGCATATAGTCGCTGTAAGCGGTGTAGATTACGACGTAACACCAGAAGTCTGTCTCCTCCTTCAGCCGCTCGAGAAACTGCAAACCGGTCATGTCGGGCAGCTCCATGTCGAGGAACAGCAACTCGGGCTTGTACCTCATCACCTGCCCTATGCCGTCCTCGCCGCAGGTGGCGGTGGCCGCCAGCGTAACGTCTTCATACTTTCCAAGCTTCGCGGCCAGGTCGGTTATGGCCGCCGGAGTGTCGTCTACGATTATAGCGTTTATCATTTCTCAGTTCGTTTCAATGCCTTTCAGCCCCGGGAGCCTCATCCCCAGGGGTATGGTTACCGTCACCTCGCAGCCCTCAACGCCGCCTCCGGCACCGTGCAAGTTCCTTATCGCGAGCCTTATCTTGCGCTTGCTGCCGTGGTTGACAAGGCTGATTGTGCTGCGGATTACCTTCAGTCCCGTGCCGGTTGACGACGGGTCGCCGTGCCGTATGTCGAAGCCCGTGCCGTTGTCGGTCACCGCTATGCGGCAATCGCGGCCGTCCACGGTAACCGTTACGCGCAGACGTTTGCTCCCCTCGCGGCGTTTAAGGCCGTGCTTTATGGCGTTCTCCACGAGTATTTGTATGAACATGGACGGCACGTTGATGCCTTCGAGCACGTCGTCGGGCGGCGCGCTGACGCTGAAGTCAAGCCCTCCGTCCACGCACTTGCTCTCAACGCTCACGTAATACCTTACGAAGTCAAGCTCTTCTTTCAGCGAAACGTAGTACCGGCCCGACATGTTGAGGTTGGCGCGGATGAGCCTCACCAGCCCCATCAGTTCGTCGGCGTCGTCACGGCTTGCGCCTGATATGCGGTTGTTGAGCACGTTGAATATGAAGTGGGGCGATATGCGTGAGCGCACGTTGACGAGCCTTAGCTGCAATAACTGCATGTGCAGCTGCAGCCTTCGCTTCCTCGACCACGTGAAACCGTATAGAAGCAGCAGGGCGAAGGCGGCTGCCGTGAGCACGCCTATGTACAGGCCGAGGCGCGCCTCGTGTATGTCGGCGTCCTTGGCCTGCATCTCCATCTGGTGATGCAGCGTCAAGGTGTCCTGCTCGTAGCGCATCATTATCTCCGAGGCGCGCATGTTCGCTATGCTGTGTTTCAGCGAGTCGTTGCGGCGTATGTCGTCGCTCAGGTTGCGGTACGCGGCCTTGTAGTCGCCCTTCTCGACGTAATACTCGCGCAGGTAGCGGCTGCGTATGTTCTCCATGTTATAGTCTATGGTTGCGGCAGTGTCCTCCAGGGCGAGCAGGCGGCTCACGGCGGCGTTGTCGCCCGCCTTGAGCGCGAGGCCCATCTGTATGGTGTGGCAGTAGTAAATGGCCGTGGCGTCGCCTATCTTGCTGAAATACGCATAGGCTTCGCCGACAAGGCGGCGCGCCTCACGTGTGCGTCCGAGGTTGAGCATTACGTCGGCCATGTTGAGTTTGCACAGGTACATCTCGTAGCTCTGCTGCATACCGTTGCGCTCGAGCAGGCGGCGCATACGGGTGAAGACGGCCTCCGCCCCGCGGTAATCGGCCTGGTAGTAATAGTAGTTGCCGTAGTTGTTGAGGAAGTAGAGCTGCATGTTGAGCGGCAGCAGGCTGAATTTGGCATCAGCCGTGCGGTAACACTCGCCTGCAAGGTCGAAGTCTCCGAGGTTGAGGTATATGCGCCCGAGGCCCATGTAGAGGCTGGCGTATTCGCGGTCGGGCAGTCGCAGCGAGTCGGCCAGGAACAAAGCGCGGCGGTACCACCACGCAGCATAAGGCATGTCGTTGGCCGCCACGTAAGCGTCGCCCAGGTTGGCGCACACGTCGGGCAGGCGATATTCGCAGTCGCTGCCGAAGAGCAGGCCGTAAGCTTCGCGGTAGGCGCCGATGGCCTTGCCCGGTTCGAAGTGCAGCTTGTAGTAGTAACTGCCCTTGGCGTTGAGCAGGAAGGCTGCCATGCCGCGCACCCTCGGCGTCTGCTTCTGCGCCGAGAGGTAGCCCTGCACGTGCCGCCAGCGCAGCGCGGCGGTGTCAGGCACGCTGCGCTGTACGCTGTAGCGCATCAGGCGCAGGTACCAGTCGTAATAGTCGAGACTGTCTTGGGCCTTGGCCATGCCTTCGTTTATCAGAGCCAAAGCGCGCGGAGAGTTGACCGCCACGGAGTCGTCAACGGCGGCAAGCATGGCCGTAAGGCTGTCGGCCCGCGCGTCGGTACGCCCGTGCCTGCCGCCGCACGACACGGCCGCGACGCACGCCAAAGCGGCGAGCACGCAAGCCACATGCCGCATGAACACCGCAAGGGCGCTCTCGTTACTACTTAGCCGATATTCGTTTTTCATCCAATAACTTCTACACTGACGTACTCCCGGTTGCCGTTACGTCTCCGTACATGGCGCAAATAGGCATCTGCAAAGATATGAAAAAATACTTAAAACATGGTAATTGACAGCTATCAAATAAGGCTTTTATCATTAAAATGAAACAAAAAAAGCAACAAATGCAAAACATTGCATTACTGACGGTATTGCAAAAGGGGTTCATCCGCAGTTTAGGTGCAAGGGCTATAACATACATAGGGCCTCGAAGAGGTCCAACTATGCTTAACCGCATGTGGAGCGAAGCGGAACTTGCGGTATGTATGCGCCAATAATATCGTCCTCGAAGAGGGCGAACAACAGGCAGCTATTCGCCCCCTTCGGGGACGATTAAACATGTTTCGGCTTACCGCAAGTTCCGTTCTCTTCGGTCACTCCACATGCGGTTAAGCATAGTTCGCCCCCTTCGGGGACGAGAGTAAACCTCAAGTACCTACAATACGGTTTAATTTTTCATTGTTAATTGTTAATTTCCGCGAAGCGTTTTACCCCTTCGGGGATGGGATTGGCACCTATACGGCATACACCTAAACTGCGGATGCCACGCGAAAGGCGGTCTTTCGCACTGCAAAAGGCCGTCAATCGCAACGCAAAAGGCCGCCTTTTAGAAGCTAAAAGACGGCCTTTTGGAAACCCGTTGACTGTCAACAGGTTACGCGGTGGCGTTATTTCACGTTGCCAACCTTTACAAGATACTCGGCTATTTGCACGGCGTTGAGGGCCGCGCCCTTGCGGATTTGGTCGCCGCTGAGCCAGAACGTCAGTCCGTTCTCGTCGGCCAAGTCCTTGCGTATGCGGCCTACGTAGATGTCGTCCTTGCCCGCCGTGTCGAGCGGCATGGGGTAAACGAGGTTGGCCGGGTCGTCCTCCACCGTCACGCCGGGGGCTGCGGCCATGGCCGCGCGCGCCTCCTCGACGCTTACGGGACGCTCGGTCTCAATCCAAACCGACTCGGAGTGCGCCCTGAGCGACGACACGCGCACGCACATTGCGGAGCATTTTACGTCGCTGTGCATTATCTTGCGCGTCTCGTTAAACATCTTCATCTCCTCCTTGGTGTAGCCGTTGGGCTGGAAAACGTCGATTTGCGGAATGACGTTGTACGCCAACTGGTAGGGGAACTTGCTTACAGTAACCTCCTCGCCGTTGACAAGCTGGCGGTACTGCTGCTGCAATTCGGCCATCGCCGCCGCGCCCGCGCCGCTCGCGCTTTGGTAGCTTGCTATGTGGATGCGGCGTATGTGGCTAAGCCGTTCGATGGGCTGCAGCACTACGACCATCATGATTGTGGTGCAGTTTGGATTGGCAATGATGCCGCGCGGACGGTTGAGCGCGTCCTCGGCGTTGCACTCGGGCACTACCAATGGCACGTCGTCGTCCATGCGGAACGCGCTCGAGTTGTCAATCATGACGGCCCCGTACTTCGTAATGTCGGCTGCAAACTCCTTCGATGTGCCTGCTCCGGCCGAAGTGAAAGCTATGTCTATGTCCTTGAAATCGTCGTTGTGCTGGAGCAGCTTCACCTCATACTCCTTGCCCTTGAAGGTGTACTTGGTGCCTGCCGACCGTTCAGAACCGAACAACACGAGGTTGTCAATGGGGAAATCTCTCTCTGCGAGCACACGCAGGAACTCCTGTCCTACGGCTCCGCTCGCGCCTACAATTGCTACGTTCATATTATCTTTCAGTTTTGGTTATATCTGTTTGAAGTTAAAGAATTTACAGAAGTCATGGAAATTCTTTAACTTCCAAATGCCCGTTTTTTGCCTGCAAAAGTACAACTTTTAAGCCGAATGTTGCAAAATGATGATTTTTTTTTGCAATTTTGCACATAAAATCGCAACTTAGATAACATTTCATGCCCGATTTGTCGCAATATTTTCCCATAACGTCGCCCACGATGATATTCTTCGTCGTGCTCTGCATCATCCTCTTCGCGCCCATCATCATGGGCAAGCTGCGCATCCCGCACATCGTGGGAATGGTGCTCGCAGGCGTCGCAGTGGGGCCTCACGGGCTGAACATACTGGCAAAGGACAGCTCGTTCGACCTCTTCGGGCACGTAGGCCTGTACTACATCATGTTCCTGGCGGGGCTTGAGATGAACATGAGCAACTTCCGCAAGAACCGCGTGCGAACGTTCACCCACGGCATAATGGCATTCGTCATACCTATGGCCATGGGCTTCGTAATCAACCGCTCAATCCTGCATTACAGCGTGATGACGTCAATCCTGCTTGCCAGCATGTACGCCTCGCACACCATAATAACCTACCCCATCGTCATGCGGTACGGCCTTACGCGCCAGCGAAGCGTCACGATAGCCGTAGGGGCGACGGCCATCACCGACACACTGACGCTGCTCGTGCTCGCCATAGTCGGCGGAATGTTCAAGGGCGAGATAACGGGCGGCTTCTGGCTGATGCTGTTCCTGAAGATTGCCGCCGTGTTCCTTATTATAATGTACGTGTTCCCGCGCATAGCAAAGCACTTCTTCCACCGGCATGAAGACAACGTGGCGCAGTTCATCTTCATGCTCGCCATGACCTTCCTCGGCGCATGGCTCATGGAGCTTATCGGCATGGAGGGACTGCTCGGAGCCTTCCTTACCGGCCTGGCGCTCAACCGCTACGTGCCCAACGTGTCGCCGCTGATGCTCCACCTCGAGTTCGTCGGCAACGCAATATTCATACCCTACTTCCTCATCGGCGTCGGGATGCTGGTCAACGTCAAGCTGCTCTTCGGCGGACTGGCCGCATTCCATGTGGCCGGGGTCATGATACTGGTGGCGCTCACAAGCAAATGGATAGCCTCGCTGCTGACCCAAAAGCTGTTCGGTATGCGCGGAGTGGAGCGCGAACTAATCTACGGCCTTAGCAACGCGCAGGCCGGAGCAACGCTCGCCGCCGTAATGGTGGGCTACAACCTCATAACACCCGACGGGCAACGCCTGCTCAACGACGACGTGCTCAACGGCACGGTAATACTCATTCTCGTAACGTGCATCTTCAGTTCGTTCATGACCGAGCGCGCCTCAAAGCGCATCGCGCTCGAGTCACAGGCCGCCGTTCCAGAGGAGGATACGGGCGACGACGAGAAGATTATGGTGTCGATGAAGCACAAGGAAACCGCCGACACGCTCATAAGTCTTGCCACCATGATGCGCAACCGCGTGCTAAACCGCGGAATAGTGGCGCTCAACGTGGTCTACGACGACACCAACCGGCTGAAATACCAGGAACGGGGGCGCAGTCTGTTGGAGCACGTCGTGAAGACGGCCAACAGCACAGGAGTGATGGTGCAGACGCAAGTGCGCATCGCGACAAACATCATCAACGGCATAAAACACGCCTTCAAGGAATACAACGCGTCCGAGATAATAATGGGAATGCACAGCGGCGACGAGGAAGACGGCAAGTTCTGGGGCGAGTTCATACCGGGACTTTTCTCGGGATTGAACCGCCAAATCACCATCGTACGCTGCCTGCGACCGCTCAACACGATACGACGCATACAGGTGGCGGTGCCGTCGCGCGCCGAGTTCGAGCCCGGATTTTACCGCTGGTTGGAGCGTCTTGCCCGCGTAGCGGAGAACCTTGAATGCCGAATACAGTTCCACGCGAAGCGCGAAACGCTGTCACTCATCAACCAATACGTGCAGAACCGCCATCCGAACGTGCGCGCCGAATACACCTACATGGCGCATTGGATTGACATGCCGAAGCTATCCGAAGGCGTGGAAGACGACCACCTGTTCGTCGTAATAACGGCCCGCAAGGGCACAATATCGTACAAATCGGCGCTGGAACGCCTGCCCGAAGAGCTTACAAGGCACTTCTCGGGAAAGAGCCTCATGATTATCTTCCCCGACCAATACGGCGAGCCGGTAGGCGCGATGACGTTCGCAGAGCCACAGCACCACGAGCAACGCAGCGCATACGAAGTGCTGACAACGTGGATAAGGCAGAAGTTTAAATAAGGTTATACGGTTGTACGGTTATGAGGTTATACGGTTTCGGATTAAGACATTTGGAACTTTATACCGCCAAAACCGTAAAACCTTATAACCGCAAGACCGTAAAACCGCAACAAAATGATTGACATCAAAGGCATAACCAAGAGCTTCGGCTCCCTGCAAGTGCTCAAAGGCATCGACCTGCACATAGAAAAGGGCGAGGTAGTGAGCATCGTAGGGCCGAGCGGAGCGGGCAAGACGACGCTCTTGCAGATAATAGGCACGCTCGACAAGCCCGACGGCGGCGAAATCACCATCGACGGTACAGACGTAAGGAAGCTGTCGTCGAAACGCCTGTCAGAGTTCCGCAACAAGCGCATAGGCTTCGTGTTCCAGTTTCACCAGCTGCTGCCGGAGTTCACGGCGGTGGAGAATATCATGCTCCCCGCACTCATTGCAGGAGCATCGAAGAGCGAAGCCAAGAAGCGCGCGATGAAACTTCTCGACTTCATGGGTCTCTCGGAACGCGCCGGACACAAACCTGCCGAACTGTCGGGAGGCGAAAACCAGCGCGTAGCCGTAGCCAGGGCGCTGGTAAACAAACCGGCCGTAATACTGGCCGACGAGCCCTCGGGCAGCCTCGACTCCAAGAACAAGGCCGAGCTGCACCAGCTGTTCTTCGACCTTAGGGACAAGACCGGGCAGACGTTTGTCATCGTAACGCACGACGAAAACCTTGCCTCCATCACCGACCGCACCATCAAGATGAAGGACGGAATGTTGGAAACGGAGAACTGCCCGAAGGAGCCGAAGCAACTGGAGCAACCCGAACACCCTGACCATCAAATATAAAAAGCGAAGAAATCATGGACTTCATAAGATTAGGCGACTACAACCGCATGACCGTAGTCAAGACTGTTGACTTCGGCGTTTACTTAGACGGCGGCGAAGAGGGCGAAGTGCTGCTGCCTGCAAGATACGTGCCCGACGGATGCAAGGAGGGCGACGAGCTTGAAGTGTTTGTCTACTTAGACAACGAGGAGCGGCTCGTGGCGACGACGCAGACGCCGCTCGCCAAGGTGGGCGACTTCGCCTGCCTCGAAGTTTCGTGGGTCAACGAATACGGAGCGTTCCTCAACTGGGGGCTGATGAAAGACCTCTTCTGCCCCTTCCGCGAGCAGAAGATGAAGATGGAGAAGGGCAAAAGATACATAGTCCACGTACACATAGACCACGAAAGCCACCGCATCGTGGCCTCGGCCAAGGTGGAACGCTACTTCGACCCGTCGTTCCCGCCATATCGCTACGGCGACGAAGTAAGCCTGCTCGTATGGCAGAAGACCGACCTCGGCTTTAAAGTAATAGTAGACAACCGCTACGCCGGCCTCGTGTACAGCAACCAGATATTCCGCGAAATACGCACGGGCGACCGCATGAAGGGCTACATCGAGGCCGTGCGCGAGGACGGAAAAATAGACGTGATGCTGCAACCTACGGGCTGGCGCATGACTAAGGAGACGGCCGACGTGCTCCTCGACTACCTCGAGACGCACCAAGGCGTATGCCGCCTGACAGACAAAAGCCCGGCCGAAGACATCTACCAGGCGTTCCAGGTGAGCAAGAAAAGCTACAAGAAGGCCGTGGGCGACCTGTACAAGCGGCGGCTAATAACCATAGAAGAAGACTGCATCAGACTAAACAAGGGCGGCAAGCGTCGGTAAAACGGCGGCTGCGCACTGCATGACATAAGGCACTTCCATAACCGGACGTGCCTTTTTTCGTTTCCATAAGGCGACAAGACAAACCATAAAAACATAAACACATGGCAACAATAAGCATCAACATTTCACCCGAACTAATGCAAGCCTGCGGCGGAAACATACAGATTGAGCTGTACTGCGACGGCTCAACCGCCGGCAATATACGCCGCACAAGGAGCACCGAGACCGTAGGAGCATACATAGAGAGGCTTGCCGGGCGCATGGAAGGCGAAGGAAGGCCGGGCACGGCGGCCAACTACCGCTGCGCGGCGAGAAGCCTCGACAGGCTGTGCGGCACCGGAGAACTGACCTTCGAACGTCTTGACGAGGCCACCATGCGCCACTACGAGGCGCGGCTGAAGCACGACGGGCTGAAGATGAACACCATATCGTTCTACATGCGCACGCTGCGCGCGGCATACAACATGGCCGTAAGCGAGGGGCTGACCCAAGACCACCACCCCTTCCGCAGCGTGTACACGGGCATAAGCCCTACGGGCAAGCGCGCCGTAGGCATGGACACGATTAGGAAGATAAGCCGTATGCAACTCCGCACAAGGCGCATGGCAATGGCGAGAGACATGTTCATGTTCAGCTTCTACACGCGCGGCATGTCGTTCATCGACATGGCATACCTCAAGAAAGCCGACCTGAAGGACGGCATACTGACCTACCGCCGCCACAAAACGGGCCAGACGCTCACCGTGAAATGGGAACAGTGTATGCAGGACATCGTCAACGCACACCCTGCGGACGGCAGCGCGTACCTGCTGCCCATCATACGCAACGCCCAGCGCGACAGCCGCAAGCAGTACAAGAACATGCAGAACTACATCAACCTGATGCTGCGCCGCATGGCGCGACAGCTGCACCTGGAGGCCAACCTTACCATGTACGTGGCGCGCCACTCATGGGCGAGCATAGCCAAAGACATGGACATACCCGTAAGCGTGATAAGCGAGGCGCTGGGGCACAACTCCATAAAGACCACGCAGATATATCTGAAATCCATCGACAGGGCGGCGATAGACAGGGCCAACGCCAAAATCATCAGGCGCATGTAGCGGCGGCGGCTTTGCAAAAGGGGGTCATCCGCAGTTCAGGTGTATGCCGTATAAGTGCAAATCCCGTCCGCGAAGCAGTTTTATCGCTTCGCGGAAATTAACAATTAACAATGAAAAATTAAACCGTATGGCGTGAATTTGTTGTGTACTCCCGTCCCCGAAGGGGGGCGAACTATGCTTAACCGCATGTGGAGTGACCGAAGGGAACGGAACTTGCGGCAAGTTGAAACCACCCCAACCGTCCCCGAAGGGGGCGAACAGCACTTATGGTTATGAGGTTTTACGGTTGTGAGGTTATGAGGCTTTACAGTCATACTGTATAACCGCAAGACCTCAAGACCCCATAACCCCAAATGTAGTTCGCCCTCTTCGAGGACGATATTATTGGCTGCATATATACCGCAAGTTCCGCTTCGCTCCACATGCGGTTAAGCATAGTTGGACCTCTTCGAGGCCATATGTATGTTATAACCCTTACACCTAAACTGCGGATGAACCGGGAAAGGGCATCAATTGCAACGCAAAAGACCGTGAATTGCAACGCGAAAGGCCATCAATTGCAACGCGAAAGACCGTGAATTGAAACGCGAAAGGCCATCAATTGCAACGCAAAAGGCCATCAATTGCAACGCAAAAGGCCGTGAATTGCAACGCAAAAGGCCGTCTTTTAGAGGCTAAAAGACGGCCTTTTGGAAACTCCCTGACTGTCAACGGGTTACAAGCAGGCCTAAAAACAGTCTGAAAGAAACGAAAAAGCGCGGAAGGCATACTGCCATCCGCGCCGTCATAAAGAAGTTAATCTCAACGCAGACGTGCCTCACGGCAAGTCTGGACGCTGACATCCCCCGCGGCATGTTGCACGCCGTACTGCCGCAGGCTGGTGCCTGCGGCACCGGGGAAAAAGGAGGAGACTATGGACTTTCACAAGCCCTGAACGAGGCGTCTCCTCCTACCTGCAATCGACTAATTGGATATAATGCATATCGTGACGCGGTTCATGTCGTTCTCGGCGAACGGCTGCACGGTGTCGCCTTTATGCGAAACGCGCACCCGCCCCGCCTCAACGCCATACTCGCCGGTAAGCATCTTCATCACCGCCGCGGCGCGCTCGGCCGACAGACGCTCGTTTATAGCGTGCGTGCCGGTACCAGCGTCGGCGTAGCCGGTGACTTCCACAATTGCTGTTTTATGATTGTCTAAATATCGTGCAAGCTCTTCCACCTTGGCCTTCTCGGCAGCGGAGATTTCGCTTGAGTTGATTTTGAAGAACACGTCGCGCCTGACCGTCTTCACTTCAGCCTTCGGCTGCGGCGCGGGTGCAGGCTTCTCCTCCACCTTGACGGGCTGCGGCGCAGGCGCGGGAGCCACCGGGGCAGGCGCTGCGCGGCGCACGTTCTTGGTGCGTCCGAGGTTGATTGTGACGCCGGCCATCACGTTAAAGTACCAGTCGGCGTTGCCCGCGCGCTTCGAGTTGTAACGGTCAGTCAGCACGTTGGCCGCCCCCTCGAGGCCAAGGCTCACGCGGTCGCTCAGGCGGAAGTCAAGCGACAGTCCGCCGCGCCCCACGGCGCGCACCTTGGTGCCCGTCCAGTTATAGCGCAGGCTGTAGCCCTGCGCGGCCAAGCGGTTGGCCTCGTCGTTGCCGAAGGCCACGTTCGCGCCTCCGCCCACGAACGCCGTGAGGCTGAACACACGCTCGGGGTTGTAGCCGCAGATGGCGTTCGAGAGGTTGAACATCACGTCAACCGCAGGCGCAACGTAGTTATACTTGTACGTAGTCGTGGCGAAACGCCCGCCAATCTCGTAACCGCTGAAGCCGCCCTTGCTCTGCCACGCGCCAACGGAGAGGCGCGCCGAGAGCCACGGGGTGAACCGGTAGCCTGCCGACAGCTGCACCGTAGGCGACAGAAGGTCGCCAAACTTGGCCTCGCCGAGCGTGTACTGCGCACCGGCGTGCGCCCCGACGAACCAGTGGGGATTGAAGTCCACGCTGTCCGCCGCCTCTTGTGCGCCTGCCGGAAGCCACAGCGCAGCCGCGGCAAGCACGGCAATTATCTTATTACCTTTCATAATCCGTAATGGTTAAAATCAGTTCTTTATACTTGTCCCGCCGCCGTTGTAAGTGTTCGAGTCGAACATCGTCAGGTACCATTCGCCCTTTACGCGCATCGGCTTGATGAAGAACGACGTCGTGTTTGGCCTGGTGTCGCCCGGCTGTTTCTCGAAAAACTCTATGGTGTACTTCACCTGGCTGTCGGTCTCGGTGTTGAAGATGATGCTGTCAATCGTGTACCTCAACACGGGGAACGTCCTGAACACCATCCTCTGCCGCTCCGCCAAGGAGTCAGGCAAAGCCACCACCTGCATGTCGCTGTCAAGGAAATAGAGCATGTTGACAGCCTCGTCAACCTTCTTTGCTTTAAGAAGCTCAAGAAACTGCTTGGTCAAATCATACACGGCCGTAGTGTCCCTGCCGTCCAAAGTCATCGCCGGCGCATCCTTGCCGGCTTCCTTCCGCTCCGCCTTATGCGAGCAAGAGGCGAGGCAGAGCACAAACGCCGCGGCGAGACAGGAATAACGCAATAAACGCATGTGAAACATTTTAAACAGTAGTACGTTAAAGAGAGGCACGCCGCCATGGCGTACCTCTCTTGTCAGTTATGGCGATATTAGCGGCGTGCCGCCTTGCCTACGATGGTAGGCTCAACAGTAATGTCAACGTACGACGTTGTAATCTCGCCCCAGTCATAAGTTACGGTGAGCGGAACGCGGATTTGGAACGTAGCCGTTACAGAGCCGTTGTTGCCGTAGTACAGGTAACCGAAGTCTACGCCTCCATACGTCTTGGACGCACCAGTGCTGTAATACTTGAACTCAACGCCCTTGGTTACATCCGAGAGTTTTGTCTCTCCAAGCTTTCCACCGTTGAGAGTGGTAGTTATCTCGCTGGTCTCGGCCTCAATCTTCGTTACGCCGTAATAGCTAATCCAGCCCTCTTCCCACTTAACGTCGCGCCAGTCTTTGAAGTTGACGAGCTCTGCCATATCCTTCTTGTTGCCGCCCGTTACAGCGTCGGTGAACGTTATAGCCTTGCCGCCTTCAACGTCAAGAGGACGCAGGAACTTGATGTCAAACGTGCCGTTCTCAACCGGAAGCTCCATTCCACATTCGTTCTGAACGAAGATTCCTACCGTAGCGGTTACCGTCTTGGCAATGTTGTTGTGTGAAACAGCGTTCAACAAATCCTTTGCAAATTCTGTATCGGCATACTGTACGACACTGATGATGTTCTGTGCAGACGTCACATCGTCAAACGAACGTCCCAAGCGGGCGAGTTCCTGCTTTACTCCGTTGAAGTTGGCGTAGAGAGTCTTGCCGGTAGCTGATACTGACAGTGTGTACGACTTGCCTGACTGGCCTACCTGAGTCTTGTACTCATCGGTAATGATGAACTTGAACATGTAGTCGAGGTTGTTCTTGAACGCATCGCTGCCCGTAATGTCAAGGGTGATGTCATTGCCCACGAAAGTGCGGAGAATGTCCTGGCTGAACTCGTCATCGGCATTGGGCTGGCCTACAACTTCAACGTTGTTGTGTATCTCGTCGAAGCCTGTCTTCAATGCGCTGTTGGTTGCCGCCCAGTTCTCTGCTATCTTGTCGCTGTTGTCAAGAACGGCCTTCGGAGTTGTGATTACACCCGTATGGAACCATACATATACATCAGGCTTGGTGGCATCCTTAGATACAAACCTTACACCAGTCTCGAGATTGACGCCTGTCTTGTATGCACCCTTGGCCGCATCCCATACCTCTGCGTAGATGTCAGCTGCCGGAACAGTCCAAGAGAGGACGGTAGTCTCGTGATTGTTGGGGTCTACTTTCTCCTCAACCGAGCCAAACTCTGAAGCCTTTGACGGCTTGCCTGCGGAGTTGCGGCTGTAAAGCTGGCAAGTAGTTGCGCCAACCGAGGTCTTCTCAACGGTATAGTTCTGCTCGAACTCGGCCTTTGACATATTGAGCTCGCTCAGCACCTTGTTCTCTACTTCCGCCCAAGTCTGGGTGTAGGTGAAGGCGGTGCAGCTAAGGTCGTAGCCCTTTCCGTCGAACTCTATGTTCTTGTCGTCGGCAGGCTCGGCCTCTTTCTCCGTGATGCAGAACTTGATGAAGCCGACTGCAACTATGTTGTTGGTTGTCTTCGTGGTGTCAACAAGGGTTACACGGACCATCGGACGGCGGTCAAGAGATGACCTGTCTTGCTTGCCGGGCTGCGGATTGCCGTTTGCATCGACGGTACATGCTATTACGTGGTTGTCCTTCAGGTAGATGTGAGCACTCTCCGAAGTCTTGTTGTCGCCGGCAGTATAATGAGACTCGGCGAACTCCCACTTCATTCCATACTTCGAAACGTCGTCGGCCGCGCTTTCGTTAGCCGCGCCATTGCGTGTAAAGTGCATCTGTACCAGCTTCATAAGGTCAACGCCTGCGGGGTCATTGTAGACGAGGTCGTGCGTGTAGTTGTTGCTGATAGCATCTGAAGCTTTGGTGTAGATGTGGAACTTCTTGTCGGTCAACGTACAAGAGCTGCCCTTGAGCGTCGGGTCAGCAATCTTCACGCCTGTAATCGTAGACTTGGCAATGGCTGCATAGTCTGAGGTTACAGTTGTATCGTTGCCCTCGGCGTCGTTCATGTGAGCCTGCACGGCGAGTACGGTTACATGTTTTGCGTCGGAAACGATTTTGCTTGCGTCAAGGTTGAGCGTCACGCTGAGCATACCGTCCTTAGAGTTGAGCCAACTCTTGTCAACGACAGAAGGAGCGCTTGCCGCTGCGCGTGAAGAACCGAGCTGGATGTACTCCTTGTCATCGGAAACAACGCTCATCGACTTAATCCTCGTCACGTCGAAGTATGACGGGTTCATGTGGTACTTGGCAACAACGTCAGGAGTAAGGTGGCCTTCGCCCTTGCCTTCCCACGTCTCGCCCATAGGCAGAGGCTTCTCGGCGGGGCTGTCGTTTTTGAGCTGTACCGGAGTATAATCTATCGTGGTGGCCTCCATGGCCTCGATACCACCGTAATAGAAGTCAGGAGCGAAGACGAGGCTCGACAACATCTTGTCAACCAGCACTGTCAGGGCGTCAATCTGGCCCTTCAGTCCGTTTACGGTCTTGTCCAATGTGCCCAACGCTTCTTCCGCATCAGACATCAGGCTCTTCAATGTTGCAATGTCGCTGCCGTTCGAGCTTACCTCGCTTTGTATCGAAGAGATTTTACCCTGTGCGTCCTTAACGGCGGCCACAAGCTCTTCTGCGTTGTCAAATCCTGCGTCCTGGATGTTCTCGAGGAAAGCCGCGAGGGCCCGCTGCTGTATCTCAAGGTTCTTCTCAACAGCTGCAACCTTATCCTCTACGCCGTCAAGACGGCCGGTAACGGCCGCAAGCGTGGCGATGGCTTCCTGTATGTCGCCGGCGCCAAGTCCCTCCAAAGCGCTGTTGACGGCGTCAATCTGCTCTTGCAGCTTTGTCTCTGCCGCTATGCGCTGTGCGTTAAGGTCGTCAACGTAGCTCTTGTCGGCCTTGTTCTCCGTAGCCGTCTGGATTTGCGCAGCGAAGTCGCCCTTGGCTTGGGTGAGCTGCGTTTCCAAGTCGGCCTTGGCTGTTTCAAGCTCGCTCCGCAAGTTGGTGACGTCGTCACGCACGCCGTTGATGTCGTCGTCATAGTCCTTGCAAGAAACGAACATGCCCACTGACGCCACTGAAAGTGTCATCAGAAGCAATGCACTAAAAAACTTTCTTTTCATTTGACTAATTGAATTTAAATTAAACGATATGTAAAAAATCATTGTCCGAAATCTGCAAGACATACACCTCTTAGCAAGAGGTAGACAGGCCGTTCGTGCCTGAAAGCCCGTAAAAAAGGGAATATCGGAAAAACAAGCGGCAAACGATACGATTTTTACCGTTTTTCAAAAAAACTTACGCATTTACTTGCACGGTTGGGTTTTTATCTATATTTTTGCAGCGAGAAAGTACCTACCTCTTGCTAAGAGGTAGGTATTTTTTATTTGCCTGCATGTTAAAAAGAACAAAATACACAGCCTTTCACCTATTTATATTATATAAACGGCAACCGCGAGGCCGGCTATCTACGCCATTATGCTTATCTTCGCATACTGAAATTCAAACATAAACATAACGGAAATGGACAAATTCAAGAAACTGGTAGCCATCGAACCAGTCAGCATGACGCCGCAGGCCGTGGCGCGCCTGGCGGCTTACGCCGACGAGGTGGAGATGTATAATGACGTGCCCGAAGGGCAAGACGAAATCATTAAGCGCATCGGCGACGCCGACGCTGTGCTGCTAAGCACCACGTCAAGGCTGCCGGCGGAGACGCTGGCAAGGTGCGGCGGCCTGAAATACGTAGGCATGTGCTGCTCGCTGTACTCGCCCGAGAGCGCCAACGTTGACATCGGCTACGCCGAGGCTCACGGCATATGCGTCAAGGGCATACGCGACTACGGCGACGAAGGCGTGGTGGAATACGCCGTGAGCGAGCTTGTGCGCTGCCTGCACGGGTATGGCATGGAGCCGTGGACGGGCGCGCCGAGCGAGATAACGGGACTGAAAACGGGCTTCGTGGGATTAGGAAAGTCGGGCGGAATGATAGCCGACGCGATGAGCCGTTTCGGCGCCGAGGTGGCATACTTCGCACGCAGCGAGAAGGCGTGGGCCAAGGACAAGGGCTACCGCTTCATGCCGCTGGCCGACCTGCTGGAATGGAGCGACGCCGTGTTCTGCAGCCTCAACCGTGGCACGGTGCTGCTGCACGAGGCTGAATTCGCACGCCTTGGCAACCACAAGCTGCTCTTCAACACGGGGCTTTCGCCTGCATGGGACGAGGCTCCGTTCGCCCGTTGGCTCGACGGCGACAACCTCTGCCTGTGCGACACCGTAGGGGCGGCGGGCGGAGAGCGCTTCGCCTGCCATCCGCACATGCGCTGCATGAGGGCGTCGGCAGGCATGACACGCCAGGCATACCGCCGTCTTGGCGAGAAGGTCATCGCCAACATCGAGGCGTTTCTGGAAGAAACGAGCCGCTAAAAGCCGCCAACGGCCATGCAAAAGGCCGTCAATCGCAGGCCAAAAGGCCGTCAATCGGAGCGCAAAAGGCCGTCTTTCGCAATGCGAAAGACGGCCTTTTAGTATATCGCTGATTATCAATCAGTTAGCAAAGCACTTTTATTCATGGCTTATTAGGCCAATCAGGCTTATCCGGCTTATCGGCCTAATGAGCCCGATAAGCCCTATAAAAGAAATACGCCAACCATAAAAAGCATTCGATGCAACCTCCCCTCTGAAAGGGTTGGGGCAAGTATCAATACTCCACCTTGTCCTCTTTCCTCGCCCACTCCTCGAACACCTTGATGGCTTCGTTCCTCATCATGGGCACGGAGGGCAGCTTGCGGCGGTCGCGCGGCAGGGCAAGCTCGTCGTAGATGAACGAGTCGTCGAAGCCTGCGGCCTTGGCGTCGGCCTTGGTATTGGCATAATACACACGGTCGAGCCTGGCCCAATAGATTGCGCCGAGGCACATAGGGCACGGCTCGCACGAGGTAAATATTTCGCAACCGGCAAGGTTGAACGTACCCAACTGCTGCGCCGCACGGCGTATCGCGCTCACTTCGGCGTGCGCCGTAGGGTCGTTGGAGGCCGTGACGCGGTTCACCCCGGTGGCTATGATTTCGCCTCCGCGCGCTATTACTGCGCCAAACGGGCCTCCGCCGTTGGCTACATTCTCCTCAGAAAGCCGTATGGCCTCGCGCATGAGTTCGTCGTTGGTCATTTGTTTAGGGTTATAAGGTTATACGGTTATACGGTTTTACGGTACGTTGAACCTTGGGTTTGCACCTAACAATTATGCGGTTTTGAGATTTACTATGCTACAAAGCAAATACCGTATAACCTCAAAACCGCATAACCGTAAGACCTGACAAGTTAGAATTCCGCGTTCTTCGGCGTGCGTGGGAACGGGATTACGTCGCGTATGTTCTGCATTCCCGTGACGAAGAGGATAAGCCTCTCGAAGCCCAGGCCGAAGCCTCCGTGGGGGCATGTGCCGTACTTGCGCGTGTCAAGATACCACCACATGTCCTTCATCGGGATGTTGCGCTCGTTGATTTCGTTCATCAGCTTGTCGTAGTTCTCCTCGCGTACGCTGCCTCCGATGATTTCTCCGATTTGCGGGAAGAGCACGTCCGTGCCCTGCACCGTCTTGCCGTCGTCGTTGATTTTCATGTAGAACGCCTTGATGGCCTTCGGGTAGCCGGTCATGATGACAGGCTTCTTGAAGTGGTGCTCCACGAGGTAACGCTCGTGCTCGCTGGCCAAGTCCATGCCCCACGATACGGGGAACTCGAACTTGTGGCCTGCCTTCACCGCATCTTCGAGTATGCGTATGCCCTCGGTATATTCCAGGCGGACAAACTCTTCGCCGACAACAGAGTTGAGACGGTCGAGCAGTGACTTGTCAATCATCTTGTTCAAGAACTCAAGGTCGTCCTTGCAGTTGTCCAAAGCCCACTGCACGCAATACTTGATAAAGTCCTCCTCGAGGTCCATCAGGTCGTCAAGGTCGATGAAGGCAACCTCCGGCTCTATCATCCAGAACTCCGCCAAGTGGCGCGGAGTGTTTGAGTTCTCTGCGCGGAACGTCGGGCCGAACGTATAGATTGCGCCCAACGCCGTGGCTCCAAGCTCGCCTTCGAGCTGTCCGCTGACGGTCAGCGAGGTCTGTTTCCCGAAGAAGTCGTCATCGTAAACGATTTTCCCGTCCTCGCCTTTCTTAAGGTCGTAGAGGTTTTTCGTAGTCACCTGGAACATCTGCCCGGCACCCTCGCAGTCGCTGGCGGTGATGAGCGGCGTGTGGAAATAGAAGAATCCGTGGTCGTGGAAATACTTATGTATTGCGATAGCCATGTTGTGACGTATGCGCATCACGGCTCCGAAGGTGTTTGTGCGCAGGCGCATGTGGGCGTACTGGCGCATGTATTCGAAGCTCTGTCCCTTCTTCTGCATGGGGTAGTCGCTGCCGCAGAGGCCGTAAACCTCCAACTCGCGGCACTGCAACTCTACGCTCTGGCCGGCTCCCTGGCTCTCCACCAGCTCGCCGTTGACGCTGATGCACGCCCCGGTTGTTATCTGTTTCAGTGTTTCCGCGTCAAACTTCGACGGGTCAACAACCACCTGCACGTTCTTGATGGTCGAGCCGTCGTTCAAGGCTATGAAGTCAACCGACTTGCTGCTGCGGTGGGTACGCACCCATCCGCGCACGTTGACGATGGCCCCGAAGTCTGTGCGCTGGAGCACATCGACAACTTTTGTCCTCTTGATTTTTTCCATCTTTATCTTTTACTGAATTGATAATTGACAATTGAAAATGGACAATTATGATTACCTTACGCACCAAGCTATGCCCATTAGGCAAGAGTAATCATCATTTTCCATTCTCATTCGTCAATTCTCCATTTATAATATTCCTACTCAAACGCGCCCATGCGCAGCATGTCAACCTCCTTCTCGGTGAGGAAACGCCAGTCGCCGCGGCGCAGGCTCTTCTTCGTCAACCCGGCAAACTGTACGCGGTCGAGCTTTACCACACGATAGCCAAGATGCTCGAAGATGCGGCGCACGATGCGGTTCTTGCCACTGTGGATTTCAATTCCCACCTGGCTCTTGTCCGTAGGACTAGCATACTCAATGGCGTCGGCGTGTACTTCGCCGTCGTCGAGCGTTATGCCGGTGGCTATCTGCTGCATGTCGTGCGCGGTGACGTTCTTGTCCAGGAACACATGATATATTTTCTTCTTCAAGAACTTGGGGTGAGTGAGCTTGCTGGCAAGGTCGCCGTCGTTGGTGAGAAGCAGCACTCCGGTGGTGTTACGGTCAAGACGGCCCACGGGATAGATGCGCTCCGGGCACGCTCCCTTCACCAAATCCATCACCGTCTTGCGCTGTTGCGGGTCGTCGCTTGTGGTCACGGTGTCCTTGGGCTTGTTGAGAAGGACGTACACCTTCTTCTCCATCTTGACGGGCTGGTCGTGGAACTTCACCTCGTCGGTACGCAAAACCTTGGTGCCGAGCTCGGTCACCACCTGTCCGTTGACCGTAACCACGCCTGCCTGTATGAACTCGTCGGCCTCGCGGCGGCTGCAAACGCCTGCGTTGGCGAGGAACTTGTTAAGGCGGACGGGCACCGTCGGGTCGATGTGCTCTTCCTTATATTCAATGCGTTTCTTAAGACTGTACTTTGCGTTGGGGTCATAGTCGGGCGTGCGCTGACGGTTGTAGCCGCCACGGTTGTAGCCGCCCTGGCGTGCATGTCCGTACTGGTTACGCTGGTAGCCGCCACGGTTGTAGCCGCCGGGACGCTGCTGATAGCCGCCTTCTCCCTGATTGGCGTTGTAGCGCGGACGGTAACCAGCCTGCTGACGCTGGCCGTACTGACTCTGGCGGGGCTGGTAACCGCCCTCCCCGTCGGCGTTGTAACGCGGACGATAGCCTGTCTGCTGACGTTGGCCGTACTGGCTCTGACGGGGCTGATAGCCATCCTCGCCCTCCTTGCTGTAGTGCGGACGGTAACCCTGCGGCCGCTGGCCGTACTGCGACTGACGCTGCTGGTAGCCGCCTTGGCGGGGCTGGTAGCCCTCTGGCCGGTCGGCGTTGTAGCGCGGACGGTAAGGACGCTGCTGCTGGCTTGACTGCTGCAGCCCGGCACCAAAGCCTTCGGGACGGAAGCCGCCCTCGTCTTTGTTGTAACTCCTGTTGGGCACATAGTTGCGCTGCACGCGTATGCGCGGACGCATCGGCCTGTTTCCACTCTGATTGTTAAAGTCTTCTGTCTGCTTGTAGCCGTCACGGCTGCCTTCGGTCTGACCGGCAGACAAACTGTCGTTCTTGTTTTCCAATTCTTCTGACATGATTTTTTCTGTTAATGCCTCACGGCGGTTAGTATTTTCGGTTATGCGGTTTTGGGGTTATGGGGTTGTACGGTTATCGGGGTGTCGGAGTTTACAGTTATTGTTAATCCTATTATTTAATATGTTTCAATTTAGCTCAAACCGTATAACCTTACAACCGCATAACCTTAAAACCGTATTTACATTCCCGTATAATTGTGCGGTGTGACGGCCATCAGCTCGGCCTTCACGCTGTCGCTTACGTTCAATCCGCGGATAAACTCGTGTATTGTCTCCTCCGTCATCTTCTTGTTGGTGCGCGTAAGAGCCTTCAACGCCTCGTAGGGGTGCGGGTAGGCTTCGCGGCGGAGGATAGTCTGTATGGCCTCGGCCACTACCGCCCACATGTCGTCGAGGTCGGCGTTAAGCTTCTCCTCGTTGAGTATGAGCTTGCGCAGGCCCTTCAGCGTGCTCTGAATGGCTATCATTCCATGGCCGAGGGGCACGCCTACGTTGCGCAGCACGGTCGAGTCGGTAAGGTCGCGTTGCAGGCGGCTTACGGGCAGTTTGGCCGCAAGGAACTGCAATATTGCGTTGGCGATGCCGAGGTTGCCCTCGCTGTTCTCAAAGTCAATGGGGTTGACCTTGTGGGGCATCGCGCTCGAACCCACCTCGCCGGCCTTGATTTTCTGCTTAAAGTATTCCATCGAGATGTACATCCAGAAGTCGCGGTCGAGGTCGATGATGATGGTGTTCAGGCGGCGCAGGGCGTCGAATATGGCGCCGAGGTTGTCGTAGTTGCTTATCTGGGTGGTCCACTGCTCGCGCTGCAGGCCAAGCTTCTCGCTGACGAACTTGTCGCCGAAGGCGCGCCAGTCGTACTGCGGATAGGCTACGTGGTGGGCGTTGTAGTTGCCCGTAGCGCCGCCGAACTTGGCCGTTACGGGGCACTCCTCGAGCTGCTTTAATTGCTCCGTGAGGCGGTAGACGAAGACCATCACCTCCTTGCCCAGCCGCGTGGGCGACGCCGGCTGGCCGTGGGTCTTGGCGAGCATGGGCACGTCTTTCCACTCGTCGGCATACTGCCGAAGCTGCTCTATGAGCTCTTTCAGCAAAGGAATGTACACCTCGTGCAGGGCCTCTTTCACCGAAAGGGGCACCGAGGTGTTGTTGATGTCCTGCGAAGTGAGGCCGAAGTGGATGAACTCCTTGTACTTGTCAAGGCCGCCGATGGCGTCAAACTGCTCCTTGATGTAATACTCCACGGCCTTCACGTCGTGGTTGGTCGTAGCCTCGATTTCCTTCACGCGGGCGGCTCCCTGCTCGTCAAACTTCAGGTAAATGTCGCGCAGGCGCGGGGCCAGCGACAGGTCGAAGTCCGCGAGCTGGGGCAAAGGCAGCTCGCAAAGGGCGATGAAATATTCTATCTCAACACGTATGCGGTAACGTATGAGCGCGTATTCCGAGAAATAGGCGGCAAGCGGTGCCGTCTTCGAGCGATACCGCCCGTCGATGGGCGATATGGCTGTAAGCAAATCCAAATCCATAAATCTAATACGTATTAACGGCTGCAAAATTAATAATTTTAATTGATTCGGGCGCACGCAGGCGCGATAAATATCGGCCCGTTAAGGCTTTTTTAGCATCAATCAAGCCCCGGCCGGGGCTTGCAGCGGGGCCGTTTTCAAGGCCAAGCGTAATCCGTTGGTTTTCAACACGTTACAGAAGGCGTTGCAAAAGGCCGTCTTTCAGCGTGTAAAAGACGGCCTTTCAGGCGGTAAAAGGCGGCCTTTTGCAAGGCGAAAGGCCACCTTTTGCATGACAGCAAAAAATAATTGGCCTTGTTTTGGCAAATAGATGATGCCGTTACGGCTTTTTTTAGTAAGTTTGCAAATAAAGAAACGCATAAACATACAACAACCGAACATACATAAAACCGCAACGCCATGTTAGCAAAACAATTATCAGTGTTCCTCGAGAACAAGTCAGGCCAGCTGACCGAAGTGACCGAAGTGCTCGGCAAGGCAGGCGTAAACCTCTCGGCGATGAGCATAGCCGACAACTCCGACTTCGGCATACTGCGCTGCATTGTGTCCGACCCCGACGCGGCCAGACGCGCACTTGAAGACGCAAAGTTCACCGTCCGCGTGAGCGACGTCATAGGCTTCGACTGCCCCAACACAAGCGGCTCGCTGGCAAAAGTGCTCAAATACCTGTCAGACAAAGGCGTGTTCATCGAGTACATGTACTCGTTCGCCTGCGGCGACGTGGCCCACATAGTAATCCGCCCGACCGACCTCGACAGCTGCGAGCGCATCCTCGCCGAGAAGAAAGTGGATTTGCTGGCGGCCAACGAGCTGTACAGGCTGTGACACTTCACGGCCCGTCATGCCAATGTCAAGCACAAGACGCACGCCAAAAAGCGGCCTTCCACACACCGGGAAGCCGCTTTTTAGCGTGCAAAACATACAAAACCGCACTATTTTTAAAGAAAACACGAAAAAAAGTCCGTAAAATTTTGCAGGAACGAAAAATTGCCGTATCTTTGCACACGCTTACGACAAGTAAGGGCGCTTAGCTCAGCTGGTTTAGAGCATCTGCCTTACAAGCAGAGGGTCGGGGGTTCGAATCCCTCAGCGCCCACAACAATCCCAATCACCTCAAGAGGCGGTTGGGATTTCTTTTTTACCCCAACCATACGGCAGTTTTTTCCAAGCATACAACAGTTCATGCTCCGACGTACTGGAATACGCCGCCAACCCGGCAGCAATACATGGCCTACGGACACAAAAAATCCCGTCACACAGAGTGCAACGGGATGTCATCGTGGGCGCTGAGGGATTCGAACCCCCGACCCTCTGCTTGTAAGGCAGATGCTCTAAACCAGCTGAGCTAAGCGCCCTTACTTGTCGTAAGCGTGTGCAAAAGTATGTCTTTTTTGTGAAACTGCCAAATTTTCGGCAGCTTTTTTGAAGAAAAGTATAAAAAAGACGGCAAACGGCAGCCAAAAGGATAGCAATCTACTGCAAAACAAGCGATAGGCAAAAACAAAAAAAGATGCCCCGCCAACGGCGGAGCATCCTTGTGTATTGTACGTTAAGAAGCCGTTACTTTGCAATCTCGACAGTAGCGCGGCGGTTGTAAGAAGGCGGCACGAGAGTGTCAACTCCACCCTTAGCTACAATCTGGATGTTCTCTTTCTTAACACCCATCTTCACGAGTTCGTCAGCAACACGCTCTGCACGCTTCTGCGAAAGTGCGCGGTTGTAGTCGGCAGGACCTGTCGCGCTGTCCGCATAACCTGTGACAACGAGCTTAGCGTTGTTGTCCTTCGAATAGTCGGCGAGGTTCTTCACGTTCACAAGGTCTTTCTTGGAAGCAATAGCCGACTTGTTGAGGTTGAAGAATACAGATACCGGAGTGGTGACATATTCTTTCTCAACCTTAACCACAGGCTCGGTCTTCTTGTTTGCAAGCTCGTTCTTCAGGCGCTCGTTCTCAGCCTTCTCGTCAGCCAGCTGGGCGTTGAGGGCGTCGATTTGCGACTGCGACAGAGCCTTGATAGCGTCAACATCGGGCACCTTGTTCCATGTTCTCTTGCCAAGGTTTACCGTGATACCTACCTCTGCATACGCATGGTTGGGGTGGTTCATGATGCCGGAGCCCATCTCTGCGGGCATTCCGCAGATGTCGCTCTCGTAGCGGTTCCATCCTATTTCAAAGTTGATGGCGAGACGCTTGTTTACCCAAAACTCGTTCAAGATACCTACGCTGAGCCCCATTGCGTACCTGTTGTAGGTACAAGAGCGCGCCAGTCCGGCACCGAAGAACGGGATGAAGTTCCACACACGGTCCTCATTGTAGCCGCAGAAGAGGTTGCTCAGATTGAAGAGCACCTGCTCGTTGACCATCCAGTAGCGGTTGAGGTTGCCATTGTCGTCACCGTCCCATACAGACTTTCCCCATATGCCTTGCACCTTTGTGCGAAGTCCAAGGCCGGGAGTGAACCACTTACCGATGCCGATTGAAATTCCGGGATTTGAGCGGAACTTCTTGAACGGACTCTTGGAGAGGCCCATGCCATCCTCGTAGTTGCCGTACCATGCGTCCCATGTTACGCCGGCCTGGATGAACCAGTTGCTCCAAAACGAGTTAGTCGCAACGCTGTACTTCTCCGTAATGTCTGCGTTCTGTGCCATTCCGGTCACAGAGACACACGCAAAAATCAATGCGATAAATAATTTCTTCATAACTCTTAATATTAAACAATCAATAAAACATTTAACCGAGACTCCTCTCTATGGAGGCTCTACATTGCAAAGATAGTAATAAATTCTTAACAATCAACGCTTTTTCCGAATTTATTTTACATTTCCCCATGCTTTTACCGAACAAAATGCCACTTCTAAGGACATTTCAACCAAACAGCCTCTCGATATCCTGTTGTTTCAACATGGCCACCACGGGTTTGCCGTCAGGGGCGTAGTTGACGTTGGAGCATGTAAACAGTTCGTTCACAACGTTCTCCATCTCGGCGTTGTTGAGCACCTGGCCGTAGGGGATTGCCGCCCCGCGCGCAAGCTGCAGGGCCAGCAGGCGGCGCACTCCGTCGGCGGCGGAGGCCCCCGTCTCGGCGTATTCAGCTACCATATTCTTGAGCATCTTGACGAAATCCACGCCGTCAAGGCCGGCCGGCACGCCGTTGACCGAGTAGCTGCCGCCGCCCAGCGGGGCAAGGTCGAAGCCGAGGCTGTCGAGGTCTTGGCGCATCTTTTGCAGCAGAACGTCCTCCGACGGGGTGAATGTAACCATCTCGGGGAACAGCATCTGTTGCGAAGCTCCGCCCCGTCCGTCCATCTGGGCCATGTATTTGTCATACAGTATGCGCATGTGCGCGCGGTGCTGGTCTATCATCATAAGGCCCGACTTTACCGCCGTCATGATGTACTTGCCCTTGTACTGGTAGTGGGCGGGCGACTTTTCTTCGGCCACATCGGAGCTTTCGTCCGCGCCGACGGCCGTCCCGAACAGTCCGCCACCGGCCTCGGGCGCATCGGGCAGGCCGTCGTCCTCACGCTCCAAGGCCGCGCCGTACAGCTGTTCCCAGCCGCCGGGCGCCGTGTCGCCGTGGTCTTTCGGCACGTATGACGGCGTGCTTTTGAATGGGTTGTAGGCCGGATTGTAGTCTACCTTCGGTGCCGACGGGAAGGTGTGCCCGGGGTCGAAGACGGGAATATCGGGCTTGCCCTCGGTGTCGAAGTCGATTGACGGCACGTCGTTAAACCGCCCTATGGTGTCCTTGACGGCAGCCAGGAGCACCTGCCATACGGTCTGTTCGTTCTCAAACTTTATCTCGGTCTTCGTTGGATGGATGTTCACGTCGATGTCTTCGGGGTTGATTTCAAAGTACAGGAAGTACGGCACTTGCTCCCCTTGTGGCACGATGCGCTCGTAGGCGGTCATCACGGCCTTGTGGAAATACGGGTGCTTCATGTACCGCCCGTTGACGAAGAAATACTGGTGGGCGCCCTTCTTGCGCGCCGACTCGGGTTTGCCTACGAAGCCGGTGATGTTGCATATGGTGGTCTCTACGCCTACGGGCAGCAGGTCGGCATTGAGTTTCTTGCCGAAGATGTCAACGATGCGCTGGCGCAGGTTGCCGCTTTTCAGGTTAAAAGTCTCCACGCCGTTGCTATGGAAGGTGAAGTTGACGCCGGGATATACCAGCGCGATGCGCTCGAAGGCGGCGAGGATGTTGTTCAGCTCGGTAGAGTTAGACTTCAGGAACTTCCTCCGCGCCGGCACGTTGTAGAACAGGTTTTCAACCGAGAAATTGCTGCCCACGGGGCACGACACGGGCTCCTGCCCTACTACCTTCGACCCGGCGACAGACAAGTGCGTGCCTATGTCGTCGCCCTTGGCGCGCGTGCGCAGCTCCACCTGCGCCACAGCGGCTATGGAGGCAAGGGCTTCGCCGCGGAAGCCCATCGTGTGCAGGGCGAACAGGTCGTCGGCCTTGCGGATTTTGGACGTGGCGTGACGCTCGAACGACATGCGCGCGTCGGTCTCCGACATGCCGCAACCGTCGTCAATCACCTGTATTGACGTGCGCCCGGCATCGGTCACGAGCACGTTCACCGTCTTTGCTCCGGCGTCGATGGAGTTCTCCACCAGCTCCTTGATTACCGACGCGGGACGTTGGATTACCTCGCCTGCGGCTATTTGGTTTGCCACCGAATCGGGCAGCAGTTGTATAATGTCGCTCATCGTATTATAATGTATTCAAACTGTAAATGTGCTTTGCAAAAACCGTGCCGCCGACATGCGGCTCTGCGAAAGGCGGCAAAACGCCGTGCGAAAGGCCGCCTTTTACACGGCGAAAGGCCACCTTTTGCAACGCGAAAGACGGCCTTTTGCACAGTGTTTCGCAACATATTGGTTTTCAATAAGTTAAGGATTGGATAAAAATCTATGGCTGACAGACAATTTGTCAACCTCACATTGTCACACGGAATACCGTCTGCCGCTACATGGAGAGCAGCATCTTCCACACCGCAATGAGCACTACGAGCAGCACGAGGATGGCTCCGTACGTAAGCACCAAGCCCCCGGCCAGTCGGCGTTCGCGTCGGCGCGAGGCGTGGCGCGTGGCTGCGAGGAACGTGCCGCGCAGCCGCTCGTGCCCCTGCGGAGCAGAGCCGCCCATGCCAAGCCCGGCCTTGGCGCGCTCCTCCACGGCCTTGAGCTTGTCCTTGCGCTCGTCAACGAACATATATCTGTGCTCGAAGCGGCGCGGCTTGCGCTGGCTGAACAGTCCCATGCGTCAGTCCTCCACCGGTTCAGCGACCGTCTCAGGCGGTTGCGCCGCGGCGGCCTTTTCCTGTACGGGCGTCTGCTCAGGCGGCGTGGCGGGGACTGCGGCAGGCTCTCCGTCAGACACTTTGCCGCCCTTTCCGATGAACTGCAACGGGGCGGCACGCCGCTCTATGTTGCGCAGCTCGGTACCCTTGGCCTTGCCGCGCCAGTTGAATATGTCGTATTTGTCGCGCGGACGGATGTAGTCAAACCATACGAACGAGGGCAATTCCTTCTTGTCGGGCGGGATTTGCGTTATCGGGTACATCCTGCCCGTCTGTTTGCACGTCCATATCTTTTGCAGCTTACGGTCCTTCATAAACATGCGCATGGTGTCAGTCTCGATGTAGCCCATGTTGGTGAAAGAGCTGTCGCGGTCGTCCTGCATGTAGTAGATGGCCTGCACGTTGCCCACGGCCTCGGTCATGCGGATGGCCCCGTCCTCGAAGAAACCAAACATCTCGCGCGACGACACCTGGTTGAACTTCAGGCTGTCGCGCAGCATCTCGGCCGACAGAGCCTGGTTTATGACGTGCGCGTGGTCGATGGTCGAGTCTTTTAAGAACACCTCGATTACCTCGCCCAGCAGCTGACGGTTGGCGTTCCAGGTAATCGGGTCCTTGTACATTGTCATGCACGAGTCCTTGGTGTTGTACACCAGCGAGTCGCACACGGCCTGCACGTCGGTGCGGAACGCCCTCACCTTGTAATAGCAATGCGCCTTGCGGTAGACCGAGTCGGTGTCGATGTTGAACGTGTACACCTTCATCGTGTCCGAATGTACAAAGAGCGTGTCGCCCTGCGAGTAGTCCTTCATCACGGCACTGTCGGTAGCGAAGGCGTAGCCCGTGCTGTCGTTGTACCAGAAGTAGTTGCTCGTCATGGCGTTCTTGTTCACCGTATCGTTGTACACCACGTTGCCAAAGCCCTCGCTTATCTTGGTCTTGTCGTCGTTGAACAGGCTGTCGGCGGTCAGCGTCTTGCCGTTGTTCTCAAGCGTGGAGCGGCCATACAGGCGGGCAAAATCCTTGTCGGTGTCGTAATATCCCTGCGCCGTGTGGATGACGCTTGCGCCCGACGTGATTTTCGACGGCCCCACGATGTGCGCCAACGACGTACGCGTGTCGTAGTGCAGGGTGTCGGTTTCAAGCACGAACTGCGGATTTTTCAGGTTCACCGAATAGTTGAACACGGCCTCACGCGTCTCCGTATCGTACTCTCCCCAGTCCGAAACGAGCACGTTGTCCTTGTCTATCATCTTGCCGCCCTCGAAAAAATAGCCTATGCCATACAGGCGGTCGTAGTTAAGGCTGTCGGTATAGAGCTTGGTCTTGCGGTGGGTCAGCACCACGTTGTAGCGCGCCTCGGCCATCTGGTCGTTGCCGTCGTAATACGCATAGTCGCTGAACAGCGACAAAGTGTCGCCCTGATACATCCTAACATGCCCGAAGGCGCGGAACGAATTGCTTTCCTGATAGAAGTAAGCGCTGTCGCAATACAGCTTCGCCCCCTGATGACGGAAGGCTACGTTGCCGTTGAGCACCTGCGCACCGGGCACGGGGCCGAACTGGTCGAAGCGCAGACGGTCGGCGTGAATGAGATAAACACGCTCGTTGGTCTTTGGCCGCGCCTTCTTCTTTGGTGCTTGGCGCGACTGCACCAACCCAAGTCCAAAAAGGCACAGGACTGCCAAAATCAGTACCCTGTGCCCTCGGAACAAAGCCTTTATTTTCTCGTTTGTAGTCATTTGACCCAACCTTCGTATTTGAAATCGCAACTCTTGTAACGGTCGTTGATGCGGACGTACGTCGTCTTTATCTTGTCCCTAATCCACTTGTCGATAAATTCCTCCTTGCGTTTGGCAAGGACGATGTTCTTCATTGCCTGGAAATCCTCGGTGATGGTGGCGCGGTGCGTCTCCACACGGTTCTTCAATTTCACCACGGCGCACAGCGTCTTGCCGTTCTTCTCACTAATCATCTGGAACGGAGCAGACACTTCGCCAACCTTGAGCGTATCTACCACGCGCGCTATCTCGGACGGAAGGTTGCGCATCTGGAAGCGACTCGTCATGCGCCCGTCGTCGCCCATGTTTGCCATCAGACCGTTGTTGTTGCGCGTGTCCTTGTCGTCAGACAGGAAAGAAGCCGCCTCTTCGAACGAGAACTTGCCCGAACGGATGTTGTCTGCAATGGAGTCAAGCTGCAACTTGGCTTGGTCTATCTCCTCCTGTGTAACCTTAGGCTTGAGCAGGATGTGCCTTACCTTGATTTTATCGCCGCGTTTGTCGATGAGCTGTATGATGTGGAAGCCGAACTCCGTCTCCACAATCTTGGATATCTTCTTGGGGTCGGTCAGGTTGAACGCCACACTCGCAAACGTAGGGTCAAGCATTCCACGCCCCACATAGTCCTGAAACTCGCCGCCCTGGCGCGCCGTTCCCGGGTCTTCCGAGTAAAGACGGGCCAGCGTTGCAAACGAAGTTTCACCCTTGGTTACACGCTCCGTGTACTCGCGAAGCTCGTTTTTCACGCGGTCCTCCTCCTTCTGGTCCACCTTCGGCTCACGTGTTATGATTTGAACTTCCACCTCCGTCGGAATGATTGGCAGGCTGTCTTCGGGCAAAGCGCTGAAATAACGGCGCACATCGGCCGGCGACACGGTGATGTCTTGCACCAGCTGCTCGCGCTCGCGGTCAATCATCAGCCTGTCACGGAAGTCATCGTGCAGCGTCTGGCGCAGCTCGGAGAGGCTCATGTTCTTGTATTCCTCAAGCTTTTCCTTGCCTCCCGCCGTCTGAATCCAGAAGTTAATCTGCTGCTCCACGCTGCGTGCAACGTCAGATTCGGTCACCTCCACAGAGTCGATTGCCGCCTGGTGCAGGAACAACTTTTGCACCGCCAGCTGCTCGGGTATCATGCAATCGGGGTTACCGTCCCACTTCATGCCTTCCTGTTCGCTCTGCATCTTGACGTTCTCGACATCGGAAAGCAGGATTGCCTCGTCTCCTACGACCCATATCACCTCGTCAACCACACTGGCGGGATTGGGTTCCGCATTGACAGAATCAACCTTGGCAGATGCCGTAACGCCGTCACCTTCTCCGCCATTGACCGTAGTTGCGCCCGCACCGGCTATGAAAAAGACCGACGCTGTGAGCCATAAGGCCGTTTTGCCTGTTATCTTCATATATTTATTTGCTATGCTTGTTTACTGTTTCCAATACGTCGCGGTACACCTCTACGGGGTATTTCCGCCTCAAATCGGCCACCCATTGCTTCTCCAGCATTTCCTGATAGTCGGCCGTAACAAGTCCGCGCACATCCTCGTAGCTGTCGGGTTTCTTCTTTAGCAGCTTGCCATAGACGGCATCGATGGGGAAATCCTTGAGAGGAGTGACGGTAGTGTCCTTCTTGAACACCATCTTGTCGATGAACGCGTTGTCGCCTTCCTTGAAGATGCCTTTCTCAACACGTATGCGCAGAACAGAATCATTGTTGAACGTGGAGCGCAGCACGTCGGCCCATTTGTCGAACGGCACGCCTTCCACACACTCGCGCACGGCCTTCACGTCGTCCTTCTGCTTGACGTGATACACCATGCCCTTATATCTCGGCTGCGTCCAGTAATACTGCTTTTTGTTCTTCTTGAAATACGCCTCAAGCCCGGCCTCGTCCCTGGCGGCCTTCTCCCACACCGTGCGGTTGCTGATTTCGTACAGCAGCAGGCCGTCATGATACTCCTGAAGGAGGTATTTCAGACTGGCGTCCTTGGCCGAAAGTTCTTCCGCCTTCTGGCTTATTACATCCTCCTTCGACAGCTTTCCGCCGGAGGCTTTTACTATTTCGTCGATTTTACGATCAACGATGCTCTCGCGAAGCCCCCTTGCCTCGATAAAGCGGAGTATGCTGTTCTTGAGCGAATCAAACGGTTCAAGCTGCTTGCGCGCCTTCATCAGGATAATGTGGAAGCCCACAGGCGACTCCACTACGCCGCTCATCTCGCCTGGCTGCAAGGCATACGCCGCGTCCTCAAACTCTTTGAGGGTCTGTCCGGGCTGAATCCAAGGCAGCTCGCCGCCATTCTTCGCCGACCCGGGGTCTTGCGAGTAGCGGCGCGCCAGTTCGGCAAAGTCGGCTCCGCCCTTCAACACCTTATATATAGAGTCGGCCCTCTGGCGCGCCTCCTCATACTTGGCGGCAGGGGCTTTCTGCTCCACATACATTAATATATGTGCAGGCTTGACAAGTCCGCGCGGACCGATGTGCTCCTTGGTACGGGCATACACGGCCTTGGCCTCGGCCAGCATGGCTGCGCTGTCGGCAAAAACGGGGCGCACCTCCTGGTCGCGGTACAGGGCGAACTCCTGCTTGAAAGAAGACAGGGTGTCAAGACGCGCGTCGAGCGCGGCGGCCACCTTCAGCTTGTAATTGATGAAAAGGTCTACGTATTCGTCAACGGTCTTGCGGTCGATTACGTCGTCAGAGTTGTTTTTATTATATGAATACTCAAACTCCGAGCGCGTTACCGGCACGCCGTTGATTTTCATCACGACAGGGTCTTCCTGCTGCGCACAAGCCAAGCTTCCGCCAAGAAGCACGGCGGCAATGGTGGTTAAGAACTTCATCATATATTAGTTGGCAGTGACAAGTTGGCAAGTGACAAGGCAATATATGCCTTGCCGTCTGCCTGCTTGTCTGCTTGTTACTGTCTGCTTGCCACTTGTATGCCAAGCTATTACTCCGGCCTTGAATAGTTGGGAGCCTCGCTTGTGATGGAAATGTCGTGCGGATGGCTTTCCAGTACGCCGGCGTTGGTTATGCGGACGAACTTCGCTCCGTGCAGAGCCTCTATGTCCTTTGCGCCGCAGTAGCCCATGCCCGAGCGCAGACCGCCTACAAGCTGGTAGACAACTTCCTGCAAAGTTCCCTTGTAAGGCACGCGGCCGGCGATGCCTTCGGGCACGAGTTTCTTCACATCCTTGGTGTCAGCCTGGAAGTAACGGTCCTTAGAGCCGTTCTCCATGGCCTCGAGGCTGCCCATGCCGCGGTAGCTCTTGAACTTTCGGCCGTTGAATATGATTGTGTCGCCGGGGCTTTCCTCCGTTCCGGCAACGAGCGAACCAATCATCACGCTGTAGCCTCCGGCAGCCAGGGCCTTGACTACATCGCCCGAATAACGCAGTCCGCCGTCGGCGATGAGAGGCACACCGGTGCCTTCAAGCGCGCAGGCCACGTCGTAAACGGCGCTCAGCTGCGGCACGCCTACGCCTGCAACGACGCGCGTGGTGCAGATACTACCCGGGCCGATGCCCACCTTTACGGCGTCGGCTCCGTTGTCAACGAGCATCTTTGCGGCAGCTCCGGTAGCCACGTTGCCCACAACGATGTCAACACCGGGGAACGCCGCCTTTGCCTCGCGCAGCTTCTCGATTACGCCTTTGGAATGACCGTGGGCAGTGTCGATTACTATTGCGTCGGCGTTGGCCTCGACAAGAGCCTGTATGCGGTCGAGCGTGTCGGTGGTAACACCCACTCCGGCGGCCACGCGCAGGCGGCCCTTCTCGTCCTTGCAGGCCATGGGCTTGTCCTTGGCCTTGGTTATGTCTTTGTATGTAATAAGTCCTACGAGCTTGTTGTCAGAGTCAACCACGGGCAGCTTCTCGATTTTGTTCTCCTGCAAGATTTGCGCGGCGTCGCTCAAATCAGTGCGCATGTGCGTGGTGACAAGGTTCTCACAGGTCATCACGTCGTCAACCTTGCGGTCGAGACGACGCTCGAAACGCAGGTCGCGGTTAGTCACGATGCCTACCAAGTGACCCTCGTCGTCAACCACGGGTATGCCTCCGATGTGGTACTCGGCCATCATGTCGAGAGCGTCTTTCACCGTAGAGCCGCGGCGGATTACGACGGGGTCGTATATCATTCCGTTCTCCGCACGCTTCACGATTGCCACCTGCCGTGCCTGGTCGGCGATTGACATGTTCTTGTGGATGACGCCGATGCCTCCCTCGCGGGCTATGGCTATGGCCATGGCCGACTCGGTAACGGTGTCCATCGCCGCCGTCACGAACGGGATGTTCAACGCTATGTTGCGCGTAAACTTGGTTTGCAACTCTACCGTCTTGGGCAATACTTCAGAATAAGCCGGGATTAAGAGGACGTCGTCAAAAGTCAAGCCGTCCATTACAATTTTATCTGCAACAAATGATGACATATATTACTTGAAAATTTATTGCGTGCAAATTTAGCAAAAAAATCCGATACCCACAGCGTCTTTCGCCATTTTCTTACCTTATTAATGCTATTTAACCCTGACGCGGCGGCGGCCGCCGCCGCACGGAAGAGCCGCCGGGACGGTACGCAAAGGCCGTCCAAACGAGGCGTAAGAGCCGTCCAAACGGTGTGTTTGGACGGCTCTTTCCAACGCAGTTCGCGGCCAACGCATAACCGCCTGATAATCAACCACTTGCCAATATGCCGCCTTTTAGCTTGCAAAAGACGGCCTTTTACAACGCAAAAGGCGGCCTTTTGGAGGATAAAACACGGCCTATTGGGGTTCATCCGCAATTCTGTTGGATGATATACAAGTCCTGTTTACGAAAACATCCTACTGCAATCCATGCGGCGGTAATGTGTTTTGGCGGATTTGCAATCCGCCGAAAAGTACTATAAGGATTTGCAATCCGCT
>CAJJWN010000006.1 GCA_905196835.1 uncultured Prevotella sp. | reverse complement strand
TATATAAATATATTTATATATATAATAATATAACTTTTCTTTCCCCGCATTGCGGGCGGGTGCCTATCCTCCCCAGTGTCATCTGTCATTTGTAATTGTAAGCGGAGGAGGAAGGGGTGATGAAAGGTGAGAAGGTGAGAGGGTGAGAAGGTGCGCACAACCCCACAACCGTACAACCCCACAACCCCACAACCGTACAACCGTTAATTATTTTAACACGTTAGCGCGTCCTCGGATTTGGCGCGCCGCCGTATGTTTCGTATCTTTGCATTGCCGTCAAAGGGGCGGCCGCAGGAGAAGGCGAGAGGGTGAGAAAGTGAGAAGGTGAGAAAGACGGATTCCTGCGAAGTGAAACCATAAAAACACACACAGAAATGGCAACATTGGGAACTTTGAAGTACAAGATGTACCAGGACAACCGCCGCAACTCCAACCACCAGGGCGAGTGGTACGCAAGGGCGGTGATTGACCGCACGGTGGAGTTCGAGGACTTCGTGACGCACATCTCGAACCACAACTCGCCCTTCTCGCGCGGGGTTATCCACGGCGTGCTAACCGACATGCTCTCGTGCCTGAAGGAGCTGGTGCTCGACGGCAAGCAGGTGCGCCTGGGCGACCTGGGGCTGTTCTCCGTCGGCATATCGTCGGGGCCCGCGCCTACGCTCGAGGACTGGACCACCGCGCTGGTGAAGGACGTACACCTGAACGTGCGCAACACTAAGACATGGAGCAACGCCGAGCTGCGCAAGCAGTGCCGCCTGACGGAGCTCAGGGAGTACACCGCAGGCACCGCAGGCGAGGGGGAGGCCTCCGAGTGAAAAGCCCCCTCCAACTCCCCCGAGGGGGAGGGACTGGCGGGGGGCTTGGAGATTAGAGAGTAGTTAACTTGATTATTAACAATTAAAACCTAACGGAGCCGGGAGCGGCTCCCTTAAACGCCATGAAAAAGGAAACTTGGAAAATCATCATCCAGACGCTCGTGACGATACTCACGGCCATCGGCACCACGCTGGGCATAAGCTCATGTATGTGAGCGAGGGTGAGAGGGTGAGAAGGTGAGACGGTGAGAATATGTTATAAAGCATGAAAAGTTTGTCTCACTTTCTCACCTTCTCACCTTTATATTTTGCCCGTAAGCGGAAAATGCGTAACTTTGCACGACGGGAAGGTGGGGAAGAGTAAAAAGGTAAAAAGTAAAAGGGTAAAAAGGTAAAAGGGTAAAACCCCACAACCCCATAACCGTACAACCCCATAACCGTACAACCCCATAACCGTACAACCCCATAACCGTACAACCCCATAACCGTATAACCCCATAACCGTATAACCCCATAACCGTATAACCCCATAACCGTATAACCCCATAACCGTATAACCCCATAACCGTATAACCCCATAACCGTATAACCCCATAACCGTATAACCGCATAACCGTATAACCGCATAACCGTATAACCCCATAACCGCATAACCCCATAACCGTATAACCCCATAAAAGATGATTTCAGTAGAACATTTGACGGTTGAGTTCGGGGCCAGGCCCCTGTTCGCCGACGTGACGTTCGTCATAGGCGACCGCGAGCGCGTGGCCCTGACGGGCAAGAACGGCGCGGGCAAGTCAACCATGCTCAAGATACTATGCGGGCAGGAGAAGCCCACGGGGGGCACGGTAACCGTGCCGCAGGGCACCACGATAGGCTACCTGCCCCAGGTGATGCGCCTGGCCGACGACACCACCGTGCGCCAGGAGGCGCGCAAGGCCTTCGCCGGCAACACCGCGCTGAAGGCGCGCCTCGACGACATGGAGGCCGAGCTGGCCTCGCGGAGCGACTACGACACGCCGGAGTACATGGCCCTCGTTGACCGCTTCACGCGCGAGCACGAGCGCTACATGCTCATGGGCGCGGAGGGCTACGAGGCCGACATAGAGCGCACGCTTACAGGCCTGGGCTTCCGCCGCGCCGACCTCGACCGCCCCACCGCCGAGTTCAGCGGGGGCTGGCGTATGCGCGTGGAGCTGGCCAAAATCCTGCTCTCGCGCCCCGACGTGCTGCTGCTCGACGAGCCTACCAACCACCTCGACATAGAGAGCATCGGGTGGCTGGAGCAGTTCCTGGCAACGTCGGCCAAGGCCGTAGTGCTGGTCAGCCACGACCGCGCCTTCCTCAACAACGTCACCGCGCGCACGCTCGAAATAACCTGCGGCCGCGTGGAGGACTACCGCGTAAGGTACGACGAGTACGTGCGCCTGCGCGCCGAGCGGCGCGAGCAGCAGCTGCGCGCCTGGGAGAACCAGCAGAAGGAGATAGCCGACATCAAGGACTTCATAGAGCGCTTCCGCTACAAGCCCACGAAGGCCGTGCAGGTGCAGAGCCGCATAAAGCAGCTGGAGAAAATCGTACCCGTCGAGGTGGACGAGGTGGACCGCTCGGCCATGCGCCTGAAGTTCCCCCCGTGCCAGCGCAGCGGCGACTGGCCCGTAGTGTGCGACGGCGTGGGCAAGGCTTACGGCGCGCACACGGTGTTCTCCGGCGTAAACCTCTCGATACGCCGCGGCGAGAAGGTGGCCTTCGTAGGCCGCAACGGCGAGGGCAAGTCTACGCTGGTGAAGTGCATCATGGGCGAAATACCCTTCACGGGCACGCTCAAGATAGGCCACAACGTCCAAATAGGCTACTTCGCGCAGAACCAGGCGCAGCTGCTCGACGAGAGCCTTACCGTCTACGACACCATCGACCGCGCCGCCCACGGCGAGGTGCGCCTCAAAATCAACGACATACTGGGCGCGTTCATGTTCGGAGGCGAAGCCTCGGAGAAGCGCGTTGGCGTGCTCAGCGGAGGCGAGCGCAGCCGCCTTGCCATGCTCCGCCTGCTGCTCGAGCCGGTCAACCTGCTCATCCTCGACGAGCCCACCAACCACCTCGACATGGCCTCGAAGGACGTGCTCAAGGAGGCCGTACGCGCCTTTGACGGCACGGCCATCATAGTGAGCCACGACCGCGACTTCCTCGACGGCCTCGTAACCAAGGTGTACGCCTTCGCCGACGGCCGCGTGAGGGAGCACATCGGCGGAATATACGACTATCTTAGTGAAGAACGGAGAGTGAAGGACGAAGAATGCACTTCAAGTGAAAAGGGGAAGGTGAAAAATGAAAACCCCGATACTTCTGCGCGGCAAGCGGATTCATCACTCGTCACTCATCACTCGTCACTTAAAGAATCCTACGCCGAGCGCAAGGAGCACATGAAGCAGGTGCGCCGCGCCGAGAAGGCCGTAGAGCAGAGCGAGGCCGAGATAGCCCGGCTGGAGGCGCGCCTGAAGGAGCTTGACGCAGTGCTGTGCCAGCCCGACAAGGCTTCCGATATGACCCTCGTCACCGAATACACCGGGGTGAAGAAGCGGCTCGACGAGGAGGTGGAACGCTGGGAGCGGCTGGCTGAAGAGCTGGAGAGTATGACGAAGCCCCCCTCCAGCTCCCCCGAGGGGGAGTGACCCGCGAGGGCTTAGAGTGAATTAACAATTAAAATCAAAACGCCTCCGCACCCATTCCCCTCCCCTCGGGGAGGTTGGGAGGGGGCTTATCGCTTACAATTACAAATGACATTAACTATATTATCATTATGAAAGTAAAACACATTATTCCGATGGTGCTCTTCGCGGCCGCCCCGATGGCAGGCGCGCAGGCACAACTGAAGTCGGGCATCGACCCGGCCAACCTCGACACGAGCGTGCGCCCGGCGGACGACTTCTACAAGTTCGCCTGCGGCGGATGGATGAAGAACAACCCCCTGCCCGCCGCCTACTCGCGCTTCGGTAGCTTCGACCAGCTGGCGCAGGACAACAACAAGCGCATCAACACCATCCTCACCGACCTGCTCAAGAACACTTACCCCGAAGGCTCTACCGAGCGCAAGCTTAGCGACTTCTACAAGCTCGCCATGGACTCCGTGCGCCGCAACGCCGAGGGCGTGAAGCCCGTAATGCCGCTCATAGGCGAGATGGAGGCCGCAGGGAGCGTGGCCGACCTGCGCGCATTGCAGCTCAAGTACGCCGCGTTCGGCTACGGCGTGCCCATGGGCGTAGGCTTCGGGGCCGACGAGAAGAACGCCAAGATGAACATACTCAACATCTACCAGGGCGGCCTCGTGCTCGGGCAGAAGGAGTATTACCTCGACACCGACCCCGCCACCACCGCCATACGCGAGGCTTATAAGAAGCACATCGTGCGCATGTTCCGCCTCTTCGGCTTCAACGACGCCCAGGCCGAGGCCAAGAAGGACGCCATAATGAGGGTGGAGACGGCGCTGGCCAAGGTGTCCAAGTCGCGCACCGAGCTGCGTGACGTCGAGGCCAACTACAACAAGATGACCCTTGCCGACTTCGAGGCCAGCTATCCACACGTAGGCCTGACCAAGATGCTCAACGCCGAGGGCGTAAAGACGGAGTATTTTAAGGAAATGGTGGTAGGCCAGCCCTCGTTCGTAAAGGGTGCCGACGCCGTAATCGCCTCGATGACCGCCGACGAGCTTCGCGCCTACATGGAGTGGGACGCAATACTCTCGGCCGCAAGCTATCTTAGCGACGACGTGGTGGAGGCCAACTTCGACTTCTTCGGCCGCACCATGTCGGGCCGCAAGGAGAACCACCCGCGCTGGAAGCTCGCCACGGGCCACGTTGAGGCGCAGATGGGCGAGGCCCTGGGCAAGATGTACGTAGAGCGTTACTTCCCCGCATCTTCCAAGGAGCGCATGGAGAAGCTGGTGAAGAACCTCCAGCTCTCGCTGGCCGAGCGCATAGAGGCGCAGGACTGGATGAGCGCCGAGACGAAGAAGGCCGCGCTGGACAAGCTCAACGCCTTCTACGTGAAAATAGGCTATCCTAACCAATGGAAAGACATGTCGGGCCTTACCATCGACCCCAAGCTCTCCTTCTACGAGAACGTACAGAACTGCCGCAAGTTCTGGTCGGAGTGGGACATAGACTACCGCGCGGGCAAGCCCATTGACAAGGAGGAGTGGTTTATGACGCCGCAGACCGTCAACGCCTACTACAACCCCACCACCAACGAAATATGCTTCCCGGCAGGCATTCTGCAAGTGCCCTTCTTCGACCCCACGGCCGACGACGCCTTCAACTATGGTGCCATCGGCGTGGTGATAGGCCACGAGATGACGCACGGCTTCGACGACCAGGGACGCCATTATGACAAGAACGGAAACATGACCGACTGGTGGACGGCTTCAGACGCGGAGAACTTCAACAAGCGCGCCGAATACTTTGAAAAGTTTTTCTCGGCCATCAAGGTGCTGCCCGACCTCAACGCCAACGGCAAGCTCACACTGGGCGAGAACCTGGCCGACCACGGAGGCCTCGAGGTGTCGTTCAACGCATACAGGCACGCCACCAAGGACGCTCCGCTCGAGACCATCGGCGGACTTACGCCCGACCAGCGCTTCTTCCTGGCTTACGCCGGAGTGTGGGCGGCCAACATCACCGAGGAGGAAATACGCAACCGCACAAAGATGGACCCGCACTCGCTGGGCGAATGGCGCGTCAACGGTGCGCTGCCCCACATCAACGCGTGGTATGAGGCCTATGGCGTAAAACCCGGCGACAAGCTCTACCTGCCCGAGGACAAGCGCCTGAAGCTATGGTAATTGGAAATTAAGAATAAAGAGTTAAGAATTAAAAAAATATGCTTTGTTGGCAACTTCTTTAATTCTTAACTCTTTCTTGACTCTTAATTGCAATTACAAATTACAAATGACAGATGACACTTGCTCATTTGGCATCGCACATTTTCTTAACTCTTAACTCTTAATTCTTAACTCGCCTATGTTTATCACCCTGACAATCCTCGCCGTTACGGCGGCTTTCTTCGCCGTAGGCAAGATACGCTCCGACGTAGTGGCCCTGTGCGCGCTCATACTGCTCATGACCTTCGGCATACTTACGCCCGACGAGGCGCTTTCGGGCTTCTCAAACAGCGTGGTAATCATGATGGTAGGCCTGTTCGTGGTAGGCGGCGCAATCTTCCAGACGGGGCTGGCCAAGATGATAAGCGGACGCATAATGAAGCTGGCCGGAGATAGCGAGCTGCGCCTGTTCCTGCTTGTAATGGCCGTCACGTCGGCCATCGGCGCGTTCGTGAGCAACACGGGCACGGTGGCCTTGATGCTGCCCATCGTGGTGAGCCTCGCCGCCAAGGCCAAGGTCGAGGCCGGCCGCCTGCTCATGCCCCTGGCTTTCGCAAGCAGCATGGGCGGTATGCTCACGCTCATAGGTACGCCGCCCAACCTCGTCATACAGGACGCGCTCACGGCCGAGGGCTACGAGCCTCTGTCCTTCTTCTCGTTCACGCCCGTAGGCCTGGTGTGCATAGCCGTGGGCGTGGTCGTGCTCTTGCCGCTTAGCCGCATGTTCCTCGGCAAGAAGGGGCGTGCCGACGAGGGCGGAAGGATGAAGGCAAAGTCGCTCGAGCAGCTGGTTAGCGAGTACCGCCTGGCCGATAACCTCTCGCGCTACATGGTAGGGCGGGGCTCGTCGATGGCAGGCAAGACCATGGCCGAGCTTGACATACGCAACCGCTACGGCCTGTCAGTGCTCGAGCTGAGGCGAGTCACCACCAGGCAGAAGGGCTTGATAAGGAACGTCAGCCAGGTGCCGGCAGGTCCTAAGACCGTAGTGCAGGAGGGTGACGTGATATACCTTACGGGCGAGAAGGAGCAGGCCGTGCGCCTTGCCGCCGACTATTCGCTCTCCACCCCGCCCAAGGATGCCGCCGCAGGCGACGACAGGCTCGACTTCTACGACATCGGCATGGCCGAAATAGTGCTGCTCCCGGCGTCGAGCCTCGTAGGCCGTCAGGTCAACGAGGCAGGTTTCCGCCTGAAGTACGGTGTCAACATAATGGGCATACGCCGCAAGGGCGAGTACATAATGGACGGACTGGCCGCCGTGCGCCTTCATGCCGGGGACGTGCTCCTCGTGCAGGGAACGTGGGCGAGCATCAGCCGCCTCGGCAATGAGGAGGAGAAGTGGGTCGTGTTGGGCCAGCCGCTCGAGGAGGCGGCCAAGGTAACGCTTGACTACAAGGCACCCTTGGCGGCCTGCATAATGCTGCTCATGGTAGCCATGATGGTGTTCGACTTCATACCCGTGGCACCGGTTACCGCCGTAATGATAGCCGCCGTACTGATGGTGCTCACGGGCTGCTTCCGTAGCGTTGAGGCGGCGTATAAGACTATCAACTGGGAGAGCGTGGTGCTCATAGCCGCCATGATGCCCATGTCGGTGGCACTGGAGAAGACCGGCGCGTCGGCCGCAATATCCCACACGCTTGTGAGCGGACTTGGCGGCTACGGCCCTTATGTGCTCTTGGCCGGGATATACTTCACCACGTCGCTTCTCACCATGTTCATAAGCAACACGGCCACGGCCGTGCTCATGGCTCCAATCGCCTTCGCCTCGGCCACGGAGGTAGGGCTTAGCCCGTACCCGTTCCTCTTCGCGGTGGCTCTCGGCGCGAGCATGTGCTTCGCCTCGCCGTTCTCCACTCCGCCCAACGCACTCGTGATGCAGGCCGGGCGGTACACGTTCATGGACTACGTCAAGGTAGGCTTGCCCCTGCAAATCATCATGGGCGTGGTGATGGTGTTCGTCCTGCCGTTGATGTTCCCATTTTGAGAAGGTGAGAAGGTGAGAAAGTGAGAGGGTGAGAAGGTGAGAAAGTGAGAAGGTGAGAAGGTGAGAAAGTGAGACAAACTATATATATTGCAGTATTTTTATATTCCAAACTTCTCACCTTCTCACCCTCTCACCTTTAACATTTTACCTTTCTTTCTTTTCTTTGTAACCGTTTTGTAATACATAATGCTTACTTTTGCCGCGTAATAAATAATACAAAGCGATGGACATTAAGACGATAGCTTCAGTCATGCTTGCCATGTGCGTGGCATTGCCGGCCATGGCCGAGGACGAAGAGGACAAGGTTGACCGCACGCCGGAGGTGCACGGGACCATCCGCGGCAAGTACGAGTACCAGCCTGAAGAGGGTCAGGGCCGCTTCCAGGTGCGCAACGCACGCGTGAGCCTTGACGGCGACTTGAACAAGGTGGTGTCGTACAAGGTTGAAATAGACCTGTCTGACGAAGGGAAAATCAAGATGCTCGACACGTACACGCGCATCAAGCCCCTGCGCGGACTCGACTTCACCATAGGCCAGATGCGCGCACCGTTCACCATCGACGCGCACCGTTCGCCACACCTTCAGTATTTCGCCAACCGCTCGTTTATAGCCAAGCAGGTGGGCAACGTGCGCGACGTGGGCGCTACAATCGGCTATTCGTTCAACGTAGGCTTCCCCATAATACTCCAGGCCGGCATGTTCAACGGCTCGGGACTTACCAACCAAAAGGACTTCTGGACCAGCAACGTTAACTTCTCTGCAAAGGCGCAGCTCTTCTTTCCGCGCGGCTTCAACCTCACGTTGAGCACCCAGAAAATCCGCCCCGACAACGTTTCGGTGATGATGTACGACGCCGGAGCGTATTATCATGCCCACGGATGGCACGCCGAGGTGGAATACCTGTACAAGCATTACGGCCACGGGGCGTTCAAGCCGGTGCATGCGCTTGACGCCTTCGTAAGCTACGACATCCCCCTGCGCAAGTGTTTCTTCACGAAAATATCGCCGCTCATCCGTTACGACTACATGAGCGACCATAGCGACGGCCTGCGCTACAACGCCGAAGGGGGCGAGGATGTGGAAGGGTCGCTCGTCATCAACGACTACCAGCGTTCGCGAATTACGGGCGGAGTGACGCTAAGCCTCGACCTGCCCTTCGTTTCCGACATACGCCTCAACTACGAGAAGTATTTTTACAGGGACGGAGCCATAGCCAAGCCGTCGGAGAAAGACAAAATCGTGGTGGAGTTCATGACGAGGTTCTGACGCGCTTCCGCCAGTGTTGCGCCCGTGGCGCGTTGGATGCTGGAAGCCGTTGATAATCAGCAGTTTGCCCGGCGGTAATCCGTCTTGGCGCGTCCCATTATATCAAAGGCCGCCTTTCGCAATCCGAAAGGTGGCCTTTGGTGTTTTTAAAGGTGGCTTTTGGCAATGCTAAAGGCCACCTTTTGTTTTTGCGTGGAACTCATACCATCATGAGGTCGCTCATGACGGCGTCGCTTATGTATATTCCGCGGCGCGTCAGGCGCAGGTTGCCGCCGCGCTGCTCCATCAGTCCGCGTGCGATGTAGGGTGCGGCTTCCTTCGTCAGGTATTCGGTGAACGCCGCTCCGAGGCGCGCCGTGAGGCGTTCGAGGGGTATGCCGTCGGAGGTTCGCAGGGCGGTGGTTACGATGTCGTTGTACGTCGTGCGCGCGTCCAGCGGCTCGCGCTCCATGGGTATGCGCCCCTTTTCTATTGCGCTGATGTAGGCCTCGATGTCGGCCGTGTTCCATTGGCGCGAGCGCAGGTCGAACGAGTGCGCCGCCGCTCCGAGGCCGATGTAAGGCTCCTGGTGCCAGTATGAAGAGTTGTGGCGCGAGCGGAAGCCGGGGCGTGCGAAGTTGCTTATTTCGTAATGCTCGTACCCGGCACGGGCGAGGCGGTCGGTAAGCGCGTCGTACATGGCGAGGCTAAGCTCCTCGTCAACCTCCTTGACTTTGCCCTGTTCGAGCATCCTTTGCAGGGCTGTGCCCTCCTCGTACATGAGCGAGTATGCCGATATGTGCTCGGGGGCGAGGCTTAGGGCGCGGTCTATGTCGGCCTGCCAATCCTGCATCGTCTCCCCGGGGAATCCGAACATCAGGTCGATGCTTATGTTGCCGATGCCCGCGCGGCGCAGGCGCGTCACGGCTTGGACGGCCTCTTCGGCGTTGTGCCGCCTGCGGAGGAAGCCGAGGCGCGCGTCGGAAAAGGTCTGCACGCCCATGCTCACGCGGTTGACGGGCATGGCCTTCAAGGCATCGGTGAAGCCGGGCGTAACGTCGTCGGGGTTGCACTCGATGGTTACTTCGGCATCGTCGGCTATGCGGTACACCTTATATATATATGCCAGCAGGCGGCCGAGGTCGGCCGGGTCGAGTTGCGACGGCGTCCCTCCGCCTAGGTATATGGTGCCTGCCGTGCCGCCGATGTAGCCTTTCCTCAGCTCCATCTCGCGGCACAGGGCGCGGACGTAGCGCGTGCGCAGGTCAAGGCATGTGGTGGAGTAGAAGCCGCAATATATGCAGCGGCTCCGGCAAAACGGTATGTGTGCGTATATTCCGGGCATGATGTTTTTAGTTAAAAGGTAAAAGTGAAAAGTTTGAAATCCAATGGTATGGATATGGATTTTTCGTTTTTCACTTTTCGTTTTTCACTTCTTATCTCCTTGAAATTCGTGCAAAATTACTAATATGTTTTAATTTTTCGTGTCTTTTCGCTTCCATATTTTGCGTGTTAGAGTAAAAATGAGTAACTTAGAGGCCGTTATTTGTAACAAACTTAAATCTATAATAGTATGAGAGTTTATCAGACCAACGAGATTAAAAACATCGCATTGCTTGGCAGTGCGGGTAGCGGCAAGACTACTCTTGCCGAAGCAATGTTGTATGAGAGCGGCGTCATCAAGCGCCGCGGTAGTGTGGAAGCGAAGAACACGGTAAGTGACTATTTCCCGGTTGAGCAGGAATACGGCTACTCGGTATTCTCAACCGTTTTCAACGTAGAGTGGAACAACAAGAAACTTAACATCATCGATTGCCCCGGCGCCGACGACTTCGTAGGCCAGGCCATCACCGCCCTCAACGTTACCGACCAGGCCTTGATATTGATAAACGGCCAGTACGGTCCCGAGGTGGGCACGCAAAACAACTTCCGTTACACGGAGAAGCTGAAGAAGCCGGTAATATTCCTCGTAAACCAGCTTGATAGCGACAAGTGCGACTTTGACTCGATAATAACCAGCATGAAGGACATTTACGGCCAGAAGTGCGTCCAGATACAATACCCCATTGAGACAGGTCCGGGCTTCAACGCCCTCATCGACGTTCTCCTGATGAAAAAATACTCATGGAAACCCGAAGGCGGCGCGCCCATCATAGAGGACATCCCGGCCGAGGAGATGGACAAGGCCATGGAGCTGCACAAGGCTCTCGTAGAGGCCGCGGCCGAGAACGACGAGACGCTGATGGAAAAGTTCTTCGAGGAAGAGACGCTTACGGAGGACGAGATGCGCGAAGGCATACGCAAGGGACTGGTTACGCGCTCCATCTTCCCCGTGTTCTGCGTGTGCGCAGGCAGGAGCATGGGCGTGCGCAGGCTGATGGAGTTCTTGGGCAACGTTGTGCCGTTCGTTAGCGAAATGCCGAAGGTACACAACACGCGCGGCGAGGAAGTGGCCGCAGAGACAAGCGGTCCCGAGTCGCTTTACTTCTTCAAGACGGGCGTTGAGCCTCACATCGGCGAAGTGTCTTACTTCAAGGTGATGAGCGGAAGCGTGAAGCCTGGCGACGACCTGAGCAACGCCGACCGCGGCTCGAAGGAGCGCATAGCCAACATTTACGTGTGCGCCGGAGCCAACCGCCAGCCCGTAGATTGCCTCAACGCGGGCGACATAGGCTGCACCGTGAAGCTGAAGGACGTCAAGACGGGCAACACCCTGAACGGAAAGGATTGCGACAACAGGTTTGACTTCATAAAATACCCCAACTCAAAATACTCGCGCGCCATCAAGGCCGTGAACGAGGCCGACACCGAGAAGCTTATGGCCGCGCTCACCAAGATGCGCCAGGAAGACCCGACATGGGTTGTAGAGCAGAGCAAGGAGCTGAAGCAGACCATCATACACGGCCAGGGCGAGTTCCACCTGCGCACGTTGAAATGGCGTCTCGAGAACAACGAGAAGCTGCCCGTGAAGTTCATCGACGCCAAAATACCGTACCGCGAGACCATCACGAAGGCCGCGCGTGCCGATTACCGCCACAAGAAGCAGTCGGGCGGAGCAGGCCAGTTTGGCGAGGTGCACCTCATCGTTGAGCCTTACGCAGAAGGAATGCCCGACCCCGTAAGCTACAAGTTCAACGGGCAGGAGTTCAAGATGAACATCAAGAGCAAGGAAGTCGTAGACCTGGAGTGGGGCGGCAAGCTCGTGTTCATCAACTCCGTAGTAGGCGGAGCCATCGACACTCGCTTCATGCCGGCCATACTCAAGGGTGTCATGGAGCGCATGGAGCAAGGCCCGTTGACGGGAAGCTACGCCCGCGACGTGCGTGTGGTAGTGTATGACGGCAAGATGCACCCGGTAGACAGCAACGAGCTTTCGTTCATGTTGGCCGCACGCCATGCTTTCTCTGACGCGTTCAAGAACGCCGGCCCGAAAATCCTCGAACCGATATACGACCTCGAAGTGTATGTTCCGTCCGATTTCATGGGCGACGTGATGAGCGACTTGCAGGGTCGCCGCGCCCTCATCATGGGTATGGACAGCGAGGCCGGATATCAGAAACTTCAGGCCAAAATCCCTTTGAAGGAGCTTGCAAGCTATTCAATATCGTTGAGTTCGCTCACGGGCGGACGCGCTTCATTCACCACGAAGTTCGCCAGCTATGAGCTCGTGCCCAATGAAATCCAGCAGGAACTCATCAAGGAGCACGAGGCAGAAATGGCCGGAAAGGACGAATAACGCATTCTTTCGCCGAGCCCCACATTCCTTGCGCTTATGCCGCGGCATGTCGGTAGGCGTTACAATTACAGATGACAAGCAAGGGCGTGCCTGCCAAGGTGCGCCTTTGCTTTTGCTTTAAACTGGCGGACATGCCTGCATCGGGGGCGGAGTGTAAATGTATAGTGTGCATATAAGCTTATGGTTTGACTTATTGTAATTGATAATTGTTAACTACAAATGTATTTTTAGGTTAATATAGATAAATTTCAAGGAATTAATTAACAAAACCAAATCAACGTGTTTGTTTTTGCAATATATTTGCCGACATGAAGAAAACGACGATATGGCTGATAGCAATAGTGATGGGGCTTTCGTTCCTCGTGTTGCTCTTCATGCAATTGAAGTACATCGAGGCGATGGTCCAGATGAAGAAAGAGCAGTTTGACGAATCCGTCACCAAGGCTCTTTACCAGGCTTCGCGCAACCTCGAGCTTAACGAGACATTGAAGTATCTTGAGCGCGATGTCAACGCTTCCGGGCGCAGGCAGCATGTGGGTGATGACGCGGAGGCAGGTGATGAAGGCAAGGACAACGCCGTGCAATACTCTCACCAATATGCCGAGACTGGCGGCAGGGGCATTTCCTACTCGTCGTTCGAGCTTAAGACCATGGCCATGAAGCCGTCTTCCATGCCCAAGGCGATGATACTCCGTAGCGACAAGAACTCCATATCCGAGGCTACGAGGTCAATGCAGGAAATCGTGAAGAACCGCTACATATACCAGAAAGCCTTGCTTGACGAGGTGGTTTACAGCATCCTTTACACCGCTTCGGACAAGCCGTTGCGCGAGCGGATAAACTTCAAGATGCTCGACCAGGACATCAAGACCGAGCTGATGAACAACGGCATAGACATACCTTACCACTTCACGGTGTCAACGCAGGACGGGCGCGAGGTCTACCGTTGCCCTGACTACACCGAGGAAGGCGAGGATTACACATATTCGCAGACCCTCTTCCGCAACGACCCGTCAAACAAGATGGGCGTGGTTAAGATTCATTTCCCCGACATGGGCAGCTATATCTTCAGCGGAGTAAGGTTCATGATACCCTCCGTGGTGTTCACCATCGTGTTGCTGGTTACGTTCATATTCACCATTGTGGTGATTTTCCGCCAAAAGAGGTACACAGAGATAAAGAACGACTTTATCAACAACATGACCCACGAGCTTAAGACACCCATCAGCAGCATATCCCTCGCCGCGCAGATGCTCAACGACGAGGCCGTGACAAAGAGCCCCGTGATGATGAAACACCTTGGCGGAGTAATCAATGACGAGTCGAAACGCCTGCGCTTCCTTGTGGAGAAGGTGTTGCAGATGTCAATGTTCGACCGCAAGAAGGCCATCTTCAAGAAGAAGGAACTCAACCTTAACGACCTCGTGGAGAGCGTGGCTAACACGTTCACCCTGCGCGTGGAGCACACCGGCGGACACATCACAACGGAGCTGAACGCCACCGAGCCGACCATATACGTTGACGAGATGCACTTCACCAACGTCATTTTCAACCTGCTCGACAACGCCGTAAAGTACCGCGACCCCGACCGCCCGGTAGAGCTTACGGTAAAGACATGGAACGACAAGGAGAAACTTTACTTCTCGGTAAAGGACAACGGCGTGGGCATAAAGAAAGAGAACCTGAAAAAAATATTTGAGAAATTCTACCGCGTACATACCGGAAACGTGCACGATGTTAAAGGTTTCGGCCTCGGACTGGCTTACGTCAAGAAGATGGTAGACCTGCACAAGGGTGAAATCCACGTAGAGAGCGAGCGCGGAAAAGGTACGAAATTCATTATATCATTACCAATAATAAAAAAGTAAAAGACCATGGACGAGAAACTTAAAATCCTACTTTGCGAAGACGACGAGAACCTCGGAATGTTGCTTCGCGAATATTTGCAGGCCAAAGGCTATAGTGCTGAACTCTGTCCGGACGGCGAGGCCGGTTATAAGGCATTCTTGAAGAGCAAGTTCGACATCTGCGTTTTGGACGTGATGATGCCCAAGAAGGACGGCTTCACGCTGGCGCAGGAAATCCGCCAGGCCAACGCCGAAATACCAATAATCTTCCTCACGGCCAAGACTTTGAAGGAGGACATACTCGAAGGCTTTAAGATTGGAGCCGACGATTATATCACAAAGCCGTTCTCAATGGAAGAGCTTGTGTTCCGTATCGAGGCCATCCTGCGCCGTGTGCGTGGCAAGAAGAACAAGGAGAACACCATTTACCACATCGGCCGCTTCACCTTCGACACGCAGAAGCAGCTGCTCACCATCGGTGACAAGCAGACCAAGCTCACTACCAAGGAGAACGAGCTGCTGGCCCTTCTCTGCTCTCACGCCAACGAAATATTGCAGCGCGACTTCGCCTTGAAGACTATCTGGATTGACGATAACTACTTCAACGCGCGCTCGATGGACGTTTACATCACTAAGTTGCGTAAGCACTTGAAGGACGACGACCAAATAGAAATCATCAACATTCACGGCAAAGGCTACAAGCTCATCACTCCCGAGCAGGAGTAAGGCCGGTGCATGAAACCGTAAAATATGCAACTCCGCAAGCGGCAATCATCCGCTTGCGGAGTTGTTTTTTGCTTTTTTCCTCTATAATTTGCGTGTTTATATAAAAAAGGTTATTTTTGCCAATGTACTCAAATGTTGTCAATTCCATGAAAAAGTCGTACATGTTATTTGTCGTTTTATCGCTTTTATTATGCCAATGTACTTCAAACAGCGGTGGCAATGATGATGATTTTGAAAACGTAATGACCCAAATTGATACGGCAAACGTTATTCCTACGCTGAAAGCAATCATCAAAGAATATGTTGCGACATATCCCGAATATAAGTGTCTGTCTCTTGAAAGCAATGTCGTTTTACGTAAAAATCCGGGCATAGATGCGGAGAACATATATTCGTTAGGCCCTGCGACAATGATAAGATACGGCGAATATTATGGCAAAAAGCGGCTTTTCCCGTCTTCATACATGGTTGTTGACGGTCGTATGGTGTTTGTCAATTCGTCAAACGACAAATTTGCACGGCAGGACTTGTGCCGCAATTTTTACATGAAGCATCTTGAAATCAAGGAAAATGCCACGGACTTCTTGGATAGATTCTTGCTCATAAGGATAGGGAACGACGGCTTTGCGTCAGTGTTATCTAAGGATGTGGGCAAGGATGCTGGCATCGAAAGAGTCGAAAACTCGTCGTATGATGAACTTATGAAAAGCATGTATAGTGACGGGACAACTGAAAACAAATGACATTTGACATGATTATGAAATATGATGGACAGATATGTAATCAATGAAAGCCCTGCTTTCTTAATCATATTGTGGGCTTTATGCGTTTTGAGCGTATATTTTTCATATATTACCAATTATGATTTTTGGTGCGTTGCCGGCATCTTCTTTTTCTTTGTCATTGCCTTGTGGAAATCGGTTGTGCTTGTTACGTGCAGGCAAAAACTGGTTGTTGATGCCGAAGGAATACATTATGCAGAGCGGAAATGGCGTAAACTTGTATGGCGGCATTATTGTTGGAAAGATGTAAGATGCTGTTATTTTGATTATGAAATAAGGCGTTCGCTTTACCCTTTTGCTTTTCGCCAACTTTACATTTTGTGGACAGACGGTATGGGATGGAAAAGGTGTGATTTCATAGAACTTGTCAACTTTGAGTTGGCTTTTATGTTAAGGCATCTTCAACGGGCTGTCGTTACGCTTAGTGGCGTTGAGGATATAATTGACGAGGAAAAGACTTCGGCCAAAAGGAAAGTTTACATCCGGCTTCATGTTTTCGCTTTTTTGTTCATGATTTTAATTCTAATTGTATGCAAAATCATGACCGATTGAAAACCGAAAAGGCACCAACAGTATAACGGCTTGACATTCAATGCGTTGCAAAAGGCCGTCTTTGGCAGCCTCAAAGACGGCCTTTTAGCGTGTCAAAGACGGCCTTTCGTAATGCGAAAGGTGGCCTTTGGCAAAACAAGCGATAAGCGCATGGCTCAATACTTGCTTTCTTTCTTTATGAGATATACGTGCAATGCCGCCCCGAGAACTACCAGTGCGGCGGCCGAGAGGGTGAAGGCGTTATGGTCGGTCCAGCCGAACGCGTAGCCGAGAAGCAGCAGGGCGGCACCCAAGCAAAGCATGGCGAAGCCCGAGTTGCGGATATGTTTTTTTATGAATGATGTGTCCATGTGCCTGCAAAAATACGGATAAAAAATAAAACCGCAGGCGATAATTAAATAAAATATTATCTATTATGAGTCGATAAAGGTAAAAAGAAGTTAAAATTTGCAGCCTTATACATTATAAATAACCGTTATCTCATCGGAAAAGCGTACCTTTGCACCGCATTTTGCAAAATCATAAACAAATTAATCATTTAAGTAGTATGAATCAATACGAAACCGTTTTCATTTTGACTCCCGTTTTGTCTGATGAACAGATGAAGGAAACGGTCGCTAAATTCAAGACTCTGCTTACCGACAAAGGTGCGGAAATCCTGAACGAAGAGACCTGGGGATTGAAGAAGATGGCTTACGCTATTCAGAAGAAATCGACAGGTTTCTACTGCCTGCTCGAGTTCAAGGCTGAGCCGGAAGTTATCAAGACATTGGAGACAGGATACCGCCGCGACGAGAAGGTTATCCGCTTCATGACAGTTAAGCTCGACAAGTACGCCGTAGAGTACGCCGAGAAGAGAAGGAACAAATTAGCTAAAAAAGAGGAGGCATAAACCATGGCAGAATCAGAAATCAGATATTTGACCCCTCCTTCGGTTGACACGAAGAGGAAGAAATACTGCCGTTTCAAGAAGAGCGGCATCAAGTACATCGACTACAAGGACCCCGAGTTCCTTAAGAAGTTCTTGAACGAGCAGGGTAAAATCCTGCCCCGCCGCATCACCGGCACTTCTTTGAAGTATCAGCGCCGCGTGGCTCAGGCCGTTAAGCGTGCACGCCAGATAGCGCTGCTTCCGTATGTAACTGACTTGTTGAAGTAAAAAGAAGGAGGATACACGATGGAAATAATACTGAAAGAAGACATTATCGGCTTGGGATTCAAGAACGATATAGTTACTGTTAAGGACGGTTACGGCCGCAACTATCTTATCCCCACAGGCAAGGGCGTCATCGCTTCAGCTTCTGCAAAGAAGGTTTTGGCGGAGAACTTGAAGCAGCAGGCTCTCAAGCTGGCTGCCATAAAGGCCGAGGCCGAGAAGAAGGGCGAGGCTCTGAAGGACGTTGCCCTCGTAATACCCGTAAAGGTCAGCGCAAACGGCGTTGCTTACGGAGCCGTTACCGCGGCTACCGTTGCAGCCGAGTTGCAGGCTAAGGGCTTCGACATCGACCGCAAAATCGTCACCATGCACGACGCAAAGAAGGTGGGCGACTATGTTGCTACCGTTCACTTCCACAAGGAAGTGCTTGTAGAAGTGCCTGTAAAGGTAGTTGCTGAAGGCGCCGAGAAGGCAGAGGAAGCACCCAAGGCGGAGGAAGCTCCGGCCGAGGCTCCTGTTGCAGAAGAGGCTCCCAAGGCTGAAGAAGCTCCCGCAGCAGAGTAATTTTTGCCCTGTAAAGCAAGTTTATTATACACGTCCCCGACGGCACGCGATGCCGTCGGGGATTATTGTTTTTGCCGGAAAAACATCCGCATTGCTTGCTTTTTATCAGTTTTTTGCTTACTTTTGCGCTTGCGTATAACCTTTTTTAATTTGCATGGCGTATGAAGACAAGAATTGTTTTGCCGCTAATTCTTTTCCTTTCCGTTTGTCTTGGTATCGGAGGAAGCGTCACTTCGCACGGCGTTGCCGACTTGGAAGCGCAAGACTCTACAATCGCCGTAATCGCGTATTTCTGCAAGAATGACACCATGAAGTATCTCCGCACGCAGACGGAGCTGTCCATAGAGAACGGTGACACGGTGGCGCAGAAGGACAAGTTGTACGAGGAGTTCATGCTGATAGTGCGTGATTCTACTGCTGACGGCTATAAAATAGAGTTCATTCCGTTGGCTGTTGAGTATGAGAACGATACGACCGGAGACATGAAAAGCCGCTTGCGCTCTATCTTGCAGGAGCATTTCAAAGGCGTGTCAGCCGTGTTCTCCACCGACGAATACGGCACAATAAAGGGTCTTGACAACTGGAAGGAGATACGTGACAGGATGAAGGTAGGCATAAAAGCATTGTGCGACTCGATTTATTCAATGTCTTCCCAGCTTGATTCATTCATGCCCCGTAGCAATTTGGAGGGACTTATGACGCTCAAGTTCTCGTCTGAGGAGGGGGTGATGTCGGCATACAATGAGTTTGCCACACTTTTTTCGCTTCACGGCAACGTGTTCGACATCGGCCAAAAGACCATTGACACTGCTGATAAGGACTCGTCGGTAACTACCGTTTGGGTGGGTTATGCTCCATACGGTGAATATAGCTTCGACAATGACTACAACATTCTCGGGAGGACTGTGACCAAATACACGTCCGAGGAAACAAGCGATATGTTGGGCGGTTTGTTCAATATCTTGATGAAAGACACCCTTGCCGGTGTTGTGAACAAAATCTTCAAGGACAGCGTCAACACAGGGATGACAATCACGCAGCTGGAGGATTACCACTTGTTTTACAACGGATGGCCGTGCATGATGCGCACGCAAAAAATTGTGGAGTTTGGCAATCGCACGACGGTCATCACCGACGAGATAGGCTGGACGTACCGTGCATGGCATCAGTATGCCACCAAAGACGATGACCCTGTGCCTACTTCATTATGAAATAAAACGTTTCCTGTAATATGAAAGCATATCTCTCAATCATCGTTTTCGCCGTGCTGGCGTTGTCGTCGGTCGTTACTGGCACGGGCAACTATATCGACGCGAAAGACCGCATAGCGTCAGACCTCAACCGTGCGCTCGTCCGCGCGCTGGCCGAAAAGGGCGGCGAGTGGGTGACGGAAGACACCTTGCGCGTTTGCCGGCAGCTTCAGGCGCAATCTACGGATGTCGTAGCCATGCTAATACGTGACGAGTGTTTTACCGAGAGCCTGTCGATACCAGAACTTCGCGGCAAGTCTTACGTCTCGTTCGCCGTAGTTCCGCAGGGCGGAAAAGGAGCATTTGAGTGGAACGATGCGGCAGGAGTGAGCGGCGACACCGTCCTCTTGAAGCCCGGCATGGCGCAGGCGGACGATGTGGAGGTGGTATTCCGCGGCAATGCCGACTGCTCGTTTGCAACCGTGTTGGGCTTGTCAGACCAGCGTTTGCCAGTCAGCCTGATGATTGCTGCCATGCTTTGGGGCGTATTGTCAATACTTTATATGCGGAGACATGGCGCAAACCGCATGACTAAAGCATACGGAATAGCAATCGGCGGATTGCGTTTCGACGACTCGCTCAACGCCTTTTACAATGCAGGAAACGATGAAATCCGTTTCACTCCGATGCAACACGAGCTGATGCGGATGTTCTTCCGCGCCGACGGGCACAAGCTGTCGAAGGACGAAATATGCTCTGCCCTGTGGCCGGGTAAGCCTGATGCCAGCGAGACTCTTTACACCTTAATCCGCCGATTGAAGCAAGTTATAGAGCCGAATACCGGCATCAGGATTGAGTCCGAGCGCGGAAGGGCGTACAGGCTGACGGCAGATGTCAGCCAAATGTCAGGGAGTTGTCAGTAATAATTTTGTCGATTACACATAACAGTCTCTTACTTTTGCACGAAAAAGCAAAAGATGAAGAGACTGTTTTTATTTTCATTGTACATCATTCTGCCATTATCCGTAATGGCGCAGACCAAGGGAGACAATGGCAATGACGGCAAGGCGGTAAGCGACTCCGTGTCGTTGAAGGAAGTTGTGGTGAAGGGCGAGCGCGTAATGAACCGCGACAACACACTCCGCCTGCTGCCCACGCAGGAGCAGAAGGATGCCTCCACCAACGCCTACGGCCTGCTTTCGCGCCTCGCATTGCCATATGTCACGGTGGACGAGGTGGCCAAGAGCATCACCGTGCCCCCAAACATGGGGCAGCTCCAAGTGCGTATCAACGACATTGTAGCCGACAGGCGCGACCTTACCGCGCTCGACCCGAAGACCGTCAGGTCGGTTGACTTCATCCAAAACCCGGGTGTGCGCTACGGCCAAGGCGTCACCTTTGTAGTAAACATCGTTACAAACAGGACAGAAAGGGGCTACACCGTCGGCGCGGAACTTATGCAGACGCTCACTTCGGAGCGCACCAACGGCGAGGCGTTTGCCAAGCTGAACCATGGCAAGAGCGAGCTTGGACTGCATTATTCGTTCGGTTTCGCCGACATGAAGAAACTGGAATACGAGGAGAAGGCCGACTACCTGATGCCCGACAATTCCACTTATACCATCCGCCGCACGGACAACGGCTGGCGCAGACGCAGCCTGTCGCACGACCTGCAGCTGCAATACAGCCTTGCAGACACGTCGCGCTACACCCTGCAAGCCACCCTCGGCGGCACGCTCTCACGCATACCGCGCGACACAAGGACGCGAACGGAGACGCAGGGCGGCGTGAGCGAGGCGTTTTCAATAGGCTCTACGGATGATACCAAGGCAGCCATGGCCGACCTTTACTTCAACTACAACCTGACGAAACGCCAGAGCCTTACCCTCAACGCGAACGGAAACTACACCCTGTCAACCTACGATTACGCCTACGGCGGCACGTCGCCATACGCCTACACGTCGCGGAGCACGGTGCGCACGCTCTTCGCCGAGGCCATATACGAGAACCGCCTGCGCCCCTTCACCCTGTCTGCCGGGCTGACGTTCGACCATAACCATACGGGCATAACCTACCGCGGAGACACCGATGCGGACAACAACATACTTACGCAGAGCCTCTACGCCTTCGCGCAGGTAAAGGGGCGGCTGGCCGGCCTGTCATATACAGCAGGCACGGGTGTCAGCTACCTGCACTACCGTCAGGGCGCGGAGCGTTACGGCTACTGGCTGTGGCGGCCCGAGGTGCAGCTCTCCTGGGCTCCGTGGCGGCCGTTCCGGCTGAACTACAACCTGCAACTGAGGCAGGAGGCGCCGCGCCTTGCCTACCTTGGCGACGCCGTGGTGAGGAACAATGCGCTGGAACTGACCGTAGGCAACCCCGACATCCATCCCAACAAAGTCATTGAGCAGACGCTTACCGCGTCGCTTCAGCTACCGTCGCTATATACTTCTGTATCAACGCATTACCGCTCTCACCTCAACACATGGATGCAGAAGATAGAGCGAGTGCAGCAGACCAGTGACGAGTTGACAAGCAGACAAGCCGTAAGCGGCGATGTTCCCGATAATGTGTACTTCCTATTCTCGCGCGCAAACCAGCGGCGCATAAGCATGTTCTACGTTGACAACTACACCCGTTACGACCTTCTGCCCGGCAAATTGTCGTTTACACTATGGGGCGGACTGTACCGATGCTTCAACTTTGGCGACGATTACACACACCATTCGTCCGCCTTCAACTACGGTGCAGGTGCCGACGCGTACCTCGGCCGCCTGTCTCTGTCGGCCCATGTAGACAACGGCTGGAGCTTCCTCGAGGGCGAGACTAAGGGCATAGGCACGTATGCCTGGTATCTTACGGCGGCTTACCGCATGGGCAATTTCAATGTTTCGCTTTACTGGCAGCACTGTTTCCAGAACCGCGTTGAGACCAACCACTCCGAACTGCTTAACCGCTACGTGCACAAAATGCTGCGCATGTACAGCGGCGACATGGGCAACATGCTCACCCTCAGCCTCTCGTGGCGGCTCTCGAAGGGGCGCGAGCGCAAGGCCGTAAGCCGCAATGCCGTGAAGCGCGGCGGCGACACGGGCATAATAAAGAACTGAAATGAATTAATAATGAATAATGAAGAATGAAAAATCGGCAATGGCGATGAGGCGTTTTGTCATAGTAAATTCCATTAATGTTACGTGATTTCAGTATAAGAAATAATCCCCCAGATGGAAGAATACTTGCCTTTTTTTTGTTCCAAACAGTCTGTGGGTATCTGTCATTCCGCGTCGGAGCGCGGAATGACAGATACCCACAGACTGATAGAAGTTAGATTATTATCATATTATCTTTATACCGAACTCGACGTTAATCTCGGCTTTCGGTAATTGCAAAAGCCATAGAAACATATAGTAAGAGCCGTCCATACGCCCCGTAAAGGCCGTCCAAACGGGGCGTTTCAGCCGTCCAAACCACCCGTTTGGACGGCTCTTACTTCGATTGCTTGTAACTTATTGATAATCAGTTGGTTGATAATGCCGTTCCAAAAGACCGTCTTTTAGCCTGCGAAAGACGGCCTTTCGTCTCCTCAAAGACGGCCTTTTACATCGTCAAAGGCGGCCTTTTGCAGGCTTGTTGGGGCTCATCCGTAGTTCAGGTGTATGACTTATAAGTGCTTATTCTGTCCCCGAAGGGGTAAAACCGCTGTGCGGAAATTAACAATTAACAATGAAAAATAAACCGTATGGCGGGAACTTGTTGTGTACCCCCGTCCCCGAAGGGGGCGAACCATGCTTAACCGCATGTGGAGTGACCGTAGGGAACGGAACTTGCGGTAAGTCAAAACACTATCAGTCGTCCTCGAAGAGGGCGAACAGCGTTTACGGTTATGAGGTTTTACGGTTGTGAGGTTATGAGGTATTACAGTCATACCGTATAACCGCAAGACCTCAATACCCCATAACCCAAAATGTAGTTCGCCCTCTTCGAGGACGGTATTGGATGTCACATACACACCGCAAGTTCCGCTTCGCTCCACATGCGGTTAAGCATCGTTGGACCTCTTCGAGGCCATATGTATGTTATAACCATTACACTTAAACTGCGGATGCCCCCCCGTTTGCCGTGTTTCGCAAGGCAACGGTTTGTTTTGCTGTTAACGGGCAGTGCTTTTGCGTACATTAGTTAAAGATGTTCAACGGCATGATTGTTTATTGGAGAAAACCTGTATATTTGCAGATGCTCCCCTAAAAGCTCACGTGCAAGGCGCGTGAAGGGTAGGGTACATCTGATATTGTGACATTTGTGACAGACTTAAACGACGTGACTATGACGGTAAAAGATTTCATAACCAAGTACCGGGAGGCGTTCGGCGAGAGCGTGCCCCTGCCCGTAGCCTTCGGTTACAGCGACAAGGCGGCTGCGGAAGTGAGGAAAATTCCGCGCTGCATGGTTGGCGCGATACGCAAGGTTTGCGACGGGCAGCCGCTTACTCTGTCGGCCGACAACGTGCTTTGCGGCGGCGGAAGCCTTTATACAGCCTTCGCCCCGATGCCCGGGCGCGTGCCGGGCTTTGTCTCGGAGGTGGAGCATTACAAGCAGACCAAGGAGCAGGTCATTGAGTATATAGACCGTCTTGGCATACGCCTGACGGAGAAGCCGTATCTCAACTTTATGCGCCTTGACACTTTGGAAAGCCTTGACGGGGTGGAGGGCGTGCTCTTCTTCGCCACGCCCGACGTGCTTTCAGGCCTGTGCTCATGGGCTTTCTATGACAACAACAGCGACGATGCCGTCAGCGTACGCTTCTCTTCGGGCTGTTGCAGCATCGTCACCTTCGCCGTGAAGGAGAACGCCGAGGGCGGCCGCCGGTGCTTCATCGGGATGCTTGACCCCTCGGCCCGTCCGCTCATACCGAAGGAAGAGTTGACATTCACCGTACCAATGTGCCGCTTCCGTGAGCTGACCGGCACGATGGAGCAGTCGGCCTTGTTCCAGAAAGCCTGGTCGGTAGTGAGGAGACGCATCAATGGGGAGATACAGAAGTGAACGGATACATAATCATATTGCCAAGATTTGCGCCGTGAAAATGCCGCCTTGGGCAAGGTGAAAGACTACACGAGTTCGGTATAACAGCAATTTTTTACAAGCAGCGAAAATACCTTTGTAGGGACATAATTCATTATGTCCGCACGCCGCTAAGAGGCGTATTATACAAGTAATATTGCCCAAAACGTTCTTTCTGAACGTGCGGACATAATGAATTATGTCCCTACAAAGGATGTTTTCTTATACCGAGCTCACGTTGAAAGACTGCCTTTTGAAGTCAGATATAACAAAAAGGCGGAGTGACATAATGTCACGCCGCCTTGATTTGTGTTTCAGCAGGTTGTTGCTGATGTGCCTATTGATTAATAATTCTCTGCCTTAATCTGGAAGAAGCTCTGCGGATGGTTGCATACGGGGCAGATTTTCGGAGCCTTCTTGCCGATTACGATGTGGCCGCAGTTAGCGCACTGCCAGATGCAGTCACCGTCTTTCGAGAATACTTTTTCCTCCTTTACGTTGCCGAGAAGCTTGCGGTAACGCTCTTCGTGAGCCTTCTCGATGGCTGCTACCATGCGGAACTTGGCTGCGATTTCCTTGAAGCCTTCTTCGTCGGCTTCCTTAGCCATGCGGTCGTACATGTCGGTCCACTCGAAGTTCTCGCCTGCTGCGGCTGCCTCAAGATTGCTTGCTGTGTCCTTGATGTCGCCACCCTCAAGATATTTGAACCACAGTTTTGCGTGCTCTTTCTCGTTGCGTGCAGTCTCCTCGAAGATGTCTGCTATCTGCTCGTAGCCCTCTTTCCTTGCTTTAGAAGCAAAGTAGGTGTACTTGTTGCGTGCCTGTGACTCGCCTGCAAAAGCCTCTTGCAGGTTCTTTTCTGTCTTTGTTCCTTTCAGTTCCATAATGTTATAAATTTTAGTTTGATTGTTTTAATGCTTTGATTGCTAAACTATTCTGCAAAGATAAGTATTTAATTGAACGGGTGCAAGTTAATTGTGCTTTTTTAATTAAATAGTAATCTCTCCGCAGATGGGGCGGCTCATGAAGTGTCTTACAATCTTGTTGTCGGTGTAGTTGCCTTGCAGGCACATCAGTTTGGTAACGGCGCATTCCACGGTGCTGTCATATCCGCTGATTACTCCTGTGCTTTTGAGGCGATAACCAGTGTCGTAGCGGCTCATCTCAACCGTTCCTGCAAGGCATTGGCTTATGTTGACTATTGTCACGCCGCGGCGACTGGCTTGTTGTAGTATCCTTGTCAGCCATGTCTTTTTGGGCGCGTTTCCGCTTCCGAAGCTGCGCATTACGATTGAGCGCAGCTCTGACGCGTCAAGCACGTGGCGTATGATGTTTTCCTGTAAGCCGGGGAATAAAGAGAACACTACGACGTTGGGGTCGATTGCCGTATGTGGAATCATCGGTTTACGGAAGTCAGGTTTCAGTATGTATTCCTCGTGGTAGACTATGTTCACGCCGGCTTCGGCCAAATGGGGGAAGTTGAACGACTCGAAAGCGTTGAAGCCGTCGGCGTTGGTCTTTGTAGCCCGGTTGCCCCTTAGCAGTTTACCGCTGAAATATATGCACACTTCGGGTACGATGGCTGTGCCGTCATCATGTACGGCTGATGCGATTTCGATGCTTGTTATGAGGTTCTCTTTGCCGTCGGTGCGCAATTGGTTGATAGGCAGCTGGCTGCCGGTAAGTATGACGGGCTTTGTAAGGTTCTCGAGCATAAAGGAAAGGGCGGAAGCCGTGTATGCCATGGTGTCGGTGCCGTGGAGTATGACGAAGCCGTCATACATGTCGTATCTTTCGGCGATAATCCTTACCAGCTGCGACCACAGTCTTGGCGACATGTCGCTTGAGTCGATGGGCTGTGTAAACTGGTAAGTCTCTATGCCCGTCTTCAGCATGTTGAACTCGGGCAGGCAACTTACCAGGTGGTTCATATCGAGTGGTTCGAGAACTCCAGTCGACGGATTTTTACCCATGCCTATTGTTCCGCCGGTATAAATCAACAAGACACGGTTGGTTTTATGTCTGGCGTATGTCGGATTGATGGAATTGGGCATAGTTTATGTATTTTATTTTGTGCAAATATAGCTTAATTTGGTCTGAAATCAAAAAAAATGCTGTATATTTGCATAAATAAAAAGAATGAACTACAAATTGTAATTAACTATTTAAAGAAAACAAAGACATGAAAAAATTTATGGATGAAAACTTCCTGCTGGAAACATCTACTGCACAGGATTTATTTCATAATCATGCGGCGAAAATGCCGATTATTGACTATCATTGCCATTTGATTCCTGAAATGGTTGCCAATGACCATAAGTTTAAAAGCATCACAGAGCTTTGGTTGGGTGGCGACCATTATAAATGGCGTGCGATGCGTACAAACGGTGTTGATGAAAAGTATTGCACCGGAACTGAAACAAGCGACTGGGAGAAGTTTGAGAAGTGGGCGGAGACGGTGCCTTACACGTTTCGCAATCCGCTTTACCATTGGACGCACCTTGAGTTGAAGACGGCCTTTGGCATAGACAAACTTTTAAGCCCGAAGACGGCACGCGAGATATATGATGAGTGTAACGAGAAGTTGCAGCAGCCAGGATATACCGCACGTGGGTTTATGCGCCGCTACAATGTGGAATGTGTTTGTACCACTGACGACCCGATAGACGACCTGCACTACCACAAGCAGACCCGTGAGAGCGGCTTTGAGATAAAGATGATACCTGCATGGCGTCCCGACAAGGCAATGGCCGTAGACAATGCGAAGAATTTTGCAGAGTATGTTACCACGCTTGGTGATGTGGCCGGTGTAACCATCTCAAAATTCCAGGATTTGGTTGACGCATTGCAGAAGCGTCATGACTTCTTCAATGAGAACGGTTGCCGTCTGTCTGACCATGGTATAGAGGAGTTTTACGATGAGCCGTACACGGACAGCCAGATAGAGACAATATTTGAAAAGGCAATGCGTGGGCAAGACCTTTCGGAACTTGAAATTCGTCAGTTCAAGCATTGCATGTTGACCGTGTTCGCTGAGATGGACTACGATAGCGACTGGACGCAGCAGTATCATTACGGAGCTATACGCGACAACAACAGCCTTATGTTCAAGAAACTCGGTCCGGATACGGGCTTCGACTCTATCGGCGAGTTCAATACAGCAAAGGCAATGAGCCATTTCCTCGACCATCTGAATGCGGAAGGCAAGCTCACGCGTACCATATTATATACTTTGAATCCGTGTGCCAACGAGGTTATTGCTACCATGCTGGGCAACTTCCAGGATGGTTCTTGCCCCGGTAAAATCCAGTTCGGAAGTGGATGGTGGTTCAACGACCAGCTTGACGGCATGACAAGGCAGATGAACGCATTGTCTGTGCTCGGACTGTTGAGCCGCTTTGTCGGAATGTTGACAGACAGCCGTTCGTTCCTGTCATATCCTCGTCATGAATATTTCCGCCGTTTGCTCTGCAATTTGTTGGGTAATGACGTTGAGAAAGGCCTCTTGCCGGATGACAAAGAAGCGTTGTACAGGATGGTGGAAGACATCAGTTATTACAATGCGAAAAATTACTTTAAGTTTTAAGGTGTAATGAAACATGTAAGCCTCTCTTGCTGAACGGAGTTCTGCAAGAGAGGCTTTTTTAAGGCATTAATATCTGAAATATTTGTAAGTCTCGGAAAATAGAAGTATTTTTGCAAAGTTTTACGATTTCATTACAATACTTGCATTTATGAAGAAAATACTAAGTTTGGTTTTGTTTGCTGCTTTTTGCCTGTTTATGGGAAGTTGCGGCAGCAGCAAACACATCGCGTATTTCCAAAATGCCGACTCGGTTAATACTGAAGCTTCAAAAGGATTGTTTGACGCGAGGATTATGCCAAAAGACTTGCTTACCATTACCGTAAGCACTACTGACCCGAAGGCGGCTACGCCTTTCAACTTGTCGGTTACCAACACGCTAAACTCCACAGGAACATTGTACACAGGAGCCGGGTCTTTGCAGACTTATCTTGTAGACAATGCCGGTTTTATCAATTTTCCGGTAGTAGGCCAGCTTAAGGTAGGCGGAATGACCAAGCGTGAGTGTGAGAACTATATCCGTGACAAGATACTTCCTTATATGTCGAAGACTGAAAACCCGATAGTCACCGTAAAGATGGCAAGCTTCAAGGTTGCAGTTGGCGGAGAGGTCAAGTCTCCCGGCGTATATACGGTTGACCAGGAAAAAATAAGCATCATAGAGGCTTTGGCACGTGCTGGCGACCTTACTATTTATGGTAGGCGTGAAAACGTATTGCTGATACGCGAGGACTCTACCGGTAAGAAAACTTTTCACCGTATAAATCTTAACGACGCAAATCTGGTGAACTCTCCATATTATTATCTCCAGCAAAACGATTATGTATATGTAGAGCCAAACAAGGTGCAGGCTCAAAACTCGGCCATAGGTTCAAGTGTTACGATATGGTTCTCGGTGTTGAGCGTGGTAACCTCAGTTGCATCTTTGGTTGTTACAGTCCTAAAGTGATAGTCTGTTTATGTGCGGCATTGTTGGCTATATAGGTGAAAGAAATGCATATCCCATATTGGTGAAAGGTCTGGGCAGGCTTGAATATAGGGGATATGACAGCGCCGGTGTTGCGCTGTTGAATTCGGACGGCGGTCTGAATGTATATAAGACAAAAGGCAAGGTTGCCGACCTTGATGCGTTCTGCCATGACAAGGACGTATCCGGGACGGTAGGTATCGCCCATACACGATGGGCTACACACGGGGAGCCATCGGCCGTCAATGCCCATCCGCATTATTCAGAGTCAAAAAATCTCGCAATAATACATAATGGCATAATTGAGAATTATGCTGACTTGAAGAAAAAACTTCAGGCAAAAGGACTGACATTTCGTTCTGATACGGACACGGAAGTGTTGGTACAGCTTATTGAGTATGTGCAGACTCGGAAAAATCTTGATTTGCTGACTTCTGTCCAGCTTGCGTTGCATGAGGTTATAGGTGCTTACGCTGTGGCATTGCTTGATAAGAGAAATCCGAGTCAGATTATTGCGGCTTGCAGGCAAAGTCCGTTGGTGATAGGCGTTGGTGACGGCGAGTTTTTTTTGGCATCGGATGCCAGTCCGATAATCGAATATACCGATAAGGTAGTTTACCTTGATGACGGCAGCATTGCCGTAATGAATAAGGGCGAAGACCTTAAGGTTGTAAGTGTTTTGAACCGAGAGTTGTTTCCGAAAGTCCAGACTGTTGATTTGGACCTGGGCCAGATTGAAAAGGGCGGTTATCCCCATTTCATGCTCAAGGAAATATTTGAGCAGCCTGAATGTCTTACTAATTGTATGCGTGGCCGAGTCAATGTTGAGGCTACGAATGTCACCTTGAGTGCTGTGATTGATTACAAAAAGCAATTGCTGTCAGCAAAGAGGATGATAATAGTAGGGTGTGGTACTTCATGGCACGCAGGCCTTATAGGAAAACAAATTATAGAAAACCTTTGCCGCATACCTGTTGAGGTGGAGTATGCAAGCGAGTTTAGGTATAGAAACCCTGTTGTCACGTCAGACGATGTCGTTATCGCAATATCGCAGAGCGGTGAAACCGCAGATACGCTGGCGGCGGTGAAGTTGGCGAAAAAGTGTGGTGCCTTTATTTATGGAATATGTAATGTGATAGGTGCAAGTATTCCGCGTGCCACTGATACCGGTTCGTATATCCATGTAGGACCTGAGATAGGCGTCGCGTCAACAAAGGCTTTCACTGGACAAGTTACGGTGTTGACTATGCTTGCGTTGGCGTTGGCTAAGGAGAAAGGCACGGTTGACGATGCCGTATATTATGACATAGTCAAGGAATTGAACTGTATTCCTAAGAAGATGGAAGAAACTCTTGCCTTGAATGAACGTATAGCCTCTTTGAGCCGGATATTCACTTATGCGCGGAACTTCTTGTATCTTGGTAGAGGATATAATTATCCAGTGGCTCTGGAAGGTGCGTTAAAGCTTAAAGAGATAAGCTATATACATGCCGAAGGATATCCGGCGGCAGAGATGAAGCATGGCCCTATCGCGCTGATTGATTCTGACATGCCCGTGGTAGTCATTGCAACACGCAATTCAATGTATGAGAAAGTGTTGAGCAATATTCAGGAGATAAAGGCTCGTAAAGGCAAGGTTATCGCCTTGGTGACAAAGGGTGACGATACCATAAGCAAGATTGTCGATGAAGTTATCGAACTGCCTGACACGCAGGAGTGCCTTGAGCCACTGTTGGCTACTATACCTCTACAAATGCTTGCTTATCACATAGCGGTTTGTAAAGGTAAAGATGTAGACCAGCCGAGAAATCTTGCAAAGTCGGTTACGGTAGAATGACATGTGTGAATATTTTAACGACTTAGTTTCTTACAGATTGATATAAAGACTGATTATTTGATGGAACCGTTGAAGCATGAATGTGGGGTTGCGATGGTTAGGTTGCTTAAGCCATTGGAATACTACCAGCAGAAATATGGAACGTGGATGTTTGGGCTTAACAAGCTCTATCTCATGATGGAGAAACAGCACAACAGGGGACAGGAAGGCGCAGGCATGGCATGTGTCAACCTTGACGCCGTCCCTGGGTCTGAATATATGTTCAGAGAGCGAGCTGAAGGTTCCAATGCCATTACTGAAATATTTGGGAACGTGCAAAAGAAATTCAAGGGGCTTACTCAGAAACAGTTGTCTGATGTAAGCTATGCCAAGAAAAATTTACCTTTTGCCGGAGAACTGTATATGGGGCATTTACGTTATTCCACGACAGGCAAGAGCGGTTTGTCTTACGTTCATCCGTTTTTGCGCAGGAATAACTGGCGGGCGAAGAATTTATGTTTGTGCGGGAACTTCAATATGACGAATATCGACGAGATATTCGATAAACTTGTAAAGCAGGGGCAGTCGCCGAGGATTTACAGCGACAGTTATATAACCCTTGAGTTTATGGGGCACAGGCTTGACCGTGAGGTTGAGCGCAACTTTGTTGAAGGGCAGGAAAAGGGACTGAAAGACCAGGATGTGACCCGCTACATTGAAGACAACATAAAGATGAGCAATGTGTTGAAATCCACAATGGAGGATTTTGACGGCGGTTATGTCATGTGCGGCATTACCGGAAGCGGTGAAATGTTTTCCATGCGTGACCCGTGGGGCATACGTCCTGTGTTTTGGTATAAGAATGATGAAATTGTGGTTGTTGCCAGTGAACGTCCGGTTTTGCAGACTACCTTCGACTTGGAATGCGATGACATTCACGAATTGGAACCGGGTTGTGCCCTGATAGTAAAGAAGAACTGTGAGACATCGGTTGAGAGAATACTTGAACAGAGGGGCGACTGCAAGTGCTCTTTTGAGCGAATTTATTTCAGCCGAGGCTCTGACAGGGACATATATAAGGAACGTAAGAAGCTTGGCGAACAACTGACGGATTCTATCCTTAAGGCCGTAGATTATGACACGGAGCATACCGTGTTCTCGTTCATTCCGAATACGGCCGAGGTGGCTTTTTACGGAATGCTTGGCGGCTTCAAGCGTTATATCAACGAGCAGAAGATAAACCTGATAATGAATATGGACCACAAGCCTTCTTATGAAGAGCTGGAGCATTTGTTGCATCAGTATGTAAGGAGCGAGAAGGTCGCATGGAAGGACATCAAGCTGCGCACATTCATCACGGAAGGAGCTTCGCGCAACGACTTGGCATCCCATGTCTATGATGTTACTTACGAGTCGTTGGAGCCTTACAAGGACAACCTTGTTATAATTGACGACAGCATAGTGCGCGGCACAACGTTGAAAGAAAGTATATTGAAGATACTTGACCGCCTGCATCCGAAGAAGATTGTCATAGTCAGCAGTTCTCCTCAAATACGTTATCCTGATTATTACGGCATAGACATGCCAAGCTTGGAAGAGTTTTGTGTGTTCCGTGCAACAATTGAGTTATTGAAAGACCGGGGCATGTATCAGCTGATAGAGGATACCTACAACAGGTGTAAGGAAGAGCTGAAGAAGCCTAAGGCGGAGATGAAAAACTGTGTACGAGATATATACAAGCCTTTTACGGTAAACGAGATAAATGAGAAAATAATCGAGATGCTTCGTCCCGAAGGCATGACCACTCCAGTAGAATTAGTATATCAGTCGATAGAAGGGTTGCATGAGGCCATTCCCAATCACAAGGGTGACTGGTACTTTACGGGCAATTATCCTACACCTGGTGGTGTCAAGCTTGTCAATCAGGCGTTTATCAGGTACGTAGAGAAAGTTTATCAGTATGAACAGAAGTTTTAAATAATAATTATGTGGAGCCCACGGCAGGCACTTGTGCCGTCCTTGGGCTTTTTTATGGCAGCATCGGATTTTTAGACCGATGTCATTTAGCTTGGGTTTATAAAATATACATTCATTAAGCACGACAGAAAATGAGAAATGTAACTTTAGAACTTGAAGACGGAACAAAGTTTCATGGAAAGTCTTTTGGGTATGACAGTCCGGTGGCTGGCGAGGTGGTGTTCAACACAGCCATGATGGGATATCCCGAGAGTCTTACAGACCCATCCTATGCGGGCCAGCTGATGGTGCTGACTTATCCGCTTGTAGGCAATTATGGTGTACCTCCGTTTACGGTAGAGCCGGACGGAATAGCCACATTCATGGAAAGTGACAAGATTTACGCATCTGCCATAATCGTAGCCGATTACAGCGAGCAGTATAGTCATTGGAATGCAGTTGAAAGTTTGGCCGACTGGTTGAAGCGCGAGCATGTGCCGGGGATTACCGGCATAGATACCCGTGAACTTACCAAGGCGCTGCGTGAACACGGCGTGATGATGGGTAAGATTTTGTTCGACGACGAGCCTGACAACATTCCTACGGCCGATTATGAAGGTGTTAATTTTGTTGACCAGGTAAGTTGTAAACAGATACTACGTTATAATGAAGGCGCAGGAAAGAAGGTCGTGCTTGTTGACTGTGGTGTTAAAAACAATATTATAAGGTGTTTGGTGCATCGTGGGGTTGAAGTTATACGAGTTCCTTGGAACTACGATTATACCGATATGGATTTTGACGGCTTGTTCCTTGCCAATGGCCCGGGCGACCCGGATATGTGTGAGGATGCCGTAAACGTGATACGCAAGCAGATGAATATTTCGACAAAGCCTATTTGCGGAATATGTATGGGCAATCAGTTATTGGCAAAGGCCGGTGGTGCCAAGATATACAAGTTGAAGTACGGTCACCGTTCCCACAATCAGCCTGTGCGCCTTGTCGGCACGGAGCGTTGTTACGTGACAAGCCAAAATCACGGTTATGCTGTTGACGCTTCAACCCTTGGCAGTGATTGGGAAGAGTTGTTTGTAAACATGAACGACGGCAGTAACGAGGGTATACGCCATAAGGTAAATCCTTGGTTCTCAAGCCAGTTCCATCCCGAAGCATGTTCAGGTCCGGTTGATACGGAATTCATGTTCGACAAGTTTGTCGATGCCCTGAAGTAATCGTTTCTTGTTAAAAATTCCATTAAAAGGCAAACTCCTAAATTTTTTGAGATGAAATACAACGATATAAAGAAAGTGCTGCTTCTTGGTTCGGGAGCATTGAAAATAGGCGAAGCCGGCGAATTTGACTATTCAGGCTCGCAGGCGTTGAAGGCTTTGAGGGAAGAAGGTGTTGAGACTGTGCTTATCAATCCTAACATTGCCACGGTGCAGACATCTGAAGGCGTGGCCGACCAGATATACTTCCTGCCTGTACAGCCATATTTTGTAGAGCGTGTAATCGAGAAGGAACGGCCGGACGGCATACTCTTGTCGTTTGGAGGGCAGACAGCCCTTAATTGCGGTGTAGAGCTATATAAAAGCGGCGTGCTTGAGAAATACGGCGTACGTGTGCTCGGTACGCCTGTGCAGGCTATCATGGACACAGAAGACCGCGAGCTGTTTGTCGAGCGTCTTAATGAGATTGATGTAAAGACAATCAAGAGCGAGGCGTGTGAGAATATAGAACAGGCACGCAAGGCAGCCTCAGAACTCGGCTATCCTGTCATAATACGCGCGGCTTATGCCTTGGGCGGTCTTGGCAGTGGTTTCTGTGACAACGAGGAGGAGCTTGACCGCCTGGCCGAAAAAGCTTTTTCGTTCTCTCCGCAGGTGTTGGTCGAGAAGAGCCTGAAAGGCTGGAAAGAAATAGAGTACGAAGTGGTGCGTGACCGTTATGACAACTGCATAACGGTATGTAACATGGAAAACTTTGACCCTCTTGGCATCCACACAGGCGAGAGTATTGTCATCGCCCCGTCACAGACGCTTACCAACAGCGAGTATCATAAGCTCCGTGCGTTGTCAATCAAAATCATACGCCACATTGGCATAGTAGGAGAGTGCAACGTGCAGTATGCTTTCGACCCGAAGAGCGAAGACTATCGCGTCATAGAGGTTAACGCCCGTTTGAGCCGCAGTTCGGCTCTCGCTTCAAAGGCTACAGGCTATCCGCTTGCATTCGTTGCTGCCAAGCTTGGATTGGGCTATGGCCTGTTTGAGCTTAAGAACTCTGTCACGAAGACCACGAGCGCATTCTTCGAGCCGGCGTTGGACTATGTCGTATGTAAAATACCACGTTGGGATTTGAGCAAGTTCCGTGGTGTTGACCGCGAGCTTGGTTCTTCGATGAAGTCTGTCGGCGAGGTGATGGCCATAGGGCGCAACTTCGAGGAAGCCATACAGAAGGGCTTGCGCATGATAGGGCAGGGGATGCACGGCTTTGTTGAGAACAAGGAACTTGAAATCGCCGACATCGACGAGGCACTGCGTGACCCGACTGACAACCGTGTTTTTGTCATATCAAAAGCCATGCACCGTGGTTATACCATAGACCAAATCCATGAGCTGACAAAGATAGACAAATGGTTCCTCTACAAACTGAAGCATATCATCGACATAGACGAGGCGTTGAAGCGTTGCAAGAGTGTCAATGTGCTTGACAAGGACTTGCTGCGCACGGCTAAGGTCTACGGCTTTACCGATTTCCAGATAGCCAGGGCCGTAGGTTTGGAGAATGAGCTTGGCAATATGACAAAGGCCGGTCTTGTAATACGTCAGTTGCGCAAGAACTATGGAATATTGCCCGTTGTAAAGCAAATCGACACGTTGGCTGCCGAGTATCCCGCACAGACCAACTATCTGTATGTTACTTACGCAGGCGTTAAGAGCGACATCAACTTCGAGCGCGACAAGCGTTCAATAATAGTGCTCGGTTCCGGTGCTTACAGGATTGGCAGCTCCGTGGAGTTCGATTGGTGCGGCGTGCAGGCTCTGAACACCATACGCAAGCAGGGATGGCGTTCGGTTATGATAAACTATAACCCCGAGACCGTTTCGACAGACTATGACATGTGCGACCGTCTGTATTTCGACGAGCTTACGTTTGAGCGTGTCATGGATATTATCGACCTTGAATGCCCGCATGGTGTAATCGTTTCTACGGGCGGACAAATCCCCAATAATCTTGCCATGCGCCTTGATGCGCAGAATGTGCCAATCCTCGGTACGTCGGCAAAGGACATTGACAACGCCGAGGACCGTGCCAAGTTCTCGTCGATGCTTGGACGCAACGGCATAGACCAGCCGGAGTGGAGCGCGCTGACCTCGATGGACGACATACAGCGGTTTATCGACCGCGTAGGTTTCCCTGTGCTTGTACGTCCGTCGTATGTGCTGTCTGGCGCGGCAATGAACGTATGTTCAAACAACGACGAGCTGGTGCGCTTCCTTAAACTGGCCGCCAATGTGTCGGAAGACCATCCCGTAGTTGTAAGCCAGTTTATCGAGCACGCCAAGGAGGTTGAGATGGATGCTGTTGCCCGTGACGGCGAAATCATAGCTTACGCCATAAGCGAGCACATCGAGTTTGCCGGTGTTCACTCTGGTGACGCTACCATCCAGTTCCCGCCGCAGAAGCTGTATTGTGAGACAATACGCCGTATCAAGCGCGTGAGCCGCAAGATAGCCCAGGAGCTTCATATCAGCGGTCCGTTCAACATACAGTTCCTCGCACGTGACAATGACATCAAGGTCATCGAGTGCAACCTGCGTGCTTCGCGCTCGTTCCCGTTCGTCAGCAAGGTGTTGAAAATCAACCTGATAGAGCTTGCCACCAAGGTTATGCTTGGACTGCCCGTAGAGCGTCCGGACAAAGACCTCTTCGACCTTGATTACGTCGGGATAAAGGCCAGCCAGTTCTCGTTCAACCGTTTGCAGAAGGCCGACCCTGTGCTCGGTGTTGACATGGCTTCTACGGGCGAGGTAGGTTGTCTTGGCGACGATACCAATACAGCACTGCTCAAGAGTATGCTGTCAGTAGGCCAGCGCATACCGGAGAAGAACATCCTGTTGTCAACCGGCGGCCCGAAACAGAAAGCCGAGACGCTTGACGCAGCACGCCAGTTGGTTAAGAACGGTTACAAGATTTTTGCAACGGTTGGCAGTTCAAAGTTCCTTACGGAAAACGGAGTTGAGAACACCATGGTCTATTGGCCGTCAGATGCCGACAAGCATCCGCAGGCTCTTGACATGCTCCATCGTCATGAAATAGACCTTGTGGTAAACATCCCGAAAGACCTTACGGTAAGCGAGCTCTCAAACGGCTACAAGATACGCCGTGCGGCCATTGACCTTAACGTACCGCTCATAACAAACAGCCGCTTGGCATCGGCGTTCATCAACGCCTTTTGCCGTGTCAAGCTTGACGACATCGATATAAAGTCGTGGAGTGAGTATAAGTAAAATGAAACGTGGGCTCGTGACAAGAGGATATTCAGGTTATCAGTTTCGATACGGATGTTTCCTGTCACGAGCCAACGTATATATTTGAAAATGGCATGATTGCCGGTCTTTATGTGTTTCCATCTTGCCATTTGTATGAGTGTCAAAGACTTGCCATGTTAACCTCTTGGTTACCAATGATTTGTGGCGCAATATAAAATATGGCAGGGCTTGATTATTGGATTTTTTGATGCGTAATTTGTAAAACGTCGTCTTTTATATCCTAAAAGATGGCTTTTTACAGCTCGGTTTATGGTGTTTTACACGGTAAAAGGCCGTGTATTGCAATATATATACATGGTAGTGTCAATATATGCAATCCTGTCATGCAACTTGTTGTTACATTTTCAACACTTCAGAAAGCTGGCAGATTAAGTTTTTCAAATTAATGGAAGTGAACGGAATTCCTATTAAAGGTACCTGGATGTTCGTGTCATAAATGCTATTAACGGCTTTGAGTTTGACGCACTTAAAGTTGTTACATGGATATACCAACATCGCCGTTTTGTCTTTTGACGGGTCAAATGAACTATAAGCAAGTATTTGATGGAAGTCTAATCTAAAAGCTTCTTTTAAAGCATCGGAAGCTGATTGTACATTAAGCATGTGCGCCTTGTACTTAGCATCAGCAAAATATAACTTATTCTCTTTATGGAGAATAACGTCAGGCTCAAGATATTTAAGCGTCCAGGATGGACAGTTACTTCCTCTAATTGAAAATTTATGATTGTTAATTGCATGTGCGCCATTAATTTTACCTACGCAATTTAGAACATATTGAACATATTTTTCAAATAGTTCAGCAGCGTCTATTTTCCATGATTTGTTGTTTGCAGTGCTGTGCTTTAAAAGCTTATTGGCATTTTCTTTTAATTCCTTGATTTTTATTGGTTCAGATGGACGAATATGAAATATAGCATGAGGGATTGCTCTGTCATGTTCGTTTAGATACTTTTTAAGTATTTCTACCTCGGAAAAATATCGCAGTCTTATTGGTAAAGGTGTCTTGAAAGATTCAAATTCATTGATAGCAATATTTAGCACGTAAGTTAATTCTTGCCATTCATTATGTTTTCTTGATAGTATATTTTTACGATTTTCAAACTTTATAGTGTTATTGGGGGTGATTGAGTCATGAATGTATTTAGACCAATTCGTTGAGCCACAAGGATGTGTCTCTATTTTTGCTATTGTGTCAAATTTGTTCCATGGCTCTCTGATTGCCTTAAAGAATGAATTAAAATAGTTAATGCAATCGAAGTATAATGGAGCTTTTAGGCCATTGGGGGATTGGAGTTCTTGGTCAAGGTAACAAGGCACAAGCGTATCTTTCAATAGGTATGCAAGTTCAGATATGTTTTCACCAAAGCGCGGGATGATTTGTATATCTGTATAGTATTTACCTGATGATGGTGTTCTTAATGGAGCCGCACCTATAAAATTTGAAGCTATAAGCCGAAGCCCTTTTTCATAATTAACTTCTTCAAATTGAGCGGAGACTCCTAAAAAGGAAAATACCGCCTTATTAAAAGCAATAAACCGCTGTATAGCCTGTTCGGGATAGCGTTTATCCCATTTCCATACCTTGTTGAGTTCTGCAAATGGAATGAAACGCTCTTGAAGGCACCGCATTCTAATAATAGACATTACTCAAATAGGTTTTTCCTGATTTTTCGGTAGAATAAATCGCTAAATTCTCCTGCTGCAGAAACCATGTGCCCCTCTTCTAGATATTCTTTGATTAGAGGCATTAGTTCATATTCAATTTTTTGATTAAGTTCTTCAATAGTGGAAGCCATAAAATAAGCACCTCCAGGTTGAAGGTTTAATTCAGAATCTGATGCATATTTTTCAAAAATAGCAGATATTTCTTCAAAAAGTTCTTTACTTTCAGGGATGACTCCTGTTGAAAAACATTCTGGCTTAATCGTATACCATGCAAATCTGCGACGTAGTGCAAAGTCAACAACAGCAATGCTTCTGTCCGCAGTATTCATTGTGGCAATTACATGCAAGTTTTTGGGAATTTCAGATATTTCTCTTTCACCGAGTTTAATAGTGTTTTTATGAGATGTTCTTTTGGGCTCAAAAAGATAGAACACAGGGCCTAGCACATTGGAAAGATTAGCTCGATTGATTTCATCAATAATAAGGAGGACATTTTCTTGCTGATTTTTAGAAGCATAATCTATCGCTTCACAAAGTTCACCATATTTAAATTCATATTCCACTTTTTCACTTTCTAGTTTTGGATAGATACCATATACGAAATCTGAAAAGGTGGTTTCTGCATGAAACTGTGTAAAGAAAACTTTTTTATATCTTTCTGAAATCTTTTCTGCAAGAAACGTTTTGCCTGTTCCTGGTGCTCCTTGCAGGACCACAAAACGCCTATTAGCCAAAAGTTTTATGACTTCTTTCTCATTGTCATTTGGAACATGTAGTTTTCTTACAGAATTAATAGCGTTTGTTATCGCTTTTCTTTGATTCATTGTGGATGCCCATTTACGAATAGAAGCATATTGAGCAGTCCATGCTTCCACAAGTTTCATGTCTACATTTTTAGTTGTGTCAATCAGGCACCCGATTGAAAGAACGGTGCGATATTTATCAAGACGCACATTTGTCTTTTCTTCTATTGTAGAAAAATCAATAGGCGTTTCAATATCTGTAAATTTGGGTTTGCAAAATGTATAATGACCATCATCTACCGGAAGTATCTTGAGAAATAGTCTTCTCATGCCTGGAGTTGTAGCAAGTTCGTAGTCTCTGCTAAAACCTTCTGAGCCGACTCCGATAGTCATCATATACATGTCTTCTTTCTCACCAGCAGGTAAAAATACTAGAGAGAAATCAGAATAAGGTCCGCTCGTGGCTTCTTCCGGATTAATGAATGCAAAATACTGAACATTGCCATTTTCATATACAAGATTTTTTCGAATAACAGTATTCTGTTTCTTTCTTCCCTCTGTTTTTTCAATCATCCCAAAATTGCTCGCGATTTCTTTACATTTATTGAAAAACTTTTCTGGTCCCATATGTTCCCCTGTTATTTAAATCTTTATTGTGTTTGCAAAAATATTAAAATCTATGGAATAATCGTCTAAATTCGGCTGATTAACGCAATCTAATTTGAAAATTATGAAATTTATTGACAGCCAACGGTTTATGGAACATACTGTAAAAGGCCGCCTTTCAGCCTGCGGTTTGCCGCTTTTTGCAACGTAAAAGACCATGTTTTATGACGCGAAAGGCGGCCTTTTGCAAACCTGGGAAGCTGTTGCCGTCTGACTGGTGTAAAAAACATAGCTCCGTGAGGCCCACACCTATGGCGTCAAAGGGCGCGCGTGGCACGCCGGAAAACCGTGCTACGTGAGCCTGAAACATGGCTTTTAAGGCGTATTTAACCGCCTGCGGAACACCAGTGTACGTAAAATGAAACATTTGTGTACATCGTAAAACGCCAATGTACAGAGCATTTTACATTTGTAGACATATTTTAATCGGTTATTATCTAATTTTGCATCGTTGGAAAACTCATGGAAAATACTTTGCCTTACATATATGAAAACTTTAAATTCAAACTTTATCTAAAACTAAAATCATGGGTAAATCAATCTTAAGTAAAATCGCCATTGCGGCCGCGATGCTGTTTCCGGCGTCGGGCTTGTTGGGCGGTTCTGCCGTTGAGGCCAAGGTCGTCAAGGGGCAGGTGACATCGGCCGCCGACGGCGAGGCGCTAATCGGCGCCACTGTGAAACTGGAAGAATCGACGGCGGCGACCGTTACCGACCTCGACGGAAACTTCCAGATTAACGCCGAAGACGGGCAGCACATCGTCGTGTCCTACATCGGCTATGTAACGAAGACCGTCACCGTGCGCGGCGACTTCCTCGCAATCAAGCTGGACGAGGAGGCGAGCACGCTCGACGACGTTGTGGTAATAGGCTACGGCGTGCAGAAGAAAAAGCTCGTAACCGGTGCCACTACACAGCTCAAGGGAGAGGACATTGCCAAGCTGAACACCAACAACGCCCTCCAGGCAATGCAGGGGCAGACGCCCGGCGTGAACATCATATCAGAGTCGGGGCAGCCAGGCTCGGATATGAAGGTAATCATCCGCGGCCAAGGCTCTAACACCTCAAACTCACCTCTTTATATTATAGACGGCATTCCGGGTGACCTTAAGAACATCAATCCGAGCGACATCGAGAGCATCGACGTGCTCAAGGATGCGGCTTCGGCGGCCATCTACGGTGCGCAGGCCGCCAACGGAGTGGTGCTCGTTACAACGCGCACGGGCAAAGTGGGCAAGGCTCAGGTGACATTCGACGGCTACATAGGCTGGCAGACGGCGTCGCGCAAAATCGAGATGTGCGACGCACGCGAGTACATGACTCTCATGGAGGAGCAGAACATCAACTCGGGCAGCGGCCCGATAGACTGGTCTGCCTCCCCCAGCATCTACAACCAGCTGACCGGCGAGCTTAACAATACCGATTGGATGGGAGCCATGTTCAAGGACAACGCTCCGCAACAGAGCTACACAGTCGGCGTGAACGGAGGCTCGGAAACGGCCACCTATGCCGTTAGCCTCGGCTATTACAGCCAGGAAGGAATAGTTGGCGGCAAGCGCGCGTCGAACTACGCGCGTTACAACTTCCGCACGAACCTCGAGCAGAAGTTGTACAACGGCCTGCTGCGCATCGGCGAGAACGTAAGCATGGCATACGTAAGGAACAACGGCATCGGCACCGGCAACATGTACAACAACGTGTTGCGTCCCGCATATGCCACGTCGCCGTTGCAGGCAATGTACGTAAGCCAGCAGCCTACGCGCGACGACCTGAACAACGGTTACTCTTACTCTGTAGCCTCGGACTGGTCGCAATACGACGGCAACCCCGTTGCCAACCTCTACCGTTCAAAGAACATTTCAGACAGCCAGAACTGGGTTGCCAACGTGTTCGCCGAAATAGAGCCAATCAAGGGGTTGAAGATACGCACCCAGCTCGGCTTCAACCACAACTCCAGCTCGTACCGCAGCTTCCTTCCCTCATACACGTCAACCACGACAGACGCACGCAGCAACAACGTAGCGCAGAACATGGAGAAGAGCTGGACGCTCACATGGACCAACACGGCGACATACGACTGGACCATTGGCGACCATTCATTCAACGCCATACTCGGCATGGAGGCGGAGCGTTACCAGGGCGACAGGATGGAAGGCAGCAACTCGCTGCTCGAAATCTACGAGGACTGGGCGCACGCTTACCTTGACAACGCCGCCAACGTGAACACCGGCCGCCTTAGCGGCCGTCCGCTCGACGACTACCGCCGCGTGTCTTACTTCGGCCGTATAGGCTGGAACTACAAGGAGACTTACCTCTTCAACGCCACCCTCCGCGCCGACGGCAGCTCGCGCTTCGCTAAGGGTAACCGCTTCGGTTACTTCCCCTCGTTCAGCGCAGGCTGGGTAATCACCAACGAGAAGTTCATGCAGGGCGTAGCCAAATACATGGACTACTTCAAGCTCCGTGCAAGTTGGGGGCAAGTAGGAAACAACTCCATTGCCAACTTCCTCTACGCTTCACCTGTCACCTTGATAGACGGCGACTATAACTTCGGCACGGGCAAAGGCTCTGCAAACAATTCCACGGGTGCTTACCCCAACCGCATAGGCAACGAAGACCTTAAATGGGAGACGTCAGAACAGACCGACATAGGCTTTGACGCACGCTTCATCGACGGCCGACTCAACGTCAACTTCGATGCATATTGGAAGAGTACGAAGGACTGGATAGTGCAAGCTCCAATCATAGGTACCGCCGGAGCCGACGCGCCCTACATCAACGGCGGCGACGTGAAGAACACAGGTGTCGAGCTGGGAATGACCTGGAGCGACAAAATAGGCAAGGTACAGTACAACATCGGCGGCAACTTCGCATACAACAAGAACGAAGTTGGCAAGATAAACACTGCCGACGGCATGATACATGGCTCTACAAACGTAATGTTCAACAACCAAAGCGAGTTCTACCGCATCAGCGAAGGGCACGCCATGGGCTACTTCTGGGGCTTCAAGACCGATGGACTGTTCCAGAATCAGCAGGAAATTGACGACTGGGTGGCAGCCGGCAACGGCATCCTCTCGGGAGCGCAGCCGGGCGACATCAAGGTCATTGACATCAACCATGACGGCAAATTAGATGATGCCGACAAGGTAGACTTGGGCAACGGAATACCAAAATTCAACTTCGGCTTCAACCTCGGACTTACCTGGAAGGAGCTTGATTTCAGCATGGTGTGGAGCGGAGCCGCAGGCTTCAAGGTCGTAAACGGAGGCTACCGCAACTGGGGCAGCTCGTCGCAGTCGAACTACACCACCTACTTCCTCGGCCGCTGGACTGGCGAAGGCACAAGCAACTCGATACCGCGCCTCGTCAACAGCGACATAAGCTGGACCAACTTCTCCGACATTTACCTGCAAGACGGCGACTATATCCGCCTGGCAAACGTCACCATAGGCTACGACTTCGCCAAGCTAATCGGCCTGAAGGCCATCTCGCAGGCACGCCTCTACTTCCGACGCAGCATGTGTACATCGTTGATTATCAATAGCATAGCGCTCTAAAAGGTACAACCAGCAGGTTGGCAAGTATCTGAGAATGTGTAAGTTAGTGATTTTTAGCACCATTCTCGGCTTGTACCTCCATTTTGGAAAGTAAAAGTAAGTGTAATTTCTTGAATATCAAAATGTGCGGTACAAAAACTTGTGAAAAATGCCGTTTTTTGATGAGAAAAGGTACAAAAATGGCTCTGAAACCGGGGGGACATTATGATTATTTTGCGAAGTATTCAGTCTTCAACCAATAGGCATAAATCGGGTCTTGGAACGAGATTTCACCGGCTTTATTATCCAATAATCATTCTTGATAAGGACTGCCTTTGAACGGAATATTGAGGTTGTTGAAGAGATTTGATAGCGATGCATCACTTCGGTCGAACTGATGGCCTTTTCGCCGGCAATAAGAGCTTTGAAATAGTTCAATTGCTGTGTGTGGTCAGTGTTTCGGTGATTGTTACAAACAACAGACCTATGTGACAGCGGTCGCTATTTTTCAAGATTACCTAAGTAGTAATATTCTGTACAGAAAAGGAAGTATTATTTCTTTTTCTGTTCAAATTATTGCTTTCTTTCTATAAATAATATATTGTTTGTTATCTGTAAAATATCAGCCTTATGAATAATATAATAGCATTTAATATCTCCAACGCCCAATAATATGACCAAAGCAGATTTCAACAGGAATAAATTCAAAAATTTATCTCTGTAACACATCATAAAATAAAGTAAAACTGCTATATTTGTATATTATATGATATGTTGAGCTATGACAAAAAGTACAATGGGTACCAAGTTGCCAAGAAAATTAGAGCAGAAGATGTTGATAGTAGGTGAGCAGATCAGGCTGGCCAGGCTACGCAGGAATCTTAGTATTGCCCAAGTCGCCGAACGTGCCACCTGTTCACCTCTGACGGTTTCACGCATAGAGAAAGGTGTACCAACGGTGGCAATAGGCATTTATCTTAGGGTGCTTTATGCACTTCAGCTGGATGATGATATTCTTCTGCTTGCAAAAGAAGATGCAATGGGAAAGGCCTTGCAGGATTTGAGCCTTAAGAAACGAGAAAGAGCATCCAAAAAGGAATAAGAAAAGACTCTATATATTTGTTGATTTTGATTGGCTTAAAGAGCCAAAACTGATTGGAGGGCATATCAATATATATAAGTGAAGTATTGTAGATACAAAAAAAATATAGACACATAAATGAGTAAGATTTATTTCCTTCCTGTAAAACATGGCGATGCGTTCATTATAGAATGCGTTCGTGGAGATACTCAGGGGGTAGTCGTTGTTGATGGTGGGCCAAGGAGTTGTGGGTTTGAGCTTAAGCGCAAGTTGAATGAGTTGGGCACTCCTGACCTTATGGTAGGGATATTCAAGAAATAGTATAAAATTAGCCAACAAATTCATTGCGAGTTAGTTGGCTTTTTTGTATCTTTAGGTATTCCCCCGTAAATAAGGTTTGACGGCCAAAACGGGGGAAATACCCCGACTAAGATATGGCTAAGATACAAAATATTTTAAAGATTCAGCCTACTTTAGGCTTTACAGAGTTCGATATTCTGAAAAATTATCAGAAAAGTTTTGAAAGCAGTGAATTGGGACGCATCCATTCGCTGTTTCCTTTCTCCTCTATCGCCCGGAAGATGGGACTGAAGGATTCCCCTTTAGGACGGAAAGGTTATTTTTCTGCCACCGGCAAGATAGCCCTGATGGTTCTGAAGTCCTATACCGGCCTGTCCGATCGTCATCTGATAGAACATCTGAACGGGAACATCCACTTCCAGCTCTTCTGTGGTATATTAATCGATCCGTCCCATCCGGTCACCAACTACAAGATAGTAAGTGCAATCCGTCAGGAACTGGCCGAAAAGCTGGATATGGATGCCTTCCAGTGCATACTTGCTGAACACTGGCGTCCCTATCTGGAAAACCTTCACGTCTGTATGACCGATGCCACCTGCTATGAAAGCTACATGCGTCATCCCACTGACCTGAAACTGCTTTGGGAAAGTGTGGAATGGCTTCACCGTCATCTCTGCGAGGATTGTCGGATACTTGGTGTCCGCCGTCCGAGGAACAAATGGGGTGACGTGAGCCGTGCATATCTTGCGTACAGCAGGAAGCGCAGACGTAAGGCCTCACGCAGCCGGATGTTGAAAAGGCGGCTGCTCAACCTGCTGGAGAAGCTGCTGTATCAGACCGGCCGTCTCCATGCCGACCATAAAGGACAGCTTGAACATACGTCAGACTACCACCGGCGTCTGTCAGTCATAAGGAAGGCATTCAAGCAGCAGAAGCAGCTGTTTGCCGGCAGGAAGGATGTCCGTGACCGTATTGTCAGTATAGACCGCCACTATGTACGCCCCATCGTGCGTGGGAAGGAAACCAAGCCGGTCGAGTTCGGAGCCAAGGTGAACAATATACAGGTAGACGGAATCTCCTTCATCGAACACCTTTCCTTTGATGCTTTCAATGAAGGTATACGTCTGAAGGAATGCATCAACCTCCAACAGAGGCTCATGCGCAGGAAAGTGACAGCCGTTGCCGCCGATTCCATTTATGCCAGCAACGCGAACCGGAAGTTCTGTACGGAAAAGGGGATTGCCACCTCCTTCGTCCGTAAGGGACGGGCAGCCAAGGATGAGGAGATGCGACGGATACTACGCTCGGAACTCAGCAGGGAACGGGCTACGCGTCTGGAAGGGAGCTTCGGCACACACAAGCAACACTACTCACTGGCAAAGGTCAGGGCAAGGAACAGGAAGACCGAAATCCTTTGGATTTTCTTCGGCATACATACTTCGAATGCAGTCTTGATGGCAGAAAAGGTGAAGAACAGACAGATACAGGCTGCCTGAAATCTGTAAATCTTATGGATGGAGGAGCTCGGTTAATGGCTTCTCCCGAATCGTCATGTAGATACTGACCATATTTTGCCTTTTTCGAAGCGAACAACAATAAAGATGGCATGTGAAATGAAAAACCAAGCTCATTTACACATGCCGCCTTATATTTTTTGAACATTTACTGAATGTCCCTATGGTACTGACCCATTATGATGAAGATCATATTGGTGGAATTCTGCAGTTGGTAGACACATGCTTGGAGGATAACATGATACCAGCTAAAGAGGTATGGGCAAACTGCGCAGGTTACGTAGAGGTGGCAGCGAGTAAGTATACAACTGCCGCACACGGTATGCTGCTATCCGTAAGGTTGAATGAATTGGCAAAGCAACATGGAATGGTCTGGCGTAATGATTTGCATGAGGGGATGGAGTTTGATAGGCCTTTTGCCAGCATAGAGGTGGTATCACCTACAGAGGATGTCACGAAGATGGTCATAGAGAAACAGAAAGATGAAGCGAGGCAGCTATTGAATGCGACTCAGAAGGATACGATAGACCTAGAGAAACCTCTCGATAAATTAGCAAAAGAAATACCCCCAGAGCCTAATCTGAAGAAGGATAATGAATTGGCAAATGCAGCGAGTATAGCCTTTATCCTAAGGTGTGATAATCTGAGCATATTGATGTTGGGCGACAGCTATCCCCAGAATGTGGAGAGATACCTGAGAGAGGAAAAAGGCTACTCTGAAGAAAACCCATTAGTCGTTGATTTCGTAAAGGTATCGCATCATGGAAGTAGAAACAATACGAGCAATAGCTTATTGGACATTATCCAATGTGATAAGTTTATTATATCGACCAACGGAGGCAACGGAAGTTCCAATCACCCCGATAGAACTACAATCGCTCATATTTTATGTCACACGAAAAGGAACATGGACACAAAAGTACATTTGTATTTTAATTATAAATTAGAACTGATTGAAACAAATGGTATTCCTTTTTTAAATGAAGGCGAATGTGAAAAATGGAATTTTGAAGTACATGATAATATCAAAGAACTATGAATCTGACAAAAGCAAACATAAAAGCCCTAAGAAAGGTAACAGTTAAGATTGAGTGTTCCAACAACAATAAAGGATCGGGCATCATCGTTTCTGTCGGAGAGAACCTCTATGTCCTTACTGCTGCACATATAATACAAAAAGATACCAAGGATGGCCCTCTAGACAAAGAGCAGATAGGTATTTTGCTCAAGAGGAACAGCCGGACATTCCACTTAACTGTGGAAGAAGTGGTTTACTACAACAAGCCAGAAGAGGATGATGCTACTGTGTTGCGTGTGATAAAACCCAACGGTATGCCCACATCGGGACTTGACCAAGTGCGACTATTGACAACGGATATATCTGGCCAAGCAATCCTCTGTGGTTTTCATAAAGACGACACTTCTCTGAAAATCTACGATGTTGTAAAACGAGGGGAAAAAAGTTGGGCAAGTACAGATATTCAACTTCAGTTTCAAAATTTAAGTCCTAAAATAAACTTTGAAGGAACATCTGGAGGAGGTATCTTCTATCAAGGTACGGACGACGTACTGTATATGGTTGCCTATATGTCGGAAGTAGGTAGATTTGATGGGAACAACAACGAGTTTATTTGTATGCCTTCATCCAATTATATTCCAAGCGGATTGTTGGATTCCATTGTCGACAGTCGTGAATATACGTTTATTGCCGACACCGGTGTGGCTCGAGAGGTTGATAGCCGTCAACTGTTAAATCTATTAGACAAATCCGATTATAATCTGAATCAGACTGGTTACTTTATAGAAAACGATAAGACGAAAGAGATTATCGACCAACTGAGGGACGATGATACTTCAACGCTGCTGCTGACAGCATTATCGGGAATGGGTAAGTCAAAACTGATTTATGAGGCTTTCAAGGAGACAGAACGCGAACCAAACCGATATTATACGAAATTTAATGGTAATCGAGATAAACTGATGGGCGAGTTGAAGCAAATACTGAAAGATAATCCCGAAAGTGATGGAATTATCATCGTGGATGACTGCCCAATGGAACTTGTTACGGAAATTATCAGTATCAGAGATAAATACAACAACTTATTTCGATTGATTTTTGCTCATCATGACTATTTTAATGAAGAGCTTGAACGTATCACTTTCCCCGTTATTAAGTTAAGACCTCAAGACATGGAGGAGAGCATAGGACACTATATTAGTGAGGCACTGCACGAAGATGAACAGAATAAGAATGACATTTTGGTTATCAAACAGTTAGCAGGTGGATACCCTCAAATGGCGATAGAACTTGTTAAGGCATACAAGAATAACAAAATTGCTGGTCCCGAGGATGTAACGCATCTAATGCCGAAGTTACTAAACCTTACCCCCAATAAAGAAGAAGAGGAAAAAAGATTTGGCAAACATTATCACTTTGCTTACCCCTCCCTTATGAAGATGCTACACATGAGGGTTTTGCATACCTGTTAGGTAACAATCACGTAACGCCACTTAACGGAATGGAATATGAAGAGCGGAGGAGTATCGCGGTAAGAATCGTGACGAAATACCATCCAACACTGATTGATATACAAGGCAAATGGCTTTATGTAAGGCCATTTCCACTAGCTGTCTGGCTGACTGCCGAGTGGTTTAAATATGTGTGTAATTCACGGATACATTTCAACGAACTTATTGAGGACATCAAAAAACAGCCACCAAGCATACAAACAGCCATTAGCGAAGGCTTCTGTAAGCACATACAGCAGATGTCCGGTAACAAGGAAGCATTTAAAATGGTAGGGCAACTGGTCAATGCAAACATCGACCACCCTTTTTTCGACGAGGAGAACTTATGTTCTGGTTTGGGTTCTGAACTTTTCCTCGCCATGAGTACCGTGAACCCTGCCGCTATAGCTACACATTTACGGAGAGTGCTTGGATACAAGGATATCGATTGGCTGAGAGAACAGGTTTATGGTGATGTAAGGCGGAATATAATCTGGGCTCTAGAACGTCTTTGCTTTGCCCGCGAGAGTTATCATGATGGCGTGTTCATGATGGCACGATTGGCCGTGGCCGAGAATGAAGAGATTGGTAATAATGCTACGGCACAATTAGTTCAACTGTTCCATATTTATTTAGCAGGAACAGAAGTAAATCTGAAGGATCGCTTGGCGACCCTGCAAGGACTCATCGATGAGAGAGAGACTTATATACCGTTAACCATACGTTGCTTTGAAGCTGCATTACAAAACGGAGGATTTGTCCGGATAGGTGGAGCCGAGAAGTTCGGATTTGAGAACAGGAAGGACTATACACCGAATACTTGGGATGAAATCTTCGAATACTGGTACGGATGCCGGGACTTGTTGTTGGAATGGATAAACAAGAATCCTGAGATTGTCAATCTCTTGGCCGAAATGGCAGAAAGAAAAGTCTACAATTGGGCACGTACAGTACGAAAGGAAGTCTTTGTTCCGCTCTTGGAGAAAATAGCAGAACTAAAAAACTATGCCTGGGACACTGGTTATGAGGCCTTATTCCAGATGGTACATACCTTTGGCATCGACGCGAAATCCTTAGGAATTGCGGGACTGATGGAGAAAATGAGGAACCAATCTTTTAAAATGCAACTGAACGAAGCCAGGTATATACAGCATGGACAATACCGACTGAAGGACAAAGAACAAATCGAGTTATCCGAGAAACTGTATGCTCCGCTGGCGGCTGAGTTCATAGACAAGGAGATATATGCTAATACTGAAGAAGTGAAAGCGTTACTTGAGGATAACAAGTATATTCCTATCGAGTTTGTAAAACGATTAGTAACAACAGCCACAGACGAACAATTAGGAATACTTTTTGATACCATCTTTAATGTATTAGCAACAATGCCCCAAGACTTCTATAGCCCGTTTTTTGGTAACCTATCTTCATGTGCCAAGGAAAAGAAACCACTGTTGTCGTTTCTGAAGAGATTAAGAGATGACGGACATGAATACCTATATGTATCATTAATGGCCAGCACCGAAGACGATAAGATAAGTCATTTTTATCAGCTTTTTTCAGAACAAGAGAGCGGAGTTCTGACGATAGACTATCTAGCTACTTATCTCCAGTATTTCAGGTCGAATAGTTCCGAACATTACTTGTTAATACTAAAGGCTCTGAGAGATTGTTTTCCTGATCGTCCAAATGATTTGATTGCATACGTAATATCAGAACGATTCATGATGCGAAAAGACGACCTAGACGAAACTGTTAACATTGTAAAAGAAGCGATGTTAAAGTTTCAAATAAATAGCAATATGGGACATTTACTATATGACTATAGCCGTCTTCTTGTAGAGACCTTACAATTATGGCATGATGCTGAATTTGCAAAGCAAGTAAACAGGAAGTTTATCGACTTGTACAACACTCAGATGGTGCATTTAAATACTGAAGGAGTGTTCACAGAATTGTTAAAGGATTATTTCGATGATGTATGGCCGGAATTTGTTAATGCTTTTTTGGGAACAGATACTTTCTTGTTCTATTTCCAAGTGAAGGATGAGCTGGGGTCTGGGTTTAGCTTTGACAAAGGTCCGCTATTTGATATCAACGAAGAGTTAATCAAACAGCTTTGCATAGAGAATCCAGAGTCTGCACCTGCAAGGATTGCCTTAATGGTACCTTGCTTTGAAAAAGAAGACGATGGAAATGAAAAAGAGTATTTCAATAAATGGATTATCTGGCTTCTGGATAATTTCGGGGAACGAAAAGATGTAAGGGATAATATTTCATCTAATTTAGGCTCTTTCTCATGGAGTGGTGATATATCCCCATATTACGAGAGGAATATCAAATGTTTTGAACAGTTGTTGGATCATCAAAAACAAGAGGTACGGGAATGGGCACAAAAATGTATTAATAACGAAAAGAAGTTGCTTGACATGGAGAAAGATGAAGAGGATTTTAGGAAGATAAGACACGGAATGTAAAAATAATTAACGCTGTACACACCCCACCTAAAATTTTATGTACTTGGAAATACGAGACTCTAAATTGAATCCCGTATTTCCATTTATACAATATATTTTTAGTGCCTAACTATCTTTTAATAGTATATATAAGGCGGCTAAAATTATCATAAATGACACTTTCTCCCAAACCTATATTTGTTAGAGTATTACTGATTGAGCAAACTTTATTAAAAGGGGCATCTGTTTCTGTTAGAATAAGATTACGTGGTATGCGCTTAATTATTTCTATTCCACTATTAGTTTTTGTCATTTTTTCGTTGACAGAAAAATAATATCCATGTTCTACTATCTTAGGAATTAGAGAGAGAGGACCTGAATACCAATGGAATATTACATTCTTAATGCCATAGGTAATCAGCATTTCGAACAAGACTTTTTCAGCTCGTCTGGAATGGACACTTACTATTTTATTTTTTTTACTTAATAGCTGCAATACTTTCTCTAAAACGAAAACTTGATCATCTTTTGTTTTTAGTCCTTCGTTACTAAAATCTAGACCGATTTCACCAATATAGCTAGTTTTATCTAAACACTGGCTAAATAGTCGTAATTCATTTTTATTTTCGCTTGCATATAATGGATGAAATCCTAAAGCCAAACGTGAGAACTTATATTGTCTTACATGCTCATAGCCCAATAAAAAATGACTTGGCAGATTTGTCATTCCTATCGAGATATTCTTTTTTACCTCTTGTTGTTTGAGATACTGTTCAGGATTTGGCATCATGTCAAAATGACAATGGGTGTCTATAATCATATTCCTGCTCTTATTTGTATTTCATTTGTAGCTTTTTTCTTAAGCCAATTGATAACTTGTCTGTATGAGTGTAAGGCTAATGATGTATATTCATCTAACTCCTGCTTTTCTATAATTCCATTAAAGAATAGTTCTTGGCGAATTGTACGTTCATTCATTCTGTTTTTTAGGAAATACAGAAGAGCGTTAAAATCCCTATTCCTTTTTTGATGTTTATTGTCAAGATTAAATTTAATGCCATGAAGTACATCAGTGCCAAGCAATGCCTCATTATCTAGACCTATTGTATCTAGTGCGACTCTTCTATATAAGCATGGCAAACACATACCACAATGTTTGATTTTGGCATTGCGTATTTCTATTCCGCTTTTGTCCCAAAAAACATTGTGACCACGTTTTGCACAAGAGCATGATAAGTCAACTAATGATTCTAAAATTGCCTTTTTCGAAGTATCTTGACAGCACTCAAGAACCATGTCTGCTTTTGATTTTAATCGATATGGGTTGTATATTGAGTTTGATATACCTATAGCATATAAAGCCTCCTGTATGCGTTTGATAAAAGTAGGATGCGTAGTTCGAGTACTGCATGAACTCCTTCTTCCACTATCAAGAGGTATATTTATTGATATAGTTCCATTCTCTGGAACTATCAATTGACATTGTGGGGATATTTTGTTTGCAATATATATTCCTGCTGCAAAAAATAATAAGGAACGTGAGCGGAATGTACTCTCTGTTGGAGTTTTAATATTCCAAGAATGAGGTTTAAGCCCTGCGTTCAGCAACACTTGTTCGTATTTATTCGAAAAGATATTGTTTTCCCTGCAATATTCTAAAATGCTTTTTTGATCACTATGCTCTTTGCCCAGTTCCATATGTGAAACAAGTAGTATCTTTTTATCAACAGAGAGAGTGCTGGCCTCATCTATAAATCCAATCAATGAGTCTAAACCTCCTGAAAACAATGCAACCTTTTCAAAAAACTGAGGATCATATTCCTTTACTTTTTTAGTTGGATTATACGAGTATGAATCTGCCTGTATAAAGTGAATATCCCAATTGTCGCCCGTAAGAAAATTGATTGCTTTATTAAAAGCTTCACGACCTTTATTCATATCCTCAAGATTTATTACAGGAACATTCAATAATATCAAGTTTCGTTTCCATCCATCATCTGAATTAGACAAACGAAGTACAGCTCTGTCCACATTATATACAATCATGGATAAAACTAATAAATCAAAAGCAACAGATGATGTATCTCGTGAAAACTCCCATAACTGTTTGGGATTAAACTTTGTGTTGACAGAATGAATTTTTCCGTCACTTCCTTGAAATGAAAGAGTAAAAAGGCCAAAAACTTCGCTTGTTTTTGACGGAGTATAATTAATGTTTATTCTTGTTTCCATATATCCAATATTTCTGATGTTAAAGAATCCAGGTATTCTTTTCCTTCTCGGCTATTGAAGTCGATTTGAGTTAGTTCTTTGCTTAACTTCTCATCTAGTTCGTTATGAAGCCAACCTCTCATGTCCTTCTTTATTTCTTCGGGATTACTCCCTTTGTCAAATATGTGGCTTTGAAATAATTCTGCAGAATATTCCAGTATGTATTCAATTTCAAATGTTATAATCCATTCATGAAGATCGTCATCTGTTGCATTCTGAAGTTTATCTTCAATTTCTTGTCCGTCTTTACAATCTGACAAAATATCATTCAGCACTTTATCCATTGCATAAGTTGCTGCTGCATCATCCATTGTAGAATCATTGTCTCCAATGATCTCGTGCAAAAGCAATTCCTTGAAATCATGTGGCGTTTTCGGCTTTTGTGTATCAGGCAGTCTATCAATGCCTAAACTTGATACAAGTCCATATTGTTTAATATTGTTTAAAACAGTAGCCAACCCTCTGACTGCATGTCCACCAGCACGTCCAAACGAACTGCCGCCTCTCTTACCTCCATGCCCTCCAATTCTGCCACCCCTATACAAACCATTGCCGAGCGCTATTCCTAAATTACCAAAAAACTTTGCATTTGAGGCAGGCTTATTGTCTGTTCCATTTGCTAGACTCGTCATGGCTCGTTTTGCTGCAGACCAATTAGGCGAAGATTTCAAATTATGTGATTGTGATGTACCCATATTTATTATTTTTGAATTTTTCGTTCGATAGCTTTTGTTAAAGGGTTCGCTTTTGGCAAACTATTTATATAGTTATGTATCTCATTGCTTAATGAAAGCATTCTAACAAAAAATATATCCGCTTTTGTATCTATATCTTCGGTCTTTATATTACTGAATAATAATTTTAATCTGTCTATTTTGTCACCAAATAATAAATTATTCTCATCGCAATTAAGTATTCTCCAACAATTTTCTGACTTTGGATCTTTTCTTAGGTTATCATTAATCAAGTGAATAATCATGTCTTTTTCTGAATCATCGCAAGCATTAATAATTCCAGGCAAATCTCGCTTCATCATACTGTTTGTTTGCAAGGTACATAATCTTCGGAATAACAGCATGACTTTGTTTGTAACCAACGAAGCTATTGGTTTTTCATTTTTCAAAGCATCTCGTGCTATCCAGAAGTAGTTTTGTAAATTTATATCTTTTAATGACGGATCTGAGCTTAACCATTGCCTCAAATAATCTGACGACCAGTTGTCTTTCCATTGTGGATTTTGAATACCATTTTCAGTTTTTGCTTCTTGCTCAACATCATCCAATGGCAAAACACCTCCATTTGCATTTTGAAGTTTATAAAGTTCTTCAAAACGAGAATTGTACAGTGTGTTGTACTCCAATACCATTAGTTTGGTTAATACTTCAGGGCGTATATCTGTAAAACCTGCTACCTCAGCTAACTCTTGACGTACATATAAGGTATTTAGAAAACGTTTTAGTTGTCGTGGATTACCATTTAAAAAACGCTTAATAAGAGGTACAGTTGGTAAACGATATTCTACTGCATGAAAATCAATTTTTTTATCTTTGGAAATATTTGCTTTGATGTCATCTATATTATATTTGGAATGCTTGTCTGTTTTTCTGAACTCCAAATATTTCTGATGTATTTCATTAAAGTAGATATCATTTAAATGATTTTTGCATAGAAGAAGTGTGATATAAGTCTCTTGCTCGTTGTCAGACAAACGTGGCAGTTTGTATGGTAGCTGAATGAGTTTTTCCAAATAGTCTGAAAATGGACTGGATATATCTTCTTTCTTCATTTGAATAGGATAATGCTGACTAATAGCATATTCAATAATACGTTCATCTGCACCAATGATAAATGCGGTTTTCCTTACATTTACAAACAACTTGACGGCCTCCAGGCAACCAATAATTCTTTTGGGTTCACATCTATCCAAATCATCAATATAGACAACAACAGCCTTATATCCCATATCGTCAACCAATTCATCAAAGAGTTCTCTGAATGTTGCGATAAATTTTGATGTATTACCTTTTGCTACATCTTTAAGTAGATTGTTGTATTTATCCTTGTTTGTTATCTTATCAAGGTCTTCCTTTGTTGGCAACCATTTCTTCAGCCAATCAGGAGTGAGATTTTCATAGGCTTTCTTCAAGATAAATACGCCTGCTTTCAAAAAGTTGATTCGCTCGAGCAAATCATCTACCCGTTCAAATACATTTTTTCGCTTATTAATATCTTTGTCAAGTGCTTCTAATATACTTTCTATCATTGTCAGTTTTGTTGAGTCATAGCTTTCAAACTGCCAACTATTAAAATACACTTGAAGTATAATCTTACAACCCTTTTCATGTTGAGATTTTTCCCATTCATGCAAGGACTTTTGAAGCAATAGCATCAAACTACTTTTTCCAGATCCCCAATTTCCAAATACCCCTATGGAAATGGGTAACATATCATCATTCAAAATTATTTTTTTGAGTAAATCTGCATGGACCTGATAGCCAAGCAAATCTTGCGTTGTTTCATTATCTGACCACATTTTATACTCTTAAATTAAATTGTTTATATCAAGTGTGTCACATTAATTTTCTTATACTTATTCCCCATGCCAAGGGCAAAAGCCATCTGGTCTTTTATAATCAGCTCACCCTTTTGAAGTCCGGCTATAGCAGTTCTGATTTCTTGAAGTTCTTGACCACTCACGCCAAACAAGTCTTTGATGACCTTATCATCAATAGTCTGCTGCTTCATAATAAGTGGGTATTGTGCATTGGCATAAAAATCAAAACCTTTTGATTTGAAGCTACTCATGTTCTGAGTGGCAAGGATAATACTCAGACCTTTATTTCGGCCTACAGCAATTAGATTACGCAGAGGGCGATTGTCAAAGTCAAGCATATAGTGAGCTTCATCAATAATAGAGAAATGACGTATTTGTACTACTTCATCATTCACTGCTTGTTTATCCAATAACTCATAAATGTTATTAAGTTTAGACATCAGGAAATACACAATAGCTTTGGCTATAGGGCCATCTTTTGGATATCCATCCATCTTGATGATGTAGCTGTCATCAATCAAAGAAACTTTATCTTCTGATTCAAAGATATGCGCATTAACCAATTGCTTCAGAACAGAAGAAATACTATCATCATTATTTGCATCTTTCATTCGTGATTGATAGCATTTCAGCATTAATTCAAATGAAATAGGGGCGCCATTTGTCGATTTATAGGCTTCTACAATAGCTTCACTAAGACGATTGTTCATGTTGGCACTCGCACTTACTCGGTCTATGGAACATAAAGCAGAAGACATTTCTGTAGAGTACAGATTGATTTCATTGATAGAACGCCCAGTGAAATCCTTAAATGGAGTAAAAGGCAATGGCTGTGTCAATGGATCCAGAATACAAGAACGGTCCACATCGAAAAGTGATAACCAATGGTTATTCTGTATATCGCTGAACTCTCCTTTGTAATCAAACAAAAGGAAGTTCACGGGATATTGTGATTCTGTGGATAACATTCTGAATTGCTGAATCAAAACAGCCAGCAAATTAGTCTTTCCAGATCCTGTAGCTCCCGCAATGATAATCTGTGAGTTGGTAATGGAACGACTGTTTATGTCCAAAGTCGCTTCCATTTCTTCATCACCATAGTTGCCAATCAGAAGATTCAGCACTGGAATATCTTTTGTCATGGCTACTTTGTTGTTCATAGCGTATAAGAAGGAATCCAGATTGTTGTCAGACATCAGATAGTCACGTCCACGAAGCATTTCTGCTGCGATAATTCGAGAAAGAGTAGCGTTTTGAGTCCAATCAATATTCAAGTCTGCATATCTTAGCTTTAACAATGCTGAATATAAGGTACTTAAATCATGCATCGTGAAAAAACTTGGTATGATTCTGGCTGATGACACTGATAGCTGTATATCCTTATAATCATCTATGGAACGTTTTGTAGGCAAACTTAGTCCCACGATGAAGCAGATACGCATTACCTTATTCTGATTCAAGTTTATACGTTTCTCCCGATCAGCTGTTCTGGAAAGATTGATTTTTGATTCAATCAGTTCCTTGATTGGATTGATTGCGTCAAACAATCCTTCCATCTGGCGCGTATTTGAAAAATTTATGATGCTCATTTCTTTTACTGATTAAGAGTTAAACCAAAATAACCGTCTTCAACCGTAGTATTCTGTGCTTCTACATTGCGATGAAGTGTATAGGTTTTGGAAATAAACGGTTCCAGTTTGATGTAGTCGCTGTCTGTTCTGATTTCAGAGGTCGTACAAAGCAAAATCGTTTGTTCTGCCAATTGTGGAAAATATTCTTCCATCAAGGCATCACGACTTTCATTATCAAGAACACCCATTACTGTATCAATCATTACAGGTGGATTATAATCTCCCAGGTTTCGCAATACTTTCAATAAAACCTGGATGAAGATTTGTTTGGATGCAGCATTAAGCTGATTCAATGAAATCTCATTTCCGGCAGTATGATAGAGTTTTATATTGAATTGTTCAATGCTGTCGGACAACTCAACTTTGGCTACATGACCTTTATATGAAACCAGTAACTTGTTGAGTTGCTGTTGCATTTCACTTTCAATCTGGGCTTTTTTCTTCTTCAGCAAACTGTCTGCAATCTTTTCAAACAGAGGTTTAAGCTTGACCAAAGTGTCGAATTTAATATCAGGTTCTTGCTGGATTTGTACATCAAACTGATGAATCCGTTTCTCAAGACGTTGAATGTCTGCTTTCAGAGTCGCTTCCTGACCTTTCAGTTTCTCTATCTGTTTTTGAGCGGCTTCATAATTTTGAATTAGATATTCATTACCACCGGCCTGTGTTTGTTCCAAGGTCTGTTTTTGCGAACGTAAGTTATCCAACGTGGAAAGTTGAATTTCCAGTTCCTGGCGTTGGCGGTCAAGTGCAATGAACTGATTGGAGCCAGTTCTTTTTACCAAGTTGGATAAAGCGGTTACTTCCGCTTCGTCAAGATAACCAAAAGGATCTTCTTTATTAGTACTATTTTGGATAGCTACAATATGAGATACAACCTGTTCTTCATCCACAGATTCACTGCATAGTGACAAATCTTTTAAGTAAGTTATAATTTTATTTGTCACGTCTTTCAATGTCTCCAACGGATAAGCACCAGTATTCTCTTTCTGAAGTTGTTCCTTTATGTGGAGGATATTATTGATTTCTTGTGCCAGGTTCGAAGCTAATTTAGGTAAGAATAAATCAATTTCTATGTTATCAACAAATGCTTTCAAGTCCTCAGCATACGTTGCTGCACGTTTTACAATATCGTCAATTTTACTGGCAAGTTCCTGTATCTTCTTATTAAGGGCAGATGCTTCTTGGGCACCGTCTTTTGCCCGTTTATATTCCACTTCTACCGACGCAAGATACTTATATTTTGTATCTTGTTCCGCTATACACGTATTTAAGTCTGCGGTCAGTTTGTCTTTTTGTGCGCATAATTCATTATATTCCTGTGCTTCTTTTTCTGCTTCAAGACGTTGCTGTGCCCATTCTTGCTGTAGTTTTTCAGCAGCACGCTTTAACTGAAGGTATTTTTTGAAGCCCAACACATTCTCAAAATTATCACGAATGGTTTGGGCAAATACATTTTTCTTCAGCAATTCACTCGATTGCATTGCATCAAACAGGAAATACTGGCTCAGTTCCTGAGGCAGATTAGCTTTGATGATTTTATTGATTTCCTGTTCTGCTTTTACCCGGTCTTTGGGAGCAGTCATTGTACCGTAAACATACATGTTCCCGTTCATGTTCAGCGATACGCTTTCCAATGGCTTGCCTTGCGGATTTAACTGATAAACACGCTTTAATATGTACTTCTGTTGCTGGCCGAGTACTTTCCCTACAAATGTTATTTGTAAGGAAATCTCAGGTTTGGCTGTATTTAAGGCTCCCTGATTGAGCAATTCCATGAAATGCTCTTTGTTTTCAATTTTCAAACCATAAAGAGCTCCGCTTATGGCCTCGAATAAAGTAGTCTTACCGCCACCATTTGCACCGCCAATCAGAATAATAGGGCGATCGTCATCGACTGTCAAATCCAGATCAAGTGACAAGTAAGTCTTATAATTGCTTATTTTAATTCTCTGTATCAGCATAATCGTATTTATTGACGTATTTTTTGGATTGCATTACGGATGATGTCTTCCGTTTCATTATCACTCATTTCTATCACGTCAACCTTCTTGGCATGATAGGCCTTCAGAATATCTTCACTTAACCAGTCAAAATCTACACCTTCCGCTTCACAGATTGCTTCTATCATAGCTAAATCATCTTTGCGGATGCCGTAGTGAACAAATTTCGGATCTATACCTTTAGCCATAATCTTTATGCGTTTTCAGGATAAAAAGCATCCCAGTTTAACAAATCAGTAGTATTCTCAATAGGTAGTTTGGAATATAGCCAGTTACTTCCATCTTGAATGATAACTCCTCCATAAAGAGGTGTATCTTTAGTTGAATATTCCTGGATATATTGCAACAAGGCATTATGTTTCTCCGGAGCAGTTACATCACTTCCGGCACTTTTCGTATCGAAAAGATATACATGTCCATTCTTCATACGGATAACAAAATCAACGTAAAATAAAGATTTTCCGTATGCAATGGCATAATGTTGTTTTCCTTTGTCCCCATTCTTATACCACCAGTCAATCCATTGTGAATGTTCTTCCAAATATTTCACAAATTCCTTCTCTGGATTAGAAGCTTCGTTAAGTTGTACGAATGGCAACAAAGCATGATTTTTTGCAGTCTCAATATGGTTGGTTTCACTGTCATAGACTCTTTCTTCCGGAACTTCCCAGTTGTATTGTTTTAATTCTCTGGCAGCGGCAGATCTTCTTTTCGCATGTTCTCTTTTACGGGCGTATGTTTCTAAGGCCATGTCCAGCAAACGGTCAAACTTTGGTTTGTTATCATAATAAAGGACTACCTTTTTGCATCAGTATCGAAGACTCCAAAATAGTCAGCAAGCATTTCAAGCAGGTAGTTGGCTATTTTATCAGCTCTACCTTTACTCTCAAATTGATGTCCTTTACCGCTTATATATGCCATAAATACGCGGTCTATTTCAGATGCTTTACGGGCAAAGCGCACTTGATCTACTTTCAATATCTGTTCTTCATTCTGGAAGTGAACATCCTTTGGAATCTCCACATTTATTGTCTTGACATCCAAACGAATTGAATTCTTTACCCGTCTTCTGTTTTCATTTACTAAATCGTCATCACTTTCTGGCAACGGAGTAAATTCATCATTATCATTTCTTAAAGCGGCCAATTCTGCGATAGAAAACAATCCGGCACCTCTTTCCAGTTTCCAGAATTCATCAGCCACTTCATACAATGTTTTTTTGAAGTCGGGTCCTAAATAATTTCGTTCCACATTAGGGCGTTCTGAATAGTAAGCCGGTAGAGATACATTCTCAAGATTTTCACGTCTGCATGCCATAATCGTATTTTTCAAGATATAGTCGGAATCGGCTGTGACAATCTGAATTTTATCTTTCGCAATGTCGGTATAAACATAACCGATATTAAGCTGTTCTTTCGGATAATGTTTCTGTTCCGGCATTCTCAGAATACGTCCTACAGTTTGTATCGTAAACTGGTCGCTTTGCAATTTTCTGAAGATTAGCAGTACAGCTGCACGAGGGCAGTCCCAACCCAAAGCAATTGCTTCTTTGAATAGCAATACTTGCGTCATATTATCGGGACGTTCCAGTCCGGCGAGATTCTCTTTTTCGTTGGCGAGCCATACGGCCAATAATCCATTTTCGGCGGTTATCCCGCATATAGCTTCCAAATAGGTTTTCACCTGTTCTGCGATAGCTTGATCTTCCGAAGTCATGGTTTCCTTCACATCGTTGGGCAGCTGGATAAGTAATAGGGGATTGATTTTGACGCCCAATTCCTGATAAAGCTCAGCCAACTGATTACGTTTTGCCAATGCCGCCTTAATCAGATTTTCGTTCAGTGTGCGTTCTTCACTGAAATCCAGTTCTATATCAGGATTCAGCACGACTTCTTTCTTAATCATTTCAGCCGCAATAACATCCTGTCGGTAAACTTTTACTTTTTCATCAGGATGAAGTGTCTTGGGGGTGGCCGAAATACGCAGTTCTACAGCCGGATTGATACGTTCCAGCACTGCTGCCGATTTATCGGCAGTTTTTGACCAAAACATGTGTTCCTCGTCTATGATGGCAACAATGGGCAAATCGTATTCTTCTTGTGTCCGTCGTGCAATTTCATACAAAGAAGCAAAACTTTCGTTTTCGCGTACCATGACATTACTTTCTTTGTTCACACTTTCCCAGTTGACAAACAATATTTCTCCAGGTTGTATGCCTTCACTCTGGTCAATCTCGTCAAACATTACAGGCCGAAGTTTCCGTGTTTCGCCAAAGGCATTCTTTAAGCTGGCATAACTTTGCAGGTGAAGTTTACGAGGTGCAAACCAAATATAGGCAACTTCCTGATAACGGCTGTCACCACGTTCTTTCAATTCGTCGGTTATATTTGCCAAAGCCTGACAGGTCATGACCGTTTTTCCCGCACCTGTTGGCGCTTCAAACACAATTTTGTGTCGTTTTCCACCGAGGTTTAACAGACGGATCGTTTTATCTGTCAGTTCATTGATAGCGTTCTGCTGGTATGGTATATTTTTCATTATTCCTTTTTTATTTTAAGTGTTTATTATGGAATTACCTTTTTCCAGAAGCAATTATTCGAAAATTTCGAATAACTTAAACCACATATCATGTTTCTATCTGATATATGTTTATGCTTCCTCATCGTATTCAAAGTTCAACATTCCATCAAACAGGTCTTTATCTTCTTGAGTGCTTGCCAGCGCATCTTCTTCCGGCATGACTACTGCATCCTTTTTCTTTGGCAAGATTCTTCGGTAAGTATTGTAGATGGCTTGTGGCAGAGCGCATAGCTCCACCTTGTCGCTGACATCATCAAACGAACCTTCCCAAGGGTCTTCACTGGGTGAGAACACATAAACTTTTATTGGTTGAGGTATGTCCATATCATAGATTATATCAACCAATTCATCGATGGCTTCTTCACGATAAATTACAAGCATCTGTTTTTTACCATCATCGAAATAGCGGAAAATATTTTTATAGGTCTTTTGCCCTCCAAAGGTATTCTGTTCCGTATAGAGGTTTTCCTTGATACAAAGCATATCTGTAGCAAGATTAACCAGTTTTCGCATATTCTGCATTGAGCGATTGCGTCCAACAAATCCGGTACGGTAATAGCGGAGATTATTTTTGGTTAGTCCTGGAATTTCTGTGCCTTTGGGAGTTTTATATCCATTTATTACTTGTTTATTACGTTTGTAGGTTACCTCTTCGCAAATATTATTCTCATTATTGGTAACAAGAATGCATTGGCGACGGCCTCCATCTTCTGCATTCAGTTGCATAGTGGCGTGAAGGGTTGTGCCACTTCCTGCAAAAAAATCGAGTATGACTGGATTTTCTTTTCGAGTCATTTTAAGAATTTCCATCATTAATAGTTTACTCTTAGGATTATCAAAAGGTAAATCGAACTCTTTTCCAATTTGTGAAACTTCAATATCCGTCCAATTGCTTGTTCTTAAACTTGTTGAATCTGGAGCTATCCAATGTTGAACACCTCCATTTTTACCTTTACCATTAGGAATACGACGAATGAAATCAGTTATTCCGGTAGTTTCTGAATATTCTTCCAAAGAATATTCTTCTGAATATTTATCTTGATATTCTTTGTAATTCTTTATTGCAATATCTGCTTTCTCTTTAGAATTTCTCCATTGTCCTGTTTCTGGTGTGAAGCCTAAAATCTCATATCTCATAGTAGGTCTATCAGCATTACTCCAAAACACATCCCATCGACCTTTTGTTGGTGCTTTTTCTTTTGTCATTCTTAATGCTGGCATTAAATATTGATTTGTCTTTGAATAGCATAAGATATACTCAAAACCAACATTAAGACTAAATAATCCTTTATAAGCAAATTGAGAATTAAGACTTTTTATTCTACGCCTCACTAAGATATTATTTCTGAAATTATTTTCTCCAAATAAATCAGAACTATCACAAAGCATTTTCAATTGTGCTTGTTCATTATCATCAATTGAAATAAAAATTACCCCATCATCGGCCAACAACTTCTTTGCAATTTTCAGACGACGGCTCATAAATGACAACCACTTAGAATGTCGATAAGAATCTTCCTTATCAACATAGCTGTCATTGTATCTAAAATCTTTATTACCGGTATTATATGGTGGATCTATATAGATAACATCAATTTTACCCTCATGTGTATAAGCTAAGGTGGCGAGGGCTTCCAAATTATCCCCTTCAATCAGAATATGATTAGGGGCATCTTTATCTTCACTGATTATGGCACGTTCCGGCACCTCTGTCAAGATGGGCAGTTCATCGCGAAGACGTTCTTCTACGCCCTCCGGCTTATCTTCCCATACAAGACCATAAGTTTTATTTTCTCGTAACAAACCTAACAAGGCACTACGTTCTTTATCGGTCAGTCCTTCTAAAGTGTTGATACGTTTTATGAGATTGGCTCTATCATTACTGTTCATAACATTACTTGGCTTTACTGTTTTTGAATTCTGACTAACTGAACATCGTCACGTGTAGAGTTCAGCAGTTCTTTAATATCTACATCCAGAACACGTGCTATCTCCAGCAGCGTTTCCAGTCCGGGTTGTGATGTGTTTGTACACCACTTCGATACCGTGGCAGGGTCCTTGCCCAATTGTTCGGCCAACCATTTGTTGGTCCGCTTCTTCTCCACAAGCACAACCTTGATGCGGTTTATGTCTTTTTCTTTTTCCATAAGGATTTTCTTTCGTTCTATGCAAAGATAAGAAAGCCTATCTATTTTTCATCATTTCAATAGGACTATTTGCAATAAGATTTGCGAATTAATTCAATTATATAGACTAAAAAGATGCAAAGTCGCAAACTATGACTAACTTTGTTTTTAAGTAGGTTGAATAAACATTATAACAATGAAAATACCCGAATTAGAAAGAACAGGAATTACTTGCGAAGAATCGTTTAGAATAATTCTAACCACACTAAAGTATGAAGTGATGTTCTTAAAAGGTAACTATAACTCCAGTGACATAAATTCTGTAAAAGACTATTCTTTAGTGATAGCTGAACGTATTGTAAAAACAGCTGACACTTTACATTCAGTAATAGAAAGAGATAGAGACTATGTGATAGCAAATATGATCATTCGTTCAATGGCAGATAGTATTTCATCCTTTATTCTTATTTACAGAGAGGAAGATATAAATGTAAAATTATTGCGACACTATCTTTATATAATAGATGGACTACAAAATCGTATAAATCAATTATCTAATAATCCTACATATAATGAGAGTATTAGTAAGGAAGATTATGAAAAATTGTGCCTACAGGTTAAAGCAGCCAAACAGAATTATCAAGAGGCTTGTAATTTTTCAGTATGTCAGATAAAATCATTACCTTTTTATGCAAATAATAAAATGTTCATCGATAAACTAATAGAAGGTCATAATTGGAGATTTCAGTCGCTTCGTTCTTCTCCCAAAAGCCGCTTTTCATGGGAGAAAATGTATGACTTAATGGGCTTTAAATGTCCTTCATCTTTCTTTTCATCACTCTCAGATTATGTTCATGGATTAAGTACAAGTAACCTAAATCTTGAAATGGAAGATGAACTTTTTGATCCTGTATACAGTTTCGGAATATCATTACTTGGAAAGTTAATGTCTTCATTAAAAGATATTTTCCCTGATGAATTTTCATCGATACTATCAAAAACATTCTCTTCTGTATTATGTGATCAGAATATTCCCAAACACTATATTCAAAAATTTCTTCAAGGACTAAATTCTGAATATAAAATATAAGACAATATGATTACCTGGAATATAAATTTATAAAAATAATGGTGTTTATACATGTAAGAAATGTAATTACCATTACATTATTTTAGGGGTAACGGTAAAAAAGGAGAGGAAAATCCTCTCCTTAATAAAGACATACACATTACACCTCCAACTCCTTCAACGGCATCCATAATTATATTGTCTGAAAAATCCTCTGTGGATAAGTTTCAAACCAAGGGTCTGATAATACTTGTAGTCATCATCTTCGGTGCAGAGGTATTTGTAACCATAGCATGGGGCGTACTCCTTGAAGAAACGGGTAAGGTCTTTCAGATTTTCCTGCTGGTTCAGTTTAAAGTTGCTGCGCACAATGATGGTGCTTCAGTCGGAGATGCTGCCAACACCACAACCGTATTCCCCAAAACGGATGTATAAATTCATTTCGCATACATATTCGTTATCCGTTCTTTGGGCTTATTCTCATTATTGGAAGCAATAATGTAGTCGAACATCTTATCATTATCCGAACGCCGTACAAGCGTTTTTCCATCAAATCTTACCACTTGGATTTTCGGGGTTCTGATATACCAATAAATTGAGGCTCCCTCTGACGTTGAATGCTAGTCTCTTTACCCCGCGGTCTTGTACTTCAATTGTTCAAATCTACAATTTTGCTATTTTATAACTAATAACTTTGGATAGTTTATCTCTGATATTCATTACCTTTGTATTCTGAATTAACATATAAATATATGGAACTGAAAGATTTTATAAGCAATACCATTGAACAAATATCATTAGGTATATTAGAGGCATCTAAGAAATGTAATCAGTATGGCGTTATTGTAAACCCTAATATTACAATTGGGGAACAAGGAGATTTTTGTATTCCCAAACAACCAGAACACGTTAATATCCAAAGACGAGTACAATTGATAGATATGGATATCGCTGTTACTGTTATTGAGTCAGAAGAAGGAAAGATTGAAGGCAAATTAGGAGTATCATTTATAGGAGTTGGTGGAAAATCTCAAGAAGGTAAAAGTACATCAAATGAAAGTAGAGTGAAATTCTCGATCCCAGTCTGTTTACCTGTAACAAATATAATTGGGAAGTAATACATAAGCTTTTTATAGAGTAGGAGGTATTTTAGGGTAATGTCGTAAATAATCACTTTATTTCATTGGCATATCTAAAGGAACATCCAATAGTCAAAAAAGGATTTCGCCAAATGATGTTTAGACTTAAAGGTTGGTTGCCCAAAAGAGTTACAGGAGCAAAAGCTATTTTTCAAGCATGGACAGAGAAATAGACGCCTTTGAAGGTAAAAAAGGCTAAATATAATAATGCAGCAGTTGCTGACTGGAAAGATTAGATTGATTTAAAAACGAGATAGGATAAAATATGATTAGAGCATTAAATCCAAAAATTCTGACTTCTGAAGATTCCTCTTATAAAACGGTTAAGGAATTAAATGAAGTAATTGAAGAAGCCTTGAAAAAAGGAGAAATAAAAAATATAGCTCTTACTGGACCATTTGGCTCCGGTAAGAGTTCAATTCTATTGACTCTCAGGAAGAATTTTGGTAATTATGAATATCTCCCTATTTCATTAGCAACTTTAAAGGCAGATGAGGAAGAAAATCCTCCCCAAAAGACTGATGAAGAAATTGAAAAGCTAAACAGAAGAATTGAATATAGTATATTACAACAACTTATATACCGGGAAAAAACTTCAACAGTCCAGAATTCAAGATTTAAGCGAATTATACACATTGATGAGGGGACATTAAGAAAAATCTCATTAAATGCTATCCTGTTTTTTATATCGTTTTTAATAGCTTTTGAACCAAAATGGTTGAGAGTTGAAAGTATATGTAATGCACTTAATTGGGGTGATTATAATATTATATTTGACAGCATAGCGATATTATATATGCTGACAATCCTTTATTTTGTTGTGGAATATTTTGTACGATCATATGGTAATTCAAAACTCAATAAGTTGAACCTTAAAGATGGAGTTATTGAAATTAAAGAAGAAACTTCAATCTTTAATAATCATTTGGATGAAATTCTATATTTCTTTCAAGTAACTAAATATAATGTTGTTATTATAGAGGATTTGGATAGGTTCGGCAGTCCAGATATATTTCTAAAGCTAAGAGAGTTAAACCAATTACTCAATGAATCTAAAATAGTTAGTAGAAACATAGTCTTCGTATATGCTGTAAAGGATGATATTTTCCTTAACGAAGAACGTACAAAGTTTTTTGACTATATTACGACTGTGATACCTGTTATCAATCCGTCAAATTCTAAGGATATACTAAAAGCCGCATTAAATGAAAGAGGTTTGGAAGATAATGTGATTAAGGATGGTGACTTAAGAGATATGGCCTTCTTTGTTCAGGATATGCGTATCTTAACCAATATTGCCAACGAATTTCAGCAATACAGGGAAAAGCTGTGTACTGGGAATAATCAAAAATTGAATCTGACAAAATTATTGGCTATGATAGTTTATAAAAACTATTATCCTAAAGATTTTGCAATGCTTCATAGACGAGAGGGAAAGGTTTATAACTGTATAAAAGAAAAGCCGAACTTTGCTAAAGGTGCTTTGGATGAAATTGCTAAAAAGGAAGAAACATTGGAAAATGAATATCAAGCATTTCTTAAAACGAAACACTTAAAAGAGTCAGAATTACGCCTTATTTATTTGTATAAAATAAGAGAACGTATAAATAATAAGGTCACAGAATTTATTATTGACGGTCAAAACTACTCTTTAGATCAAATTTCTAAAGACAAAGATCTTTTCAACAAATTGATATCAAAACGTGAAGTTTGTTACTCTTATTGGGGGTATTATGGTGGAAATGAGCATACTTCTTATACTTTTGATTTTAATTCTATAGACAAAGAAATTAATTTTAAGAGACGTATAGCTTTACTTAGAATACCAGAAAGTAAATTTGAGCGAGACAGAGCAATGCTATATAAGCAAAAGCTAAATGTTCATAAGTATCGATTAAAGATACTTATAGGTCATTATAAACAAGGAGAAAGTGACTTATACAAGAGCATTGGACTATCTGAGATGATGGATGTATTTATTCGTCGAGGATTTATTGATGAGGAATATTATGACTATATTTCCTTCTTTTATGAAGGAATGGTCTCTTTAGCAGACAGAGAGTTGTTGTTATCTATCAAGAGAGATATACCAAAGGAATATTCTTACCACATTGATAAGGTAGAAAATTTCGTTAAGGAACTTCTTCCTTATATGTTTGAAACAAAGGCTATTCTAAATAATGATTTGTTGGATTATGTATCATCATCTCATAAAGACTATTTTAATCTAATAATGAACATATTGGAAACAGATCAAGCCCCCTTAGATTTCCTTGCTCAATATTATCTTTATGGTAATGCTCAGAAACAAGTTTATGAACATTACATCGAATGGGATGAGATACAGTCCTGGATAAATATAGAATCATGGAACAATAATGATGAAAAAAATACATTAATAGAAGGTTGGCTTAAATACAGTAAGGAAATTTGTAAAGAAGCCAGGGGATGGCTAAATAATCATTATGAGTTTCTAACTGATAGATTCGAGAATATAGGAAAAGAACGGTGTTTGGATTTAGTAATAGACTCAGAGTTCAAGAAGCTTAATGACAAGAATTCGGAACTTCTTAAACAGTCAATAGATAATCAGGCATACGAGATAAACAGCCATAATTTATGTATTATTGCAAATTTCATTTTTAATGATTCACAGGTAGAAGAACGAAACTTAAATCTAAGCAGAATTAGGGATACAAAATACAGTATCTTTATAGAAGATATTGAAAACAATATAGATAAAGCTGTAATGCACTTCTCGAAAGATTGTAAAGATGAAACGAAAGATTCGCTTTTGTTCATTTTAAATAGTGAGAAGATAAAGACTGATGATAAGGAAAACTATTTAATAGGGCAAAAAGAACTGTTAGATGATGATAGCAATATTAATACAGATGAATTGAAAACACTTGCATATAATTTGTTTTTAATTAATCCAACATGGAAGAATGTTATTTCATACTATAACAATAAAAACAAAGATGAAAATATTCTGATAAAATACATTGAACACTTCTCTGATAATTTGGGCAACCAAATGATTGAAAAAGATGACAGTGAATATTCGTCATTGGGAGCTTATCTACTAGGAACAACCAAACTGACTATCGGTACGTACTCTTCCATTATAAAATCCTTCGAGATTGAATTTGAAGGATATGATGGACTAAGAGGATTAGATCGAGATAGATTACTGTTATTATTGTCTCATAATATGTTACCATTCTGTGAAGAGAATACTGACCTTTTGAAAGGAATGGACATTTATGCTGATTACTTGATAAAATACCATAAGCAACTATTAGAAAATCTATCAGCTTCATATATATCTGACTGTGAAGTTGCATACAAAATTCTATCTTCAGAAGTATTCACTTATGAGCAAAAGAAGAGAATAATTTCTATTACTCCTAAAGACATACTTATTGAACTTGATAAATTAGCCAATCAGGTTCTGGATATAATAATAAATACTAATTTAAAAAATATAGAAGAAGAGACAATAATTGAAGTTTTAGAAAATGCATCGAACGAGTCTTATCGGGTATATATTATTTCATTGCTTATACTTGAGTACGATTATGATGACAATAAAATAGCTGAATTATTGAGCTTATTGGGAGGTAAATACATAGACATAGCTGAACGATCTAAACATCCAGTTTTGGAGGAGACAAAATGGAATATCAAATTAGCTGGAGCCCTTAAACATAAAAGGTTTATATCTTCTGCAAAAGAAGATAAGGATGGCATTAGAATTTATCCGAAAAGATAGTGAAATATTATTTGAAGTTTATAGGGGGGGGAGAAATGAATCTCTCTCCCCTATAAACTCAGTAAAAAAGTACTATATCTCCAACTCCTTCAACAGCAACCCATAATTATATTGTCTGAAAAATCCTCTGTGGATAAGTTTCAAACCAAGGGTCTGATAATACTTGTAATCATCATCCTCGGTGCAGAGGTATTTGTAACCATAGCGCGGGGCGTACTCCTTGAAGAATCGGGCAAGGTCTTTCAGGTTTTCCTGCTGGTTTCGTTTGAAGTTGCTGCGCACAATGATAATGCTCCAGTCGGGGTAGTGACCTACACCACAACTGTATTCCCAGAAACGGATGTATAAATCCATTTCGCCAACATGAACAGAAACACAAATGCCGTTGGCGTTGTGCATAACGGAACAACAGTTTCTGTAACCAAATCTCTCACACAAATAGAGATTGAAATCGTAAATAAAATCGGAATAGTTCATAATAATTTGAATTTTGATGGTTAATAAAAAATTGATTATAGACTGAAACCTCGCTTGCGTTTCGGTTTCTTTTTCTTCTTTTTAAGCCGGTTAGCCTGTATCGCTTCCTCTGTATCATAATCCGTAGGAGAAGGTGTGAACAGTCCCAGACTGATGCCGGAATGATTCTCCTGCTGATATTCATGCCGAAGTTCCTCGCGTATGGTTTCTGCTTGTACCTGGCGCTGGTTCATGGTAGCAGAAAGAGCGTTATATCTCAGCTCCTGATCAATGTTCAGAAAACTGAACTGGCGGTCAATCTTGGAACCGCTAAAGGTCAGTTGGTTGCATGTGAACTTGACACCTTGCATCTCTCCGGTCGTGCGACTTAGCTTCCATTGCGTATCAATTCCGTACTTCCGTAAGGCCAGTCGCAGTTCACTCCAGCTTCGGGCATTCGGAACTTCTCGTTTCAAGGCATGATAGATAAAATACTTAACCCTGTCATGATGGCGCAACCGCATGAAATTGACATGCTCTTTTCCTTCTGCAAAATGCAAGCGGTAACGAGCCGTCAGCATTTTGCAAACCTTTTCGTTCCGGTAGCGGTCATTCTTATCGCTGATGGTGCGACCGTCATTATCCACCCGGTTGTAAACGATGTGACAATGCGGATGGTTACGGTCGGTATGCCGGGCGATGATGAACTGCGTGTTCTCGATTCCCATCAGCTTCATATAGTCGTGGGCGATCTTCAGCATCAGCCCATCATCGTCACGGATGCGGTCTCCGTCTTCTGCGGAAAAGCTCAATGATATATGGCCGACCTTGTTCTTGACCTTGTCATTCAGTAAAGTCTGCAACTCGAATTGTTCCGCTATTTCTTCAGGTGAACCATAGACACCAACCGCTTTTAGTAGGCGTGACTTATCTTCTTTCAGCACATAGTTTACGCATCCGGAAAACGATGTGCCCTTGACAATTTTACCGATCATCTTTGAGCTGTTTTATAAGTTGCGAAATCTGTTGGGCGACGGTCCGGCACTCATCAGCCACACGATAAAAACCGTAAGCGTTGGCTCGTTTGGCAAGCTGGTTCAGGTTCGTGCTTTCGCCAATCAGTTTTCGGATGATGTCAAGATTTTCTCTTGTAATCCGTTCGCGTACCGTACCGTGTTCGATGAGTGAACGCACTACTTCGCTTTGACTGCGTTTACTGCGCCGGCTGAGTGCTCTGAGCCAGCCGAACTGTTCGTCTGTAAGACGGATTGTAACTGTATTTTTCTTGTCCATAATATTTACTTTTGAGATTAATAATTGTGACCATCGGGAGCCGTCTCACCTTCTTTTGAGGTGAGCAAGTGGCCGGGAAATGTAATACACCGACATAAACTTGCTCCAGTGAAAAAGAAGTGAATCAGACATCTGACAGTCATCGTTTGAAAAGTCCTTTCCGAATATGTTGAACCGCTGCTGAAAGCGGTGCTTTCTTCACATCGACGAGCTGCAAATCGAAAGTTTCGACCAGCGTTTTCATGGCCGGATTTAACGTAATAAGACGATTGAAAATAGCCTCCTTTGTCTCTTCTCTCAGTAGGAAATCGGCAATGTCATAACCTGCATCCCGTTCTTCTTTTGTTGCGTTTCTTTCCATAAAATCGAAGAGAGAAACCTCTATTCCCAAGTTCCGGATCATCTCCATTTTGCTGTTCCAATAGTCGGTAGCACCCAGATCGGGGAAGAGCAGGAGACGTCGGTTTCTCAATATGCTCATAGTATCCCGATTGAACGCTCCGTTCTTTCCGCCCGAAGCAATCCAGAGGTATTGCGGCAGATAGAAGCTGGATATCAAAGCACTTTTCTCACTTTCCACCAGGGCAACCGGACGCTGCTGGTCGGAGGCCAAAAGATGTTCACCAAACAAACATTGCCGAAGGTTGAAATTCTCTTTCTTCAAAAGGGAATGTACCCACGTGATGTAGTTGTGCGGCTCTTTAATCCGTCTTCCGTTCTCGGGATTGTAGAGCATTACTTTTCCGGTGCGTACCCGTCCGGAAATATCCACCTGCCAGAAGACAGTAGCTCCCGGCCAATGCTTCGAGGTTCCCACATGGTAGCGTAACATCAGCTCTTCGGTAGCCTCCTGTCCGAAATGGAAACTCAGGAACTGAAACAGCTTGTTTGTGTGATACAGTTTCAGGGACTGCTTCATTATTTCCGACTCAATGAAGGATGGCGCAGGAGGCAGACTGATATATGGCTTTAACACCGGCACAAACTCTTCGCTCAATCGTTCTTTGGCAATCGGGTTTTCGTCAAAGTACATTTTGGGCGTATAGTTGTAGCCGCATTTCTGTTCATGGTTGCACCTTCCTACATAATCGGGAAAGCTGATTTGCTTCTCCGTATCGATGTATTTGGCGAAACAACTTTTGCGGTGGCAGTTCGGGCATGTGTGCCGGGTGCTGACACCTTTGTATGGTTCTAATGTGAATCTGTAGTTCATTTTTCTTTCTGTTTGGATGTTACTATGCACATTTTCGCAACTTCACAAACCCCTCGGTTGCGAAAATGTGCATAGTAACAGGTTTATTTACTGTATTCTCCATGATTCTCTTTTCTGAATAATGTTCCGATGTGGCGTTTTAGAAACATCTTGAAAGCATGTTCCTTCATCCCGTAACTTTCAGCAATGCCGATACCTTCTGCCGTCGTAAATCTCTGAGGCAAGTTCAGGTAGATGTTGCGGTGCAATTCGCTCAACTGTTCCTGGCTGACGGCAGTCTGTACTTTTACGGCTGTTGTCCGAAAATACTCGGCCAGCAGGATGGCACGGTTCACGCTTTCAAGGTCAATCGTATGCTTGTCGCACTCTCCGCAAGTCCATCGGGCAAGCTGGATAATCAGACAAAACCGGATAATGTAGATTTCCAGTTTGCAGTAAATACCGACCAAAGCATCGTTGGTTTCCATATCACATTGGCGTGCATTTTCATGCTGCCAACCGTAAAGCCGTTGCTTGGCATCTTCATCGAATGGCAGGCATTGAGGCTGCAACTCATTATTCTTGTCATGCGGACAATCCTGTGTGATCAGCTTGTCGATAATCTGTTGCCACTGGATTTCCAGTTCTTCAGGAGTTTCCCGGTCGTTCCATCTGCTTTTCAAGACAGATTCAGGCATCACGAAAAGAATACGATCAATAAAACCGTTACTCGAACGCTCGCCCTTGACCAGTTCGCCCAGAATCTTCTTTTGGATGGTACCGATAACGGAGATATAGGGACGTCTGATAAAAATGGAACTTTGCGTACTCTTGCGGTCGGAAATTGTAGGCTTGGCATTGAACACCGAAAGCCAGAACTGTTCTTCCGAACCGTTATTGTAGCGGTTGAAATTCTTGAACCAGGCCGACAGCTCGTCCGACCAAAGGCAGAGTCCTCTGGGATTCTGGGCATGTATCAGGCTCAATCCTTCTGGAGTGATATCCGAAACAAGAAAGCGTCTGCGCACGGGAGCCTGCGGAAACTCATCCAAACCGGCTTCCAGGCGTTCCTTTTTACTCATGGACATAGTGCGTTCATACTCGGCATACAACTTCTGATATTCCTGATTCTGACGGTAATCGTGTTCAATGAACGGCTGGAAAGCGAAACTCAGCGGGTGACTCTTATTGGCTCCAGGGCGTCCAATCAATGCCATGTACAGAATGGGATTTTCCAGCCAGTTGCGCTTCACCTGCACCAAATGGGAGTTGCCAATCCCCACGGCAATGGCCGCAAGGATAGCCGCAGCGACATAATCCACGGGATAGCCCTGACAATCATGTAAACTGCCAATGATACGCTGAATCCTGATAGGAAAGACTTCTATCGGGAACTCACCGCCAGACATCTTGGCTCCGATGCGCACAGCCTCGCCGATAATACCTTCTGCTGTTAATTTGGAGGTTTCCATAGCGGCACAGATCAAAAGTTATAACCTCCCTTTGGTTTGCGTTTCGCTCCATGTACTATCTCCGCAGCCTGTTCCTGGAGCGACATTGCCTGCATCTGCTTTCGTCCGGACTCAATCCATTGCAGCAGCTCATCTTCATAGAAATAGAGTTTCTTACCTCGTTTGTAAGCTGGAATCAGTCCTTTGCGCGCAAGCGTGTAAATGGTAGGCTTTGCCTTTCGTGTGATTTTACAGGCTTCGTCAATTTCAATAAGACGATGCTTGTCGGGAGAAGCCTGCGGTTGCAGTGCTGCCACCATTTGCCGGATTTGTTCCATCTGTTCTGTTAGATAACCTACCGCCTGCGGCAGCTTATCAAAAGTGATTTGTTCGTTTGCCATACGTACTCGTTTTTAATTGTTCGCTGGCAAAGGAAATTGGTGTTTTGATGGTGGAAAACATCACCGGAATATAACTGTGAGATAACTCAAATGTTATTTATTCAATAATGATAATGAGATTATTCTATATATGATTACGTGGCGGAGTTTGAAGTATAACACGTTTTCAGGGTGTAGCTTATAGATATGGGTAACTGTGGAAAGTTACAAAGTAAGTGGTTGATGGCATGACAGTAAATAAATCCTCTGTAGATCTATGAACTAACCTACAAAAACATTTATCATCTATTTGCTATTCATTGAGAATACGAAAGCATTGCATTAAACCCGATAAAAAGAATAAAAAACTATATTTTTGATGAAAAGCAAGCTTTTAATTCATGAACATCAATCTTTTTCGCTATATTTGTAACCAATCAAAAAGGAAACAAGAATATGACAGCAATCGTTGGGGTATTAAATAAACATGCAGTAGCAATTGCTGCTGATAGTGCTGTAACTATGGGTAATACTCATAAGGTGATAAATAGCGCAAATAAGATATTTACGCTGTCTAAGTACCATCCAGTAGCAGTGATGACATATAATAACGCTACTTTTATGGGAGTGCCATGGGATATTATCATCAAAGAATATCGCAAACAATTAAAAGACGAAAGTTTTCCTTGCTTGAGGGATTATGTTGATAATTTTATCGATTACTTGCATATACGTAAATTCTTTTGTGATGAACGAACACAGCAGGAGTTTATGATTTGTTTATTGGATTCATTTTTAAACATTTGCCGTAACGAAATATTAAAAGATAACAATATTAAAAAAGATGAACTTACCAAAGATTTAATGGAAGAAAAACTGCGTAGTTGTTTGGCTGCCAATCTTAATTCAGATAAATGTCCTGAGTTCTCATCATATTCTTATAATGATTTTAAGAGTTATGCTTCTTCATCAATAGAAGAGTATGCTAATAGTGTTACTGATGTTGATAATACAGAACTTCTAATGGAGTCATTTTTCTATTACATGGCAGCTAAATTTTCCCAACCATTTTATACGGGTTTAGTGTTTGTCGGTTATGGTGAAAATGAAATATACCCCTCTTTATATCCAATTAATGTTTCTTTGGGTATCGATAACCATTTGAAATACTATTGGGATGATAGTAATATTGCACAAATTACAGAACACGGTGCTGGAGCAATAATAATCCCGTTTGCTCAGATTGATGTTACGCAAACAATAATACGAGGCATAAATCCTACTTTCCAAGATATTATTTATAATGTAATTGATAAATCTATAACTTCTTTTTCTAGTGCTATTACAAAAATACTTGATTCTGATCCATCTACGGCTATTATGTCGGAGGCAGTTAAAGGGCTGGATTTGAAACCTATAATTAGAGATATTACATCTCAAATAAATAGCGAAATGCGTAAAACATACACTAATCCATTGTTAAATACCGTGGTATCTTTAGATAAAGAAGATATGGCGAATATGGCAGAAAGTTTCATTTCTCTTACATCGCTTGTTCGAAGAATGCAGCCTGGGGAAGAAACAGTGGGTGGCCCAGTTGATGTAGCAGTTATATCTAAAGGTGATGGCTTTGTGTGGATAAATCGCAAACACTATTTTAAGCCAGAATTAAATGCTTCATTTTTTAGTAACTATTTTAAGTGAGAAAGGATTTTATTATGTATAATACAATGATTAGTAGTTTGTACTCTCAAACGAAAATGGAAGGAACTTTATTAACAAAAGAGCAAGTTGATGAAATTTCCACTCGTATATCAAAAAAAGTATCAGAGAGTGTTACGAAGCAATTAGAAAAGGCTATATCTGCAGCATCATCTGATAAAATCAATCAAGAAAAGAAAGATGATAAATAACAACATATTCATTTTAGAACATTGTTAAAAGAGGATGTGATGAAATTCACATTCTCTTTTTGCTATAATCATAGTAGCTTATAACAACTTTCAAATAACTTTTGTACCTTTACATAGTTCTTTCGGGGACAGACATTGCGAAAATAAAAAGAGAGTGCCTTATAATCGATAAATCGCCAATGATGAGAAATAAAATATTTGAAGTGTTAACAGCAAAATTCTGCCATTACTGTTTATACAGGCTTTCTGGGTTTCTTTCGGAAACTAGATTGGGCGTATATCGTTATTGTATCGGATAATTCAATAGAATGTCCACCATATTTTCATCATATGCTACGATAATGTCAGGTGCGTCTAATGGTTTGTTTAATTTCTTTGCAATGTTGCAGACGTTTCAAGGAATTGCTTTACTTCATTTTTTATCCATATATCGTTTTCTTTTCATAAACTTTGTGGAGAATAATCAAAGAAATTACAAGTATGAATATATCTGAGTTACAACAAATAGGGAAAGAAGTCTATAAAGATAAGCCATCTGCATATCAACATAAAGGTGATATGGAGTTGTTGGAATGGCATATTAAAGCAATGGATAGTCTTACCAAAGCCGGTAAAGTTCATTGTATAGATTCTGCTCTAACGGAAACAGAAATTTTGAGTATTGTTATACTTGAAGGCTTTGGAAGTTCACAACTTATACAATCTCCCCTTTATGACCCGGCAAAATCAAACGCCTTAAATAAAGCATTAATAGAGAATTTAGATAGCGCATTGAAAAAAATTCCTGCTAACGCCCATTCTGTATTATACGCCAACGATGGCTTTTTCAGATACGATAATAAGATTGGAGATACTTTCACTGTTAAGGGCTATTTTACGACATCAAAAGATGATTTTGATAATGCAAATCAAACTAAATGGATAGTTAAGCCATTGCCACAGGATAAGACAAAGGCTCATGAGATATATCGTATTTATAATCATGGAGACACTTGTCCATATCCAGAATGGCAAGTAGAGTTTGAACGTGGTACGAGTTTTAAGATTACAGATATAAAGAAGGGGAAGAAATATGATATTGTCTATATTGAAGAATTGCCGTAAAATCAATATATACCAAGTCTCTATTTGATATTTTCTCAAATATGCGGAAAGGATTACAGTTAGCAGATATAGTAGCAACATCAATAAATAATTTAATGTTAAAATCGCAGAAATACTATACAAGTAAATTTTTGCTATTAATTTTATTTAACATAGGTTTACTACATATTTTGGATTCTAATTGAAAAACAGTACATTATGTAGTTTCTAAGCAATTCTTCATGAAATATTTAGATGCTGTAAAATATTTAAGTACTAGAATTGATAAGATAAAAAACTATGAGAGGAATTGATTTAGGGTAAAGTTGACAAAATGAATTTTGCCATATTCCAATTCCTTAAAAAAACTAATCCTCTAGTTGATATAAATTGTTTGTAATGAGATTTTGCATGTTGATTCTGTATGTGACATTTTACGCTCTATAGTTGAGATTTCTGAGTCACGGAGAGTATGGGCAAAGACATTCTTGATGAATGTGGCTGTATGAATACGCTTTCTACCAAAAGCCTTGCCAATATTCCAACCAAAGTGCATAATGTCAATGCTTTTAAGTTGTGAGTCAACCTTTACGGGCGATATCTTTTGCAAGGTATCGCCTGAACTATATTCTACGATGTATGCACATAAACGGTTGAGATCTTCTTCGCTCATATAGGCAACCATTGTTTGCTTCGTATAGCTAATGACCTTTTCCAATTTGGTTTGAATAGCACGATTATTTTCTGCGATAGCATTGGTTCGCATAACTTCATATTCTGAAGGTTCAGAGATTGTTTCTTCAGCTGCAGGAGCAGGGGCAATGATATTAGGAATAGCCTGATTTGAATCTTCAATTGTAAGGGCTTCCGGAACAGAAACGGTGTCATTATAATTTTTCATCGTTTGAAAAGCAGAGAAACGCAATAGAAAAGCTTCTATGCGTGGCAACAGAAACAGATTGAAAGTTGTCTGTAAACTGGCATAGATCGCCATCAAGACAATTACTGTTGCAAAAAATACAACACTACTACTGAAATCGTCAATACCTTTGGATAAAACAAACTGACGAGCTAAAACACCAACAGCAAGAGTACCTACCAATACAAGGGAATAGAGTGCTATATGTTCTGTATTTTTCTGATTCATAGTTATATTTGCTAATTGTTTGTGCGCAAATATATGTCATTTCATAAATACCATGTTATAAATCCAAGAAAGTGGCAGCATTTGTCCTCGATATGGTACTTATTTCTATGCCATCTATGCCACAATAGAATAAAAAAGAAGAGTCCGAATAGGTTTTGACTCCATGTCGGACTCTTCTTACGTTACAGAACTTTATACTATTTCAGCGAAATTTTATTCGCCGTCTCGCGTTTCTTAGAATTAACCAAATCAGCATAAATTTGTGTCGTGGTGACATTCTTATGCGTCAGCATCTTCGATACTGTGTAAATGTCTGTGCCTAAAGAGATTTGGATGACCGCATACGAGTGCCTAAAGCAGTGGAAGGTTATGTGCTTTCTGATTCCGGCTTCGGAAATCCATTGTTTCAAGGGATGGTGAGTCATGGAGCGGGTTAAGCCTTTGAATACTTTTCCGGTGCCCCATTCGCCACACAACTCCAGTGCTTCCTGACTGATAGGGAGGGTAGCCTCGGTTTCCGTTTTCTCGGTACAGATACGAATGTAATAGCCTTGGTCTGGGCCGACTTCAAAATCACGCCAGTCCAGCTTCAGAATATCACTGATACGGAGACCGGTCATGCAGGCAAACAGGGAGGCCTGTTTTAAGACAGGAATCTTGCATGGCGTAGCGGCCAGTTTCTTGACTTCATCAAGTGTCAGATACTCTTTCTTGACCTCTTTCCATTCTATCTTTTCCAGGAAGTCGTTCAAGTTCTCACGCAACATCTTTTCTTTATAGGCTATTTTCAATAGTGCTCGGAATGTAGAATAATAGCCGGCTGCCGAATTGCGTGAGATATAGGCATTGGGATGATTGATCTGTTTGCATTTGAGCAGGTAATCCCTGAACTTCTCGCACAGTTCTACGGTAACGTCACCAAAGGTGCATTTGCCACCGACAAATTTCTCGAAGTGGTTGTAAACGCAATCCCATTTCTCATACTTTTCCCGTGCCTTAGTCCGGAAGTAGGCGAGGAAATCTACCTTTTGCTTGTTCTTATCCAGGAACCCGAATTCTTCATTGATAAGTGCCTGAACACGGATACAGCGGATTGCCTCTGCCTTGTTCAGCATATCCTGATTGAACATTCTTTGCTGCTCGTTCTTTGGCTTGGCATAAATGTAGATGCCGAGGAATTCCCGGCGGCTCATCTTCATCGTGTAAGGATTGCGAATGGCCGGATAATAATCCAGATAAAGAGATATGCGGTCGTTACGCAATGGCTTTTGTCTCAAAGTTACGTTGGTGCATGTAAGTGTCATAGCTATATTGTTTTTTGATTAATACTTGTTTTTGTTGCAAATAAAATAGGTGTTCTAATGGTGGTATTTATCACCGGAAAATAACTTTCGGCTCATTCTATTTTTGGAGGTTCAAAGAACTTGTCCAGCTCTGCCCGCAGAATCTTGGTATATTTACCGACTTTGATACGGGCGATATTATGGTATTTTACATAATGGTAGAGTTGATCCCGTGTCAGTTTGAATCGTTCCATCGCTTCGGCAATGGTGTAGTATTTGGGCTCTTCGGGAGCTATGAGGCCTTTGGCAATGTCGACATGCTTTTTGGAGTAGAACACCATGATGCCGACTTTCTTTTTAGGAATGGCATTCTTTGATATAAAAGAATAGATGGCCGTTAGTGTCATGCCGAACTTCTCCTGCATATCTTGCGTGCTGTACCATTCCTTGATTTCAGGATCGGGAGCTTTCTTTGCAAAGTAGTCATCAATATGCTTTTTGCTCCAATAGGTTTTACCACAGTGAAAGGTTCGTGGAATATTATGCTCCTTAGCGATATGGAATATCCAGGAATCCTTTACGCCATACTTCTCCTTGACTTCAGCTGTAGTGTAGAAATCATTAATAGAAGGTTTGTCTCTGACTGGAATCTTAAAATCTATAGGCTTATTGAATAAGTTATCAATATCTTCCTTTTTCAATAGAAATTTATATCCAAGTCGGGAGGCTTTTAGTTCACCTCTTTTCAGGTATCCATAAAGAGTAGGTCGGGTTACTCCAATGTATGTGGCAGCTTCTGTGATAGTAAGAATAGGCTTGTCTCTGATCTTCTCAATCGGCTTTTCCTTGATGACTTTTTCGACAATTTGGTTGTTAGCCTTAATAGAAGCCTCACGTTTCTTCTGTTTATACAGAAGGTTTGCACATCTGTGCGAACAACAGGTTGTAGTTGTTTTATGCGCAATGAATTCTTGCTTACACCACGCACAGATTCGTCTGATTTCAATGTTGCTACTCATGTTATTTCTCCTTATTTCTCCAATATTTTTGTATAACTCCGTAAAATCCCGTAAAATGACGTAAAAGTTCTCCACGACCTTGCCAACGATAATCCTCGGATTTTCGTGGTGAGGTACACAGGAGGTACAAAAAATGGCGTAAAAAGGCTTAGCAACGATTATCAACGATACTTGAACAACAAAAAAGGCGCCCGTAAAGAGCGCCATATTAATCGATTGTAATCAATTTAATTATTTGATAATCAGATATTTACTTGCCGATGCAAAAGTGCTTGAAGATGTTTTGAAGTGTCTCCTCGCTTGAAATTTCGCCGCCAACTATTTCGGCAAGGATGTGCAGGCAGTCGCGTAGGTCTTGTGCGATGAGGTCTGACGGGAAGCCGTCTGCCATGCCTTGGCGCACCTGGCGTATGGCGTCTAATGAGCGGGTTAAGGCTTCATAGTGGCGGATGTTGGTTACGATAATGTCGCCTGACGATATTTTGGGAATGCCGGCGGCAGACACGAGCATTTGTTTCAAGTCTTCAAGGTTTGTACCTTGTTTTGCCGATATTGATATTTCGAGGGTTCCATGAGGAAGGTTTGCCTTGATGGAGTAGGGGACTTGTGGCGCGATGTCGGTTTTGTTGTATGTCAATATTAACCGTTTGCCTTTGCAACAGGGGATTATTTTCTCTGCAAGTTCATCTGTTTTTTGAGAATTGTCGGTTGTGTCGATAATCCATAGTATGATGTCTGCCTGGCTGATTTTCTTGAACGTGCGGTCTATGCCGAGGCGTTCTATTGTGTCGGATGTGTCGCGTATGCCGGCGGTATCGATGAAGCGGAAAGTAGTGCCGCAGATATTTACGGTGTCTTCGATAACGTCCCGCGTAGTACCGTGTATGTCGCTTACTATGGCGCGGTCTTCGCCTACAAGCGCATTTAGCAGGGTTGACTTGCCTGCATTGGTCTCGCCGACGATGGCTACTGGTACTCCGTTCTTTATCGCGTTGCCGAGTGTGAATGATTTTGCCAGTTTGCTGATGACCGTTTCTATTTGTGCTGCGGTATTGTCAAGTTCGGTGCGGTCGGCAAATTCCAGTTCTTCATGGTCGCTGAAGTCAAGTTCAAGTTCCATGAGGGATGTAAGTTTGAGCAGCTTGTCACGCAATGCGGCAAGCTCGCGGCTGAATGCGCCACGCATTTGGCTCATGGCAAGGCGATGGCTTGCCGTGGATGACGATGCTATGAGGTCGACCACGGCTTCGGCTTGGCTAAGGTCCATTTTCCCGTTGAGGAATGCCCGGCGGGTGAACTCGCCCGGTTCAGCGGCGCGGCACCCGTTATCGACGAGCAACTGCATTACGCTTTGAAGTATGTATGGCGACGCGTGGCATGATATTTCGGTAGAGTTCTCGCCCGTATAGGAGTGTGGCGCACGGAATAGGCTAATAAGCACGTCGTCAACAGGCTCTCTATTGCCGTCGAGTATGTGGCCGTAGGCTATGGTGTAGGCCGCGCGTGCGGCCAGTGGCGCGGCGTCCATGCCTGCCGGACGGAATATTTTGTCGGTTATGCTTATGGCGTCTTGTCCTGAAACGCGTATTATGCCGATGGCTCCGCCTTGTCCGGTGGCTATGGCGCAGATGGTGTCTTCTGTGTTCATTTGTGTGCTTATGGGTTGCGGTTGGATGTTTTTTTATATAAACAAACTGCCTATCTGGTACACGCAGGCGGACACGAGCCACGCCAAAGCGGTGGTGTACAAGGCGGCGAAGGCCGCCCAGCGCCAGCTACCGGTCTCGCCCTTTATGGCTGCGATGGTGGCTATGCAGGGGAAGTAGATTAGCACGAAGAGCAGGTAGGCGAACGCTATGAGCGGCGTTATGCCGTCGGCCTGCATCTTTTGACGCAGCACTTCGTACTTTTTCGAGTTGTCTGCCGTGTCGTCAGCCACGGTCTCGTCATCGGCGTAGAGCACGCCCATCGTCGATGCCACAATCTCTTTCGCGCCTACTCCGGCAATGAGGCTTACATCAAGCTTCCAGTCAAAGCCTTGCGGGCGGAATGCGGGTTCTATTGCTTTGCCTATCCGCCCGATGTAGCTTTGTTCCTGTTGGGCCTGCGTGCCAAGGCTGTTATCGTGAGGAAAATATCCCAACGCCCATACAATTATGCTGGCAACGAGTATTATGCCGCCCATTTTCTTAAGGTATTGCTTGCCTTTTTCCCACGTGTGTCGGGCCATCGCCTTGGCCGTGGGGAAGCGGTAGGGCGGCAGTTCCATGACGAACGGCGTGTCGTCGCCCTTTATCATCCACCGGCTGAACAGGCGGCTCATCAGTATGGCGAGGATTACGCCGACGGCGTAAAGCGAAATCATGATGAGCGACTGGTACTTGGCGGCGAAGAACGTGCCTATTATCATTATGTAAATGGGCAGTCTGGCACTGCAACTCATCAGCGGCAACACCAATATGGTGATGAGCCTGCTGCGGCGGCTCTCAATTGTCCTGGTGGCCATTACGGCGGGAACGTTGCACCCGAAGCCCATGATGAGCGGGATGAACGACTTGCCGTGCAGTCCCATCTTGTGCATCAGCTTGTCCATTATGAACGCCGCGCGCGCCATGTAGCCGGAGTCTTCCATGAACGAGATGAAGGCGTACAGGATTAGAATTTGCGGCAGGAATACGATGACAGAGCCTACTCCGGCTATCACGCCGTCGGCCAGCATCGCCTTCAAAGGCCCGTCGGGCAGTGTCTGCCTTACCAAGTCACCGAGCGCGGCCACGCCGGCGTCAATCCAGTCCATAGGGTATTGGCCGAGGGTGAACGTCACCTCGAACATGATGTAGAGAAATAGGAAGAACAGGGGGAAGCCTACGTACTTGTTGGTTATCACCGAGTCGATTACGTGTGTGGTCTGGTACGTGTCGGTTTTCGTGCCCTCCTCGCATCCTGCCTCGTGCAGCGCACCGTGTATTATGCCGTATTTGGCGTTCATTATGGCCGTCTCGCTGTCTTCCTTCGTCTCTTTCATGATGAAGTCGGCGGCCTTGTCGCGCGTTGCGATGATGCCCTCACCGTTAGGCAGCGACTTTGCCAGCTCCTCTGCCTTTGCGTCTTTTTCAAGCAGCTTGATTGAGAGGAAGCGTGTGGAATATTTGTATCTTATCTGCTCGTTCTTTTGTATTTCCTTCTTTACCTCGTCTATCGCCTGCTCTATGTAGCGGCCGTGGTTCAGGTGGATGTGGCGCACGCCGCTCTTGCCGGGCACGGGGCGGCCCTCGTATATGTCGATTACGGTCTTGAACAGCTCTTCCACTCCGCGGCCTGTCTTGAATACAGTGGGCACCATCGGGAAGCCGAACAGCTCGCCCAGCTTGTCGTAATCGAGCTTGTCGCCGCGCCGTTCAAACTCGTCATACATGTTGAGCGCGCCTACAAGCTTGATGTTCATGTCTACGAGTTGCGTCGTAAGATACAGGTTGCGCTCAAGGTTGCTCGCGTCGATGACGTTTATTATCACGTCGGGCGTGTTCTCAATGATTTGCTTGCGCACGTAAAGTTCCTCGGGGCTGTATGCCGACAGCGAGTAGGTGCCGGGCAGGTCGACGAGGTTGAATTGGTAGCCGTCAAACTCGGCGCGCCCCTCCTTCGCGTCTACCGTCACCCCGGAGTAGTTGCCTACACGCTCGTGTGCGCCGGAGGCGAAGTTGAACAGCGACGTTTTTCCGCAGTTCGGGTTGCCCACGAGTGCCACGTTTATGGTGTGGCTCTTCTTCATCGCCGCCTTGTGCAGCTGCTCGTCGGTAAGCAGACTGTCGTCGCCGTCGGCGTTTTCAGATATGTTTGTCAGTCCGAGTTTGCACGCTTCCTCCTCTTCCAGACGGCGCGCCTCGTCGGCGGAGATTACTTCTATCATTGCAGCCTCCGAGTGGCGTAACGATATTTCGTACCCCATTATCTTGTATTTCACGGGGTCTTGCAGCGGCGCGTTGAGCAGCACGGTCACCATCTTGCCGCGTATGAAGCCCATCTCGACGATGCGCTTGCGGAAGCCTCCATGTCCCAGCACTTTCACGATGACGCCCTTTTCACCCGTTTTCAGTTCGGATAGTCTCATTTCTATTAACTTTTTAAGTTGTGCAAAAGTAACAAAAAATGATGATTTTCAGTCATCTTCCGTGCAAAATACCGATTAATGATGATGTCTGGTTGGGTAGTTGTGTTGTCGGTTGGTAATGTCTTGTTTGTATATGTGTGGTCGGATGTTTTGTAAAAGACCGTCTTTTACGTTGCAATATACGGCCTTTTACAGCCTGAAATGCCGCAAATTGCAAGCCCAAAGGCGGCATATCGCAACTTGTTGTGTATCAACCATTTGCACCGGAGCCGTTTAAACGGTAGCTATTAGCCGTCCAAACTAAGCATTTGAGCCGTCCAAACACATAGTTTGGACGGCTCAAACGCTTATCTTTATATGAAGAGTTTTGTTGTTGCAGCTTATTTCAGAGACGGCTCCTTACTGTATGTTGAAATAGTCTTCAAGCTCTTTTTCCGCGCTGTTGTCCGTGTTTGTCAGGTCTTTTATTATCCTTCCGCTTTCAAGTAGGGCTATCCTGCCTGATATGTCTACTGTATGTGTAAGGTTATGGCTGCTTATCAGCACGGTGGCACCGGTCTGCGCGTTGTATTCGGTCAGTATGTTTTTCAGGTGGTTTTGGCTCGACGGGTCGAGAAAGTTAAACGGCTCGTCAAGTATCAGCAGCTTCGGAGCATTGAGCATGGCTGATATTATTCCGATTTTCTGCTTGTTTCCGGCCGAGAAATTGCGGATGAGTTTCTTTTGTCCGAGTATTTCTCCGTTCATGAAATGGCTGAAACCGTCTACGCGTTCGTCGGTCTCCTGTTCCGTCAGTCCGTTTACTTTGCCTATGAAGTGGAAATACTCTTCGGGCGTAAGGAAGTCTATTAGGAAACCTTCGTCGATGTATGCTCCCGTAAAGGCTTTCCAGTCCTCCGATTTCGCCGGGTCGATTTCCGTCAGTGTGCCGTCTTCTTCCTGTCGGCTCATTGTTACTTGTCCCTCGTCTGCCTTGATTAGGTCGAGCAACAGGCGGAACAGTGTAGTCTTGCCGGCGCCGTTGTTGCCGACCAGCCCGAGCATGTCACCGCTGTTGATGGTAAAGTCTGGTATGTCAACGGCGGTCTTATCGCCGAATTTCTTTACCAAGTCGGATATGTGTATCTGCATGATTGTCAATGTGTTAAGTTGTGGATGTAAAAATAAAAGTTAAGAATTAAGAGTTAAGAAATATACTTTTGCCGTGATAATAATCAAAGCATGTTTTCTTAACTCTTAATCCTTAACTCTTAATCAGGTTACACGAGCCCTCTGCCGTGGCAGTTCTTGAACTTCTTTCCGCTTCCGCAAGGACACGGGTCGTTGCGTCCAGGCAGCTTTTCTTTGTGTATCGGCTGCCTTCTCGCCTCGGCGTTCTGGCGCGTGTCTTGGTTTGCGGCGGCACGCTGTGCCGGGTTCGTCAAGTCATCCTTCTGTTCCGTATAGCGTTGGCTGCGCTGTTCGGGAGCCGCCTCACGTACCTCCTCGCGCTGTATTTCAGGTATTTGTCCGCGCATGAGCGTACCCACGATACGGTTGTTCATCTGGTTTACCATGTCGTCAAACAGCTTGACGCTCTCCAATTTGAAGATTACCAGCGGGTCTTTCTGTTCGTAAGACGCGTTCTGAACGCTGTGCTTCAACTCGTCAAGTGCGCGCAAATTCTCTTTCCAGCAGTCGTCGATTACGTGCAGGAGAATGGCTTTCTCAAACTCCTTGACTACGCTCTTGCACTCCGTGTCGTATGCTTCTTTCAGGTTGCACGGTATGTTGTACACGCGCTTTCCGTCGGTTATCGGCACCATGATGCGCTCGTAGCGGTCGCCTTGCGTCTCGAAGACGTCTTTGATTACCGGCCATCCTACGGCCTGTATGCGGTCAGTCTTGCGCTTGAAGTCGGCCATTGCCATTTGGAACGCTTTTTCGGCAAGGTTGTCATGGCTCTCGTTTGTAAACTCTTCAAACGTGAACGGGCATTCCATAGCCAGCACTTTCAGGAACTCGTCCTTGCAGCCTTCATAGTCGTTCTTGTCGATTATCTCGACCACACGGTCCCAAATGATGTTGGTAATGTCCATTCCGATGCGCTCGCCCATCAGTGCGTGACGGCGTTTCTCGTACACTACGGTGCGCTGCTTGTTCATCACGTCGTCATATTCGAGCAGGCGCTTACGTATGCCGAAGTTGTTTTCCTCAACCTTCCTTTGAGCACGTTCGATGTTCTTTGTAATCAGCGAACTTTCAATCCGGTCTCCTTCCTTGAAGCCGAGACGGTCCATCACGCGTGCAATTCGTTCGCTTGCGAACAGACGCATCAGCTTGTCTTCAAGGCTGACGTAGAACACAGAGCTGCCCGGGTCGCCCTGACGGCCTGCACGTCCGCGCAACTGGCGGTCTACGCGGCGGCTTTCATGGCGTTCGGTGCCTATGATTGCCAAACCTCCGGCTGCCTTTACTTCGGGCGAGAGCTTGATGTCGGTACCACGACCGGCCATGTTCGTAGCTATTGTTACTGCTCCGAGCAGTCGCTCTTCAGTGTGTGTCGTTCCGTCAGCGTCGGTTATTGTTACCGTGCCAGGTGTGCTTTGGCCTGCCTCGGCAACGATGTTTGCCTCCTTCTGGTGCAGCTTCGCATTAAGCACATTGTGCGGAATGTGGCGCATTTGGAGCATCTTGCTTAACAGTTCCGATATTTCCACTGATGTCGTACCAACCAAGCAGGGACGTCCTGAGTTGCGCATTTCGACTATTTCGTCGATTACTGCGTTGTACTTTTCGCGTGCCGTCTTGTACACACGGTCGTCCATATCGTTACGGATGACGGGCTTGTTGGTCGGGATTTCAACCACGTCAAGTTTGTATATGTCCCAAAACTCGCCTGCCTCGGTGATGGCCGTACCAGTCATACCTGACAGTTTGTGGTACATTCGGAAGTAGTTTTGCAAGGTGATGGTGGCAAATGTCTGTGTAGCTTCTTTCACCTTGACGTGCTCTTTGGCTTCGATTGCCTGGTGCAAGCCGTCGCTCCACTGGCGGCCTTCCATTATACGGCCGGTCTGTTCGTCGACAATCTTCACCTCGCCGTCCATCACAACGTACTCGTCATCCCTGTTGAACATGGTGTAAGCCTTGAGCAATTGCTGCAAGGTGTGTACCCTTTCGCTCTGTATGGCGTAATGGTTCAGCATCTGGTCTTTCTTGTCAAGACGCTCCTGGTCAGTCAAGTCTTTCTCGTTTTCGAGGGCTGACAGCTGTGTGGTTATGTCCGGAAGCACAAACAGGTCCTTGTCGTTTACCTGCTTTGCGAGCCAGTCTGTACCCTTGTCTGTAAGGTCAACGGAGTTCAGTTTTTCGTCAACAACGAAATACAAAGGCTCTACCGCCTCCGGCATTTTACGGTTGTTGTTTTCCATGTAATACTCTTCCGTCTTGAGCATACCGGCCTTTATGCCTTCTTCTGAAAGGTATTTGATGAGCGGCTTGTTCTTTGGAAGAGCTTTATGTGAACGGTACAGGCTTAAGAAACCTTCATCTTGCAGCTTCTGGTCGTTCTTTTCCTTGCCTTCTGTGATTTTCTGTTTTGCATCGGCGAGATACTGTGTAGCCAGTTTACGCTGCACGTCAACGAGACGCTCGACCAACGGCTGATACTCTTCAAACATCTGGTCGTCACCGTTGGGTACGGGGCCTGATATGATAAGAGGTGTACGTGCATCGTCAATCAACACGGAGTCAACCTCGTCGACGATGGCATAATTGTGCTTGCGCTGTACCAAATCGGCAGGCGATATGGCCATGTTGTCACGCAGATAGTCGAAACCAAACTCGTTATTCGTTCCGAAGGTAATGTCTGCCTGATATGCTTTTCTTCTTTGGGGAGTGTTCGGACGGTGCTTGTCGATGCAGTCAACTGAAAGGCCGTTGAACTCATAGAGCGGTCCCATCCACTCGGAGTCACGCTTTGCCAGGTAATCGTTCACGGTGACAACGTGTACACCGTTGCCTGTCAGTGCATTGAGGAAGACGGGCAGGGTAGCCACAAGCGTCTTACCTTCACCGGTAGCCATCTCGGCAATCTTGCCTTGATGGAGCACAACGCCACCGAAAAGCTGCACGTCATAGTGCACCATGTCCCATTTCATGTCGTTGCCGCCGGCCATCCAGTGATTGCTGTAAATGGCCTTGTCGCCGTCGATGCGGACGAAGTCTTTGGTCGTAGCAAGCTCGCGGTCGAAGTCGTTGGCCGTTACGACTATTTCGTCGTTCTCGGCGAAACGGCGTGCCGTGTCCTTCATTATGCTGAAAGCTACCGGCAATACTTCGTTCAGAGACTTCTCATATATGTCCAGAACCTCTTTCTCGAGCTTGTCTATCTGGTTGAAGATTACTTCACGCTCGTCAATGGGAGTGTCTTCTATCTTTGCCCTTAACTCTTCAATCTGTTTTTTCTGCTCTGCCGCCGAGTCTTGTACGTATCTTTGTATCTCTTTGGTACGTGCGCGCAGTGCGTCGTTGTCAAGTGCTTTGATTTCGGGATATGCAGCCTTTATTTTCTCTACTACAGGCTGTATAAGCTTCATGTCCCTTGTTGATTTGTCGCCGAAAAGCGATTTAAGGAATGTATTTAAACCCATTTTGTTGTAATGTTTCTTCTTGTTAATGAAAAATTTGTGCAAAGTTAATGATTTTATTCCTTATAAATTGCACGCTGTTTCTTATTTTGGCATCGTCATGCCCGATTTTAATAAAGCGGTGTTACGGAGCAGGCGTTTGGCGCCCTGATGCGTATTGATTTCGCGATAGTAGGCGCGATGCGGTCTATTGTAATAGGTGTTGTTATCTCTCCGGCCGTTACTCCCGTTCCGTAGAATATGAGGGGGAACGGCATTGTGCTTGCTTTTGAAGTATATTGCTGGAAGTTTTCCTCGTTCAGCAGTTTCCATCCCGGCGACACTTCCACGATAAGGTCGCCGCAGTTGTTGGGATAGAACCAGTTTCTAAGGCGCGAACTCTTGTCGTCTCCGGACAAAAGCAGGTTCTTGCTTGTGAACACGTTGCTTACGCCGGACAGCTGCATGAGGAACGTTTGCGCGCGGCTTAACAGCTCGCTTGTGTTGATGCGCTTCTGCTCGATTTTCCTGATGTTGAGGTAAAGCTGGTTGTAGAAGCAGCTTTCCACGTATTTGTCTTGTCCGTAGATTGCGCCGAGATACATGTTGAGCAGGTTGGCGGTACGGTTTACGTAGAAAGTTCCGTTGGGTATGCGGTATTTGGAATAATCTATCTCCTTCTCGTTGCAGTAGCCTGTGCTGGTTACGACGAACAGCACGTTGGTCTTGCCGACCTTGTTTTCGATTTGCGTGATGAGCCGTTCAAGCTCCTTGTCGAGCTGTATATACTTGTATTGCAGAAGCTGCTTGTTGAGAACGTCCTTGTCTATGGGCACTTGCGCGTCGTAGACGAGCGTCAGCATGTCAGGCACATTGTCTGTACCCATGCCGTTTGACGCGATGCACTGCAACGCTATGTTTGTTATGTTTGTGTTGATGTTGTCTGCCGTTACGGCGCTGGTGTATAGCAGGTTGTACCCTTCAAGCCACTGGGGTGCTTTCTTGAAGTAATATTTTGACGAGCACCAGCACTTGTTGTCATCGTTGAACCATATCGCTCCGTCGGCGGCATGGCCTCCACCTATGACGGCGGCATCGCGGTCCATTGCGATGCTGTACACTATAGCGCCTCCGTCGGTGGCTATTTTCAATTCGTCGTTGACGGTTGTCGTGGCGATATTCTTGGGTGATGTGCGCTCTTTGGTGAATATTCCCTCATAATCGTTGTCGTCAACACAGTTTACTTGTACAAGCGAATTCTTGTCAAGCCATCTGAAACCGGTGATGCCGTTGTCCGACGGCGACGTGCCAGTGGCTATCGACGCGATGGACGAGGCACGGTCTACTGGGGCGAAGGTGTACTGCGCGTTGTCGTACACCGCGCCTTCCTTGAACAGTTTTCTGAAGCCGCCAGTGCCGTAAGACGGCATGAACGCCTCGACATAGTCGGTGCGCAGCTGGTCTATGGTGATGCCGACCACGAGCCGCGGCACGGGTCGTGACACTTGTGCTCCGGCTACTCCGCCTGTCATGGCGGCCAGCAGGGTGGCTGTTATATATTTGTTAATCATTGTTTTGTGCGTAGGTATTTATGTTGATACACGCAGTTCCATATACATCTTAGCAGCAAAGATGATGCCAAGACGTACATTCCTTCGGCGTATTGTTGGAAAATTCCGCATAAGAAGAACAGTACCAGCACTCCTGCGGCCCACGGCCAGAAGCGTGAGGGTTGCTTCCTTATTGTCCGTTTTGTCACCTTATAGACGAAGAACAGCGGCAACGGGTTGAACAGAAGTATTTGCAGGTTGGTGTTTGTGGCCGGAAGTTCGGAGAAGAACATCATAAAGATGATTATTCCGACACAGCCGTCGAGCACCATCAAAGAAGCGTCCAAGCCCCAATACTTTTTCTTTGTCTTTACTTCGAGCAGCGTTATCGCCGCCACAACGGCGAATACGAGCCATGCGCATGTGCTTGGGCGCAGGGGGAAAGCGCTCTTCGTGACGGCTGACGGGCGGTCAACCACGCAGGCCGTCTCTTTTACCAGCTGTCTGGTGTTGCCGCTCTTGTCTTTTATGAGGGCTTTGTCGAAGTCGTCTTTCAGGAAGAACGGCAGGAATTGCCGCTCTTCGAGGGTAGTCCTTTTGTCGGCCTTTACGCCGAGAAGCAGGTCGTTGCCGAAGCGTGCCCATGGCGAGTCTTCATTGAACGAGTGGATAAGCTCGCGGTATGACGGATACAGCTGCTTGCCGTCGTGGTATGAAACCTGTCCCTCTATGTTGTTTACAAGGATGTCCCTTGCCCTCGTCGTGCAGTTGTCGTAGAAATAATTGTAGCGATAAACCCTGTTCTGCGGCAGGTAGTTGGTATCGATGGCGTCGCGTATGGCGGCCTTTTCGCCTGGCGTAAGGTTGAGTTCCTGCTGGTAGATGGCGCGTCCTTCCGCTGCGTATTCCATGCTGAAATAGTCGAAAGGCATGATGCCCATCTCGTAATCCGTCTTGCCGAAGATGAACCTTAGTACAAAAAAAGGCTGCCTGAAGGAGAATATGCCGTAGTTAACCGCCACGTCTATACCTTTATTATAGTCTGTATAGCGTATGGCCGTGTGCCCGTACAGGCTGTAAACCTCGTCGCCGGGAGCGCACGTAAGCAGGCTTATCTTTACGGAATCGTTATCCGAAGGCATCGTTTCCCCATAGCACATTGCATGTAACTTATTGAACGGCAATAAGATACACACTATCAGCATCAACGTTGAGATATGTCTGACACGTTTCACGGTGCAAAAATACTTCATATTTCTCATTTGGCGCACTATTATTCCAAAATTTTTCAATAATTTTGCAGCCTGTAAACGGGTGCCGGGCTGTGCCTGCTTGCAGTGCGTAGTCTGGTTGTAAGGCCGTGCATCTGCGGCCGACTGCGCGGCGATGCGTAACTTGTTGGCTTACAGATACTTGCCGACGGCTTTGCAAAAGGCCGTCTTTCGCACGACAAAAGGCCGTCTTTGAGAGCATGAAAGGCCACCTTTCGCATGGCCAAAGGCCGTCTTTCGTAAAACGCCTTGCCTGCACCATAGTTTCAGGTGGTGTAATGCGGTCTTGCAGCATGGCGTGAACGCCGGTGCGCATGATTGGTAGATAAAATGTGACGGGTATTTGCAAAATATCCTAAACTTTTTGTTTATTTAACCGCAGAGGCGTGTGCCGATTTGGTTTTTTCGGAAAAAATGCCCATCTTTGCAGGCGATTTTGTCGTCCGTTCGGGCCTAATAGAATATTTAAAAAGAAAATGAGTTTTTACAAAAGAGCATTTTGCGCCGTCGTGTTGGCGTCGGTTTGCATCATTCCGGCAGCGGCCCAAAGCGGCACCAATTCGCCTTACAGCCAGTACGGGCTTGGTCTGCTGAACGAGCAATCGAGCGGTTTCAACCGCGGAATGAACGGTTTGGGATTAGGTTTCAGGGAACATAACCAGGTGAATTATATAAATCCGGCGTCATATTCGGCTTTGGATTCGCTGACGTTCATCTTTGACGCAGGCCTGTCAGGGCAGATAACCAACTTCGAGGAGAACGGCCAGAAGAAGAATGCGAAGAACGCCGACTTTGAATATGCCGTGGCTGCGTTCCGCGCTTTCAAGCACGTAGGTGTCAGTTTCGGTATTGTGCCGCTTACCAATGTGGGCTACAATTATTCAATCGCCGGCTATCTTAACAATGACAGGAACTCGGCTTATGTCAATACGTATAACGGCAGCGGCGGCATACACCAATTTTACGTTGGTGCAGGATGGGAGTTCTTTAAGGGCCTGTCTGTCGGCGCGAACGTGTCTTACCTTTGGGGCGACATCGACCGCTCGGTAGTCAACAGCTACACAGACCGTTATATCAACACCCTCTCAAAGTATTACACGGCTACGGTAAGCAGCTACAAGCTCGATTTTGGCTTGCAGTATTCAGTGAATATAAACAAGAAAAACGCTCTGACCGTGGGACTTACATACGGCATGGGGCATAAGCTGAATGCCGACCCTAAGTGTATGGTGATATCCAACAACACCATGACGGGCGTGGCGGACACAACTTCGTTTACCGTTAATAACGGACTTGAGATGCCGACATCGTTCGGAGCTGGCCTGTCATGGAATCATAACGACCGCTTGAAGCTCGGAGCCGACTTCACGTACCAGAACTGGGGCAGTCTGGAGTTCCCCGTTTACAGGGTTATAAACGATGTTCAGTCGTATGAGCCGGTTGCCGGATATTATTCAGACAGATACAAAGTGACGTTCGGAGGCGAGTTCTGCAACAATGCCATGAGCCGCAGGTTCTTTGACAGGATACGCTTCCGCGCCGGCATGTCGTATGCCACACCTTATTATAAAGTCAACGGCAAGGACGGCCCAGGGGAAATAAGCGCAAGCATAGGTTTCGGTATTCCTATCATCAACGCCTACAACAACCGCTCGATGCTTAATATTTCGGGGCAGTGGGTGCGTTCCGCCGCAACCGGTTTGCTTAAGGAAAACACGTTCCGCATCAATATCGGCATCACGTTCAACGAGCGTTGGTTCATGAAGTGGAAGGTTGATTGACGGTATTTTAATGTTTTAAGCAACTTGAAGTCAAGCCCCTTCATACTCGTTCTTGTGCTTGTTTTTCTTGCATGTCAGGAAAGGCAAGAGCACATTGCGCCCGCCGTCAACCCCAAGGATTCGGTTTCTACGATGGTGACATACGGTGTAAACATGCTCGTTTCAGACTCGGGCATGATGAAATACCGCATTGTAGCCGAGTGTTGGGAAGTGAACCAGGCGAAAAATCCTTCACGCTGGATTTTTGAGAAGGGGCTGTTTCTCGAGCAGTTTGACCCTAAGTTCCATGTCGAGGCTTACATACAGTGTGATACGGCGTATTATTTCGACCAGGAAAAGCTTTGGGAACTGCGCGGACGTGTCCGTGTAAGGAACATCGAGGGGCTTCGCTTCTCGAGTGAAGAGTTGTTTTGGGACCAAAACAAACACGAGCTTTACAGCTACAAGTATTCGCGTCTTGTCACGCCTGACAGGGAAATGGAGGGGACTTATTTCCGTAGTGACGAGCGCATGACAAAGTACACGATAACCAATTCAAAAGGCTCTTTCGTGAAAGGCGGTGTCGTTGAAAGTGAAGGAGACAGCATCTTGACCGCTCCGGACACGGTTAAGGCGAAGAAGAGGTTGCCTACAACGCCGTCTGCAAGGAAAACACACTAAAAACAATTCAAATCTGTTTAAACACGCCATGAGGACAACTTTTTACTTGAAAAATAATTGTTTTTGTTTTCTTTTTTGTAATTTTGTGCGCTAAATTGCAATGTGATGATTTCAATTGAATAAACTAAAAAATAAATAATTGTAAATAATGGCAGTATTAGGAAAAATCAGAAGCAAAGGCGTAATTCTTATCTGCGTGATAGGTCTTGCCCTTTTTGCGTTTATTGCCGAAGAGTTTTTCCGTTCGTGTGACAGCGTAAGCAACGAACGGAGAGCGCAAGTAGGCGAGGTCTTAGGTGACAAAGTCAACGTACAGGACTTCCAGAAACTTGTAGACGAGTACACTAACGTAATAAGGATGACGCAGGGACGCGACAACCTTACCGACGAGGAACTCAATCAAGTGAAAGATGTTGTATGGAATACGTTTGTTCAGAACGAAATCATCAACAACGAAGCGGAGAAGCTTGGCCTTAAGGTTACTAACAAGGAGTTGCAGAACGTTCTCAATGCCGGTACTCACCCGATGCTCCTTCAGACGCCTTTCGTAAACAGACAGACAGGCCGTTTCGATGCAAACATGTTAAAGCAGTTCCTTGCCGAGTATAAGCAGGCACAGGGAACGAGCGCGCAGATGGCGGACCAATACCGCAACCTTTATGACTTCTGGACATTCGTGGAGAAGTCTTTGCGCCAGCAGCTGCTTGCACAGAAGTATCAGACGCTCTTTGCCGGGTGCTTGCTTTCAAATCCGGTTTCGGCCAAGATGGCTTATAATGATGAGAATCAAGAGAGCGACATACAGCTCGCAGCATTCGCATATTCATCAATCAATGACAACAAAGTCAAGATAACAGAAAGTGAACTGAAGGCTAAGTATGAGGAACTGAAGCCCCGCTTCAGGCAGTATGACGAGACACGCTCCATAAAGTATGTAGATTATCAGGTTGTTCCGTCACAGGCAGACCGCAAGGCACTTGACAAGACCGTTAATGAATACATGAAAGCGTTGCGCGATACGGCCGACCCTTCAGGCGTAATCAGGAAGAGTGGCTCTGTCATTGCTTACCTCGGAATACCGCAGACAAAGGCTGCTTTCCCGTCAGACATTGCCGCACGTCTTGATTCTATTGCTGTTGGTGCTACCACTTCGCCGGTAGAAAACAAGTCAGACAATACACTTAATGTAATAAAGCTTATCTCAAAGACCGAACTTCCCGACTCTGTTCAGTTCCGTGCAATCCAGGTTGGTGGTGCAACGGCTGATGAAACGGTTAAGAGGGCTGACAGTATTTATACGGCATTGCAGGCCGGTGCGGACTTCGAGGCTGTCGCAAAGAAATATGGACAGACAGGCGAAAAGGTTTGGATAGCCTCTGCTCAGTATCAGAATGCTCCTTCAATGGACAATGATACACGGAATTACATTCATACACTCAACACCCTTGGTGTGAACGAAACAAAGAACATCAAGCTTGCACAAGGCAACATAATACTTCAAGTGACCGATCGCAGGGCGATGACAAGCAAGTATGTGGCTGCCGTGATAAAGAAACCTATTGAGTTCTCCAAGGATACTTATTCGGCTGCATACAATAATTTCAGCCGCTTTGTCAGCGAGAACCAGACGCTTGAAGCCATGCAGAAGAACGCATCCAAGTACGGATATACCGTTAGGGAGCGTGCTGATGTCCGCAATTCGGAGCATTATGTGGCCGGTGTCAGCGACACCCGCGAGGCTATGAAGTGGTTGTTCGGTGCCAAGGAGAACGAGGTTTCACCGCTTTACGAGTGTGGTGATAACGACCATCTGCTTGTTATTGTGTTGACGAAGATTAACAAGGAAGGTTATCGTCAGCTTGATGACGAGAGCGTGAAGAGCTATGTAAGGAGCGAGGTTTTGCGTGACAAGAAAGCTGAAATGCTTATGGCACAGGCCAAGGGCGTAAAGAGCGTATCTGCCGCCAAGGGCAAAGGTGCAAAGGTTTCAACGGTTAATCAGGTAACATTTGCCGCTCCCGTGTTTGTTCAGACCACCGGTATGAGCGAGCCAGCTTTGAGCGGTGCGGTTGCAGCTACGGCTAAGGGCAAGTTCTGTGCACAGCCAATCAAGGGCAATGGCGGCGTTTATCTGTTCCAGGTAACAGGCAAGAAGACACGTCCTGTCAAGTTCAACGAGAAGGAATATGAGCAGCGTCAGCGCCAGAAGGTGATGCAGTATGCAGGCAACTTCATGCAGGAGCTTTATTTCAAGGCGGGCGTAAAAGATAACCGCTACATGTTCTTCTAATTAAAAAGCAATAAAATACAAACAATAAAGCGGCCGGATGTAATGTTCATCCGGCCGCTTTTGTTTATCTGATTGAATATGTTTGGTGTCAATAAATGGTTTTGTTGTAAACTACTTCCGGGTCAGGGGCTCCTGAAATCATGTCGTTGTAGGCCTTTGACAGGTCAGATTTGTCTATGTCAATCTCCTTGTTTACCGGTCGTTTTTTGTCAATCAGCGAGTGCGAGAACAGCCAATCGTACGTCTTTGTCATGTACAAGATGCGGGCAAGTGCACCGTGCGACGCCCCTTTGAGCCAGTCGTAGCGCAGGCGTTTGTCTTTGCCTTCTTTTTTAAGTTGTTCTACAACTACTTTCGATTGTTTTATCGGCACGGCACGGTCGGCTGTACCGTGCATTATCCATAGCGGCAGTTCGCCCAGTCCGCTTACGTCTTTCAGTGTACTTCCTCCACATAGAGCCATGGCGGCAGCTACCTTGTCAGGGTATGTTCCGGCAAAATCGAGCGTACCGTATCCGCCGAGGCTCATGCCTATTACGTAGACGCGTGTGGAATCCATAGGGTAATGCTTCTTTGTCCATTCAAGCACATCGTTGATTTTGTCAGGCTTCCATGAGCCGCCGGGGTTTTGTGGTACCAGCACGAGAGCATCTATCTGGCGGCCCTTTACGATGGCATCGAGCGGTCCGTAGCGTTTTACCCTGTTCAAGTTGCGTCCACACAGGCTGCGCCCGTGCAGGAATATTATAACCGGTGTGCTGTCAAGCGAATAATAGTAATCTTGCGGAGTATATACCCAAAAGTCATATCCGCCGGGTATGGAGTCCTTGACCGGCCGCAGGAAGTCGTATTGGGCGAAAGCCGTATGTACGGACAATAGCGACAGGCATAATATAATAATGTGTTTTTTCATCGGTTAAATGATACTTGTCAAATCCTGTCAAGCACGAGCTTGATTAAGTCGTCGATATGGCTTTTATATCCCGTGTCGCTTTTCTTTGTCACGCGGTTGGCTATAACCATGCAGCATGTGGTGGCCTTGTGTCCCATGAGGCGTGCCAGACCGGCAAGCGCGGAGCTTTCCATCTCGAAGTTCGTGATTTTCAATCCGTTGTATTCAAAACTTTCAATCTTCTCGTTTTGACGTGGGTCGGCCAACGGCACGCGCAGTCGGCGGCCCTGTGGCCCGAAGAAACCGCCACACGCCACGGTTACGCCGCGCACCATGTCGTCGCCCGCAATGCGGTCTGTAAGCTCACGGTCGGCATCAATCACATATGGCGCAGGGGCGCATAGGTTGCCTGTCCATCCCAGATGGTTGAGCAGGGCGCGCTCCATGGGCAGGTCGCATACGGCATTACGGCCTTCATAGAAATTCAGCAGGCCGTCAAACCCTACTGACTTGGCCGAGCAGATGAACGTTCCTTCGGGCGTGTATGCTTGCAGGCCGCCGCAAGTGCCTATCCGTACAATCTCAAGTTGGCGCAATGTAGGCTTCTCCGTGCGAGTGTTGAAGTCGATGTTAGCCAAGGCGTCCATCTCGTTAAGCACGATGTCGATGTTGTCGCAGCCTATTCCTGTGGACGTCACGGTGATGCGTTTGCCGTTGTATGTTCCGGTAATGGTGCGGAACTCGCGGCTTTCCACCTCGCATTCCTTCGTCTGGAAATGCGACGCTACAAGGCTTACGCGCCCCGGGTCGCCTACTAAGATTATCTTGTCTGCCAGCTGTTCCGGCTTTACGTGCAGGTGGAACACGCTGCCGTCAGAGTTGATTATCAACTCTGATTCGGCGAAATATCGTTTTTCCATAGTCTTGTTTTTATAGAAATCAGATTAATATGCGGTGCCGTGGGAAAGATGTCGTATTCTTTCCCTGCATGTTTTACGGCCTTTACCTTGCCTGCATGTTCTCCGCGTTGCGTATTTCTTTTTCGGCTTCGTGGATGTATGCTTGTAGCTGTTCAAGTTTCTTTTCCATAGAGATTATGTCATCCGCGAGCCGTCTTTTCGTCGAAGCGTTGCCCGAAGAGTAGCTTTTGCGCAGCGTTTCAAGCTTTGCAGCCATGCCGTCGGCGGCTTCTTTCATCTGCTGCAACTTGTTGAAGCGTGCACGGTTGGTGGGCGACTTGAAGTCGTCGGGGCTTGTATATACGGTGTTGTCGTTTACGACGAAGGCCATCGAGCTGGCTTCCGTCTCGTTCTTCCTCGCCTTGAGACTGCTTATCCTGTTGCGTGCGGCCTGCAGCTTGGCCTTGTCCGTCCATGTGTCGCTTATGCTCGTTATGTTGGCAAGGGCTTTCAGCTTATCCTCTCCGATTATGTCTCCGTCGTATGTTGTGCGCGTGTCGGCCGGAACGAAGGTGTAGATGCACACCTTGCCTTTGGGCTGGCGGCGGTCGGTTACGAGCCATCCGATGTTGTCGAACTCGTCGATGACGCAGTAGTAGTCGTTCGCCTTCGAGTTATACGGCAGGCCTACGTTCTCCGGGCGGTAGAATTTGGCCGAGTCGGTGTTGAACCGTGTCACGTATATGTCATATCCACCAAGGCCTTCCTTGCTCTTCGCCGAGAAGTAAAGCGTGCTGCCGTCGGCCATCATGTACGGATAGTTTATGTCTTCAAACTCGCCGCCGAACTCGTCGATAAGCCTTTCCGCTGTCCACCGGCCGCCCAGTTTGTCGGCCGAATACAGGCTGAAGTGCCCGTCGGCACCGGCTTTCGAGTAGAACGCCTTGTTGCCGAACTCGTTGATGTAAGCTCCGCCTTCAGCCGTTTGTGCGGCTGAAAAGAGCTTGCCGTATGTGCCTATCCGGCCTGATTCTTTGTTGAGAGGTATTTTGCTGATGAAGTCTGCCGAGTCTACCACAACGCTGTCTATGAACATTATCTTGGCTGTTGACAGCAGCATCGTTTCATACATCTCTTCGGCCAGCTCCTCTTCCTCCGTCATTTCGGGCACGGCTTTTGCCTTGACGCGCTTGTTTTTCGATTGCGCCTGCGACGGGGCGGCAGTGTATAGCAGGATAAACGCAAGTATGGCGATTTTTGTTTTCAGCATTGTTTGTGTATGTTTAGGGGTTAGTAGGCCGTAATCCGATATGCCGCTAACGGCTTGCAATGTGGCGTTGGCGCGTATTTGGCCGTGCGTTTGGGTATGAATGGCCGCCAATATGGCACGCTCCGACTTCCGGTCTGTTTTATGCAAAGGTAGTGTTTTTCGGTGAAAATGCAGTGTGGCGGCGGCCTTTTTAGTGTGCCCGTGCATGGTTTTAACTAATTTTATGTACTTGCCGCAGCCTTTGCCTTTGCCCCTCGTGCTGATGACAAAGTGTAAACCGAATGCGCGTTTGCGGTGACATGTTGATTTTGCTTGGATGAAATAGCGGCGGTTTTTCTGTACTTTTCTATCTTTGTACGCAAATATCGCCGTCTGGAGTGTGCAGGTTTAACATGTTGGTAATGAGCGTGTTGACTGCGAAAGTGCGCATTCTGTGCAATGAAAAACCGTTGTTTTGATGCGAAAGAGCCGTCCAAACACATGGTTTGGACGGCTCTTTCATGTCTTTTGGACGGCTCTTGCGTGCCTGATTGACGGTCTTTGGCGTTGTTAAAGACCGTCTTTGACCATGTTAAAGGCCGTCTTCGCTGCTGTCGGATGCCGTTTCTGCCGGCGCGAACGGTGCTTGATGGCCTTTTGAAATCCTATTTTGAGCGTTCTTGCTGACATTTCCGTTTTGACGTTTTGCTACGGATTGCTACGGTAAAGTGTCATCATGCAACGTCGGTTGGCGTGGTTTCAATCCTTTTCCCGTTTAATGATGGCGAAGCCGAGGCGGTGAATTGCGCCCTTGGCGTTGAGCGAATACACGGCGTAGCATCCTTCCGGCACGCGGCTTACGTCGATATGTGCCGGCCGGTATGGGCGTGTTGCGACGGCTCGTCCGGCCAAGTCTTTAAGCAGTATGTATTCTGCATCGAGCTGGTTGCCGGTGCCCGGTATGGCCAAGTGCCGTCCGTCGCAGGCAAGCAGGCGGCTTGCCGTGGCGGTGGAAAGTGCGGGCGGTTCCTGTTGCAGCGGCTCGCTCTCGTTGCCGTAGCGGTCGGTGGCGGTCACGGCTATGTACAGTTGCCGTGGTGTTTTCATGGTTATGCTGTTTCCTTTGCGGCGCACGGCTATGAGGTTGCGCGGGTCGCCGGTGTCTACCGGGTACGTGCTTGATGCGTATATATTGTACGCCGTGCCTCCCGGCAGCGGCGGTATGCTGTCCCATGTGGCTGTAATGTAGTCTTCGGCGCAGGCCGTTTTAAGGTTTCCCGGCGTGCCGGGGCGGTCGGCCTTTGCCCATTTCATAGGCGGTATGAGTGCGGGGTAGGGGGCGAATATGTCCTTGGTGTATGCGTAAATCCCTTTGGTGTTGTTGCTGAAAAAGCGTTCGCGGAACATTGCGAAGCCCATGCCTGCCGCCCTTGACACGCTCATCTGCCGCTTAACCTCGTCTACGGGCCAGTCTCCTTCGCGCCTTGACAGGCGGTATGTGCCTATGCCCGGCACGATGGTACGGCCCTGGCTGTTCTCGCGCCAGTCGAATGCGAAGGGGTAAAAGTTGTCGCCGCTGAAGTACATCATCGGGTACAGCTGGTCTACTATGCCCGTGCGCAGCCATTCCTGCGTGTCCTGGCAACCCTTTACAAGAGCGTTCCATCCGCGGCTGGAATATCTTGCAAGGTCAGAGTGCTTGCCTATCGTGGCGCAGCTTAGCTTCACCCAGGGCTTCTGCCGCTTTATGGCGTCGTGTACGGAGCGCACTATGGCCGTTATGTTGCGTTGCCTTTCGGCGAGCGTTG
>CAJJWN010000005.1 GCA_905196835.1 uncultured Prevotella sp. | reverse complement strand
ATATTTATATAATATATATATAATATAAAATTCTATCTCCCCCGTCTCCACATGCGGCACACGGCAATTGTCATCTGTCATTTGTAATTGTCATCGCGCACTTCACGTCCCCCACCCTGACATCCGCCGCGCCGGCATCCACCCGTCTGTCATCTGTAATTGTAAGCGCGGCCAAACCGCGGCGCGCCTCACGCCGTGTTGCACCCCTTGGCAAAAGTAGCGCGAATGGCACACGAACGCTACGGAACGGCGGCATTTCGCACGCGAACAAGCATCTTTACCGCCCGCAAAGGCGGCATTCGCACCATGCAAAGGCCATGTTTACGGCATGGCGCGGAGCCGCCCGTCAGCGGCGTTCAGGCCATGCAACGGCGCGCGGGCGTGGCGCGCAACCGCTTACAATTACAAATGACAGATGACAATTACTGATACGGATGACAATTACAAATGACAGATGACAATTACTGATTACGGATGGCAATTACAGTATGAATATATGACGGACTCACGCCTGGTCAACGTGATTCCGGCATAAGAATTATTTTCATGAATATACGAAACCGCCCTTTATAGGGACATAACCCAACGTGATTTCGGTATAAGAAACACGTTTCCTAAAAGCAAAATTATCTGTTCTTTTGTATTTAATCTGTCGGCTGGTAACCAGTCATTCCGCGCTCCGACGCGGAATCCAGTGTAAACAACCTGCTTTTAAGTATATTGTGTGTACTGGATTCCGCATTTCTGCGGAACTGCAACTCGCCGCCAAGGCAATGGCTGATTACCCACCGACCGCTTGGAATAGGGTTATCACAACATTGTCCTTATACCGAACTCGCGTCAACGCACTGGTTTCACCGCGCGGCATAACCGGCTGGCACTGACGTGTTTACATGAAAAAAGGGGATACAAGCCAAAAGCCTGCCTCCCCCTGCTCAAACTCTTGCGGAAGGTGAGGGATTCAAACCCCCGATACCCGCAATGGGTATACCGGATTTCGAGTCCAGCGCATTCGGTCACTCTGCCAACCTTCCTTTCCCGGCCCGCGCCGCGCCCCTTGCGGAGCCGTCCGCGGCCTTTAACGGGTGCAAAGGTAATACAAATATTTCACATGGCAAAGAAAAACGTCACTCAAATGAAAGTTTTTCGAGCCTCGCCCTAAGTTTTCCGGCTTCTGACCGCCTTATGGCGAGCCTAATCTCGCACGTGCCGCCATAATCCTGCGACACTATGCGCGGCTTCATCTCCTTCACCACGCGCATTACGGCGTTCATCATCACGTAGGGGAAGCTGTACGTTACGACGTCCTCCACCTGCCGCGTCACTATTTCGGCCGCGGCCAAGGCCTCTGCGGCCGCCGTCCTGTAAGCCACGATGAGGCCGCCCGTGCCGAGGTTGACTCCGCCGTAATAACGCACCACGACTACGAGCACGTCGGTCAGCCCCAGGCTGTTGATTTGCCCGAGGATGGGCTTGCCGGCCGTGCTGCCGGGCTCGCCGTCGTCATTGGCGCGCAGCTCGCCGCGCTCCGCGCCGAGCACGTAGGCGTAGCACACATGGCGCGCGTCGTAATAACGCTTGCGGTAATCCTGCAAGACGGCCCTGACCTCGGCTGCGCTCTCCACATGGTGGGCGAAGGCGAGGAACTTGCTCCTCTTCTCGGAGTAAGTACCCTCGCCTACGTTTGCAATGGTCCTGAACTCGTCCTGGCTCATCAAGCCCCCCATGCTCATGAAAGCTTGTGGATGACGAGGCCCGAGCGCAGCTTCGGCTCGAACCATGTAGCCTTCGGGGGCATTATCTTGCCGCTATCGGCTATGTCCATGATTTGCTTCATCGTTACGGGATAAAGGGCCAGCGCCATGCGCATTTCGCCGCTATCTACGCGGCGCTTCAGCTCGCCGAGGCCGCGCAGGCCGCCCACGAAGTCGATGCGCTTGTCAGAGCGGAGGTCTTTTATGCCAAGTATCTCGTCCAGTATGAGGCGGCTCGATATGTCAACGTCGAGCACCCCGATGGGGTCGGTGTCGTCAAACGTGCCCGGCTTGGCCGTAAGGCTGTACCACCGGCCGTCCAGGTAGAGCGAAAACTCGTGCAGGCGGCGCGGCCTGTACTCTGCTTCGCCCTTCTGCTCCACCTCGAAATTCTTGCCCAATGCGGCCAGGAACTCTGACGAGGATAGGCCGTTAAGGTCTTTCACCACGCGGTTATAGTCAAGTATGGTGAGCTGGGATGCCTGGAAGCACACGGCCATGAAGTAGTTGTACTCCTCCGTACCGTCATGGTTGGGGTCTTGCCGCGCCTTCTCCGCGCCCACGAGGGCGGCCGCGGCGGAGCGGTGGTGCCCGTCGGCGATGTAGAGCGAAGGCATCTTGGCGAACTCGGCGGTAACCGTGGCTATGTCGGCATCGTCGGAAATCACCCAGAACTGGTGGCGGAATCCGTCCACCGGGGCTATGAAGTCATACTCGGGCGTGGTCCCGGCGTAGCGCATGATGAGCGCGTCGAGCACGGCGTTGTCAGGATAAGCGAAGAATACAGGCTCTATGTTGGCGTTGTTCACGCGCACATGCTTCATGCGGTCCTCCTCCTTGTCGCGCCGCGTAAGCTCGTGCTTCTTGATTACCCCGTTGAGATAGTCGTCAACGTAGGCGCACACCACGAGGCCGTACTGTGTCTTGCCGTTCATGGTCTGGGCGTAGATGTAATACTGCTCCTTGGCGTCCTGCACGAGCCAGCCCTTGTCCTGGAACTTCTTAAAGTTCTCGGCCGCCTTCTCGTACACGCGCGGGTCATACTCGCTCGTGCCCGGGGAGAAGTCAATCTCGGGCTTTATTATGTGGTAAAGGCTCTTCTCGTTATCGCCGGCTTCCGCCCGCGCCTCTTCGGAATCGAGCACGTCGTAGGGGCGCGACTCCACCTCCTCCACATACTCGCGTGGCGGGCGCACGCCCCTGAATGGTTTTATCTTAGCCATAGATACGTCTGCTTGTCACTCGTTACTTTTCACTTGTTCACCTGGTACTTTGTGCAGCCGTCCTTGAAGAAGGCGTTGATTTGCCTTGCGGCGGCAATTCCGGCGTTGATGTTGGCCTCGGCCGTCTGCGCGCCCATCTTCTTGGGCGTGCTGAAATAGCGCCCCTCGAACTTCGCGAAGTCGGCGTCGGCATCGGGCTTGATGTCGGTTATATACTTCAAGTCTTCGCGCTCGGCCATCAGTTTCAGCAGCTCCGGCTCGTCCACCACTTCCTTGCGTGCCGTGTTTATAACGATGCCGCCCTTCTTCATCTTGCTTACCAGGGCGTAGTTGATGCTCTGCCTGGTCTCGGGCGTGGCGGGGATGTGCAGCGATACGATGTCGCACTGCTCGAAGAGTGCGTCCTGCGAGCAGGCCGCGTGCACTCCGGCCTGCTCTATCGCGTCCTTGGGGCAGAACGCGTCGTAGGCGTAAACGTCCATGCCGAAGCCCTTGGCTATGCGCGCCACGTTGCGCCCCACGTTGCCGAAGGCCAGTATGCCGAGCTTCTTGCCCATCAGCTCGGTGCCGGCCTTGCCGTTATAGAAATTGCGCACGGCGTACACCAGCAGGCCGAACACGAGCTCGGCTACGGCGTTTGAGTTCTGTCCGGGAGTGTTCTCTACCACTACGCCCTTCTGCTTTGCATACTCCGTGTCCACATTATCATAGCCTGCACCGGCACGCACTACGATTTTCAGGCTCTGTGCCGCGTCGAGAACGGCCGGCGTTACCTTGTCCGAGCGTACTATGAGGGCGTCGGCGTCCTTCACCGCATCAAGCAGCTGCGCCGCGTCGGTATATTTCTCGAGGAGCGCAAGCTCGTTGCCCGCACCTTCTATTTCCTTCCTTATGCCGTCTACCGCAACGGGGGCAAACGGCTTCTCCGTTGCAACTAATACTTTCATATTATACAGATTTATTGGTTGATATACATTGATGGCTTTTATAAAAGAAAAGGGAAGCACGCTTGGCCGCGATTACCTGCGGGTCAACCGCACCGCGACATGCTCCCCTTTTGTATCGTATCAGGCGCCAAGGGTCAGTGCTGCGCCTCAAAGTCCTTCATGCACTGGATGAGAGCCTGCACGCCCTCAACGGTCATGGCGTTGTAGCAGCTTGCGCGGAAACCGCCTACCGAGCGGTGGCCTTTGATACCCACCATGCCCTGAGCCGTGGCATACTCCATGAACGGCTTTTCGAGCTCGGCGTACTCGGGGTTCATCACGAAGCAGATGTTCATCACCGAACGGTCCTCCTCGGCCACCGTGCCGCGGAAAAGCTTGTTCCTGTCTATTTCCGCATAGAGCATGTCCGCACGCTCGCGTGCGCGCTTGTCCATAGCCTCTACGCCGCCCGTCTTCTTTATCCAGCGCAGGTTCTCGAGAGCAGTATAGATGGGGACTACCGGCGGAGTGTTGAACATCGAGCCCTTGTCTACATGTGTCTTATAGTCAAGCATCGTCGGGATTGTGCGCGGAGCCTTGCCGAGGGCGTCGTCCTTCACGATTACCACCGTCACACCGGCCATTGAGAGGTTCTTCTGCGCGCCGGCGTAGATGCACATGTACTTAGAAACGTCCACCGGACGGCTGAAAATGTCTGATGACATGTCGGCTATCATCGGCACGGGCACGTCCATATCCTTGCGTATTTCTGTTCCGTAAATAGTGTTGTTGGTGGTGATATGCAGGTAATCCACGTCCGCAGGGCATGTCCAGTCCTTCGGGATGAATGTATAGTTGGCGTCGGCCGACGATGCCACCTCCACCACTTCGCCGAAGAGCTTGGCCTCCTTGATGGCCTTTTTAGCCCACGTTCCCGTGTTCAGGTAAGCGGCTTTCGTTATAAGGAAGTTGTAGGGAACCATGCAGAATTCGAGCGAAGCGCCTCCGCCGAGGAAGAGCACGGAGTAACCTTCGGGCACACCAAGCAGCTCCTTGATGAGGGCTACCGCCTCGTCTACCACCGGCTGGAAGTCTTTTGCCCTGTGGCTGATTTCGGCCAATGACAAACCGCTTCCGTTAAAATCCAAAATCTGCTTTGCCGTATTCTCGATGACTTCGCGCGGAAGCATTGAGGGACCGGCGTTAAAGTTGTACTTCTTCATAATGAAACAAATTAAATCGGTTATTCTTTTTGCAGTTGCGAAGTTACATCATTTACTCCGAACGCACAAACATTTTACATTAAAAATGATAAAATACTGACATTTTGCTATCTTACAAGCTCTATTACCGTCTTTATGCCTTTCAGCTTCGCCCCAGAAACACGCTTTATCACGTCACGCCATTTCGTACCGGCCACGGCCACGTACGCCCACCGCTCCTTTATGTCTATGCGGCCGATGTCCTTGCCGTCAAGCCCGCCGGTCTTGCAGAGAAACCCGAGCACGTCGCCACGCGACACCTTGTCCTTCTTGCCCTTACCTATATATAATGTAACCATGCGCGGACGCGGCGGCACCTGCGCCCCGTCGGGCACGGTGTAAGCCTCGGGCGCGCCCGGCACGTATGCCGGAAGCTCCTCTCCTGGCGCAAGGATGAAGAACGCCCGTCCGCTGGCCTCCCACCGGGCGGTGCGCCCCACGCGGTGCACATACTCGTCCTCGCCCACGGGCAGGTGGTAATGCACGATGTTGTCAACGCCGGGCATGTCGAGCCCGCGCGACGCAAGGTCGGTGGCTACGAGCACATTGGCCGAGCCGTTGGCGAACTTGTACAGGGCGGCCTCGCGCTCCTTCTGCTCCATTCCGCCATGGAAGGTGCTCACCACAAAGCCCTTTTCTTCAAGGAACGCGCCCGTGCGCTCTACGCTATCGCGGTAATTCAGGAACACTATGGTGCTGGCGTCGCCCAGCGAGCAGAGCAGCGCGGCGAGCGTGTCGAGCTTGTCCTTGCCGGGACTCTTCACCACATATTGCCCTATACGCCCCTGCACGTCGCCCCCGCCAAGGTAATCGAGCCTTACGGCACGCCCCATGTTGACGAACGATGGTATTTCCTCGGCATCCGTGGCCGATAGCAGGAAACGCCTGCGCACCGCCCCGAGCAGGCCCATGGCCTTTGACATCTCGGCGGCGAAGCCCATCTTGAGGCACTTGTCGAACTCGTCAATAACGACATACCTTACCGCCGAGGCGGCGATGTTGCCCTTCTCCAAATGGTCTACGAGCCTTCCCGGCGTGGCGAAAACCACCTGCGGCATGACGCGGCGCAGCTCCCTGTGCTCGTCCATGGCCGGACGGCCGCCGTAGAGGCACACCGACCTCAGGCCGCAAGCCATGCTCCTGAACACGTCGTGTGACTGCAACGCGAGCTCGCGCCCGGGCACTATCACCACCGCCTGCACTTCGGCCGACGCCGCGTCGAGCATCCCGGCCAGCGGCAGGAGGTAAGCCAGCGTCTTGCCCGTACCCGTAGGCGATAGCAGCACCACGTCCTTGCCGCCACCCAGCATGGCGTCCTTCATGCCAAGCTGCATGTCGCTAAGGGCGTCAATGCCCAGCCGGCGCAATATTTCATCCTCTGTATTTATAGCTGCAATGTCTTTCACGTCTCAATGATTTACAAGCTGACAAATGACGCGCTGCACATACATGCGAGCGCGGCTTATCTTCCGCAAAGATACAAAACATAAGCGAAACCGACGAATAAAAACGCAAGAATAATGACAGATTTAGGCCAACTTGAACTCCGCCGCGCACTAAGGGCTCCGCAAACGGCCATATCCAGCGGTGCAAAAGACGGCATTTGACGGTGCCAAAGACGGCATTTGGCCATGCTAAAGACGGCCTTTAAGACTATAAGCAGACGCCCTGCTTACGCTTACGGAAAGCCTTAAATACGGCCTTATATAAAACAACACCCAACTTTTAAAGCACAAATAGTTACAGTTTTACCGGCATCGGGATAACGGAACATTAAAAACACGGCGCAGGCCTGCCGGTTATCGATATTTTGATGTAACTTTGCAGCACGTAAACCAAGAGTGCGGCATACGCCGTACAAATAAAAAACGAGCAAGGAAATGAAGCAGTTTGACACATACATATTCGACCTTGACGGCACCCTGCTGTACACCCTCGACGACCTTACGGCCAGCACCAACCACGCCATGCGCGCATTTGGCATGGCGGAACACACCACGGAGGAGGTAAGGATGATGGTGGGCAACGGAATAAGGAAGCTGATTGAGAGGGCCGTGCCCGGCGGAACGGGCAACCCCTTGTATGAAAACGTGTACAAGGAGTTCATGCACCACTACCTCGAGCACAGCCTCGACACCACGCGCCCCTACCCCGGCATAATGGAGATGCTGGCCGCGCTGAAGGCCAAGGGGCGGCGCATGGCCGTGGTAAGCAACAAGTATTGCAAGGCCACTGAGCATCTTTGCCGTACTTTCTTCGGCGAATACATCAGCGTAGCCATAGGCGAAAGCGCGGACATACGCAAAAAGCCTGCGCCCGACACGGTGCTCGAAGCCCTGCGCAGGCTCGGCGTAAGCAAGGAGGGTGCCGTATATGTGGGCGATAGCGAGGTTGACATAGCCACGGCGCGCAACTGCGGCCTGCCGTGCATCAGCGTGCTATGGGGTTTCAGGGACAAGGATTTCCTTGTCAAGAACGGAGGCACCACCTTCGCCGAAAGCCCGGAGGAAATACTTTTTTAATGCACAATTCATAATGCATAATTCCTAATTGGGCTGGCGGCGTTCCTTTTTTTGTCTATAATCCATAACCGTACCGGAAGTCACCAATCCAATTATGAATTATAGAAGCGCCGCCAACCCGATTATGAATTATGAATTGTGCATTATGAATTAAAAAAGAGTATGCCGGTCGATGTATTCCTGCACCTGCTCTTTGTAGCTTTCGGAAACGGGGATATACATCTCGCCTATCACGATGCGGCCACGGTCAACCATCTCCGCAACCGCCATGTTTACTATGAACGAACGGTGCACGCGCATGAACTGGGGCTTGGTCAGATAGTCCTCCAGCTTCTTCATGTTCATCAGTGACATCACGGGGCGGCGTCCGCCGTTCAGGTATATCTTTACATAATCCTTCACTCCTTCAACGTAAAGTATATCGTCGAAGTCTATACGCACGAGCTTGTACTCGCTCTTCACGTAGACAAACCTGTCGTGCGCCTTAATGTCCTGCATCTCCTTGGCTTCAAGCTGCCCTGCCACCCGGTTCACGGACAAGGCGAAGCAATCATAGCTTATAGGCTTGAGCAGATAGTCGGCGGCGTTGACCTTGTACCCGTCTATGGCGTAACGGTCGAACGCCGTGGTGAAAATCACCTTCGTTTCCTTGGGCAGCAGGTTGGCAAACTCCAGTCCGCTAAGTTCCGGCATCTGTATGTCAAGGAACAACAGGTCCACCGGGTTGTTCCTCAACTCCTTCATGGCCTCCACCGCGCTCCCGTACACACCGACAAGATGCAGTTCGGGCGTCTTCCGGGCATAGCTTGCAAGAAGCTCGGCCGCCAAAGGCTCGTCATCTATTATCGCGCAATTCAGTATCATAGATTGTTATTATTGAATAATAAGTATTTTCATCCTCGTCAACGCCCCGTTCCCACTCGTACTTCCCGGCGTATGCAAGGTCGAGCCGGCGGGCCACTTGCTCAAGCCCTATGCCGTGGCCGCTCTTGTCCGTCGAGGCCTTCGGGTAATTGCTGTTCCTTATCTCGCACACTATCTTCTCGCCGTCATACAATATGTTTATCAGGATAAAGCTTGGATTGGCCGTGCTTACACCGTGTTTGAAGGCGTTTTCAACAAGCGATATGAATATGAACGGAGCAACTTTCACGTCGTCCCCATGGCTTATGCTTACATTGAAGTCTATCCTTACGTTCTTGTTCAGCCTTATACGCATAAGCTCGACATAGTTGCGTATGAACTCAACCTCGTCGCAAAGAGCCACGGCGTTGTTCCTTCCGCCATACAGCATCTGGCGCAGCAATGCGCTAAGTGACAGCACCGCCTTCTGCGCCTTGTCCCGGTCGAAGGATATCAAGGCGTAGATACTGTTCAGCGTGTTGAGCAGGAAGTGCGGGTTTATCTGGTTGCGCAGGTTCTGCAGTTCGGCTTCCGTCTTCTGTATTTCCATCTCGCGGCGCGCCGCCTCCGCCTTCTGCCACCCCAGCGCAAGCCTCAACGACGTGGCCAATACGGCGGAAAGCATGAACGGGAATATCCCGCGTACGATAAAGAAAGCCACGGCAAACAACCACGGCACATGCTCGTGGAGCGGCGGAGGATTAAATCCGGCGTCCCTTTCCATGCCGTGCATCACATCCATAAGAAGGTTCATGCACAACGCCAAGACCAGCATAACCGCGAAATTGACGAAAAAATAAGTCTTAATCCGCCTTTCCACAAAATACTTTGGCACAAGCCACAAGTAATTAAGATAGAACACCGCGCAGAGGAATAGCGGCAGGCACAGGCGGATGAGATACATTCCGGCACTCTGCCCGACATGCCGCGGAATGAAGAATACTGACGGCAACGCCACCAATACCCAGCAGATTGTATGGAACAATATTACATTAAATGTCCTTTTAGTCATATTCGTCAGGCATCATCATTCGTACCTTATCGCCTCTATGGGGTCGAGCATAGCCGCCTTCTTTGCCGGATACCACCCGAAGAACACACCCGTAGCCGTGCAGACGAAGAAGCTAAGCAGCACGCTCCACGGCTGGATGAACACCGGCCACTTGGCAAATATGTTAACCCCATACGTCGCGCCTATGCCTATAAGCACACCTATCACGCCCCCGGTAACGCTAAGCAGTATCGACTCTATGAGGAACTGGATCAATATGTCAATTCCCCTCGCGCCTACACTCATGCGCAATCCTATCTCACGGGTGCGCTCGGTGACGCTTACATACATTATGTTCATGATGCCGATACCTCCCACTACAAGCGATATTCCGGCTATGCAGGCAAGGAGAATGGTCATCAGGTCGGTAGTAGAGTTCATCATGCTCGCCAGTTCCTCCTGCGAACGTATGTTGAAGTCGTCCTCGTCGCCACTGCTTTCTTCCGTAGGGTCTTTCAGCTTATGCTGCGCACGCAGCACCTTGGTGATTTCCTCCGTAGCCTTGTCGGTCAGGCCTTCCGTCAAAGCAGAGCAGTTTATGCTTTGCAGATAGTTCACCGCAAGTATGCGCTTCATCACGGCTGAATACGGCGCAAGCACGAGGTCGTCCTGGTCCATGCCCATAGAGTTGTACCCCTTGCTCTTCAACACACCGACTATGCGGAAAGGTATGGTGTTAAACCTTATCACTTTGCCGACTGGGTCGGAGCCGTCAGGAAACAGGTTATCAACCACCGTCTTGCCTACCACACACACCTTTGCGCTCGACTTGATGTCTTCATCCGTAAACATCTCGCCGTCCTCAACCGAAAGTTGCCGTATATCGAGGTAATCACGGTTGACACCGTAAATGGTGGAAGGCGTATTGTTATTCCCGTTTATGAATTGACCGGAACTGTTGACCACCGGACTTACCGCGCTTATATACTGGCACTGGTCCTTCAATGCGTCATAATCAGCAAGCTTCAACGTCTCCATCTCATCTGCTTCACGGCGCACACCGCCGCGCATATCCTGACCGGGCATTATCATAATCATGTTCGACCCCATCTCGGATATCTGCTTCTGGATGCTCTTCTTGCTGCCCTGCCCTATGGCAAGCATCGTTATCACCGAGGCCACACCTATTATTATACCCAGCATCGTAAGAAACGAGCGGAGCTTGTTGGCGGCTATCGCACGCAAGGCTATCTTGAAAAGATTGGCTATACTCATATTACCAATGATACGAACAAAAAAGTATTGACATCTCAATCGTCGCGCGAAGGCGGAAGTTCCGCCAACGATTGCGCGGCTGAAAGGATGTTTTCATTATAAATATCGCTTCTAATCTTGCCGTCACGAAGCACGATGTTGCGGCTTGAATACCCGGCAATGTCGGGATTGTGCGTAACAAATATTATCGTCCGGCCTTCCGCATGGAGCTTCTGGAACAACACAAGGATTTCAAACGAAGTACGGGTGTCAAGGTTGCCAGTCGCCTCGTCAGCCAAAAGCACGGCCGGATTGTTCACCAAAGCACGGGCTATCGCCACACGCTGCATCTGTCCGCCCGACATCTGGTTTGACTTATGGTAAAGGCGGTCGCCCAGTCCTACGGCCTCAAGTGCCGCTATCGCACGCTCACGACGCTCCTTAGCGCTCACCGCCGGATTGTACATCAAGGGCAGCTCGACGTTTTCAATGCTTGTAGTCTTCGGCAACAGGTTGTAATTCTGGAATACAAAACCTATCTTACGGTTGCGCAGCACCGCCCGTTCAGGCTTCTTCATCTTGCGCACGGATATCCCGTCAAGATAATATTCGCCGCGGCTCGGAGTGTCAAGACAGCCCAACTGGTTAAGCAGAGTAGACTTGCCGGAGCCTGATTTGCCCATAATCGTGACAAACTCGCCTTCATATATCTTGAACGAGACGCCCCGTAAAGCGTGCACGGTTTCTTCACCGACACGGAAGTCACGGTGCACGTCCTGCAATTCAATCACGACTTTCTTTTCGCCCATGCCTTTCTGAACTTTATATCCGTCATTTCTTGCCTTTCTTGTCGTGTCCAGGTCCCTTGGGAGCAAAAGGACTTGCCTCCTGTTCTCCCATACCTCCAGGTGCAGGCATGTCATTGTTCTCTACCTCCATACCCGTAACAATCTTCATGCCTTTAGGCACTCCGCCAAGCAATTCGGTGTTAACACCGTCACTGATGCCTATCTTCACGGGATGAGCCTGGAACACATTTCCCTCATACGTCCACACTTTGTTGTTGCCCTTGCAGTCTTTTACCTGCGCATCGCCTATCAGCTCCTTCATCGGAGTGAAGCGCAAAGCCTTGTTGGGCACACTTAATACGCCGCGCTTGTCAAGAGTGTAGATGGTAACATTGGCCGTAAGTCCGGGCTTTAGTTTCAAATCCTTGTTCGGCGCACTTATCACAACCTCGTATGTTACGACATTATCCTCGGTATTGCCTTCCTGGCGCACCTGTGTAACGGTGCCTGAGAACGTATCGTCGGGATATGCGTCAACGGTGAAAGTCACACGTTCACCTTCCCTGACTTCGCCTATGTCGGCCTCGTCAACGTCTGCAATAACCCTCATGTCGGTCAAGTCCTGCGCTATGGTGAACAGCGTAGGCGTCTCAAAGCTGGCCGCAACGGTCTGTCCCTCTTCCACTTCGCGCGAAAGAACCACGCCGTCAACGGGCGAAGTGATTGTAGCATACCCCAGGTTTGTCTGCGCCTGTTGCAGGCTTTCACGCTGCTGCGTAACGGCATCCTGCGCCTGGCGGTACGACAGCAATGCCGTCTCATACTCGTCGGCACTGACAAGTCCTTTGTCATACAAGGCCTTGTAGCGGTTATAATTGGCCTTTTGATATGTCAACTGGCTTTGGGCGTTGTTCAAGGCAGCCCTCGCCGTGTTGACCTGACTTGTAAGGTTGGTCTTGTCAAGCTCCGCTATCACTTGGCCTTTCTTCACCACGCTGTTATAGTCAACATAGAGTTTTGCCACTATTCCTGACACCTGCGTACCGACATCAACCGACGTTACCGGCTCTATCGTACCCGTAGCGGTTACGCTGTTGGATATGTCGCTGACTCCAACTACAGCCGTCTCGAACGACAATTCATGCTTGTCTTTTCTGCAAAAGGCGAGGCAACAGCAAGCTATAGCTACCGCCACAACCACAAGACCAACAATTATCTTTTTCTTTTCCATAACTTTATTATATCATATTCATTTCCCCACCACTGTAAAAATCAAGCAATTGCAGATAGAGTATAGCCGTGTACTTGCTTTCAAGGCGGCTCTGCTGTGCGTTGAGAAGCGTCGTCTTGGCATTTGTCAGCTCCACTATGTTTTTCAATCCGAGCCTGAACTGCTCGCTAAGCAAGTCATAGCTGTCTTGCGCACTGGCAACACTCGCCACCGCAGAGCGGAACCGCTGCTGGCTGGTTGTGGCGTTCACCCAAAAGCTCTGTATGGTTAGGGCGAGGTTGTTCTTGGCATCATCGGCCTCGGCCTTAGACTGCTGCAAACTTATCTCCGCCTTGCTTACCGCCGTCTTGGCCGCGCGGTTATCGAAGATAGGCACGCTCAAGGTAACACCGATTGTACCGTTTATGTTGCTCTTCATCTGGTCTGCCCATGTAGAACTAACGCCTGTCTGCGTATGCGTGCCGGTTATCGTGCTCGTACCGATGCCGCCCATTATGCTGACGGTAGGCTTGCGACCGGCCTTGGCAATATCTATGCCGAGGCTGCTGTAATCAATGCCGAGCATAGCCGTCCTTATTTCAGGACGCCGAACCAACGCGCTTTCCAGCACATGCTTCACCGACGGCACGATGGCAAGGGCCTGTTCGTCTGACGATGACGGCTCTGCGATGTCGAAACCTGCGTCATAATCAAGCCTCAACAGATACTTCAGCTGCTGCTTGTAATCCTCAAGCTGGCCTTTCATGTTGACGAGGTTGTACTCGTCTGTCGCCACCTGTGCGTCGAGCTGTGACAAGTCGGCCTTCGATAGAGAACCTACCTTGTACATCTCCGCGCCACGTTCCGCGTTCTTACGGCTTATCTGCAATATTTCCTCATTTACCTTGACGGCCTCGCCGACATACAATATCTGCACGTACAAGTTCAAAATCTGCTCCTGTATGCTGTTGACGCTCTCTTCAAGAGCCAGTTCCTGCTGCTGCCCGGCTATCTTCTGTTGCTTCAATGTGTTACGGTTGGCATTGCCGTTCCACACCGTCCAGCTCGCGTTTAGGCCGTAATCGCCGGAGTAGCTTACATTGTCCATGTAGTCGCCCTGGCCGTCGGCAAACGGACGGTAACCGCCCTGATGTGTCGTGGAAAACGACAATGACGGAAACAACTGCGCCTTGGCCTCTTTCACATCCTCGTTTGCCGAAATCACGGACAGCCGCCCTTCGGTCACCGTTATGTTGTGTTCAAGAGCATAATCGATACACTCTTTCAACGTCCACCGGTGTCCGTCCTCCGCAAAAGCCTGTAATGCGCATCCAAGCATTGCACCGGCGGCAACAATAATCTTTATCTTTACCATATCTTCGCACTACGTTGCATCGTGCAAAAATACGAAGAACAAGGCTTTATATAAAACAAAATGGATATATGTCGCCAGTTAGTAGAGACACATATCCATTTTGCCGATGCCGACATGCGGCGTTAACAGTTATTAAGAACAGGCCGTTGCGCCGGCACATCAGTTGAAGTGGCTCAAGCGTGCGATATACTTGCCAAGTATGTCAAACTCTATATTGACCCTGGAGCCGACCTTTATATCGTGGAAATTGGTATGCTCGAACGTATAAGGGATGATGGCCACGGTAAACGTATCGTCCGTAGGCTCGCACACGGTAAGCGAAACGCCGTTCACCGTCACGCTGCCCTTGTCTACTGTGAAATATCCGCGGCGCGCCATTTCCTTGTCAAACTCATACTTGAACGTGAAATACGTGCTGCCGTCAGCGTCGCGCATGTCTACACATTCGGCGGTCATATCGACATGTCCCTGCACAATGTGGCCGTCAAGCCGCCCGTTCATCTCCATCGAACGCTCTACGTTGACCTTGTCGCCCACGTTCAACAGTCCGAGGTTTGAGCGGTCGAGCGTCTCCTTCATCGCCGTAACGGTATAGCACCCGTCGCCCAGGCGCACCACCGTAAGGCAGACACCGTTGTGCGACACGCTCTGGTCGATTTTCAACTCACCTGCAAACGTACACCTCAGCGTAAGGTCAACGTTGCCTCCATACTTCTCGACAGCCTCAACAACGGCCGTCTCTTCCACTATTCCGGAAAACATTTGAATATTATATGCCTTATATTAAACAAATGGGCAGGATATTCTCCTGCCCGAGTATTGTAGAAAAGACCGTACCGGTGATGTGATGAAAACTCCGAGCTATATAAGATTTGAGAGCTCTCCGCCTTTGTAATCCACCGGCTTTACAGCTATGCCTCGCGGCATTGTGGCCCGCCATCAGCAAGAGAAGTCATCCCGGTTTTCGTTTTATTATTGATGAGTATCCCGATCGAACCAATACGGTCTGTATGTCTTCATCTTCTGTTGCAAAGGTAAGCATTTGTTTCCAACCTTGCAAATATTTTCCAATGAAAATGTATAATAACATCAACCGCCGCCACGCACATAGACGGGCTGTCTGCAAAAGGCCGCAAAACGCCTTGCCAAAGACGGTCTTTGGCAACACTAAAGGCCGTCTTTCACACCCTGAAAGACGGCCTTTAGCCAAACGGTTTGCCGTATGCGCTGCAACGGCCTGACAGCCATTGCGTTACGTCAGAACTCGAACGACACCCTTACGTTGACCTGTCGGCCCGTAAGATAGTTGGGCACGGCATACTGCTGGCTTGTAACGTCGGTCACCCAATAATAAGAATTGACGTTGTTTATGCCGAGAAGGTTGAGGCAGTCAACGCCTAACCAAATGTTCCTGAACACCGACTTGCGGCTGCGCTTGTCATTATCCAGCAGGCGGTAGCTCATGCCTATGTCTGCCCTCTTGTACGCCGGGGCGCGGAACGGCATGGTGTCGAGGCTGCGGTGGGGAGCTCCGAAGGGCAGACCGTCCGCGTATGCCAGGCGCAGTGACATCCGCCAGCGCGTCGTTCCGGGGAAATAGTCGGTGAAAAACAAGTTCAGCGAATACCTTTGGTCGGTAGGCATGGGTATGCTCTTTCCGTTGATGTTCATCCTTGTGTCCATGAGCGACAGGCTAACCCACGAGTCCGTACCCGGCACGAACTCACCGTAGAGTTTCAGGTCAAGCCCGGCGGCATGGCCGCTGCACTGCTGGCTCGCATCGTAAACAATCTTGACGTTGTCAACGGTATAAGGAACAATGTTTGACAAAGCCTTGTAATACGCCTCCGCCGTAAACTTGTAAGGGCGGTTGCGCATCTTGAAGCGGTAATCAAGGCCTGCGATAAAGTGAATGGAACGCTGGCTCTTGGCATTGCGGTTGAGCGTGGCGCGGGTAACGCCGTTGACCGTTGCGGTGTCACGCAGTTCCTTGAAGAACGGAGCCTGGTAATAAATGCCGGTGGCAAAACGCAGCGTCATGTCATGATTGAACGCCGGTACTATGCCCAGCGATGCCCTCGGGCTTACGATGCTCTCCTTGTTGAAATTCCAATGGCTGAACCTTACGCCGTAATTCAGCGTGAAGAAGGTATGCCCGCCCTTGCTGGTAAAGCGCCAGGTGTCCTGCAAATAAGCCTCTACGCGGTTGGCGTCGAGCCGGTTGCGGGCGTTAAGCGAATAAATCATGTAAAGGTCTTGCCCGGTATGGGGTATGCTGTAGCCGCTCGAGTCGCGCATTTCGTACTCCTTGCTGTGCTCCTTGACCGTCTCCATCTTGTACGTAAATCCGGCCAGTATGTCATGTTTTCCGGCCTTGTGGGCAAGGGTCAGCTTCACGCTCTTTACCGTAGCCTCGAGGTAATTGCGGGCGTGCTCCATGTAAGTGCCCACACCAAGGTTTTCGCTTGTCTCGGTCTGCGTCAGCCAATACTGCCCCTGTATGTCGTATTTTTCCTGCTCGTTGGTATGGAATGCCGATGCCGTAAGCGTTACATTGGTGCTCTTGCCGAACTTACGGGATATGCTCAACGAACCGAAATACGTGCGGAACAAGTCTTTCTCGCATCCGTCAAAGTAAACGCGGAACGACTTTACGTTCTCCATCGTACCGAAACGCGTCTCGCGGTCTTCGGGGAAAAAGTTGTAATGGCTTTCCGACACATCTCCCATCAGCTCTATTTTCCACCTGCTGTTGGGCTCGTACGTCAGGTAAGTCTGGTAGTCAAGGAAGTTTGGACGGTATTCTCCCTTGGTCTCAAGCGTGCCGAGCAGGTATCTGTTGGTCTTGTACCGCAGGCCGTTGCTCCACGAAAACTTCTTCGTACTGAAGCCAACATACGCGCTCGCGCCGAGCAAACTGGCCGCCGCCTTTGCCTCAAACTTCTTTGGTTTACGGTAAGTAATGTCGAGAACAGACGACATCTTGTCGCCATACTTTGCCTCAAAGCCGCCGGTAGAGAAGCCTACGGCCTCAACCATGTCGGGGTTGATGATTGACAAGCCTTCCTGCTGGCCGCTGCGCACGAGGAAGGGGCGGTATATTTCCACATTGTTTATATATACGCTGTTCTCGTCGAAACTGCCGCCGCGCACGTTGTATTGCGACGAAAGCTCGCTGTGCGTTGACACTCCGGCCTGCGCCTGTATCATCTCTTCGACGGCGTTGCCGGTAACGCTCGGGGCGTTCTTCATGTCTTCGGCGTCAAGCTGCTGCGTCTGCCCCATCTGCCGCTTCTGCTCCGTTACGGTTATGCCTTCGAGCTGATTGTCTGAATACAACTGTATGAGCAGTGTCTGCCGCCCCTTGGGACGGCGCAGCACGCGGGTCTTGGTCTTGTACCCCACCATCGAAAAGCGCACTACGACACTGTCTGCCGACCGCAGCCGCAACGAATACTCGCCTTTCAAGTTGGTCATCGTCATCTTGCCCTGCTGCACCACGGCCACGGTGGCAAGCTCGACAGGGTTCATCTGCTCGTCGGTAACACGTCCCTGAAGCGTAAACGTCTGCCCCCATGCCGCCAAAACGCATAAGCACAGCACCAGAATTATGGTAAAACGCCTTGTTGTCATCATCGTATATAACGACGGCAAGGCTCAAATATTACGTAAGCCAGATATAAAAAATAATCATTTCAAGAGGTAAGCGGTTCCCTATTTTTGCGTTTCAAACAGTCTGTTGGTAATCAGTCATTCCGCAGAAATGCGGAATCCAGTACAAATAATACAGGAAAAATATGGTTGTTTACACTGGATTCCGCGTCAGAGCGCGGAATGACAGTTACCAACTGACTACTTTAAATGAGATTATTTTAACACTATCCTTATACCGAACTCACGAAAATTACATCACGATGCGCCAAGAAGAGCATCTTACACTTTGCAAGCAAAATGCCGCAACTGGCTTTCACATTGTATTACGCTTTAACACTGAGAATGGCCTCGGCGCAAAAAACAAGCCGACACGAGGCAAATAACGCAAGGAGAAGTGTGCAACCGTAAGCACCTGACACACAAACAGATACGCACGCAAACGGCATAATGTGCAGCCAAATGCACCGTTTTAACATCTTTTGGACGGTCTTTACGGGTGGTAAAGACGGCATTTACGGGTGACAAAGACGGTCTTTATCACCCGTTTTAACGGCTAAAGCCCGGCTAAAAGGCCATGTTTTGCAATCTAAAAGATGGCATTTCGGGGTGTAAAAGGCCGTGTTTCATATCACGAAAGACGGCGAAACGCAACGGCGCAGGTGTAAAACAGCGTCATAAAATCCTATTTTGCGCAGTTTTACTGACATTTTCACGATGACACTTTGACAGGGAAACATGCCCCGACGGTTACAAAACGAGCACACGCTACAAGGCACGCAACAGGTAGGAAGCCTACATCCGTACGGTCAAAAACAGTCAGTCGCGGTAAATCCAGGAAAGGATATGGTTGACCCATTTGAACGAACAGCGGAACCAACGGTATGTACCGACCGGCTTTCCGCCAAAACCGAGAATGAAATCACGAAACTTGTTCTTCTTGAACGGCAGGCCGACATCCATGAAATACATGTGCCAGCAGCCCTTGGCGTAAGCATGTTTCATTGCTGTCCATACCGTAATGGAGTTGGCGCGCCTCCTGTACAGCTTGCGTTTGGTTGCAAGATACCACAGATAACAATTGTCGCCGGAGTACACACAGAAACATCCTCCGGTGACTTCACCCTTATAACGGGTAATAAACAGGCTGCAAGAGCCTTGCCTTACGAGTTCGACAAATAGTTTGGAATCCGGTATGAACCTTCTGATTTTAAGCGAAATACGCCGTCGCAGGATTTTAAGGAAATCAGAAAGTTCCTTGTCTGTCTTGGCCTCTGCCGTCTTGAAGCCAAGCCGCTTGGCATTAGCAATATACCGGGCGGTCTTGGGCGTGAGCCTTTTCGTAGGATTCATGCTGTGCAGGGAGTTGTGTATCTCCATCCAATGCACAGGAAAGAAGCCGTTGCTCCTGAACTTACCATAACCGAACATCTTGCTGCTAAGGTCGCTGAACTCTATATACAGGCACAAGCCGAGATGCAGCTTCTTTACGAGTTGGCGCAGCATAAGGCCGAAAACCTCCTCCTTGTCACAGTCAGGGTCATATTCTCCTTCGCCGTAAACGCGGCCTTGCGTAAAAAGATATGGCGGAAACAACGCGCCCCGGCGGCGCAACATCACAAGCATGTGGGCTACAAGCTTGTCGCCGTCATAAGCTATCGCCATATAAGGCCGTTGCCCTGGCGTTGCCTCTATGACGCGGAACAAAGCATCGCTATGGAAAAAATCACGGCACTGCATACGGGGCAGCTCCCCGCTATTCGATACTATGACAACCCGGATTTCGTTCATAGCGCAAAAATAATAAATCTTTTCTAAAAAACAATAAGTACACATCTTTTTGGCGTATAAATGCCTACCTTTGCGCCACAGTTCGCGCATTTGCGAACGAAGGATTGCATAATGACAGATTAAGACAAAGCAATGAAAAGATATTTCAACGAAACTGACAAAGAAAACGACGTCAATCCGATGAAGATTGTACTGATTGGCGCAGGCAACCTTGCCACCAATTTAGGAAAATCATTACTGAATAAAGGTCACGACATACTGCAAGTGTACAGCCGGACGATGGAGAACGCTGCGGCTCTCGCCGATATTGTGGGCGGCTCTCCGACCAACGACATAAGCAATGTCAACCCCGAAGCCGACGTATATATAATATCCATAAAAGACAGCGCAATATCTGAAATAGTCCCTGCCCTATGCAAAGAAAAAGAAGAAAAAGTATTTCTGCATACGGCAGGGAGCGTTCCAATGAACGTATTTGAGGGCATGGCGCTGCATTACGGCGTGCTTTACCCGATGCAGACATTCACAAAAAACAATCCGGTTGACTTCAACGGGATACCATGTTTCGTCGAAGGGAATGACGACATGGCCTTTGAAACGGCCTACAACCTTGCAAGCAACATATCAAGCCACGTATATCCGCTCGACTCAAAGGCACGCAAGAACCTGCACCTTGCGGCAGTATTCGCCTGCAACTTTGTAAATCATTGCTACGAAATATCATCTGAAATCCTTTCAAAGCACAACATTCCCTTCGACGTCATGCTGCCCTTGATTGACGAGACGGCAAGAAAAGTGCACACGCTGGCTCCGCTTGAAGCACAAACAGGTCCGGCCGTGCGCTATGACGAAAATGTAATAAGGATGCAATCAGACATGCTTAAAGACAATCCAATGTTCAAGCAGATTTACGAAAGCATGAGCTTGAGCATTTACCGGACATCACAAAAAAGAGGGAATGAGCAATGATTAACTACGACTTGAAAAAGATACGGGCAATAATCTTTGACGTTGACGGGGTGCTTAGCTGCGAGACCATACCCCTGCACCCGTCAGGCGAACCTATGCGCACGGTCAACATAAAAGACGGATATGCCATACAGCTTGCACAAAAGCAAGGACTGAGAATAGCGATAATGACAGGCGGTACAACAGAAAGCATCCGCCTGCGGTATGAACGTCTTGGCATGGGGGACATATACATGGGATGTTCGGTAAAGATAATGACATATAAAATGTTCATGGAGAAGCATGGCCTTCGCGATGATGAAATAATCTACATGGGCGACGATATTCCTGACTATGAAGTCATGCAACAGTGCGGATGCCCGTGCTGCCCAGCCGATGCCTGCCCCGATATCAAATCAATCAGCAAATACATAAGCCGCTACAATGGCGGACAGGGCTGCGGACGCGACGTGATAGAGCAAGTGCTGCGTGCACAAGGCAAATGGCTTAGCGACGACAAAGCTTTCGGATGGTAATTAACATTTTCCAAACATGATAAAAGACTACCACATTATTTTAAGCAGCAACAGCCCGAGAAGAAAAGAGCTTCTTGCCGGACTTGACTTGGACTTTGAAATACATGTAAAAGACGGCATAAAGGAGTCGTACCCGGCAGACCTTCCCGTTACGGAGATAGCCGAATACATAGCGGCGGAGAAAGCGGAAGCTTACAAAAACGAATTGCACGACAACAACTTAGTGATAACGGCCGACACGATTGTCGTACTTGGCGACAAGGTTTTGGGCAAGCCTAAATCAGAAGAAGATGCTTGCACTATGCTAAGAATGCTCAGCGGACAAACGCACAAAGTTGTAACAGGCGTGTGCCTGACATCAGCAACCAAACAAAAACGCTTTTCCGTAATAACCGAAGTAACGTTCAAACAGCTCTCCGAAACTGAAATCAGCTACTACGTAAGCCGTTACAAGCCATTGGATAAAGCCGGAGCCTACGGCATACAGGAATGGATTGGCTACATAGGCGTCACCTCTATAAACGGCAGTTATTTCAACGTGATGGGGCTTCCCGTGCAAAGGATATATGAAGAATTATGCAAATTTTAATGTTACAAACGTGTTACAATAAGCCGTAAAAGCAGTAATATATCGACATTCGTTCGTCTTTTACACGCCAAGTAAGTAAATTTGCACAAAATTTTAAGTTACAAATGAATTCAGCAGAATTATTTAGATGGGTGTTGGAGAATTTGGATTATTGGGTTGTGACAATATTCATGGCCATAGAAAGTTCTTTCATCCCCTTTCCGTCGGAAGTTATTGTACCGCCGGCAGCATGGAAATCAATGGCTGACGGCAGCATGAACATCTTTCTCGTTGTGGTTTTCGCAACCTTAGGCGCAGACATTGGAGCATTGTTCAACTATTACCTTGCACGCTGGTTGGGACGTCCCATTGTGTATAAATTTGCAGATAGCCGCATCGGACACATGTGCCTGATTGACAGGGAAAGCGTCGAAAAAGCCGAAGAGTTCTTCCGCAAGCACGGCGCAGCCTCCACATTCTTCGGCAGACTAATACCGGCAGTAAGGCAACTTATAAGCATACCGGCCGGACTTGCTAAAATGCGCCTCGACCATTTCCTGTTATACACCACACTCGGAGCCGGAATATGGAACTGCGTCTTGGCTCTTATCGGCTACCTGATTTACCAATACACCGACTTGAAAACGACAAACGACGTTTATGTATTGGCAACAAAATACAGTCATGAGATAGGTTACGTCTTGCTGACATTGGCTGTAATAATAGTCGGAGTGCTCGTCTACAAAGGCCTGAAAAAGAAGTAAACGAATACAACGCAAATAAAGCAACCGCCACGTACATCCTTAATTGTACGTGGCGGTTGTTTATTTGCCTGTCATCTTATGCCGCATGTAATCATAATAGTCTTCCGGCTTCATTCCTTTGGGAAACAATTTACCCAACACAAATCTGGTTTCATCCGGGTTAAACATTGCTGCTTTCCTTAGATTTTTAAGAAACTCACGCTTCTTTCCCAAGTCATAACAGCACGCGGCGAAGTAGGCATGACCGTCAGTAAACTCCTCATTGCTTTCAAAAAACAAGGTAAACATCTTGTAAGCCGTCACCACATCTCCGCTTTCATACACCATTGAAGCTATTTTCATGAATATGTCAGGAGAATTGCCGGAGCCTTGCATCGCACGCATAAAATATTCCTTAGCCTCATCCACATATCCAGTTCCAAGCAACAAGCTGCCCCAATAGGCCAACATTTCATTATGGTCGCAGTCAAGCCGGGCAGTTTTGTCAAGCAAAGAAATGCACTCGTCTTTCCGCCCCAACCGGCATAAGGCAAACGCCCAGTCCCTGTATATGTCAACAAGGTTAGGCGAGTTCGGGCTTGACAATGCTTCAGCTTTTTCAAAATGCCTGATGGACTCTTCGTAATTCTCGAACAGCAAATAGCAGAAACCTATCAGCATCTCACCGTACTCATCGTCAGGGCACAATTCATTGTACTTCAAATAATACTTCAAGGCCTCCTTGTAATTTCCGAGATTGTACAGTCCGTTAGCCTTATTGAGCAACGCCGACACATTCTTCGGGTTTATGGCAATCGAGTATTCGCTGCTTTGTATGGACTCCTCTATCTTGTTATTGAAGAATTGTGATGAAGCAAGCGAGTTCCAATACTGCGTGGAATAAGGATTTTTGTCGATAAGCTCGTTATAAAGTTCCTGGCTTTTCTCATAATTGCCCCTTCCCAACATAATCCTTGCTTCCTGTTCCTTGTATTCAAGGGAGTCTGTATATTCAGAGCGTTTCAGCCATTTCTCGGCCTTGCCGATATTATCGTAATCGAGAAACAGAGCAGCCGCATCTATGGCGAAATAATCCCTATCGTCATCATCAACCTCGCCGTAACGGGCTTCAAGATACTTGTCGGCCTCACCGGCACGCTTTTCAAAAAGCAACAGCTCGGCCTTCATATAATAATAATCAAGGTCAGTCTTGTCCTCTATCTGCTCTGTGTACATCTCAGCCGTCTGCATATCGTTCTCATCAAGCAACGCGATACGCGCCTTGAAAAGGAGCGGAGCCACACTACCGGGGTACACGGACAAGGCCATATCGAGTATCTGCAAAGCATAATTGACGTTGCCGGCATTATAATAATACTCGGCAACGTCAGCATATTCATCAGCGTCAAGCATGGCATACATGCCGTCAGCCTCGGCCTCCTTAAATCTCTTCAATACGGCCTTGAACTCATTTGAAAGAAAATAGTCTTCCGAATTATACGACATCCGTACTTATCCTTTGTTTATCTTAGACCATGTGTCCTTCAGACCAACAGTCTTGTTGTACACAAGATGCCCGTCAGACGAATCAAGGTCGGCCATGAAATATCCTATGCGTTGGAATTGCAGATACTCCCCGGGCTTACAGCCTGCGGCATAATCCTCGACATAGCAGTCCTTCATGACCGTCAGAGAGTCGGGATTGAGCAGTTCACGGAAGTCTCGTTCGTCTGCCGACGGGTTCTCAACATTGAACAACCTGTCGTAAATCCTTACCTCGGCCTTCTTGCAATGGTCTATGCTAACCCAGTGCAGTGTGCCTTTCACCTTGCGGTTGGCACCTTCCATGCCGCTCTTGCTCATCGGGTCATACTCTGCCTGAATTTCAACAACATTGCCGTCGGCATCTTTCGTGCATCCGGTACACTTCACGATGTATGCGTTCTTGAGGCGTACCTCACGCCCGGGGGTCATGCGGAAAAACTTTTTCGGGGCGTCTTCCATAAAGTCGTCACGCTCTATCCACAGGTTCTTGCTGAACGTTATGGTATGCGTTCCGTCAGTCTCATTCTCCGGATTGTTCACCGCCTCCATCTCTTCCGTCTGTCCGTCGGGATAGTTGGTGATTACGAGTTTCACGGGATTGAGCACTGCCGAAACCCTTACGGCACGCTTGTTCAGGTCGTCGCGCACGGCGGCTTCGAGCAATGCGACATCGTTCAAAGCGTCAAACTTGGTATATCCAATGCTCTTTATGAAGTTCCTGATGCTTTCAGGCGAATATCCGCGGCGGCGCATTCCGCACAACGTAGGCATACGCGGGTCGTCCCAGCCGTTTACCAAGCCCTCGTCTACAAGAGCGTGGAGCTTGCGCTTGCTCATCACCGTGTAGGTCAGGTTCAGGCGGTTGAACTCTATCTGCCTCGGACGGAAGTCGCCGAGATTGTCACCCTCGCCCTTATACGTCTTCAACTCGTCGATGAACTTGTCGTAAAGCGGACGGTGGGGAACGAACTCAAGAGTGCAGATAGAGTGCGTTACACCCTCGAAATAGTCGCTTTGACCGTGCGCGAAGTCATACATCGGGTAAGCGTGCCACTTTGTTCCGGTGCGGTGGTGCGGCGTATGTATTATACGGTACATTATCGGGTCGCGGAAGTGCATGTTCGGATTGGCCATGTCGAGCTTTGCGCGAAGCACCATCGAGCCTTCCTCGGCCTCGGAAGTGTTCATCTTATGGAACAACTCCAAGCTCTCCTCCACCGGCCTTTCCCTGTATGGCGACGGCGTGCCGGGCTGCGTGGGCGTACCCTTCTGCTCGGCGATTTGCTCGCTCGTCTGCTCGTCTACGTAAGCCATGCCTTGCTTAATCATCCACTCGGCAAAGTCCCAAAGCTGCTGGAAATAATCCGAAGCGTAATATACGTTGACCCAATGGAAGCCAAGCCACTTGATATCTTCCAGTATGGAGTCAACATACTCGGTGTCTTCCTTGCTCGGGTTTGTGTCGTCGAAGCGCAGGTTGCACACTCCGCCGTAATTCTCGGCCACGCCGAAATCCATGCAGATGGCCTTGGCATGGCCTATGTGCAGATAGCCGTTAGGCTCGGGCGGGAAGCGTGTCTGTATCCGGCCGCCGTTCTTACCTTCGGCCAGGTCGTTCTCTACCATTTGCTCTACGAAGCTCAAGCTCTTCTTCTCTTCCGTATTTTTCTCTTCTGTAATCATATTTGTTGTACGGTTTTGAGGTTTTACGGTTGTGTGGTTTTGAGGTTTTACGGTTATAAGGTTGAGCGGTTTTGAGGTTTTACGGTTATAAGGCAGGGTGCATACGGACATGCCGCATAACCTTACAACCGTATAACCTTATAACCGTAAAACCGCATAACCGCCTCTATTTAATTCCCCTTTTGTTCAATGCAGCCGAATATCTGGCCGCGTTTTGCAGATGTTCGCCGTAAGTCTCGGCAAAGTTGTGCGTGCCGCTAAAGTCTTCCTTGGCGCACATGTACAGGTATTTATGGTGCACATGGTTGAGCACGGCGTCAATGCCTGCCACCGTCGGGATTCTAATCGGCCCGGGAGGCAACCCTGCATTCTTATATGTGTTATAAGGACTGTCAACGGTCAGCATGTTGTGGTATATGCGGCGTATGCCGAAGTCCTTTAAGGCGAACTTCACCGTAGGGTCGGCCTGCAACGGCATACCGGCCTTAAGGCGGTTGTAATACATGCCGGCCACCATGGGCTTCTCGGCATCATTGGCCGTCTCTTCGTCCACGATGCTCGCCAATGTCATAACTTCTTCCTTGGTAAAGCCCATGGCCTTGGCCTTCTCTGTACGCTCAAAGTTCCAGAATTTCTTGCTCTCCTTATTCATCTTGTCAAGCAGATTGTCTACGGACGTGTTCCAGTACACCTCGTAAGTATTGGGTATGAACATGCAGAGCATTGTCTCCGGCGTATATCCGTAGCGTGCACAGGTGGCGGAGTCGGTCAAAGCTTCATATATTGAAACGCTGTCGGCCATCAGCTTCCTTGACAACGCACCGGCCAGCCTGTCGGCTGTACGCGCATTGGGGATGGTAAGCCTCACCGACGATTGCAGTCCGTTCTTCAGCTTTCTGAACACGGTGAACGCGCTGTTTCCCGGCTCTATCTCGTAACGGCCTGTGCGCACATGCTCGCCGTAAGAGCTGTGCCGCGTCAAAGTCTTGAAGCCCGACATGGCGTGATGCTTCGACACGGCCTCGAGCTTTACGTAAACGGAGTCGATATTGTCGTCATCGTCGATGTACACATACCGGCTGCTGTCGCCCGCCAGCATGGGCGTGAAAAAGTAATAATAGCATAAGAAAAGTATCACGGCCAGGCAGGCCATGGCCGGGATTACAAATTTCTTTTGGCCTATTTTCTTCATCTCGAACGTTTTTGTGCGCAAAATTACATTTTATTTTTGAAAAACGTTCCTATATCCGGCTATATTTTAAAACATGGCATGAGGCCGGACGCTGGCAGCCATCATTGCACAGGCCGGATAAAAGCCGTCATTACGGGTAGTTTTAGCCGTCCAAACTATGCGTTTGGGCCGTCCTTACATGGTGTTTGGACGGCTCTTTCCTCCGTCATTGACGGCGTGCATGTAAGTGCCTGATAATCAATGATGTTGAAAAAGGCCGTCTTTCGGCTTGCAAAAGGCGGTCTTTCAGCCTCCCAAAGACGGCCTTTTGGAGAGCGATTTGCCGTCAATTGGAAAAACGTAGGCCGCCTTCGCCGATTTTGTACACAAGCGCAATAAAGACAAGACGTATGCCGTTATACAATAAAAACACGCATGAAAAAACTTTTACTGCTTACATTTATGGCTGCCTGCACCGCCGCCGCACAGGCACAGAGAAACGAGATATACGACCGCGGGATAGCCTCTCTGCAAGTGGTGGCCGGCCAGCAATGGCTCTCGCTGCCTGTAATCAGACTCGGAAGCCACAGCCCCAACGACAGGCTCAACATCAGCTTTGACGACCTTACGCACGCTTACCGCCGCTATACGTACAGGATAGAGCACTGCGAGGCTGACTGGACGGTGTCCGACCAGCTGTTTGCGAGCGACTTCATCGACGGTTTCCAGGATGGCAACACCATCGACTACAACGAGGAGTCAATAAATACCGACACGCTGTACACGCACTACCGCCTGACAATACCCAACCCGGAGTGCGCCCTGAAGATGAGCGGCAACTACCGCCTGACCGTATATGACGAGGACGACGGCAACCGCCCGGTGTTCACGGCCTGCTTCATGGTGGTGGAACCATTGGTGGGCGTACGGCTCGGAGTAACCTCGAACACCGACATCGACATTAACAAAAGCCACCAGCAGGTATCGATGCAGGTAAGCTACAACGGCCTCGGCGTGACCGACCCGTCGTCGCAAATAAAGACCGTGGTAATGCAGAACCGCCGATGGGACAACGCACGCGTGAACGCCAGGCCGCAGTCCATCACCACTGACGGGCTGGCATGGGAGCACTGCCGCGACCTGATATTTGAAGCCGGCAACGAATACCGCAAGTATGAGATACTCGACGTGGCCTATCCCACCATGGGCATCGACCGCATCACATGGGACGGGGCCGACTACCACGTATATCCCTACCCATGCGAGCCGCGCCCCAACTATGTATATGACGAGGACGCAAACGGCGCATTCTACATACGCAACGGCGACAACATCGAGAACGACGTAGCATCGGAATACGTTTTCGTACACTATACGCTGAAAACGCCGGAGCGGTATGACGGCGACATATACGTCAACGGAGCATGGAGCAACGACCAGTTCACGCCAGAATACCGCATGGAATATGACGACATGAGGAAATGCTACACTGCTACGGTAATGCAGAAACAGGGATATTACTCATATCAGTATGTCTTGGTAGGCAGCGACGGCGCAAGCCGCGTAGTGCCGTCGGAAGGCAGCTATTACCAGACGGAGAACAAGTATCAGGCTCTCATCTACTACCGCGGCCGCGGCGAACGCACCGACCGTCTCGTGGGTTACGGCGAGACACAATTTAAATGATAAATGAATAATGAAAAATGAATAATGAAAGCAATGGCATGGGCCAGATTTTTCATTATTCATTTTTCATTATTCATTTCCCGTCAAAAATACATTCTGCCCCTACGCATTCCCGGTGGCGGCCCGACAGGAGCACCGCCGCGTGGGCCTCCTTGCGGTCTGCCATGTCGGCCGGGCTCTGGTCTGTCTTTGCTTCCACCGCCAAACAGGTTGAAGCGGTAGACGGCGTGGAGCATGGCGTAGCTGTTTATGCTGTTGTAACGCGTGTCGCTGCGCTGCATCGCGTTGATGGTGCGGCTGAAATTGCTCTGTTCGTGCAGTATGTCGTACAGCTGCAACGACACGGTAAGGGCGTTGCCTTTCAGGAAACTCTGGCTAAGCTGCACGTTCCATATCAGCTCGTTGGTGTTCATCGAACTGTCGTTGTAGCCGCGGCGGCTGTTCTGGTGCATGTCCGTCGCTATGCTCATGCCCCACGGCATGTACAGGCTAAGGTAGCCACCGTAGGCAAACTGCCACGTGTCAAGGTTGCTCTGGCTCTGAAGGAGGTTGCGCGTATGGGTGTAATCCACCGAACCGTCAAGCGACACTTCAAGCCAACTGTTGCGGAAGCTGGCCGTAAGCTGTTCGCCAACCGTAGTTGTCTTGGTGGTGTTCTTCTGCGAACTGGAGTTACGGTCAAGGGCCAAGTAACCTACGTAGTTGTTGTAACGCACGTTGGTAAACGTGCTCACAGTCCACCGGCCCACGGAGTCGAGCGCGGTGTTGAACATCAACGCACCCGATATGTTCCAGTTGCCGTTTATGTTTTCCGGCCTTGTGGTACGTCCGCCCGTCTGCTCGTCATAAGTCACCATGTTACTTATGCTGTTGCGCGTGTTGCTGTAATTGAGGTGAACCATCATGGCGCGCTGGTGCTCTTGTATGTAGTTGTTGTAAAACAGGCGCAGGGTGTTCGTAAAAGACGGCTTCAACCCCGGGTTACCCATCGTTATGTTGAGGGGGTCGCTGTCGTCGCGTATGTCGAGAAGGTCGGTCATGCTCGGCTGCGACGTCGTTCCACGGTAATTAATGCGCAGGTTGCTAAGCTTGGAGAAACGGTAACGGAAGTCGAGCGTAGGCGTTACATTTACCACATTGCGCACCGTGTCGGTGTTCACTCCTTGGTATTTCTGTATGAAGCGCGTCTTCTGCGGCTGTACCATTACGCCCACATTAAGCCTGTACTTCTCGCGGATGACACGCAACATGAGCTGCAGCTCGTGTATGTAATTCTTGTACTCTGAATACCGACTGAGGTCGTTGTCGAGATAAGTGTCAAGCGGATTGTCAAGACGTGCAAAGTAGTTGTCCCATCCACGGTAGGCGTTGCCTATGCCGTCAAAGAACTGTTCACCAAGATTACTGAAGTCAAAGGTGGAGCGGTCGCTCTTGTTGTACTTGTAATTGAACTTATAACTGAACTGCAAGAACATCGCGCGGAATATCGGTTCGCTGTAAGTGAACTGCACGCTGTAATTCAACGTCTTGGTTGGAGTTGTGTTGAAACGGTTTGTCTGGTAAGTAGAATCGTTGCCAAACATGTCTTCCACTTGATAAAGATGCACGTTGGACGTACTCAAACTCTTGCTGTTTGACTTGCCATAAGTAAAATCCGTACGCAGCGTGGCGTTCCTGCCTTTGCTGTTCAGCTTGCGGTTGAGCTGGAGCATTGCACCCACCGACGTGTTGTCAGAGTATGTTATCGAGCTGTTTGCCCTGCGGTTAACCATCAATCCGTCATCGGCCATCTGCGATATGGCTTCGTCTGACAGAGGGTCTGACACATACGAGTAAGGGTCTTCGTTGTAAGACGCGCTTGTACCTGCCGAGCGTCCGTCGCTCGTAGAATAGCTGAACGACGGGCGGAACATGATGTTTGTCATCGAGTCAGGCGTCCATTCAAGGCGCATACGTGCGTTCCAGCTGTCTGACCGTGTATTGCTTTGGTTCAGACTATTTGAGAAAGAGCCCGCCGTACTTACAAAGTTTTCCGATGACTGCTCGATGCGCGTGTCGCCGTTGGAATGGTTCCAGCGCACGCTACCGTCAAGTTTGAGCTTGCCGGTAGGCTCAAGGTTGAAGTTGGCACCAAGCATCTTAGCGGTATTCAAACCCTGTGCTCCACGCCCAAAGCGTCCACCTCCGCCTCCGCCGGGAAAGCCGCGGTCATTCACATTATTGGCGTTGCCCATGAGCATAATCCTCGTCTTGTCTTTGAAAAGGGCTCCCATAAGGCGCTCGGAGTAACGGTCGTGCGTACCGATGGAAGCGTCGGCATTGGCAAATATTCCCTTGTTCATGCCCCTCTTTATGCCAAAGTCGAGCACGGTCTGCTCCTCTCCGTCATCAATGCCGGTCACTTTGGCCAGGTCGCTCTTCTCATCGTATGCCTTGATTTTGTCTATTATAGACGTGGGAAGGTTCTTCAAAGCCGTCTGCGTGTCGCCGGTCATGAACTCCTTGCCGTCCACCAATACCTTTTTCACCTCCTTGCCATTGATGGTTATGGTGCCGTCGTCGCTTACCTGCGCACCGGGCAGACGCTTTACAAGCTCTTCCACAACAGAGCCTTCGGGCGTTCTGTATGCCGAGGCGTTATATACAAACGTGTCTTCCTTCACCGTAACGCGCGCCGCCTGACCAACAACCGTGGCCTCTTTAAGCATGATTGCATCAGCACCGAACGTTATGCGGCCGAGCGGAATGTCCTTGTCGCCCGACACCTTGACACTCTTTGCCAGCGGTGTATATCCAACGCTTGTAAACTTTAATATGTACGAGCCTCGTCCCGGAGCTTCTATCGTAAAATTGCCTTTCTCGTCGCTCAGCACACCTTTTATATATGTACTGTCGGCCTTAAGCATCTGCACGGTGGCAAGCATCACGCCGTCCTTGGTGTCGCGGTCTACAAGCGTACCTGTGATTTTTACGCCTTGGGCCATGGCTACCGCTGCCGCCATCACCCAGAAACAGGCCACCAGTAATGTTCGTTTCAATTGACTATACATGGTTAAACTATCAAATTTTTCCTTCTCCGTTTTTTATGGCTTAGACGGACTTAACCCTGTGTGGTTTAATCTTCCATATATTAAAAATTTCGCAAATACCGGTTTTATCGACGAAAATGACTATTTTTGCAACCATTATCATTTCTTTGTGCTTATGAAACAGAGTATTATCATATCCAAATGTCTTAAACACGAACTTGACATGGCCGTAGCCAGCTGTGAACATGACAAGGTTTTCATAATAACTGACGACACTACCAAAGACAAATGCCTGCCTCTACTTGACGGCGCGGAATGCCTTGACGGCGCGGAAACAATCTCTATACCACCGACGGACACAAACAAGAACTTGGAGTCGCTTGCCCTCGTATGGAAAGCTTTGAGCGAAAACGGGGCAACGCGCCACTCTTGCGTAATCAACCTCGGAGGCGGAATGGTGACCGACTTGGGCGGATTTGCCGCATCGACGTTCAAGAGAGGCGTCAACTTCATCAACATACCGACCACACTGCTGGCGATGGTGGACGCATCGGTAGGCGGAAAGACGGGCGTAAACTTCAACGGACTGAAAAACGAAATAGGCGTGTTCAACGACGCAAAGGCCGTAATAATAGACACTAACTTCCTGAAAACGCTGGACGAGACGAACCTATGCTCTGGCTATGCGGAGATGATTAAGCACGGATTGATTAGCGACGAGGGCATGTGGAGCAGCCTTATGCGCTTCGACATACTTGCGCCTGACTACGCCAGGCTGCAAAACATGGTGGCCGAAAGCATAAAGGTAAAGGAGCGGATTGTGGAAGAAGACCCGCACGAGGCAGGCATAAGAAAGGCGCTTAACCTCGGACACACCGCAGGGCACGCGTTTGAATCGTTTGCGATGAAGAAAGGTTGTCCCATCCTGCACGGTTACGCCGTCGCCTTCGGCACCGTATGCGAACTGTACCTAAGCTGCATAAAGACCGGATTTCCTGTCGAAAAAATGCGCCAGACGGCAACATACATCAGGGAGAAGTACGGCACCATTGCCTTCACATGCAAAGATTACGACACACTTATCGAACTTATGAGGCACGACAAGAAAAACACTTCGGACGTGATAAACTTCACCCTGCTGGGCGGAATAGGCGACATCAGAATAAACCAGACGGCTACAAAAGAGGAAATATTTGAGGCATTGGACTTCCTGCGTGAAGGATTTTGACTGCAACTGCACACCGTTGAAAATTGCACCAACAATAAAACGTTTTGCAAAAGGCGGCTTTTGAGCCTGCGAAAGGCCGTCTTTAACGACGCGAAAGGCCGCCTTTGGCAATGCCAAAGGCGGCCTTTCGTAAAACCATTGATTATCAACGCGTCAGCACGGCGTCACATGTCCTTGCGCCACCATATCCGCATCATCTTGCGGTAAATGACCGCCATGTTGGCGACTGACACCACCACGAACAGCAATAAGCCGAGCAATACGGACGGAAGCATAGAGCCGTAATCAGCCTGCGGGAACAACGTCTCGACCACTCCCATGTAATATCCGCGCACAAGCGAAACCGCCACAAGCGCAATGACAAGCACAGCAGCGTTCAAGCAGAGGGTAAGCACCTCGTAAGGCAAAGCCACGCGGAACGGGCTGTAGCCTATCAGCAGAAGGTTCTCAAGCTTGGTTGTATTCTTCTGCACAAGCAGATATATGCTCAACATAAGTATATAGAAACTCAATACACTTATCACCGCTCCGACAAACATTACCACCGTGACCGTCATGCGCAGGAAATAAGTGGTCTTCTCGTTCTGCAACTTGTCGTCCTCTACCTCATAACCGTTATCGTCAAGGTATTTCGCGATGTTCTCGTCGCCAGGATTTACAGTCTCAACAATAAGGCGCGTCGGCGCAGACTGCCTGCCGGGAGCGTAGACAGAATTACTCCAGTCCATGAAAGCCTGCGGAACAAGAATGGTGTTCAGCCTGCTTGAAAAGCCTATCACCCTGCCCTTGAACTCGTCATGACGGCCGTTGCCGTGTATGAAGATGCGGAAATCAATCATACCCACAAGCCCATCGCTTATCTTAGGCAGTGAACGGGTCTGCGCAAAACCGAAATTGTACATGTTGATATACGTGCGCGGCAGGATTATCGGCACTACGTGGCTGCCCTCCTCATACTTCCAGTCCTTCAACGGAACGTCCACAAAGCCGTCGGGAACACTCTCGAAAAAAATCTCGGAACTTAATATCGACTGCCCGTCAATGCCCATCCTCGCGTCTACACGGTATTCGGCAGAAGTGAACTTGCCTACTTTGCCGACAAACCTGCGCCCGGACAACTCGTCAATCTCCGCACCCGTAAATGTATTCGAACGACCGGAGAACGTACCTGCGGCACCGACTTTCTTGCTTAAAATCATGAAGTCTGACTTCATGAAACTGTCCTGCGACGTGAAGACGGGCAGCACATCGCAATAAAACTGGTAGCCGAGAAGCACGATAAGCATACCGAACAGATTGGCAAAAGCAAATCCTGCAAACTGGGGGACGCTTATATGCCGGCGCAACAATTTCCAAACCAATGTCATAACCTGAAAACCTTTTCGTAATCCAAATCCATGTGCTTGCCTATGCTGGTAACGATGACACCCGCACCACGAGCCTTCGCCTCACTCATCATGAGCCGCCCCATTACGTCTGAATTGGCATCGTCAAGATGGCTGATAGGCTCGTCGGCCAAAATGAAGTCGAACGGCTGGGCAAGCGCACGCATCATGGCTACACGCTGCTGCTGGCCAAACGACATGTGACCGACCTTTGCGTCGAGCTTGTCGCCTATGCCAAGCGCATCAAACCACTCTACGATTTGCTCGCGCGTCTTAACTCCAGTGAGCTTGTTCTTAATCTCCACGTTCTCATACGCCGTAAGCTCCGGAAACAAGCGCAGCTCCTGGAACAGATATGCCACATGGCGCTTGCGCAACTCTACCCAATCCGCCACCTTGAAAGATGAAGCGGCAATATCGTCAAACATCACCTGCCCGGCGTAATCATGGCGGTAGCCCATAACGTAGCTGCAAAACGTGCTCTTGCCCTTGCCACTATCGGCCTCGACAAGATACAGACCGCCCCTTTCAAAGGCTACATCCTTGCACCACACATCCGATGCAAGGCTATCGGCACACGGCGAAAATATATTTGGAACAACCTTATGAAACTCTATCTTATTCATTTATTTCATAACATATAGAACGGTATCGACACCGCCAAGCATATCACTTACGAAATCATAATCTCCAAGCAAAGCGCCGATGTTAAGCACAACGGCCAACCGCCGTCCCTTTATCTTATCTTGAAGCTTTGCCGGCAGTTGGGTAGACGACTTTGCCAGAAGGCCACGCGCACCGTCTGCCGTACTGCCTGAATAGAACTGCATGTCGGGAGTCACACCGAAATAATAAGACATTTCACCATTGGTATAACAATAGGCATCCTTGCCCCAATCGGTTATCTTACTGCCCGCAGGGCATGACTGCTTCCAATAACCTACATCGTCAAGGAACGACTTTCTTTTCAACTTCGCAGCCATGCAGACATTGGCCTTGCCCTTTATGTCGGGCAAACATATGGCAACATCACCGTCAAAACTCTTGATAATATTGTCCATATCCACCGCCATGTTCATTCCTGCCAGCAAAGCCTGAAAAGTTTTGTTGGCATGTAAAAGGGTGATAAACTGTTCCCCGTCGACATTCATGAATGCCCCGGCTGCAGAATTAGCGGAAATACGGTCAACATACGTTCCTTCTATCGGACGGAACAACGCGCTTGCAGCCTTCAGCTTGGCGTCAATGTCCTTGTCAAACGAGAACGACTCGCCCACTACCGTCAGCCAACCTTCATCGCTTACATCAAGTTCTGCCGCAATCATGACTTGTGACGCATCTGCGTCTTTCGGCGCACATATGGTAAACGGAACGGCAAACTTGTCAGGCAAAACCGCCGCTTGGGCTACAAGTGCTACGGGGCTGCCTATGCTGTCAAGCCTACCGAACATCGGCGAGCCTTCTATGCCCTGCTCTTTGTCCTGCCCAAGATACTTTGCCACCTGCCGTCTCAACTCCATGTGCTGCGAAGGCAGAGCAGGCCCCATGACGACCAAAGCTCCCGAAGAGAAGCCTGCCACCCACGCATCTTTGACAACCGTAAAATTAAAATCTTTATATTCAGACACTTTTTGACATGTCCCGTCATTCGACAAAGCGTCAAAAAGAGCTTTCAGCCTGTCTTCATCGGCCACCTTTGCAGAAAAGCCGATATTGCCTTCAGGCGTTTCAAAAGCATAAATCTTAGCCGATAAATCCAAGCCACACTTGTTTACATCGTCAACTTTCAACAAACTTTCCATCTTGTCAAGCAGTTTTCCGTCGGAAAGTTTTTGAACGTCTAACGACAAAACAGCCTTGCTGTTTTTAGGTATTGTAGCTATATAGTCATTTCCAGAACAAGACAAAAACAGGAAAAACATCGGAAGCAAAGCCATATAAGCTACAACCGATTTAATATGAATGTCTTTCATCTACCTTAAAATAAACCTATATTGACAAGGAATTAGAGCTGCACCAGACACACTGCTTACTTACGCAAAGCCAACTGGGCCATCATCGTAGCCGACAAGGCTGCTGTCTCTGTGCGCAGACGGCTTGTACCCAATGTAACGGATTCATACCCATTATCCATGGCCAACTTCAGCTCTTCCAAAGAAAAATCACCTTCAGGACCTATAAGCACCGTAATATCATCGCCTGCTTCAGACGAAACAGACCCGTAAATTTCCGTAAACAAATCCTTACGTTCAATCTCCTCATGGCAATGGGCTATATATTTACGTCCACCACGATTGGCTGTTACAAAATCCTTAAACGACATCATCGCATTAAGTTTGGGCTTCCACGGCTTACGGCTCTGCTTTACCGCCGCCACAACTATCTTGTCCAAACGCACCGTACGCATAACCTTACGCTCCGACTGCTTGCAATTCAGGAATGTAATCTCGTCTATTCCTACCTCCGTAGCTTTTTCACAGAACCATTCAACCCTGTCCATCATCTTTGTTGGAGCAATCGCTATATGTACGTTGCCTTTCCATCCTTTTTCCTGTGGAAGAACCTCTTTTATCTCGTACATACAACGTTTCGTCGCAGCTATGGTGACTTCCGCACGGTAAAAGTTTCCTTCACCGTCCATCAGGTACATCTCGTCACCACTTTTCAACCGCAAAACACGCAAAGCGTGCAATGCCTCGTCCATAGGCATTTCAGTAAGTGTCGCAGCTGACGGTACATAAAAAAATCTTATTTCTTTCATAGTAATTATTTTCAATATTAATTGTCGTGGTTATCGTCCTTTTTAGTCCTACGCTTTTTCTCGTCACGAAGATGAGACGCCAGTTCGTAATTTTCATCCGCAATTGCCTTGTCCAATGCCGCTTGCAACATTTCGTCGCTTATAGTATTTACCGGCAACGACACCCCCTTGGCATTCTCATTATACATGACAGACTGACGCCTCATAAGTCCGGCTTCAATATACAACGGGATATTTGCGACAATTGACAGCAACACTGCATCAGAAGCCCTTATAAGCAATGGGTCCATCGTTTCTTTGTCATAAAGTATTGTCCTGTATTGACCATCAATTATATTGTCTATCAACAACTCGTAATCCAATCCTCCATTGTTTTTCAACATACGGCACAAGACCTCCGGCAGCATAATCCTAGTTATAGGTATCTTCTTAATCCGAAGCTCAAGCTGAACGGCCATTGCCTTGTCACATACAATAGTAATCTGCCGTTCCTTTGCTTCGTCTGTAAGTATCAACAAACCAAGGTCTTCCGTCCCGACTATCTCAGACACGCCCTTGAATATCAATCGTTCTTTCGTCATGACACAATCATCTTCATCACATGACATGCTCCTTCTTTGGCTTGAACACCAAAGCGAACACAAGTCCTATAAACAAAGCATAACCGGCAAAGATGAACCAGCATGTCTGCCAATCGCCTATTGTGTAAAAATCATCTCCAACCTGCACACCCGTAGTATATGCGTTTATTACAGCCTGTGCGCTAAGTGTTCCTATCGTTGCCCCGATACCGTTAGTCATGAGGAAGAAAAGTCCCTGCGCACTTGAACGCACTGACGGGTCTGTATTCTTATCAACATAAAGCGAGCCGCTTACATTGAAAAAGTCGAACGCCACTCCATAAACAATCATTGACAAGACAAACAACCATACCCCTTCGCCTGGATTGCCTAAACCGAAAAATCCGAAACGCATAACCCATGCAAACATGGCTATAAGCATAACGTTTTTAATTCCATACCGTTTCATAAAGAATGGTATCAATAAGATACAACAAGTCTCGCTTATCTGTGACAAAGATATAAGGATATTTGCATGTTGCACACCAAAAGTATCCGCATATTCAGGCATGGCAGCGAAACTACTTATAAAAGGATTGGCAAAACCATTGGTTATTTGCAAACTGACTCCCAACAACATGGAAAAAATGAAAAATATCGCCATGTCTTTTCTCTTGAACAAAGCAAAAGCTTTCAGTCCAAGTGCATCTGCCAGACTCCTCTTTTCTCCTCCGACAGAAACTGGACAAACCGGCAAAGAAAATGTATATAAAAACAACACGACACTAAGCACACCAGATACTATAAACTGGTTTTGATTGGCCTGGAACCCCATCAAATCAACAAACCACATAGTGAAGATGAAACCTATAGTGCCAAAAACACGTATTGGTGGAAAGTCTTTAACCGTATCCATGCCTGCCTGTGTCAGCGCGTTATACGCTACAGAATTGCTTAAAGCCAAGGTCGGCATATAAAATGCAACAGACAATGAATACAACGTAAAGAGTATCGTAAATTCAGACTCGCCGCCTTCCACCATACCATATAACGCTGCAAGCATCATAAACAAACCTGCCGTAAGATGGCAAAAGCCAAGCAATCTCTGCGCCTGAACCCATCTGTCCGCTATTATACCCATCAAAGCAGGCATGAAGATGGAGACAATTCCCTGCATGGAATAAAACCAACCGATATCGGTACTCATTCCAATATTGCCGAGATAGCGGCCCATTGATGTAAGATAGGCGCCCCAAACAGCAAACTCAAGGAAGTTCATAAGCGCCAAGCGGACTTTCAAATTCATATGTCAATACATTTTGACGCACCCTACAAGCATTCCTGTTTCATTTCTACAAAACGAAAACAGTTCTTGTATAATGCAAATATAACACAAACGGGATTTATCGAAATACGGCGGCAAGCACATTTTCAAACTCCCAAATGAGATTTATTCTATGCAAAGATAGGATAAAAAAAGGTATCGTCAAAAAAAATAACATTATTTATATAAGCGGCCTTGCCTACTTGCGCATTTTCCTTAGGATATCGCTTACCTCCTCAAACTTGCGCCCCATGTTCAGCCGCAGGTATATGTTATAAAGCGACTGTGCCCAATTCTCTTTTTTATCAGGAGCTAAAGCCCTATATTTCTCCATATACGGTAAAGCCTTTTTATAATAGCCCAATATCTGTTTCTGTTTTTTCCTCTTTGTTTTAATATCCGCTTCCATGGCTAAGGCCAAGTTGATATAAGACACACCGGCATTAAGATATATATCAGGCACGGTGTCGTTACGTGCCAAAAGAGTGTCACTTATGGCGATACACTCCGCATATCTGCCCATATTAAGCAACAAATTGCTTTTAGCAAACAAGAACAATCCATCATTGCCGTCACACGCCAAAGCGGCATCTACAACAGCCATGGCAGAATCGAGACGATTCCGGCCATTATAATAGTCCATTAGCCTGGTAAAAAAATATTTTGATGTCTTGTTTTCAGCAAATCCACGGCGTAACACATTGACATACTTCACTGTGTCTTTCCTCGACAAATACGCTTCAGACAGATACATAAAAGTACGCCTGCGGTACCTCTTGTCCTGCAATGCCAAATCTGAATATTTGAAAACACTGTCAGGACGGCCTGTCCGGTGACCGCAGAGTACCGTCAGGAATGCAGGCAACGTATATAAAGAATCTGAATCATACCTGGCGTAACCTGAAAACAATGGTTGGCGCCGGCAATCCAAATATGTATCAAGCATTCCATAAGCCGCATCAAAATCATTCTTCCTAACAAAATACAGACCGCCATTGTAAAGGTTTATCCTAAACTTGTTCAGATATTCGGCGTTCTTTTCTCTATAATCCAACTTTACACGCCCCTTCCTGTCAGGCTTCATATCAATGCTGTCAAGGCATTCGTAAGCCTGGAACATCCTGCGAGCCGTTGTAAAAAACTTTGCCGTATCTGCCTGCGCTTTCAGATACAGTTTCTCATTTTCAGCTTCGTATTGTGCACGCACAGCATCGGCCAAGGTAACATATATCTTGACATTACCTTGATTTGCAGTATCTTTAAGCAGTTCGCGCATAGACGTTTCAGCCTGCTCCAGATTGGTTCTTTTCTTTATATTAGAACGGGCCTGACTTATTTCTTTCTTCTGGGCAAAAGTCCCCAACAAGAACATCACTGCAAAAAACAACGACAACAGGCGTTTCATAAGGCTTACACTAATATTATTACGACAACTGAAAACAATACAACAAACACATGCAACCAAGGAGTTGCACGGAACAAAACAATAATTCCAGCAACTCCTTGGCATTTATCAATCCTAACTTTTACTATTTAGTCAAGGCTTCAGCCTCCTTGGTCTTTGCATCGTCAGGTCCTAAGGCCCTATAGCAACACGTGTAAAGCGAATAAGCCCAAACGCTCTTGAACTGCATAGTAGTATCAAGTTCCTTAGCCTTCTCAAGATAACTTATAGCCTGCTTGTACACATCTATTATCTGCTTCTCCGCTTCAGGTGTAAGCCTCTTGCCTCCCTGCGTAGCTTGCTCCGCAGCATCCTGTGCCTTATACATATAGCTATTACCTATCGAACCAATCACAGCCACATTGCCAGGCTGTACAGCTTCAGCCTTTGAAAGGGCTGCAATAGCCTCATCCCACTTGTGCTCATTCATATAAGCCTGGCCACTCATTGCCAAAGCGGTAAAGTTGTTCGGGTCTTTGGCCAACTTGGCTTGCACCAGCTCGTTCAAAGCTGCCTTGTCGTTAGTTGAGATGTACATCGAGCAGATTGTACTGAATATCATCTCGTTGCTCTCATCCTTGGCATATATGTCCTTCAACTTAGTGATATAGTTGAGAGTATCTGCATGGGTCTTAAGCTGTGCCTGCATTACTGCAAGTTTCACCTGCATTGCATCCTTTGCCACGGCTGTGTCTCCGAGCGCAATGTCTGCATATTTTTCAGCTTTGGCATAATCCTTTGCAAAATAGGCCGAGCGCGCGGCATAGTAAGCTATCTGCGTAAGGTTGGCATCCTTGCTCTTGTCCTGTTCCTTGAACAATGGGTAGTCTGCACTTTCAACATATGTTGCCAGATACTTGTAAGACAAAGGCTCGTTTGTTGTCTGATAGTATATTCCTGCATTGATAAGATGGAAACGGATGCCGTACAGGCGGTCGCCGTTTGACTTGTGGAACTTAGGTTTCACCTTACCCTTTTCGTTGGGCTGCATGTCAAACTCGTCGCAAGTAACGCCGTTCTCCAAAGCCTGCAGCACCGCGTCGTACAGGCCTACGGTGTCATAAGGGGTAACTTCCTTGCCAAATTGCTCTGCCATTTGGTTTTCGGTTATAGTACCCTGTTCTTTCACAACCTTGTCATATGCAAGGTCAACCAATACGTTATAGCATTTGGCCTTTTCTTCGGCCGACATGCTTCCAAGGTTTGCCTGCAAGAGGTTGTAAGCCTCCTTGTAGTCCTTGATTTTAGAGATTTGCTTGTACACGTCCTGTGCAAAAGCAGACGCGCTGAACACTGCAGCAAACGCCAACATTGTTAGTTTTTTCATAATCAACTGTATTTAGTGTGTGTTCTGATTATCACATTATTCAGTTTCAAATGCCTCTTCGTCGTTGTCTTCATCGGCATCCCCTTGTCTTTCTGTATCAGCCGGTGATGCAAGGGCGTCGTTCCTTATGGCTTCGCTCGTAGCCGTCCACTCCTTGCGGCTCTCGGCTTCGGCAAGAGCCTCGAGGTCAGAGCTCATAACCTTGCATACGCTTGATATAACGTCGTTCTTCTTTGTAAGGTTGATAAGCCTTACGCCTTGGGTTGCCCTGCCCATGATACGGCACTCCGATACTTTCAACCGGATTAGTATGCCGCTCTTGTTGATTATCATGAGGTCATTGTCATCGGTAACAACTTTTATTGCTACGAGCCTTCCGGTCTTTTCGGTTATGCTAAGCGTCTTGACGCCCTTGCCGCCGCGGTTGGTCACGCGGTAGTCTTCCACCTGACTGCGCTTGCCGTAGCCGTTCTCGCTTACCACCATGATAGTTTCGGTGTCGGGCTTGTTGACTACCACCATGCCTACCACCTCGTCGTCGCCGTCGTCAAGTTTCATGCCGCGCACGCCCGTCGAGACGCGTCCCATTGCACGCACGGTATCTTCATGGAACCTCACGGCACGGCCGTTCCTGTCGGCCATAAGCAGTTCGTTGTGGCCGTTAGTCAGGCGTACGCCTACCACTTCGTCACCCTCAAGCACGTTAATGGCGATAACACCGTTTGCCCTCGGACGGCTATACGCCTCGAGGCTGGTCTTCTTGATAAGTCCTTTCTTCGTGGCGAATACTACGTAATGGCTGTTGACAAACTCCTCGTCGTCCAGGCTTCCGCGCAGACGGAGGAAAGCCTTTATGCTGTCATCGCTCTCGATGTTGAGCAAGTTCTGTATGGCACGGCCTTTCGAGTTCTTTGCACCTTCGGGAATTTCGTAGCATTTAAGCCAGTAGCAACGCCCCTTGTTGGTGAAGAACATCATCGTATTGTGCATCGTCGCCGGATAGATATACTCCGTAAAGTCGTTGTCACGGCTGTGTGCGCCCTTGCTGCCCACTCCGCCGCGGGCTTGCTCGCGGAACTCCGAAAGCGGCGTGCGCTTGATATAGCCCAGATGGCTGATGGTAATCACCACGGGGTCGTTGGGGTAAAAGTCCTCGGGATTGAACTCTTCGCTCGAATACTTGATTTCAGTGCGGCGTTCGTCGCCGTACTTTTCCTTAACCTCTTGCAACTCATCCTTCATCACCTTCTTGCAAAGCTCCGGGTCGTCGAGTATCTGCTGCAAGTATGCTATGCGGCGTTCTATCTCTTCATACTCGGCGTGCAGCTGGTCCATGCGCAGGCCGGTGAGCTGGCTGAGGCGCATGTCTACGATGGCCTTCGACTGTATCTCGTCAAAGCCGAAACGCTGCTCGAGGTTGCGTTGCGCGTCAGACGGGGTCTTGGAGCCGCGTATGATGTGTACCACCTCGTCAATGTTGTCGCACGCGGTGATGAGCGCCTGCAATATGTGTTCGCGCTCCTTTGCCTTGCGCAGCTCGAAGTTGGTGCGGCGTATTGTCACGTCGTGCCTGTGGTCTACGAAGTAGCGAACGCAGTCTTTCAGCGTCAACAGGCGCGGGCGGCCCTTCACCAAAGCGATGCAGTTAACCGAGAACGAGCTTTGCAGCGCTGTCATCTTGAACAGCTTGTTCAAGATGACGTTGGCGTTGGCGTCTTTCTTCACGTCGATGACTATGCGCATACCGTGGCGGTCGCTCTCGTCGTTGGCGTTGCTTATGCCGTCGAGCTTGCCTTCCTTAACCAAGTCGGCAATGTACTCTATGAGCTGGGCCTTGTTTACGCCGTAAGGTATCTCCGTGATTACAATCTTGTCGTGCGCGTCTCCGCCCTCAATCTCGGCCTTTGCACGCATTACGATGCGTCCACGACCGGTAGCATATGCGTCGCGCACGCCCTGTATACCATATATATATGCCCCTGTGGGGAAGTCGGGAGCCTTGATGTATTGCATCAGTCCGTCCACGTCGATGTCGGGATTGTCAATATATGCGCAGCATCCGTCGATTACCTCGCCCAGGTTGTGCGTCGGTATGTTGGTAGCCATGCCCACGGCAATACCGTTGCCGCCGTTCACGAGCAGGTTGGGTATTTTCGTAGGCATGACGGTCGGCTCTTGCAGCGAGTCGTCAAAGTTGTTCATCATGTCGACGGTCTCCTTGTCAAGGTCGTCCATGATGTGCTCGCCCATCTTCGAGAGGCGGCACTCCGTGTAACGCATCGCCGCGGCTGAGTCGCCGTCAACGCTACCGAAGTTACCCTGTCCGTCTACGAGCGTATAACGCATGTTCCAGTCCTGCGCCATGCGCACCAACGCGCCGTACACCGAGCTGTCGCCATGCGGGTGGTATTTACCGAGCACCTCGCCTACCACGCGCGCGCATTTCTTATAAGGTTTGTCGCTCGTGTTGCCGATGCCCATCATTCCGTAAAGAATACGGCGGTGCACGGGCTTGAAGCCGTCGCGCACGTCGGGCAGCGCACGGGCCACAATCACAGACATCGAATAGTCGATGTAGGAGGACTTCATCTCCTCCTCGATGTTGATTTTTATTATCCTGTCTTGGTCAAACGTACTGTTGTTGTCCATTTATCTGTTAGTTGTATTAAAATTATGCAAAACGCCGTTTAAGGCCATTTCCTTTCGTTCTGCGGCGTTAAGTCGTCGTTTTCAGTGTGCTAAATTAATGATTTTCCGCGAAACGGGAAAGCCTTTCGCCACAAAACACGCATTTTTTTGAAGAAATGCGGCATACGTCCGCCGGTAAGGGGCAAATACATGGCGAACGGTGTGGGCTTTATTAATTTTCGGAATGACACGACAACACGCAATGACATTTTGCAAGCAGAAGCGGCTGGATACCTTTCTTCTTGACTTTGCTTGACGCTCTGAGAATGCGTTATTTGAAAATCAATCGCCCGGAGGCGCAAATATACCGATATAAAGTGTGCAAGCGCAAATGCCTGTCATACAGCATGATACACCCGAAAAAGGCAAACTGTGCATACGGATGTAGCTTTTTGACATTTTTTAGACGGTCTTTAGCCGTGCCAAAGACCGTATTTTGCAGCGGCAAAGACCGCATCCGGCAGTGTCAAAGACGGCATCCGTGGCTGCAATATGCCGCATTTTGCCCTGAATAATGACAATTTGCGATTAAGAACTGCCGTTTTAACACTTCTGAAGACCTAAAAACGGCTCGTTTTCATGTAGTTTGCCGATTTTCATGTGCTTTTCCAAAGTAGCAAAATGGCAGCAATCAGCAACGAACAGCGGCATAATGCCATTCAACATTATAATAAAACACGTGGCGCGGAAGCCCTGTTGCAGGGTCAACCGCGCCACGTGTTTGCTCACAAGCAACTGTATTCTTACATCACTCAAACACTTCCTCTATGCCTCCGGGCTGATAATCGTCAAACTCGGAAGAGCAGGGATTAAACCCTTCGGGTATGTCAAACTTCTCTTCCGGGTCGTAACCGAGCGAGCGGTCGGCAAATACTTTCTGCATGAAGTACGCCCACACGGGCAGCGCCATGTTGGCTCCCTGTCCCATACGCGTGGAGTCGAAGTGAATGTCGCGGTCTTCGCCGCCAACCCAGCATCCACTTACGAGCGACGGAGTAAAGCCCATAAACCACGCATCAGAGTTGCGGTTGGTCGTACCTGTCTTGCCGCCCATGTCGCACTCTATGCCATAACGGTAACGCATACGGCTGCCCGTACCGCCGTTCATCACGGCACGCAGCATCTCGAGCATCTTGTATGTGCTCTCTTCGCTTATCACTTCGTTCATGCGTGGCTGGAACGTCGCCACGACATTGCCCTCGTTGTCCTCAATCTTGGTTACGAACATCGGGTAGCAATGTATTCCATGATTGGCAAAAGTAGTATAAGCCGACACCATCTCGGCCACCGATACCTCGTTAGGGCCAAGACACAGGGCCATCGAAGGGAATATTCCATAGGTGTTGATGCCGAAATCGCCGAGGATGCGCAAAAGGTCTTGCGGGTTGAGACGGCTCATAAGGTAAGCCGAAATCCAGTTGTTTGACTGTGCCAAACCCCATTTCAGCGTAACCATTTGCCCGTAACGGGCACGGCTGCCGTTACGCGGCGTCCAGTTGCCGTAAGTCTGCTGCACATTCGGAGCCACATCGCACGGCGACATGCCGTTAGCCATGCACAAGGCATAGAGGAACGGCTTTAACGTAGAACCTACCTGGCGGCGTCCCTGCGTAGCCATGTCGTATGCGAAATGGGTAAAATCAACTCCGCCCACATAAGCCTTGACCGCACCGTTCTTTGGGTCCATGCTTACAAAGCCTGCGCGCAGGAACGATTTGATATAACGTATCGAGTCCAACGGTGTCATCACCGTGTCAACGTCGCCATGATACGTGAACACCGACATCTCAACCGGAGTGCGGAACGCTTTTTGTATTTCGTCTTCCGTAGCTCCCTGCTCCTTCATAGCCCTGTAACGCTCGCTCTGCCTTATGGAGCGGTTTAATATTCCCCTGACTTCCGCCGCCGTAAGCGCATTGGTAAACGGAGCGTTGGGCTTTGTCCTGTTTTCCTTTGAGAACGCAGGCTGAAGATAATGGCCTACATGCTTCAACACGGCTTCTTCGGCGTAGCGTTGCATACGCGAGTCTATCGTCGTAAATATCTTAAGACCGTCGGTATAGACATTGTAGTGCTCACCGTTCTTCTTGTAGTTTTTATTGCACCATCCATACAAAGGGTCTGTCTCCCAGGATATTGAGTCGATATTATACTGTACGCGGTTCCATGACGGATAGTCGTCAAGCTCCGGTTTTTCCGCCATTATGTACCTGCGCAGGAAGTCTCTGAAATAAGTTGCGATGCCGTCCTTATGGTCTATCCGGTGGAAATTAAGCGCAAGCTGCCCGCCGGTGGCCTCGTTATACTGCGCATCGGTGATATATCCGGCCTTAAGCATCTGGCCAAGTACGACGTTGCGCCGCTCTATACACCTGTCGGGAAACCTTACCGGGTTGAAATAAGACGGGTTCTTGCACAACCCGATGAGCGTGGCCGCCTCTGTAAGAGTCAAGTTTTTGGGGTCTTTCCTGAAATAAACGTCGGCAGCGGTCTTTATGCCGACGGCATTGTGAAGGAAGTCGAAATAATTAAGATACATGGTTATTATCTCTTCCTTCGTATAAAACCGCTCGAGCTTCACGGCTATAACCCACTCTATCGGCTTCTGCATAACACGTTCAAGCGTGCTCTTTGCCGTAGCGGAATACAGCTGCTTGGCCAGCTGCTGGGTTATGGTAGAGCCGCCGCCGGCGCTCTTCTGCCCCAGCAAGCCGCGCTTAACCACGGCGCGGGTCAATGCGATGAAATCTATTCCTGAATGTTCATAAAAGCGCTCATCTTCCGTAGCGACGAGTGCTTGTACAAGATATGGAGACAATCCGTCGAAACCCACGTGCACGCGGTTCTCACGATTCATGTTATACGTACCTAAAATCTTGCCGTCAACAGAATACACCTGCGAGGCATAACGGCTTATAGGATTTTGCAGGTCGGCTATATCCGGCATATAACCTATCCACCCGAACCATATCGATGTGAACGCTACCGCCATAAATATCACGGCCGCACACAGCAGCCCCCACAACACGCGGACAAATGTTTTCCTCATCTTTTATCGCTTCATGGACTTAATTAGCCGCAAAATTACTACTTTTCTTTTTATTTATCCACCATAAATTAAAAATAATGCGTAACTTAGCACACGAAATAGCAATTACAACTAACAGCAATGGCAATACATAACTTTGTTACAATCGCCGACCTGTCACGTGAGAAAATACTCTACATGATAAAAATGGCGCAAGAATTTGAAAAGCATCCCAACCGGGAAACCTTAAAAGGCAAGGTCGCAGCCACATTGTTTTTCGAGCCTTCCACACGTACAAGACTTAGCTTTGAAACCGCCGCCAACCGTTTAGGCGCACGCGTCATAGGCTTCAGCGACGCCAAAGTCACCAGTGCCACCAAGGGAGAAACGCTAAAAGACACTATACTCATGGTATCCAACTACGCCGACGTTATAGTGATGCGCCACTACATAGAGGGTGCCGCGCAATACGCAAGCGAGATAGCTCCCGTGCCGATAATCAACGCCGGAGACGGCGCACACCAGCATCCGTCACAATGTATGCTGGACCTGTATTCAATATACAAGACCCAAGGCACCCTGGAAAACCTTGACATCTGCCTTGTTGGCGACCTGAAATACGGACGGACAGTACACTCTCTCATCATGGCCATGCGCCACTTCAACCCAACGTTCCATTTTATCGCTCCCAAAGAACTTGCCATGCCTGACGAATACAAGCTTTATTGCAAGAACAACGGGATAAAATTCATCGAGCACACCGACTTCAACGAGGATGTAATAAGCAAGGCCGACATACTCTATATGACGCGTGTACAGAAGGAACGCTTCTCCGACCTGATGGAATACGAAAAGGTAAAGAACGTGTACATATTGAAAAACGACATGCTGAAAAACGCGCGCCCGAACATGAAAATACTCCATCCGCTGCCACGCGTCAACGAGATTGAATATGAAGTTGACACCAATCCACACGCATATTACATACAGCAGGCTCAAAACGGCCTATATGCAAGGGAAGCCATAATCTGCGACGTGCTCGGGATGACATTCGAAGAAATAGTCAACGACGACACTATCATAGAGTAATCTCACCACACAACACACACTTACGACATGAGCAAGAAAGAAAGACTGGTGGCGGCTATCGAGAACGGTACCGTCATCGACCACATACCTTCGGAAAAAACATACGAAGTTGCAAACATTCTCGGGCTGCAAAACCTCGACACCGTAGTTACAATAGGCTACAACTACCTTTCCAAGAAGATTGGCAGGAAAGGCATAATAAAGATTGAAAACAAATTCTTTACAGACGAAGAAATATCACGCCTGTCGGTAGTGGCTCCGAACGTTGTGCTCAACATAATACGCAACTACGAGGTTGTTGAAAAGAAAAAGGTGGAAACGCCTGACGAACTGAGGGGCATCGTGAAATGCAACAATCCCAAATGCGTAACCAACAACGAGCCTATGGACACAATATTCACCGTCACAGACAAAGAAGCCGGCACCATACGCTGCCACTACTGCGACAAGGAGCAGAACATAAGCGAAGTGCAACTTATATAAAAGAAAACGAATATATTTACAAATAACACAAACATTTACACAATGGAAAGAGACCAACTGATTTTCGACCTTATCGAAAAAGAACACCAGCGCCAACTGAAAGGCATGGAGCTTATCGCGTCTGAAAACTTTGTAAGCAATGAAGTGATGCAGGCTATGGGCTCATGCCTGACTAACAAATATGCCGAGGGCTACCCCGGGAAACGTTACTATGGCGGCTGCGGAGTGGTAGACGAAGTCGAAAGCCTGGCCATCGAACGCGTAAAAAAGCTGTTCGGAGCCGAATATGCCAACGTGCAGCCACATTCAGGAGCACAAGCCAACGCGGCTGTACTGCTGACTGTGCTCAATCCAGGCGATACGTTCCTCGGCCTTAACTTGGCACATGGCGGCCACTTGTCACACGGTTCAAACGTCAACACATCCGGAATATTATACCACGCCGTAGGCTACAACCTCAATAAGGAGACCGGACGCGTAGATTACGACGAAATGGAGCAGCTTGCCATCGAGAACAAGCCCAAGCTTATAATCGGCGGCGGCTCGGCATACAGCCGTGAATGGGACTACAAGCGTATGCGTGAAATCGCAGACAAGGTAGGCGCACTGCTGATGATTGACATGGCTCACCCTGCCGGACTTATTGCTGCCGGACTGCTTGACAACCCGTTGAAATACGCGCACATCGTAACATCGACAACGCACAAAACGCTGCGCGGCCCGCGTGGAGGCATTATCCTGATGGGCAAAGACTTTGAGAACCCATGGGGCAAGACTACACCGAAGGGACAAATCAAGATGATGAGCCAAATGCTCAACAGCGCAGTGTTCCCCGGCACACAGGGCGGACCGCTCGAGCACGTAATTGCGGCAAAGGCTGTAGCCTTCAACGAAGCACTGCAACCCGAATTCAAGGAATGGGCAAAGCAGGTCAAGAAGAGCGCCGCCGTACTGGCCGACGAATTAATCAAGCGTGGCTTCACCATTGTAAGCGGCGGTACCGACAACCACTCTATGCTGGTTGACCTGCGCTCCAAGTATCCCGACCTTACCGGAAAGGTGGCCGAAAACGCCCTCGTGTCGGCCGACATTACGGTTAACAAGAACATGGTGCCGTATGACACACGCAGCGCATTCCAGACATCAGGCATCCGCCTCGGCACGCCAGCCATCACTACGCGCGGAGCGAAAGAAGACATGATGGTGCTTATCGCCGACCTTATCGAGGAAGTGCTCAACAATCCTGAAGACGAAAAAGTGATAGCACACGTGCGTGAGAAAGTTAACGAGACAATGTTGAAATATCCGCTGTTCGCATATTAAACATTTACCAGCATCCAAATAAAACCGCGATAAAGGCCGATTGCCTTTATCGCGGTTTGCGTATCAAGCTTATATATAAAACAAAAGACGGCTAAACGCGGCGCAAAAGACCGTCTTTCAAACGACAAAAGGCCGCATATCGCAATCCGATATGCGGCCTTTTGAATAACCGTCATTACACTACGGCCCGGCATCAGAACGGCAGCGGCCCGTCACCGGGCATGTCACCACCGTAAGGAGGAGGCAGTGGCATACTGTCGTCACCGTTGATTTTAGAGCCTATAATCTCTCCTCCGCCAAACGGTGCGTTGCTTGAGTCATTGGGGTTTTCAAAACGAGTGAACTCTCCACGGAAGTTGAGCAGCACGTCGCCGGTGCCGCCCTTACGGTGCTTGGCTATTATTATCTGCGCCTTGCCGTGCAGGTCGTTGCCCTTCTCGTCAGTGAATATTCGGTAATACTCCGGACGATGCACGAAGAGCACCATGTCGGCATCCTGCTCTATGGCTCCCGACTCGCGCAGGTCGCTAAGCTGCGGACGCTTGCCTTCGGGACCTTCACGCCCCTCTACGGTACGGTTAAGCTGCGAGAGGGCAAGTACAGGTATGTCAAGCTCCTTGGCAAGTCCCTTCAACGACCGGCTTATGGTTGACACCTCTTCCTGGCGGCTGCCGAAGCGCGCACCGTTGGCGTTCATAAGCTGCAGGTAGTCTATCATTATCAGCTCGACTCCCTTCTCTCGGACAAGCCTGCGCGCCTTGGTACGCAGTTCGAAAATCGACATGCCCGGAGTGTCGTCTATATAAATAGGTGCAGCTTGCAGCTTGCCTACGTTCTTGTCAAGACGTTTCCACTCCTCGTCGTCAAGCTGACCGTTCAATATCTTGCGTCCCTCTATCTCGCAGACATTGGATATCAGACGGTTAACAAGCTGCACATTGTTCATTTCCAATGAAAAGAACGCGATGGGTCGGCCATAGTCAACGGCGATGTTCTTCGCCAACGACAATGCGAACGACGTCTTACCCATGGCCGGTCGGCCGGCTATTATCACAAGGTCACTGCGCTGCCAACCTGCCGTATAATCGTCAAGCTTGGCATAGCCGGTAGGTATGCCTGTAAGTCCGCCCTTGTTGGCTGCGGCCTTCTGCAATATCTCCACGGCCTGCTTGACGACAGGGTCTATCTGGGTGTAGTCCTGCCGCATGTTCTTCTGCGACAGCTCGAAGAGCGACCCTTCAGCCTCCTGCATAAGCTCGTCTACGTCGATAGTCTCGTCAAACGCCTTGGTTTCGATTACGCTTGCAAACGAGATAAGCTGCCGGGCGAGGAACTTCTGCGCCAGTATCTTGGCATGATATTCTATGTGTGCAGACGAAGCCACGTGCGAACTCAACTCAAGCACGTATGCCGGGCCGCCGACATCTTCCAGCGTTCCCTGCCGCTTCAGCTCTTCCGTAACGGTCATTATGTCAACCGGCTTCTCGTCGAGGCTCAGGCTCTGTATGGCGCTGTACACCTTCTGGTTGCGCGGTTCGTAAAAAGTTTCAGGATGAAGTATCTCACTTACCACAGAAAACGCGTCCTTGTCAATCATCAACGCGCCCAATACAATACGCTCAATATCAATGGCTTGTGGCTGAATGTGCGCATAATTGTTGTCAAGCGCACGGCTCTTTTTATTGTCAGGCATATATTTCTATTGAAAATTCGACGCAAAATTACAAATAAATATCCGGTTAATTACAATCCATCCGAATTATATGCTTATATTTGCAGGCAAAAAGCCATCATAAAAATGATTGATTTCCCATGCGCAAAGATAAACCTCGGGCTTAACATCACAGGCAAACGCCCAGACGGATACCATGACCTTGAAACAGTGTTTTACCCAATAAGGCTATGCGACAGGCTGGAAATTGAAGAAATCGGGAAAGCCGGACAAGGTGAAGGCATATGCCAGTTAAGCTTGAACGGCATGGAAATATCAGGAGAAGCCAATGACAATTTAGTGGTAAAAGCGTACAGGCTGCTTAAAGGAACATATCCGGAATTGCCAAGAGTCTCGATAAAACTGACAAAGCGCATACCCTCACAAGCCGGCATGGGAGGAGGCTCTTCTGACGGAGCTTACACCATAAGAATGCTGAACGACATGTTCGGCTTGGAAATGTCTGTACCTGAGATGCAGGCGCTCGCTGCAAAATTAGGTGCCGACTGCGCATTCTTCATTAACCCGGTGCCATCATTCGCTACCGGCATTGGCGAAAAGCTGTCACCCATAAACGTAGACCTTGCCGGATACCACATTGCAATAGTCAAGCCACCGCTGATGATAAGCACAAAAGAAGCGTTTGCAAACGTAACCCCACAAAAGCCGGTTACATGCTGCAAAGACATTGTAGCAATGCCCGTCACGTCATGGAGAGACCGGCTTACCAATGACTTTGAACAAAGCATAGCCCCACTCCATCCTGAAATTGCCCAAATAAAACAAACGCTTTACGACTTAGGTGCCCTCTATGCTGCGATGAGCGGTAGCGGCAGTGCTGTATTCGGGATATTCGAGAATAGGCCTGAAGGCTTGGAACATATATTCGACAAATACTTCATCACTATTGTCTAAATAACATAAAATCAATGGATAACGGCAAAGAGATATTTCCTGTTGTCAATAAAGACGGTATTGTAATAGGCAAAGTGGAACGCAGTGTAGCACACAATGGCTCAAAAATACTGCATCCGGTCGTCCATCTCCACGTCTTCTCACCTAACGGCAAGATTTATTTGCAGAAAAGGCCGGAGTGGAAAGATGTACAACCAGGCAAATGGGACACAGCCGTCGGTGGACATGTTGACTTTGGAGAAGATATAGCCACGGCTTTCAAGCGTGAAATCAAGGAAGAACTTGGCATTTCAAAATGTGAAAGTGTATTCCTCGGAAGCTATATTTTTGAAAGTGATATTGAAAAAGAATTGGTGTATGTACACAAAACCGTATTCAGCGGGACATTACATCCAAACAGCAATGAATTGTCAGATGGTCGCTTTTGGAGTGTGGATGAAATAAAGGCAAATATCGGTAAAGGAGTGTTTACGCCAAATTTCGAACATGAATACACAATGTTTTTCTCAAAATAATGCATCATTTTAACATCAAATAAATAGTGTACCGCCTCCACTATTTATTTTTTTTAACCATACAATAAGAACAACGTATTGGTATTTTTTGTAATTTTGCACCGTTTTTAGAGATAAATAGAGCTATCAACTTAGTAATCAGCAACTTACATTTTTAAGGCAATTAGATGAGACAGCTAAAAATTCAGAAAAGTATTACCAATCGTTCAAGTGAGGCTTTAGACAAATACCTTGTGGAAATAGGACGCGCTCCGCTGATTTCAATTGACGAGGAAATAGAACTGGCACAGAAAATAAAGAAAGGCGGACCTGAAGGCGAACGGGCAAAAAACAAGCTGGTTACAGCCAATCTGCGTTTCGTTGTATCAGTGGCAAAGCAATACCAGCATCAAGGACTGACACTGACAGACTTGATTGACGAAGGTAATATTGGTCTTATCAAGGCTGCCCAAAAGTTCGATGAAACGCGCGGTTTCAAATTCATTTCTTACGCCGTATGGTGGATAAGGCAAAGCATCCTGCAAGCAATCGCCGAACAAAGCCGTATAGTACGCCTGCCTCTCAACCAAGTAGGCTCTCTTAACAAGATAAATCACGAAATCAACAAGTTCGAACAAGAGAACCAACGCCATCCGTCTGTATCGGAACTTTCAGAAGTTACAAAACTTGATGAAGAGAAAATCGGACAGTCGTTGGCCGCCGACGGACACCATGTTAGTATTGACGCGCCGTTCCAAGACGGTGAAGACAATTGTATGTTAGATGTCATGCCAAGCGGAGAAGACAGCCGCACCGACCGCGCTGTTGACCATGAATCAATGGCTCTCGAACTCAATACTGTATTGAGCAAAGTTTTGAAAGAACGTGAAATAACAATCATACGTGAATGTTTTGGCATCGGATGCCACGAAAAAGGCCTTGAAGAAATTGGCGACCAGCTCGGACTTACACGCGAACGTGTACGCCAAATCAGGGAGAAGAGCATAGCCAAACTCCGTGAAAGCGGCAATGCAAAAATCCTTATGAAATATTTAGGATAACAACATGTGACGTCACATCGACATAAATCACAACATTTGAGCGGAATACGGTGGTTTTCAATAAACTAAGAACCGTATTCCGCTCAATTGTATTAATAAGCATCATCACAAAAGCAAGAAAACTATCCAAGTTTATTTCAATGCATCACAACCGTAATCTGAGCTGCAGCTCTAAGTCAGTAGCCGACGAACTGTCTATTTCCTGATAGCTGCTTCCTATTTTATCTCGGTCGAAATACTTTGTAGTACCGACTTTTGCCGTTACCGAAACCTTATCGGAAAAAGCGGAAGTAGCAAACAATGCAAATCTTATACCGTTGCCATAATATGCAGGGAATGAAAAAGAATAACGCAAGCCGCGCTCGTAAGCATATACCCTGCTATCATAATCGTCCGTGTCAAAATAGCCAAAAGAGAGCATTGCGCTGAACAATTTTTTCACTTTCAAACCGACATTTTGGCTTATCATCCAGCCGAAACTGCTTTTTTTATAATCTGTATAAGCAACGTCTGCCTGCGTTTTCCAACTCCATACAGCATCGTTATACGCCACAGAGAAGCGTCCCCGATGCTCGTCTTTAAATATAAGCCCTGTTTTTTCAGCATTGTCACGCTCACGCATCTTAAAGCGGTAACGCGCGAAAAACGTCCAACTGCCGGGCACATACGTCAATTGCACAAGGTTGTCAAACGACCGTGAGCTGCCTGACGCCTGGTATTTAGGCCACGCAAAGTATGCAAAGTCGGTGTATGCCGATACGTTAAGCCCAGGCAGAGGCATCCACTTGACACCAAGATATACGCCGCTTTCATTCTGAACGGCTCCTCCCTCACTAAAACTTTCGGCAAACAACGAGTAATACCTGAAAGAGTAAAACCTCTGTAAAGCCAGCAAATCAAGATTGTCAGTAAGACTATAACTCAACGAATTGACCGTTGCAACGGCATTGCAACCACCCGTGGCAGTCTCGCCGCTGAATGAAAGTCTGTGACCCGTATATCCGTAATTGAGCCCAACGTTGTAAAAATTCTTTCCGTTTGCATAATGCCGGCGGTAAATGGCCTCCGTCTTCGGCTTCAGTTCTTTATCCAAAGAAACAAACAATCCCGTAGCTCCGACGTAAAACCCGCCAAACCGATAGTCTATATTCCCGCCGACAAGGATATGCGAAGAATTGTTTTTCTTTGCCATTTCCGTTTCAGTCCGATGATACCCTGAACTCAATATGGTGGCTATGGTGCCGTCATCATTATTCAATGTAGCATCAAACTTTCGGTAAGAGACGAATGCGCTGACATCAAGTCCCTTAGCTACCGACACTGTCGCCGCTACGCCTTGCAAATAATTGGAGCTCGACAATGACGAATGGGCGCGTATGTTGCTTGCTCCACGCCCCATTGACGACAAAGCCGACAGCTTGCCGAAGCTGAAATTGTTGTTTATCACAAGCCCCATGCCAAACCTTGCACGATACCGCCCTAACGCAAGCGTCTTTATCCGTCCCAACTTTTTGAGCACCAAGTAAAATGAATAGAAATCATATCCCAAATTGTTCCTGCCTGCAAAAAACGGCTCGCCTGCGTCCTGAGCACCCAGTACGCCAAGCCTAAAATTGTCTCCATAAGTAAAATCATACCTTATGCTGTGCTTGTATTGATACCCCATATAGCCGTCCCTATCGCCTTTACGCGTATAAAACGGCACTTTCAACGTTCCCGTCAAATCATGCTTGCCATACTTTACTATGTTTTTCATTGTCGGGAACGTACGTTTCTTTATCTCTCCGGCATAAGTAAAATACGAAAGAAGCTTACGCTTGTAATAGTCAAGCCCGGTTATCATAGCCAATTCACCAAGAGACTTCATCGGCCCGTGAAAATAAAGGTACTCACTGATATCTTCAACATCTTTCGCCGAAAGGAACGGAAACTGCTCCAGTTCCTCACGAGTAGCCGTGTTTATATTCAGCAGACTTGCTTCAAAGTCACAGAACATATCAAAATATGCCTCCCAATCCACAGCCTCCATGTCTTCCATTTCGCCGATTTGGTACAGGTACTGCTCCCATTCATGCTGTTGCTGCGCACTCGCCAATATGAGCGGGAACAACAATAATACTGCCAAAATGAATTTTCTCATGCGATTATCAAGGCGTTTTACCAAATGCAAATATAATCAAATTATTTGTGTTTTCCTAAATCTCGCGTCAAAGTCTTTATGAAAAAACAAGAAAAGGACTTCACTAACGAAGTCCTTTTCCAGTGATTCCGCAGGGATTCGAACCCTGGACCCACGCCTTAGAAGGGCGTTGCTCTAATCCAACTGAGCTACGGAACCTCAAATTCGGGTGCAAAGTTAGCTAAATTTATCGTTATACCCAAATTTTCAAGACAAAAGTTAAATCCATATGAAGGCTGACTAAGAAGAAAAACAGATGTCACTTCAACTTGTCGTCAAGCATTTTGTAAAAATCATCAGTCTCTCCCCTAAAACATTTTTCCACCTTGCCGTCAGGAGAAATGACTACCTTATACGGATAAGCTGTCACTCCGAAACGCACCTCCGTAACGCCGTCGGGCGAGAACACGTTAATCCACGGTATGCCGTTCTTGCTTACAGTTTCCTTCCATTTGTCTTCCTTGTCATAACAGGCAACCCCGACTATATCCAATTTGTCTCTATACTTATCGTAATATTCCTGCATTTTGGGAAATCCCTTGATACACCACGAGCACCACGACCCCCAAAAATCAACAACCACATACTTGCCTTTGCCGAAGAGGGAGCTTAGAGTAAACTCGTTTCCTGCTGTATCTTTCAACGTAAAATCAGGTGCCCGCCGTCCTTCTTTCAGTTCCAAAACTGCGGATTTTTCCGCCTTTTGTTCTTTATCCAACCGTGAGAACAAATCATCAAACGTATCAATATAATCTTTAAAGCGGCCGTTCCTGACTTCAGGAGACAGCATCCTGATTGCCGGCAATACGTCGTTGTAATCTTGGCGCAACAAGATTGTGGCTGAAACTTCGTCGTCAAGATGGCTCATTATATATTGGTGGCCCATCTTCCACAGCCTTTTATTTATATCTCTATTGGCCGCTTTCCTTTCATCTGCCAGCATCTCTTTGTCAAGCCCGTCGGCCACGCCCTTTTCATACTTGGCTGCCGCCGCATCAAACTCTCTAAAAAGCGGCAGCATCGACTGCCTCACGCTGTCCCACCTTTGATAAAACTCGCTGCCGCCAATCGTCCAGTAATTGTCTGAAACCGACGGGCCTTCTATCTCGATGCTTTCATCCGGCACAAAGAACAGGAACGACTTATTGCCGTTCGACTGCACCGTAAGACTCGCATCATAAGCATACCCGATGTTGCAACTGTATCTGAAACATCCTTCCGCATCAATGGGTACTTTAACATCTATTGTCTTCTTATCAGGCTCACGCATGGTATAACTTATCAGCAGCGTATCGTTACTGACATCGGTAAAACGCCCCTTGATTGTAAAATTCTGCGCCGTAAGGTTCAGAGCCGTTGCAATCAGCAGCATAACAACAAATACTCTTCTCATCTTCTTTCAATATTTAGGCAAGTCTTACACGCTAAAATTTGGCAGGTAACCGACGGATAATCATGCGAAAAACGACGGCTGCCAGCTCACAAAACGCATTCACGCAAAGTTATCGGATATTTTTCATTCCGCAAAAGAAAAAAGACAAAATGTGAAGCAATTAACTAAAAAAGCCCTGTTTACAACGGCCTTTTACTCCAAACGCAACCAACCGATACGGCACTCGTTGCTCAAGGCTTTGCAATATATGGCTTATTAGACTGCAAAAGGCAGCATATCACGCTGCAAAAGGCCGTATTTTGCATGGCAAAAGACCAACTCTTACCATTTAATGAAAATGGTGAAAGACTGCACGCACCGTCTTTCACCACATAACTAATTGATTATCAATTATATAATAGCACAAGATGAAGTATGCGAACAAATACATACCTGCATCAAGCGCACTCTGAAGAGCGTATAATCGCTTATGAATTCATCGTTGCAAGAAACTCGTCATTGTCATGTGTGTGCATGATTCGGTCATGGATAGTGTTCATCGCCTCGATAGGATTCATGTCGGCTATGAACTTACGCAGCACCCACATGCGGTCGAGCGTAAGCTTGTCTTGCAGCAAATCGTCACGACGGGTGCTTGAAGCGACAAGGTTAACCGCCGGGAATATCCTCTTGTTACTCAAGTTGCGGTCAAGCTGGAGTTCCATGTTACCCGTGCCCTTGAACTCCTCGAATATCACTTCGTCCATCTTGCTGCCCGTATCGATAAGAGCCGTTGCTACAATCGTCAGCGAGCCCCCGCCCTCAATGTTCCTGGCCGCACCGAAGAAACGCTTTGGCTTCTGCAACGCATTAGCGTCCACACCACCGGTAAGCACCTTGCCGCTGGCCGGCGCAACCGTGTTGTATGCACGTGCAAGACGGGTTATTGAGTCGAGGAATATCACGACATCATGGCCGCACTCAACCATACGTTTTGCCTTTTCAAGCACTATACCGGCAATCTTCACATGCCGCTCGGCCGGTTCGTCAAAAGTCGAAGCTATCACCTCGGCGTTCACCGTGCGTGCCATATCGGTAACTTCCTCCGGTCGTTCGTCGATAAGCAGCATCATCAGGTAAGCTTCAGGATGGTTGGCCGCTATGGCGTTGGCAATATCTTTCATCAATATTGTCTTACCTGTCTTGGGCTGGGCCACGATAAGCGCACGCTGCCCCTTGCCTATCGGCGAGAACAAGTCTACTATCCTTGTGCTGAGATTGGTCGTTGCCGGGTCGCCGCACAATGTAAATTTCTCATCCGGGAACAGCGGTGTAAGGTGGTCGAATGGTATTCTGTCACGCACCTCTGCCGGGTCACGCCCGTTGATTTTGTCGATAGTTGTCAGCGGAAAATACTTCTCCCCGTCATGCGGAGGACGCACATGGCACTCTATAACATCGCCCGTCTTAAGTCCGTAGCGCTTAATCTGCGCTATCGAAACATATATGTCATCGGGCGATGACAGGTAGTTATAATCGCTTGAGCGCAAAAAGCCGTATCCGTCAGGCATTATCTCAAGCACCCCGTTGGCCGTTATAATATCCTCAAAATCAAACGCCGTCATCGCCTCCTGCTCCATCCGTGGCGTATATACAACGGTATTCATGTCCACAGGAACGGTAGGATTGTCAAACATGTCATAGTTTGGAAGCGCCATTTGGTCTTCTATCGGCAAATCGACCACAGGTATAAAGTCTGTTCCATCAGCCGGGTCTCCTTCCCATACACCGGAAACAATGGCCTCACGCTTCTCGTCGGCCAACTCGTTATGCGCATTAACCTTCGCCTGAAGCTGTGCCAACAAGTCAGACTGGCTTTCCGTATCATCCTCATCTTCACCAGGCGAATAACCTGCTTCAGGCACATCAGGCAAAGCATCGGTGTCTGCCGACGGTTCATCCTGCATGAATGGAGGTACATCCGGGGTTTGTTCATCGCTTTTCTGAGCTTCGTCTTGGACTTTTCCAGCCGCAGGCTTAAGCGTCATATCGGTATCTTCTAATGCCTCATGCGCTTCTACAGCCACGTTGTCCGCAGCCTCCGGCTGCTCTGGCGAGACTTGCGGTTCAGCCTTTGCCTTGGCCTTACCCCTCGTCGTCTTTGTCTTTGCAGGTGTAGCAACAGGCATGTCATTAAAGAGTGACGGTGCCTCGTTGACTACCTTATTCTTTTTCAGGTCAAAATTCTCTCCTTCTTTGCCGTTGACGGAATACACCCGGTCTGTGTCTTTCTTGACGATGCGTACTCGGCGGCGCTTCGTTCCGAGCGGATTTTTATTCCCCTCAACTTCAGCCTGTTTGTCAAGAATAGAATAAATAATATCTTCCTGATTGTCACCAGACTTGACCTTTACACCTAATTCTTCGGCAATACTTTCAAGTTCGGCGACATTTTTAGATAACAGTTCGTCTTTGCTATACATAAATATAATGTATGTGTGGAAATTTTAATGATTGAATTTGTTTCACGATTGGAAACAAACAGTTGATTTTTTAATTTATGTGCAAAAGTAATAAATTATATTCAAAACAAAGAACATTGACCAGGACTTATTATGTCTTTTAACTATTTTTTAATGTAATATCATCCTATGCCAGCCTGCTAATAACACACAAAGCCTTACCCCTCGGCAATCTCTGACAGTTCAAGCCATCTCATCTCCTTCTCATCCTGCTCTTCTTTCAGTTTGGGAAGCCGCTTGCTAAGCTCTGTAAGCTCCTCTATCGGCAATGTTCCGCTGCAAAGCTTGTCCTCGACGGCCTTGCGCTCCACCTCGATTTCGGCTATCTCCTGCTCCAGCCGGGCATATTCCATCTTTTCCTTATAAGTCAGCCTGCGGCGCTCCTGTTGGCGTTTTTCCCTTGTTACAGGCTCACGCTTCTCTTTGGCCGCATCGTCCTTGCTTTTAAGCGAGCACCATTCGCGGTATTGTGTATAGTTGCCGGGAAAGTCTTGCACTTCTCCGCCGCCCTTGAACACAAGCAGATGGTCTACCACCTTGTCCATAAAATATCGGTCATGGCTTACGATTATAACGCATCCGGGAAAATCAGCCAGGTATTCTTCGAATATCTGCAACGTCTGTATGTCCAAATCGTTGGTCGGCTCGTCGAGTACAAGGAAGTTGGGACTTTGCATCAGTACCGTGCAAAGGTACAACTTGCGTTGCTCGCCGCCACTCAATTTGTACACATAGTTATGCTGCTGCTCCGGCGTGAACAGGAAATATTGCAGCAACTGCGACGCCGACATATGCTTGCCTCCGCCCATATCTATGTATTCGGCAATATCCGTCACCACGTCGATAACCTTCTTTTGCTGGTCGAACTTCATCCCTTCCTGCGAGAAATAGCCGAACTTCACCGTAGACCCTATGTCGAAGCGGCCGCCGTCGGGCTTTTCAAGGCCAAGCAGAAGCTTTACGAATGTAGACTTGCCTGTACCGTTGTCGCCTACTACGCCCATCTTCTCATAGCGTGCGAAGTTGTAGTAAAAGTCCTTGAGTATCACCTTGTCGTCTCCAAAAGCCTTTGACACATACTGGCATTCGAATATCTTGCTGCCTATGTACAGGTTTTTCGACTTCAGGCGCACCTGCCTCTCCTCGATACGCTGGCGCGCAACCTTCTCCAATTCGTAGAAGGCATCCTCGCGGTAACGCGCCTTGTGGCCGCGCGCCTGCGGCATACGGCGCATCCATTCAAGCTCCTTGCGGTACAGGTTGTTGGCCCTTGCTATCTCGGCACGCCTGTTGTCTATGCGCTCTTGCCTTTTTTCAAGGTAGTAGCTGTAATTGCCACGGTATGTATAAATGGTGTTGTCGTCAAGTTCGAGTATGGTGTTGCACACGCGGTCGAGGAAAAATCGGTCGTGCGTAACCATCAGCAGCGTCTTGTTGCCCCTTGACAGGAAGCCCTCAAGCCATTCTATCATGTGCAGGTCAAGATGGTTGGTCGGCTCGTCAAGTATCAGCATGTCAGGCTCAGTAAGCAATACGTTGGCCAAAGCCACGCGCCTGCGCTGCCCGCCGCTAAGCGTCCCCATGGCCTGCGACAAGTCGCCGATGGCGAGCTGCGTCAATATCTGCTTGGCTTTGAGTATCTTCTCCTCGTCGCCCGCATGGTTGAAGCAGGCATCAAGCACCGTATCGGCATCGTTGAACACGGGCGTCTGCTCAAGATAGCCTATGCGTATGCCGCTGCGGAATATTATTTCGCCATCGTCATACCCCTCTTTGCCTATAAGGATTGAGAGCAGAGTAGACTTACCCGTGCCGTTGCGCGCCACGAGGCCGACCTTCTGTCCCTCGGCTACGGAGAACGATATGCCTTCAAACAATACGTGCGCACCAAACGACTTGGTAAGCCGCTGCACGTCAAGATACGGTGTTACGCTTGCCATACCGGGTCTTACTTTTCCTCCTTCAACGACTTGTTTATCTGCTCTATGTAGTCAAGCACCTCGTCACGGCCTGTCTTCTTGTCGCTGCTGGTTATGAAATGCGGCGGCAACTCCTCCCATGTGTCCTTCAGGCTGTCCATGTAACCGTCAACAGACTGCCGCGCCTTCACAGGGCCGAGCTTGTCGGCCTTTGTGAATATTATGGAGAACGGCACCCCGCCCTGCCCCAGCCAGTCGATGAACTGACGGTCTATCGGCATGAAGCCGTGGCGTATGTCTATGAGCACGAACACGTTGACAAGCTGCTCGCGTTGAAGGATGTACGACGTAATCATCTGCTCGAGCTTCTTCTGCACCGTCTTGGAACGCTTGGCGAAGCCGTAACCGGGCAGGTCTACCAGATACCATTCGTCATTGATTATGAAGTGGTTGATTAGCAATGTCTTGCCCGGCGTTGACGATGTCTTTGCCAGGTTCTTGTGGTTGCACAGCATGTTGATTAAGCTCGACTTACCCACATTGCTCCTGCCGATGAACGCATATTCAGGCTTGACATCCTTGGGACAAGTCGTCCAAGTGGCACTACTAATCACAAATTCAGACTTCTTGATATCCATAAAAAACCAATCATTGTTGTTTCAGCCTGCAAAGATAATGCAAGCCGAGCGCAATGCAAAATAAAAGGGAGAGAAACGACCTTTTATTTTCATTGCCGAGGCGCAGCCTATCTTATCCAGAGATAATGCAAGCCGGGCGCAATGCAAAATAAAAGGGTGTTTTCCTGTCTTTTATTTTGCATTGCGCCCGGCTTGCATTAACTTTGTCGGCATGTGCACGGCATCGCCTTAGACCATGCCACATAATATATATTAAGGTAAGGAAACTATGCGACCAAACAACCGGAAACGATGAGAATAGGAATAATAACCCTGCCGCTACACGTAAACTATGGCGGCATATTGCAGGCATACGCCATGCAACAAATGTTGAAAAGCCTCGGGCACGACCCCGTACTGATAGAAAAGAAACGGCCGCAAAGGGCAGCCCGCGCCCGGTCGGCCATGCTCAAACCAGCCTACGCGCTGTTAGGGGTGGTAACGGGACGCACAATCCTCACGCCATACGAGCAAAAGAGAATGTGCAAAGAGCGGCTTTCGGTACACACGGAGCAGTTTATCCGCAGCAACATACGCCGCCTGATGGTAGACAATTTCCGGCAAACGGCCGATGAAGGATACGACGCAATCATAGTAGGAAGCGACCAGATATGGCGTCCATCCCAATTCCCTGACATACGCCAGGCCTACCTTGCATTCGCCGAAGGCTGGCCGATAAGGCGAGTGGCGTATGCCGCCTCGTTCGGAACAGACGCGTGGGAATACACGCGCAGGCAGACACGGGAGTGCGGCAGGCTGCTGCACACGTTTGACGCCATATCCGTGCGCGAACAGGGCGGCATATCCCTATGCCGCGAACACCTGCAAGCCGAGGCCCGGCTGGTGCTTGACCCCACGATGATGCTAACTCCGCAAGACTACGAAAAACTGTATGCAGGCAATGCTACAAAGCCGTCAGGCGGCACGATGCTTTGCTACATACTCGACGACTCGCCGCAGAAAACAGCTCTCACGGCAAGACTTGCCGCAGAGAAAGGCCTTGTGCCGTTCAGCGTCAAGGCCGTCACCGACGCAGGGGCGATGACACCCGTTGAGCAGTGGCTGCGCGGATTTGACGACGCACAGTATGTTGTTACCGATTCGTTCCACGCCTGCGTGTTCTCCATACTGTACAACAAGCCGTTCCTTGCCATAGGCAACGCCATGCGCGGCATGGCCCGCTTCACGTCGCTGCTCGGCATGTTCGGCCTTGAGGACAGGCTCGTGCAAGAGGGCGACGCGGCCATACCTGATGACGAAATCGACTGGGCAAGCGTTAACGCCCGGCTCGACGACTGGCGCAAAGCATCGCTCAGCTTCCTGAAAAACGGGCTTGGCGCAGAGTAACGCGCCATGCCTGAAAGCCATACGGCTCTCAACAGGTTTGCAACTCATGGCCTATTGCAAAGCAAAAGACCGTGTTTCATACGACAAAAGGCCGTGTTTCGCATTGTGAAACACGGCCTTTCATAATGCAGGCGGCCGCATGGCGCATCTGCATTCGCAACTATCTATTTTACAGAGGATTGGCTATCCTATCAACGGAGCAAGGTACTTGGCCATAAGGTAACCGCCGCCAATAAGCCAGACGAACAGGATGAAGGCAAGGAGGAACGGCTTGAAGCCAGCCTTCTTGAACTTGTCTATGCTCGTCTCCGCTCCCAACGCCGTCATCGCCATAGTCAAAAGGAACGTGTCAAAATCGTTGATGAAGCCTACCAGCGCGGCCGGCAGCAAATCGAGCGAATTGAAACCTATCACCACAAGGAACAATATGGCAAACCAAGGCAGCTGTATGCGCCCCCTGCCCTCGGTGTCGCCGCTGCGCAGGGCGGCGCGCATCACCATGTAGCTGACGACAAGCAGCACCGGCACAAGCATCATCACGCGTATCATCTTGACGATTATGGCCGTGTCAGACACCTCCTTGCCCATGGCTTCGGCCGCACCTACGACGTGGGCAACCTCGTGTATCGTAGAACCGGCGAACAGGCCCATGGCCTTAGGGTCGAGGCTGAACACGCCCGACTGGTACAGCACGGGGTAAAGAAACATGGCAAGCGTGCCGAAAATGACAACCGTGGAGACGGCCACGGCCGTCTTGTAAGGCTTCACACGTATGGCCGACTCCGTGCCGAGCACTGCCGCCGCGCCGCATATAGCGCTGCCAACCGACGTAAGCAGGGTTATCCCCCTGTCCATCTTTAGCAGCCGGCCGATGAATATTCCGCCTACTATCGTCACCGTAACCACTATCGCGTCTATCACCACGGCCTGCAAACCTACATCTAGCACATTCTGGAACGTCAGGCGGAAGCCGTACAGGATGACGCCCAGGCGCAGCACGCGCTTCGAGCAAAACTGTATGCCCGGCACCCACGTGGCCGGCAGATTGTTGCGAAGGCTGTTAGCATAGAGCATACCCAGCACAATGCCCACAATCATCGGACTCAGCGAAAGGCTTTTTACGAAACCCGTGCCGCCGATATAAAACGCGGCGCACGAGAACAATGTGATTAGCAGCACGCCGTGTAGCATACTGCTGCGTTCTTCTGTCAACATGCTTATTATTGTTTTATTATGACTGTAATCAAATCCAACGCGTACAAGACGCGACGGTGCAAAGGTAGCTATTTTATTCTGAAAACATCACACAACAAAGCCGAAATACCGACAAACACATACAGGCAAGCTCCGCACAAGACGCAAACCACAATGTCGCAAAAACCGCAGGAAAGCTTACACTTTGATTTTCGTTGACGCTCCACAGCGGCGTTATTCTGAAACAAAAGCCTGTCGAGCGGAAATACGCCATTCTGAAGCGTGCAAACGTAAACACCTGTGAACATGCACGTTAAGCCGCCGAGCGGCAAAAGTGTGCAATGATAATGGCCGAAAAACAACGAAAAAACATCCATTACTGGGCGTAAAGGCCGTCATCACATACCTTGAGGACGGCTCTTACCACATGTAATGACGGCCTTTCGCAGCACAAAAGGCGGCCTTTTGCAGGGTGAAAGGCCGCAAACCGCCCGCAGGCAAGCCGTTTTCATGCCATACGCCAACCTGGCTTGGCACTTCAGCCTGACATTTTCAGAATAGACAAATGACAGCAAAACAACCCCCGTGACGACAAGTTGGCAAGAGACAAGCCCGCAGGCGGACAAGAGACTGGCGGCAGACGTAACTGCGTGATTTATAGCGCATTTAAACAAAAAAAGCAAAATAAATTTCCGTTTCACGACAAAAAGCAGTATATTTGCACGCTCAGAAAGGACGCATAAAGAACAATCATAATTGTAAACATACGCAAACGACATGACCAAAGCAGACATTATCGAGGAAATCGTGACATCTACCGGCATCACGAAAAAAGACGTCTCGACCACCGTGGAGGCGTTCATGGAAGCCATAAAGAACAGCCTGCTGGAGAAGAAAGAGAACGTGTACCTGCGCGGATTCGGCAGCTTCGTGGTGAAGCACAGGGCGGAAAAGACTGCCCGCAACATATCCAAGAACACAACCTTGGTAATAGCCGCACACGACTTCCCCAGCTTCAAGCCCGCAAAGAGCTTCGTAGCGAAGATGAAAGGCGAATGAACAGAATATCCAATCAATATCAAATAACTTTTAAAACTTATAATTATGCCAAACGGTAAGAAAAAGAAGGGCCACAAGATGGCTACGCACAAGCGCAAGAAAAGATTGAGAAAGAACAGACACAAGAGCAAGTAAGGCGCGAGCCTTAACGTCTGTACGCTCAGACAAGGGGTATGCCGGCGCGCCCGTTTTACACGGCCTGCCGGTATGCCCCGCATTTTTGACAAACTAAGTTGAAAAATCGGAAATGACCAGCGAAGTAGTAATTGACGTCCGACAGAAAGAGATTTCGATTGCCCTGCTGGAAGACAAAAATCTGGTAGAGTATCAAACCGAGCAACGCTCGGCGTCTTTCTCGGTCGGCAACATCTACATGGCAAAGGTGAAGAAGCTCATGCCAGGGCTCAACGCCTGCTTTGTGGATGTAGGATTTGAACGCGACGCCTTTCTGCATTACCTTGACTTGGGAGGTCAATTCAGCTCTTACGAAAAGTATCTGAAACAGGTACAAAGCGACAGGAAGAAACTATACCCATTCTCCAAGGCCACACGTATGCCCGACCTGAAAAAGGACGGCAGCATACAGAACACACTGAAAGTAGGCCAGGAGGTGATGGTACAGATTGTAAAAGAGCCCATCTCGACGAAAGGGCCAAGGCTTACGGGCGAACTAAGCTTCGCCGGACGCTATCTGGTACTAATCCCTTTCAACGACAAGGTCTCGGTTTCTTCTAAAATAAAAAGCGGCGAGGAACGCGCCAGGCTGAAGCAGCTGATTAACAGCATAAAGCCAAAAAACTTCGGAATAATAGTGCGCACCGTAGCCGAAGGCAAACGGGTGGCCGAGCTTGACACCGAACTGAAAATCCTCTTGAAGCGTTGGGAGGATGCCATAACCAAAGTACAGAAAACGGAAAAGAGGCCTCAACTTGTGTACGAGGAGACAAGCAGGGTGGTAGCGCTGTTGCGCGACCTGTTCAACCCCTCTTATGAGAACATCTACGTCAACGACGAGGAAGTGTACAACGAGGTGAAACACTATGTGACGCTGATTGCCCCCGAAAAGGCAGGCATAGTGAAAATGTACTCTGGCAACGTGCCGATATTCGACAACTTCAACATTACAAAGCAAATCAAGTCGAGTTTCGGCAAGATAGTAAACTACAAGCACGGCGCATACCTAATCATAGAGCACACAGAAGCTCTGCACGTAGTTGACGTGAACAGCGGCAACCGCGCACGCGGCGTAAACGGGCAAGAAGCCAACGCACTGGACGTAAACCTCGGCGCAGCCGACGAACTGGCACGCCAGCTGAGGTTAAGGGACATGGGAGGCATCATAGTTGTTGACTTCATTGACATGAACCTCGCCGAAGACCGCCAGATGCTGTACGAACGCATGTGCAAGAACATGCAGAAAGACCGCGCACGACACAACATCCTGCCGCTAAGCAAATTCGGACTGATGCAGATAACGAGGCAAAGGGTACGTCCGGCCATAGACGTGAACGTAGAAGAAACCTGCCCCACTTGCTTCGGTACCGGAAAGATTAAGTCAAGCATACTTTTCGTAGACCAATTGGAGAGGAAAATCGACCGACTCGTCAACAAGGTTGGCGTCAGGAAATTCTATCTGCACGTACACCCATACGTCGCCGCATACATCAACCAAGGCCTGATAAGCCTGAAAAGGAAATGGCAGATGAAATACGGCCGGGGCGTGCACGTGGTGCCTTCACAGAAAATGGCTCTCTTGCAATATGAATTCTATGACAAGGAGAAACATTTTATCGACATGAAGGAAGAGATTGAAACAAAATGAAAGGGATGCGCTTCATTGCGCATCCCTTTCATTTTGTAATTAAGAATTAAGAGTTAAGAATTAAGAAAAATACCGGCGATGGCATACTTTCTTAATTCTTAACTCTTAATTCTTAATTAATTCTTAATTCGTCTTGTGGTTTATGCAGATGCCAAGCTTGTACCATTCGTACAGCCTGTGCACGCCTTCATCTATTTCTACCTTGTGGTGCCATCCGAGCGAATGGAGCTTTGACACGTCGGTAAGCTTGCGCGGAGTACCGTCAGGCTTGGAAGCGTCCCAGCGAAGCTCACCCTTGAAACCAACTTCACGGACAACCTTCTCCGCCAATTCGCGTATGCTAAGCTCCTTGCCCGTGCCAACGTTGATGTGGCAGTTTCTTATCTCCTTGTCGCCGGGCTTGTAAGTGTCCTTGAAGTCAACGTTGAGCAGTACATGGACGCTCGCGTCTGCCATCTCCTCGCTCCAAAGGAACTCACGCATCGGGCTGCCCGTACCCCAAAGGGTGACAGCCTCAGGAGTTATGCCGAACTTTGAAAGCTCCGCCAATATCTCGTCATTGCCATTCCGTCCATCAACACCTTCAACAGGGCGCAGGTCGAGGTCTTTCCTTACATCGTCCCAACGGCCTTCATTAAGGCACTTTGCCAGGTGCACCTTTCGTATCATGGCAGGCAGCACATGGCTGTTCTCAAGATGAAAATTATCGTTAGGCCCGTAAAGATTGGTAGGCATTACGGCTATGTAATTGCATCCATATTGCAAACTAAAGCTCTCGCACATCTTCAGCCCGGCTATCTTGGCAATGGCATACGGCTCGTTGGTGTACTCAAGTTCGGAAGTAAGAAGAGCCTCCTCCTTCATCGGCTGCGGAGCCATACGCGGATAAATACACGTGCTGCCAAGGAAAAGAAGCTTCTTTACATCATGACGGAAGCTCTCACCGATGACGTTCTGCTGTATCTGAAGGTTTTGATAAATAAAGTCTGCACGGTAATTGAGATTTGCCATAATGCCGCCTACATGGGCTGCAGCCAACACTACGGCATCGGGACGTTCTTCATCGAAAAACTTTTTCACAGCCACGGGGTCAAGCAAATCAAGCTCTTTATGGCTACGCCCTATAAGGTTTTCATAACCGCGAGACTTCAGGTTGTTCCATATTGCTGAGCCGACGAGGCCGTGATGCCCGGCAACATATATCTTAGCGTCTTTATCTAACATGATTATTCTGCCATTTGAGCCTTGATATAAAGTTTCTTGACAAACTTCATGTCATGCTGAACCATTATTTTTATCAACTCATTGAACGATGTCTTCGTAGGATTCCAGCCAAGCACTTTCTTCGCCTTGGCCGGATTACCGAGCAACTGGTCTACCTCGCAAGGACGGAAATATTTAGGGTCAACCTCCACAAGTACCCTGCCAGTGGCTACGTCTATGCCCTTCTCGTCAACACCTTCACCTTCCCAACGCAATTCAACGCCGGCCTCCTTGAATGCCAATGTACAGAACTCGCGCACGGTGTGCATCTCACCTGTGGCAATAACAAAGTCTTCCGGCTCGGGCTGCTGCAATATCATCCACATGCACTCAACATAATCGCGGGCATATCCCCAGTCACGACGCGCATCAAGGTTGCCAAGATAAAGCTTGTCCTGATAGCCCTGCACAATCCTGCAAGCGGCAAGAGTTATCTTGCGCGTAACAAAATTCTCGCCCCTGCGCTCGCTTTCGTGGTTGAACAATATGCCATTGCAACAATACATTCCGTAGCTTTCACGGTAATTCTTCATTATCCAAAAGCCGTACAGCTTAGCCACGGAATACGGCGAACGCGGATAAAACGGCGTAGTCTCGGTTTGCGGAACTTCCTGCACCTTACCATAAAGCTCGGACGTAGAAGCCTGATAAATACGGCAAGTCTTGTCAAGACCGCAAATGCGCACAGCCTCAAGCAGGCGCAAAACCCCGACAGCATCTGTTTCGGCCGTATATTCAGGTACGTCAAAAGAAACCTTGACATGGCTCTGCGCGGCAAGGTTGTAAATTTCCGTAGGCTTTGTCTCACCTATTATCCTTATCAACGACGACGAATCTGTCATGTCAGCCCAATGAAGGTTGACAAGTCGCGACTTCTTCATATCGCGCACCCACTCGTCCAAATATAGATGTTCTATACGTCCTGTATTGAATGATGATGAACGCCGTAGCAATCCATGCACCTCATATCCTTTCTCAATTAAGAACTCCGCCAGATAAGAACCGTCCTGACCTGTTATTCCTGTAATTAAAGCAACGTTTTTTTTCATTGTAATTTGAATAAGTCTTTATATTGTTTTTGTCATTTATCTTGTTCGGAGAACTGGGTTATACGCTGTTCCTCGGACAATTTGCATATCAGCAACTTGTCATCTTTTTCCGCCACAATGTAACCGTCAAGTCCCTGAATTACAACACGTTTCTTACCCAGCGCATGAACAACACAATTATGGGTGTCAAACAGTGATATATTTTCTCCTATAACTCCGTTGCCGTAAAGGTCGCGCTTCGTCTGGGTCAACAAAGAACCCCATGTACCTAAATCACTCCAACCGAAATCAGCAGGACAAACGAATATCTCTTCTGCTTTTTCCATTATGGCGTAATCAACTGAGATATTCTCACACTCCGGGAACCTACGGTTTATTTCTTCTTGCTCTTCGGGCGTGCCGTAAACAGGCAATAGGCTTTCAAAAATTCTGCTTATTGACGGCTGGTAAACCCTGAACGCATTAACAATAGTATTGACATTCCAAATGAAAATACCGGCATTCCAAAAGAAACTCTTGTTCTTTATATACTTAGTTGCCGTGTCCAAATCGGGTTTCTCGCGAAAAGAATCAACGCGGAATATCTCCTTATTACGTGGAGAACTTGATGACAAATCCGCCTGGATATACCCATACCCGGTTTCCGGACGGGTTGGCTTCATGCCCAATGTTATTATCGCGTCAGTCTCATTTGAGAATTTAAGACACTGCACAACAACACGACGGAACTCGTCCGTGTTCATTACAATATGGTCACTGGGTGAAACTACTATATTGGCATTCCTGTCTTTCGCCTTGATTTTCCAACTGACATACGCTATGCAAGGCGCAGTATTCCTTCTACATGGCTCACAAAGGACATTTCCTACTGGTATTTCAGGCAACTGCTCTATAACCAAATCTTTATACTTGATGCTTGTAACAACCCACACGTTCTCCGGACTACAAACACCCTCGAACCTGTCAAACGTAAGCTGCAATAACGAACGGCCTGTACCCAATACGTCTATAAACTGTTTAGGTTTTTCTGTTGTACTCATCGGCCAGAAGCGGCTCCCCACTCCACCGGCCATTATGACTAAATGATTATTTGAATGAACCATAAAAATAGGAACTTATAATACATTATAAAGACAAAGGTAGTAAAAAAAGGAATATTAAGAAACAAAATATAAAAAAAAGGCGGAATTTTTTAATCCCGCCTTCTCATTATTTGAAATGTTACATTACTTGCAATACCAGCTTACGATGGTCTCATAAAGCTCCTGCTTGCCTGAAGTCTGCTTAGGCTCACCAACAGTCTTAGCATAAGCTACAACATCTTCAAGTGACAGCTTGCCTTCCTCAAACTCCTTACCCTTGCCAGAATCGAATGATGCATAACGGTTCTTAAGCATCTCGCAATAAGGAGACTTCTCAATCAAGTTGGCAGCGTTCTCCAAAGCACGAGCCATTGCGTCCATACCGCTGATATGAGCAATGAAGATATCCTCCAAGTCGGTAGAGTTACGGCGTATCTTAGCGTCGAAGTTTGAGCCGCCGTTGCCAAGGCCACCATTGCGGATAATATGAATCATAGCCTGTGTCAGCTCCCAGTTGTCAATCGGGAACTGGTCTGTATCCCAACCGTTCTGGTAGTCGCCGCGGTTTGCGTCGATACTTCCGAGCATTCCGTTGTCAACAGCTACAGCCAACTCATGGTCGAATGTATGACCGGCAAGCGTAGCATGGTTAACCTCGATGTTAACCTTGAAATCCTTGTCAAGGCCATGAGCACGGAGGAAGCCGATAACGGTCTCTGTGTCAACATCATACTGATGCTTTGTAGGCTCCATCGGTTTCGGCTCAATCAGGAATGTTCCAGTAAAGCCCTTTGAACGCGCATAGTCGCGGGCAGCCTTCAGCATTGTTGCCAAATGCTCCTTTTCACGCTGCATCTGAGTGTTAAGAAGGCTCATGTATCCTTCGCGTCCGCCCCAGAACACATAGTTTGTTCCACCGAGCTTGATTGTAGCGTCGATAGCCGTCTTTATCTGAACGGCAGCGCGTGCAACAACATCAAAATCAGGATTTGTAGCGGCACCGTTCATGTAACGCTTGTTGCCGAATACGTTGGCTGTACCCCACAGGTTCTTGATGTTTGTGCCCTTCATCTTCTCAAGAGCATAGTCAGTGATGGCATTCATGCGAGCCTCATACTCTTCGATAGTGTCGCCTTCGTCTACGAGGTCAATGTCATGGAAGCAGAAATACTCTATTCCAAGCTTTTCCATGATTTCGAAGCCGGCATCCATCTTATCCTTTGCACGCTCAACGGCATCTGCCTTCTCGTCCCAAGGATAAACACGTGTGCCACCGCCGAACTGGTCACTGCTTGCCGGGCCGAGTGTATGCCACCATGCTATAGCGAACTTCAACCAATCCTTCATTTTCTTACCCATTATCACTTTTTCTGCATCATAATAATGATAAGCTAACGGGTTGGTGCTGTTAGCACCCTCAAACTTGATTTTTCCAATCTGCGGAAAATACTCTTTTGCCATAATTGTTGATGTTTACAGGTTATTAATAATATTTTTAAGTAAAAGGTTTGACTTCAATAAAAATCAGTTACTTGTCAATTTTTGCAACTTTTCCTTCCACAATGTATATGCTTCAAGATACTCGCTGCGGTGTTTCTCGTCAGGCTCTATGACTGAAAGTTTCTTCAATGATGCAAAAGCTTCATTATTGTCCTTATATATGCCGCAGCCCATGCCGGCACCCTTTGCCGCTCCTACGCTGCCGTCAGTCTCATACAGCTCAATCGTCGCACCGCTGACACCGGCCAAAGTATTCCTGAATATGTCACTTAAGAACATATTTGCCTTTCCTGCATGTATCTTGCGTATATCCATACCCATCTGCTGCATTATCTCCATGCCATAGCAGAAACTGAACACTATGCCTTCTTGCGCAGCACGCATAATATGTGCCTTGCCGTGCTTGTTGAAGTTTATGCCGTGTATAGAGCAGCCTATTTCCCTATTCTCAAGCACTCTCTCTGCACCATTGCCAAACGGAATGATTGTCACTCCCTCGCTGCCTATTGGCACTGAAGCCATCATATCGTTCATTTCTGAATATGAAATGCCTTCCGGAGCAACGTTCCTGCGCACCCATGCGTTCAATATTCCCGTACCGTTAATGCACAGAAGGACGCCGAGCCGGTCCAAGTCTTTGGTATAGTTTACATGCGCAAATGTATTGACACGGCTGCGCTTGTCATAGTTAACCTCGCCTAAAACGCCATAAACAACTCCCGATGTTCCTGCCGTCGATGCAATTTCACCAGGATTAAACACGTTGAGGCTCAATGCGTTGTTTGGCTGGTCGCCTGCACGGTAACTGATAGGCGTACCCTCTTTCAGCCCAAGCTCGGCCGCAGCTGCGGCACTGACTTCACCCTGTACGCTGAATGTCGGGACGATATCTGCAATCAAGTTCTTGTCAAAACCAAAATAATCTAACAAGAATCCGGCCGCATCCTTCTCTTTGAAGTCCCAGAACATACCCTCGCTAAGTCCACTGATTGTCGTGTTTATCGTTCCGCTCAGCTTCATTGCTATGTAATCACCGGGAAGCATTATCTTGTATATCTTGTTGAAAACATCCGGCTCGTTGTCCTTTACCCAGGCCAGTTTTGCAGCCGTGAAGTTACCGGGAGAATTAAGAAGGTGCGACAGGCATTTCTCGGCACCAAGCGCTCCAAAAGCCTTCTCGCCATAAGGCACAGCCCTTGAATCACACCATATTATAGACGGGCGCAATACCTTCATGTCCTTGTCAACACAGACCAGTCCGTGCATCTGATAAGAGATGCCTATGGCCTTAATGTCTTCACCCTTGACACCCGCATCGCTCATAACCTTTTTCAGACTGAGCTTGGCATTGTCCCACCACATCTGTGGGTCTTGCTCAGCCCAACCGGCCTTTACGGCGATTATCGGTGCTTCCTTTTCCGGATAAAAAGCAGATGCCGCGCAGACACCCGTGTCCGCGTCAACCAATGATGCCTTTACAGAAGAACTGCCGACATCAAAACCTAACAAATATCTTCCTGACATAATAATTGTTTTTATTCATAGTACGGATGACAAGGACTTTTCCCTACCTCTTCCGCGGTTTGTTTTTCTTAAATTTGTTAAAACAGAGACAAAGACTTGTCTTCATAAGACACTCCGGCATCTCTAATTTCATCATCCTCGTCCTTAAAATCAAACTGTAGCTGACGAGAAGCATTAGACAGGTTTAGGCGATACACGCCGCGAACATCCGTTCGTTCAATAAAAGAGTCTTCCGACTTGCTGCTACGGGCTAGATACCCGGCCACATAACGATGCACATCATCAAAGGAAACAACGTCAAACAGGCTGTTCCTGCTATTAAACACATGACGCGCTATCTTCTTTATGCTTAATCCCTTTGCACCGGCTTCTTTAAGAACATAAAGTATTTCGCTGTCGTAATTCATAGAATTAGAAGAAAGAAGGACCGGTAAACATTCCATGCCGACCCTTCTTTGATATCATTTCAACAGATTAAGCCAATGTAATCTTGTTCTCCTCTGCTTTGATTTTGCCTTCCTTAAAAAGCCAGCCCATACCGAGCAGTGTTTCCTCTTCGGTTATCTTTGCAGCCTTTGCAATCTCTGCTACGCTGAGCGACTTCTCCGCTGTTGCAAGAGCTTGATACACATCGCCGGCCTTGAAGCCTACCGACTCCGCATTGATGTCAAAAACAACCTTCTTGGCAGCAGTCCTCTTAGGTGCCGCTTTCTTCTCACCTGCGGCCTTTGTGGCTGCGGTCTTCTTTACAGTCTCTTTCTTTTCTGTCATAATCAATTTAAATCACATTAAAGACTTCACTTTGTGAATGACAAAATTTAGCCTTTTGTCGTTGCAAATATAATGCATTTCTTCAAAAGAATGACATATTTTTCAAAATAAAATCATGCGCAGAAGACTTTTCCTTGACAAAAACTACTTTTCTTGACTTAAATCAACCTTTATCTGTAGCTCATCAAGCTGTTTCGGGTCAAGAGGCGACGGAGCATCGAGCATAACATCGCGCCCGCTGTTATTCTTCGGGAACGCTATGCAGTCGCGGATGCTGTCAAGACCTGCCATGATTGACACGAAACGGTCAAGGCCGAACGCCAGTCCGGCATGAGGCGGAGCACCATACTTGAAAGCGTTGATAAGGAAGCCGAACTGCGCCATTGCACGTTCCGGCGTGAAGCCGAGTATCTTGAACATCTTTTCCTGAAGCTTGCCGTCATGGATACGCAGGCTGCCGCCGCCAACTTCTATTCCGTTGCAGACGAAGTCGTATGCCTTTGCACGGACGCGCTCAGGATGCTCCTCAAGCAGGGGTATGTCGTCAGGATTAGGCATGGTAAACGGATGGTGGGTTGACATAAGGCGCTGTTCCTCGTCGCTCCACTCGAACAACGGGAAATCTACAATCCACAGGCATTCAAACTTGTCCTTGTCCCTAAGACCAAGCCTGTCGCCCATCTCAAGGCGCAATGTGCATAGCTGGGTACGCGTCTTGTTCGCCCTGTCACCGCTCAAGATTAGCAACAGGTCGCCGTCGTTCGCGCCTGAAACCGCTTTCAGCTGCTGCATCACTTCGGGCGAATAGAACTTGTCTATGCTGCTCTTGATGGTTCCGTCCTCGTTGAACTTGACCCATACAAGCCCCTTCGCGCCCACCTGCGGACGCTTTACGAAGTCCGTCAGCTGGTCGAGCTGCTTCCTAGTATAGTTTGCGCAACCTGGCACACATATTCCTCCGATATACTCGGCATCGTTGAACACGCCGAACGTTCCCGTGCCTTTCAACACGTCCATCAGTTCGACGAACTCCATGCCGAAACGCAAATCAGGCTTGTCGCTGCCGAAACGGCGCATAGCCTCCGCCCAAGTCATCTGCTGGAGTTTGGCTGGAAGCTCAACCCCACGCACCTCCTTGAACAAATGGCGGCACATGTCCTCGAACAAATCTATCACGTCGTCCTGGTCTACAAACGACATCTCGCAGTCTATCTGGGTAAACTCCGGCTGACGGTCGGCGCGCAAATCCTCGTCACGGAAGCACTTTGCTATTTGGAAATAACGGTCGAAGCCGCTCACCATCAACAGCTGCTTCAACGTCTGCGGGCTCTGCGGCAAGGCGTAAAACTGCCCCGGGTTCATGCGCGACGGCACGACGAAGTCACGAGCGCCCTCCGGCGTACTACCTATTAATATAGGTGTCTCCACCTCGATGAAGTCTTTTGAATCAAGGAAGTTACGTATAAGTATCGTCATGCGGTGGCGCAGCTCCAGGTTCTTACGCACTGACGGGCGGCGCAAGTCCAAGTAACGGTACTTCATGCGGATGTCGTCGCCGCCGTCGGTATTGTCCTCTATCGTAAAAGGAGGCGTCGCGCTCTCGCTCAAAACGTTGAGCTTTGACACGATAATCTCTATGTCGCCGGTAGGCAGGTTGTCGTTCTTGCTCTGACGTTCGCATACCGTGCCTTCCACTTGTATGCAATACTCACGCCCCAGCTTGTTTGCTTCGGCGCACAGGTCGGCGTTATCGTTCTCATTGAAAACCAGCTGCGTAATACCGTAACGGTCACGAAGGTCGACAAATGTCATGCCGCCCATCTTACGGCTGCGCTGCACCCATCCGGCAAGTGTCACTTGCTTGCCTGCGTCAGTAAGGCGCAGCTCACCACATGTATTAGTCCTATACATAAACTAAAATTGCTAAAATTTAAGTGCAAAATTACAAAAAATGCGTGAACGGACAAAAATTAATGGTTAATTTCACGACGAGCCACCTAATTAATAGAACTTTAACGAAGTTGCTTTTATAGTATCAAATCTCACGAAACGGTTAGACTTTATGCGCTAAATTACATTTTCCGAACTATTTTGTGCAGGTATAGTCCCCGAAACTTATCACATACAAATCAAGCCACAAGTCCATTATTTTATACATTATTTATTTCGCAACAATATTACACAGGCCTTTTGATTATTCATATCTGGCATCGTAAGTCCTACAGGCGCGCCGATATACGTTGGGTCGCATATCGTATAACGCTCGTTGTCAAAGGTGATATAATCGCCGTTGACGCTCTCTGTAAAACATACAGCGGAAGCCAAATGGCCGGGATAATACACGAGAATGCATTTCAATCCAAGCAAATCCCTTACCAAACGTGTGAACAAAATCGAACGATCCTCACAATCACAATAAGGGTAATAAAGCGTTTCCTCGGCAAAGAACGCGCGGTCGCCGCCCCACACGTTATCATCATACTCATAAACAAAAGCCGTCTGTACCCAGTTTAATATTCTATTAACGGCATCCTGCTGCCCAAGTCCGCTTATCTTTTCCATCATTTTCGGGTAAAGACTTTCAGCCACTTCATTCTCCATCGGCGTGTTGGCGTACATCGCCCAACGCGTCATAAAGTTGCCATTAGCCTCTGACGTGGGGTAAGTGCTGTAAAAATCTATCAAATTCTTGTTCACACTCACAATAAATGCCATATCCTTGTAACGCTCCGCTGTTAGCTTCCGTCCGGGCGTTTCGCTCACAGCGAACAGCTGCCTTTGCGAAATATAAAGCGACAAAGGCTTTTCGTTGGGCATTGACGCACCGCATATCTCCACTTGGTCGGCATCACAATCAAATGGATAAAACTTTTCGCCATCTATCTCAAAATAAGGAATCTCATAAATCGCGTGCCTACTTGCAAACAGAATGTAAAGCCGTCCATCGGCACGAGCTATCCTCATCTTATAACCGCTCTGACTATAGGCGAACGCAGCTAAAAACGTAGCTTCGTTGCTCTTACCCACACACTTTTCTGCAAAGGCGACAAGCATATTAAGATAAGCCCAATCGCTAAGCTGCATACGCTCACGCAAAGCCAGACAGTCCCTCAACATATTGTCAAACCGTCCGTTGGCCAACTCTCCCCAAGCCTTCGCCAACACCTCGTTATCTGTGCCGTTGAGCCTAAAGCCACCATCGGCTGCATATTTCACTTTACACGCTGTTCCGCAATATACGAACTCCACCGTCCTATCCGCCGTCGGCTGTTCCCTTATCGGCGCAACCGGCACAGGTTGCGGTTCCGGCGCAGGTGGAATCACCACGTCTTTTATCGGCACAGGGCTGCTGTCTACCGGCTTGTCCTTGTCTTCATCCTGCAATACCACAGGCGGCACGGTCTCATTCTTTGGTTTGGGAATTTGAGGCAGAGCATGAAATTCATTCCATGCCTGCCTCATAAATTCCGCATATTTATCATTAACCTTCTTTCGGAAATCGTCATAATCGTTCATTACTTGCCGTTTAAACAATGCGTAACGTTCCTTATAATCATTGCTTTGTTGGGCAAACGACGATAACACATTGCATAACGAAACAATGATTATGACTAATCCAATTCTCATATTATTTTAATTTCCAGTTTTTCCAATCATCACCCACCGTTGCTGAAGGAATTAATGTAGGTGTCTGCAACTTTCCGTTTACAACAACAGACTGACGTTCTACTTGCGTTTTTACAAAATCGCCAAGCTCACCGAGGGTTGCATTTCCTTTTGTTTCTTGCAAGTTCTTCAACAAATAATATGTAAACATACCATGCCCTTGTTCCTTATATGGATATGCTGTTTCATCACCCTGTGCCGCAGTAAATACAACCATATTGCCTTTTGGTTCGGTTGACTTTACTTTTATCGCTACACCTCTGGCTGAAGCTAACATATCACCCTCACGCTTTGCACCGCTAAAACAAGCATCAAGGAATACTGTTACAGATTTTGTCGGGAGTTCACCTAATGCAACATATAAGTCAGCAAGAGAATAACCAGTTGTTACATCAGAACCGTATCCGTCAACAGGCAAAAGGTATGCGGTTTTCTCTTTCTCATCAGGTATTCCGTGGCCTGCATAATAAAATATTACTCTAGCCCCACCTTTATATACAGAGATTACATCCCTCAACCATTTTATTTCATGACGAATATCATTTAATGTGGCATTTGAAACCATATGAACGTTTGTCGCAGGCACACCCAATGATAATTTACAATATTCACTGAAAACTCTACCATCATTTGTGGCAAATGGAACACCAGCTTCTTTGTTATATGCCTCATTTGCAATTATTACGGCAAAAGTATTATCATTTTTAACATTTGATGTTGGTATGTTTTTATCAACATCAGAACCTATTGATGCTATCTTAACAATAAAGTCTTGTTGCTTATTCTCTTTTTCTTTTATTACAATTTTATTGCTTGCAAGCGCTTGATTAAGATTTAAATCAATTGTTCTACTTTCTGCATACTTTCCGTATTTTTCCCGAACATTTATCGTTATTGGTATTTTTGTCCCTGCATAATTATTATTTACAATAAGTGGATAAATGATTGATTTGGTCTCTCCACCACCTATATTGTTAAATGTCTCTCGCAATTTATCAGGGGACATTAAAATCACATTCTCTGGAAGCCCTAAAGAAACCTCTACGTCATTCGCATTTCCAAACTTTGTATTTTGAAGAAGTACTTGCAAATCAAATGCATTTCTTTTCCTCAAAACATTACTGCCATCGTCAGAAGTAACAGCATAATCTACAATTCGAAGTAATGGCTCTTCAAATTTTTTTGTAGAAATAGTCATTGCTAACGGATCTGTACCAAAACCATGAGGTTCATCTACCTGAACATATAATGTTACGCTGTCTTCCTCTGTATTCATATCAGAATAAATTGGAATTTCCACTTGTTTAGTAGAATTTGAAGCTATTGATAAATTATAAATGGGATTTAACTCCAAACCTTTTATTGGATCTGCTGAAAAAACTTTTGCAACACAATTTGAAGCGTCACCTTTTCCTATATTCTTAACTTTAAATTTAACAAAACAACGTTCATTTGCATCAATAGCATTATTTCCATTTGGGTCATAAAATGTTATTGAAGAATTTAAGATTTCAAGTATAGGAGGGCGAGATGCATCAAAATTATCAACAGATTTTACTGATATATTAGCTAAAGATTTAAAATCAGATTTCTCTAAAAGGGCAACCATCTTTGCCGCTTCATCATTTCCTTTATCAGCAGCACGCTGATACCAATAGTATGCCATACCCTTATCTTCCGCTACTCCGTTACCATAATAGTAACACCATCCCATAAAATATTGAGCTGGTTCATACCCCTGCTTGGCAGATTTTTCCAACCAGCTAACAGCTTGCTTACCATCAATAGACACACCGTTTTTACCATTGAAATAACACCAACCCAAATAATATTGGGCTTCTGCATCACCTGAAGCCGCCTTGTTCCGAACAGCATTCAAGCTCTCTTGTGAAAAACACATCGTTGAAACTGCAATAAAACAAGACAACAATAATAATTTAATACCTTCCATTTTGTTTATTATTTTAATTACACATAAATTTTAACTTATCATATTAGATTAAACATTTATACAAGATAAACTATTTTCATTGCGTAAAAATACTTTCAATAATCATTGCCAAACACGTGTCTTTTTTCCGTTACAAATAAACTATGTTCCATATTCCTAACTCTTTTTTAATATTAAACTTATTTCTTTCACCTTCAATGATTTATCACTCACCCTATTGTCAACCAACCATTCACTGAACTTGCGATAAGAAAGATTGCGTGGCAAAAGATTTTCCGACAAAAACGTAGACGCTTTTACTATACTATTTTCTGAAAAAATAATATAAATAGTATTTTGCTCCACATCATTTTCACACGTCATTACATATTCGTCCACTTCCGTTTTATTATCATTTGCTTTTTCTGTCGAGAAGAAAACATACGGAACGTCGTGCTTTATCATTACCGAACCTTCGCCTGAATAACGGTAAGGCAAGAGACAATACACTTGCATCGTGGTTTCATCAAGCAAATAAACGGCAAGATAACCGTCCACAGGAGATTTGAAATAGAGGTAAAAATCGTCACCATTGCGGAACTCGTTGCTCTCAAACTTCGGTTCTGTTCCATTACGTAAGAGTTTTGCCTCAAAATCAATCTTTGATGAAACAATCTCACGTGCGAGACCTGTTACAGACACCCAGACAATCAACACTCCTTCTACAAAAGAAATTTCAAATTCAGGTTCACCGACAGTCTCTATCCACTCACCTTTAACCTCACTACCGCCAAGCGATAAGAAATCAGACGAAGACACGCCGTCAATGTTTCTTATGATTGTAGAATTACTCTGTGACACCAACGTACCAAAAGCATCAGCAAGAGCCTGCACTTTAGCGCGCTCAAGAGCTGTACGTTTTGCATCTTCAAGCGTAACGTTCTCCGGCGCATGGTAAACATATTCACCATGTACCTTTTTTGTCTTTTGCGCCAGCAAACACAATGACAAAAGACAAAAACAAAGTGTAACTATTATACGCCCCAAAAACATCACCAACCTAAAAGCCTGTCAAGATCTCCATGAAGTTCATCGCCACGTTGCTCCAAGTCTTTACGCACTATGTCTTTAGCCGCTTCTTTTGCCATCTCGCTGTTATAAGCTATCCTTACAAGCACCTCTTTACTCTTATTTGACAATGTACGATAAGCCTCAACAACAGGTATTGTCCTTCCGATACTTTGCGATATTAAATTCTTGCTTGCCATCACACTTTGAGTTACCGATGCAGCTTCTTCTGCCGATAACTGTTTGTTGGCAACCGTATTCTCAATCAATGCCGTAATTTCTGTTTGTATTTGTCCTGCAAGGTTTTGCTTGGCTAATTCAAGAGCCTGCATTTTAGCCGCATCATAATTGCCACCAACACTCATGCCCTCGCCCATTATATATTTTGGGTACATATTTTCATCAAACTGATACTGCATAAGATACGACTTATCAAGCTGTTTATCTAACGGAAGCGCACCGGGAGCAGTTGTCCATCCTTCCTTTTTTAACCGCTTCGCTTCTTTACGTGCAGCTTTCGAAGCCTTGTCGTTTAGTTCAGACTTTGAGGCCTTTATAAGGGCTTTGCGTTCTTTGGTGATTTCCTTGGCAGACTGTGCAGTCATCGTGTAGACTGAAAAAGTCAGCATTAACGCTAATACAAGTAGCTTTTTCATATTCCTATTATTTTAAAGGTTATACGTTTAATCTTACCTGTGAGAAATAATAGTGACGTTACTAAACTTGCGGACACAAAAAGAAGCGTAAGAGCATCTTTCAATATCTACCTGATAGTGAGGTCTTAGGAAACCCTGGATTTGATAGATACGACAGATGCGCCTACGCTAAACGTAGGCGTAAACTGATTATCCATGTTCAAATCCATTGAAAGTTCCTAAGTTTCACCAATCAGAACAAGAATAATAGCTAACGCTATATTTTACCCACGAAATAGCCAACGCCGCGACGCTACGCAACAAAAGCTATGGCAAAGATATAATTATTTCAAGAACGCACCAAATAAAAAAGAGTAAAAATGAAAAAAACGAATAAACATTGAAACAATAAAAACATACATTTCTAATACTGCATAGTATTTCACCCATACACTATGTGCATGACTAAAATTTTCAATACGGCTTCCCAATAAGGGTCCCCACTGTTAGGCATATAGTACGAGTCTACCCCACACACGGCATTTCACCATGCAAAAGGCCGTCAATTACACGCTAAAAGGCCGCCTTTCGCAACGTGAAAGGCGGCCTTTTGCAAACGCGCTGGCAATCAGCATGTTACGAAGAAGCCCTTAATGCAAGATTAAAGTAATGCAGAATGCCCGGCTGTTACTTTTCCTCCTTCTGCTCTCCGGCAATATGCTTGAAGGCCGAACCGAAGATAATGTACTGCGTGTTGCCGGCTATCGTGCCCTCGTTCTGTCCCCAAAGGAAGGGCCAGTCGTCAAAATTCTCGAAATGGTCGGGCTTGCGGAAGAGCAGGCCGGGAGCCACGTTGCCCGGTATGAACGAGAAGTCGGCGCGGTTGTTGCCGTAGAACACCATCTTGGGACGCGCCGCCCCGACGGTCGCCACAAACGAATAATTGTGGTAAGGATGGCATCCGAAGAGCCAGTTTGCCACGCGATACACCTCGTCCTTTGCCACTATGTCGGGAAAATACATGTGAGCGAAACATACAGCCGTGCCGAACGCGAGCAGCGGGCCGCTTCCGGCCCAGTTGCCAAGACCTATCGGCACGCCGTAAGGGTTCTGGCTGTCAAACGAACGGATATATTTGGCGTATTCCTCGACGTAAGGACGCAGCTTCGCGCGATAACCTTCGTCCAAGTAAGGAATGGCGTCGAGCGCGGTCTGGATGTTGAACTCCAGGTTGCCGTCCAACTCTTTCCATATCTCTTTCTTGAACACGTCAAGGTATTCCTTTTCTTGTGTAGCGGCATAAAGCTGCAAATTGGTGGCCGCAACGCCGCGAAGCATCTTGCGGTCGTCCTTCTTTTCCGTTGCGTCTTGCCGGCTCAAGAGCTCCCCGGCCTCCTTCATCAGTCGTTTAGACTGCGCCAACGCCCGTGCGGCCAGGCTGTCGTTATAACCTTCCAGAGCGTGCGCGGCGGCGGCGAACATGGTAGCCGCGCGCATATCGAGCCGCGGATTACGCGTAGTAAAAGCCCACATGTCGTCAGGAGTGCCGCTCCGCTTGCCGTCGGCCGACACCTCGTAAGGCTTCAGCGACGGGTCATAGTGCAGTCCGTCGGTTATCGACGCGGCGTCGCCAAGGTGATGGTAATTGTCCAACACAGAGTTGGACAGCGTTGAAGCCATGTGCCCTATCTGCTCCGCCTGCGCCACAAGATTGAGCGTGCCGTGCTCTATGTACTGCAATATGTCCGGCGTACCGTCGGGCCGGTGCAGGTCTACGTAACGCTGCTTCTCGCTCACAAACGTCTCGTCGCGCAACGGTTTGAACAGCTCCCATGCGCGGATAAGGTTCTCTACGACATTGATGTTCGACCCCGTCTCTATGTCGAAGTCGCCCGCATCGAAGAAACCGCCCACGTTAAGACCCGGGATTAGCTCCAGCGGTTTATACTTCGTGTCGGTCGTCGGACCCTGATAGTGCAGGTCGAAGTGGTCGCTCGGCGGGGCTTGCAGGTATCCTTCCTTAAACGGCTCGCCGTGCCATACACGGTAACCCTCGTTCACAAACATGTGATTCATGTGTATCGGCACCCACACGTCTGTCGTAGCGTCGGTTATCTTGTCGTAAACATGCCGGTCGATAAGGAAGTTATTGGTCTTGACCGTGTCGTACTGGATGTAGTAAATGCCGGGTGTGTTGACGCTGGAGAAGTCGAACTTCACATAATTATATTTATAGTAAGCACCCCAGTTGTCGAGTTTCCCCTCGTAAGCCTTTGTCACCGTGCCGTCATTGTTGATGCGCATAAGGGCGGCTGTAGCCTTGGGCGTATCGTTCTTGTCAAGCTCTATGACGCTTACCTTGGGCTGGTCGGGCGTGTAACCTACCTGACAGAAACCTATGTTGGGCTTCCTTATCCATCCCTCTACGGCATGTGGCTCCACCGTCCAGCTAACCACCTTGCCCGTCTTGCCGCCTGGCAGAATGCTGCGGAGCACAAACCATCCGTTCTGCGCCAGCATACGACCGTCAAAAAGCTCCAGCTCGGCATCGTCACTGCTGACGCTTATCATGCGCTCGGGGTCGTCCATAGCCATGGTTATGCTGTGTCCCGTCTCGAAAGGCAGGGGCGAAACGAAGCGTCCTGTCCCTCTGTCGTCGTAAGTCTTAAAGCCCTTGAACTGCCGGGGCTTCTCGCTATTGGGCCGGGTGACCGTCCGGCTGGTGGCGTAACGGGGAAAACGGTTGAGGCGACCGTCCATGACAAACGTCTTCAGCCAATACCTCGAAGGCAGGAACTCAAGGTTAAGGCCTGCGTCGCCTACAAGCTCCTCGGGCACAGGCTTGTCAAGCCAAACGGCTATCTCGACGGCCTTTCCCTTGGCTGTAACGACAATGCGGCTGTCGAAGTCATAATAATCATAACGCAGACCAACCTCAATGCTGCCCTGCTCGCGGTCAACCTTGCGGTAAGTCATCTTCGGCACCAAGTCCCATTGTTCCGGAGTGTCGTTCAAACGGACGGCACCACCCTGCACGGAGCGTATGCCATGCTGGATGATTTCTATGCCAGAGTTCTTTTCATCATTGAAACCGCCGTCGAAACTGTTGCTGAAAACCAGCACGTTGACGCCTTGACGCTCAAAATAGCTGCTGTCGTTAAGCACAAGGTCTTGCGCCTGTGAAAATGAAGATGCAATAAGACCAAATGCCAACAGCATTTGCCTGATGTTGTTTTTCATGTTTAAGTCAATGTAGTTTTTCAATATTAGAGGTTACAAATTGCCAAATGTTTAACCGCCATAGCCTCGCTTTCGATATATTAACATGCAGCGGACTTACGGCCAACGCATCCCGCTCACTTCCTTTTACGCAAGCTCGAGGCCAGCAAAGACATGATGCCGCCCAACACTGCACCGCCCAACAGACCGTAGACAACGCCCATCTTGACTTGTCCCATCTTGTAACCAATGGCTACGCCAAGCACCAGACCTATCACCATGCCTTGCTCCACAATGAACAAAGCCACAAGTTTACGCTTATCCATAATTATGAAAAAGATTTTATAAAATGCTTGAACAAAGGTACAACAAAACGGCAATACGGCATAAACGGCAACAATAATTTTAACTTTATTAAGCATACCGCAATGTTATATCTTGTTAAATACACACCGAACGCTTTAACTTAACATTTCTAAAAACGGCATTATTCAGAGCCGAAGCAAACTTGAGGCAGAAAAATACGCATTTTAAAGCGTCAAAGACAACCGCCTGACAATCAACGGTTTACGTCGTTTAACTCAACAAAACAACATGATTTTCACCTCAAAAACAACCTAAAACAGACGAAAAAGCAGCGTTTTTCTGTTTGAAAAGACCGTCTTTCACATCATTAAAAGCCGTCTTTAAGCATGTCAAAGGCCGTCTTTGGCACCATTAAAGGCCGTCTTCACACCAGCCGATAACCGTCAACACAGGTTTTATTGACTATTTCTTGACAAACATTTTCTATTTTACAGAAAACCAAATGTTAAATAGCACACTGCCCAAACACCGCGCATTGTTAAATAAAACAAAACAAACGCCACGCCAACGTACACATTCTGAAACCACGACTGATGCCGCAACGCGGAGGTAAACAAGGATGAAAAATAGTAAAATTAATGCAAAATGGAACATGTTTTGTACAGACATAATAAAATAAGGAGTATTTTTGTCGGCAAAAATCAAAAGAAGAAAGCAAAATGAAAAAAATCTTATTAATGTCGCTCTTGCTGATGCTTTCAATAGGATATGCGTCGGCGCAGAAAGAAGCGGAAATCAAGTTTGACAAGATGACATACGATTTCGGAACGTTCTCTGAGGGTACGCCCGTACAAAAGTGCACGTTCACATTCACAAACGCAGGCGACGCGCCGCTGATAATCCATCAAGCCATAGCCAGCTGCGGCTGCACCGTTCCGCAATATACCAAGAAGCCCGTAGCGCCGGGACAGAAAGGCACTATCAATGTGACCTACAACGGTAAGGGACGCTTCCCCGGGCACTTCAAGAAGTCTATCACAATAAGGTGCAACGGAAAGCCCGAGATGGTAAGGCTGTACATCGAGGGGACTATGGAAGAAGCGAAATAATTAAGAATTAAGAGGCAAAATAATTAAGAGTTAAGAGTTAAGAATTAAGAAAATATGCGTTGTCTTTTTGATAATCATTGAAACATATTTTCTTAATTCTTAACTCTTAATTCTTAATTTTCAGAACGAATAGGCAAAGCCTATCGACAGATATTCCTTGAACTGCCAGTAACCGAGAGAGCCATCCTTGTTTGCCGTGCTGTCGTCAAAGCGCGGATAAACGAACAAGTTGGACGAAATGTACTTGTTGAACTGGAACGTAACCGTATTCTCCCACTCCATTTGCATACGTTTGTATGTGGTATATCCATAGAGACGGGTCTTCCATTTGATTAACTCCGAGAACTGCCAGGTAAGGTCAAAGGTGCATCCCGAACCAAACTCATGCTTGGTATGCTTGCCCTCGTCAAGCCCGTTGTCAGCAGCAAGTTCCTTTCTGCCAACATACTTGAAGTTGTAAGCCAGCGGAGCAAGCTGTATCGAACCTGTCAGCTTGCCGTCAAAAGCATTCACGTTATAGCTCATACCGAGCGAGAAGTTGAGGTTGAGAGGCGACATGATGTCAGAATACACCTTCGGGTCGTTGCTCTTGTAACCGCGCATGAACTGCGTCTGGGCTATCAGTTGGAGCGTATAATACCAGTTTTTCGTGGCCTGCAAGCCAAGCTTTCCGGTATAGCGGATAAGGTCTTCGGATGTACGCACCCCGTGCAACGTATCGCCGCGCGACGTAAGCATACCGAGCTTCAGCTCCAACTTATTCTCAAACTTCACCTTCTGCTTGTTGTTGTAATTGGCCTGCAACGTAACGCTTGCCATCATGGAGTAATCGCTCTCGCCGCCTTTATACCAATTACCCGACACAAAATTCTGCAAAAACTGAAGATAATAATCGCCGCTGAACGTCCAGAAGTTAGGCTTGTCAACAACTATTTCAAGCGGAATGTCAGGATGTTCGTCAGGCACATCGTCGTCACTGCCTGCATATTCCACCTTGTGCTGCAACGGTTGTGTAATCTCCTCGTGCAGTTCTCCAGCCTGTTCAAGCTCCTTGCCGGTAGCCTCAACATACTCAGGACTGAACAAATAGGCATCGAGCAGCGCATTGTCTATTGCCACATCAATGGCGTCGGTACACCCTCCGTCATGCGTCATGGTGCGCTTCGCCACCGAATTATAAAATGTCAACGGGCTGAACAGCCGGAAAAAACGGGGGTCAGAAGGGGCTGACACTTGCAGGGAATCGGCTTTGCGCAACAACGTATCGGCCTTTGCCTTATACGCTTTCAGCGAGTCCATGTAAGCAACAACGATTGAGGTGTCAGGCCGTTCACGATGAGAAATACGTCGGCCAAGCCTTGTCTGGCAGAAAGCAGAACCGACAACACATGACAATATTACCGTTAATAAAAGCTTGAATTTCATTACCGCGGTTTTACGTTTTGTCTGCAAAGTTAGCATTTATTTTATACATATATAGCGGTTACAGCTTTTTTCGCCTAATAAAGAGGCTATAATTTTGGCGTATCGGCAAATTTTCTTAATTTTGCACGTCATATTTTTATTTTGTATTAGTAATCAAAACATTATAATCGTGGCAGAAACAAAATACATATTCGTCACCGGCGGCGTAGCTTCATCGCTGGGGAAGGGAATAATATCGTCGTCAATAGGGAAACTTTTGCAGGCGAGAGGCTACAACATCACAATCCAGAAGTTCGACCCCTACATCAACATCGACCCGGGAACACTGAACCCGTATGAACACGGAGAGTGCTACGTGACCGTAGACGGCCATGAAGCCGACCTCGACCTCGGCCACTACGAGCGCTTCACCGGCATACAGACGACAAAAGCCAACAACCTGACCACAGGGCGTATATACAAGTCGGTAATCGACAAGGAACGCCGCGGAGACTATCTGGGAAAGACAATCCAGGTTATCCCACACATCACCGACGAGATAAAGCGCAACGTAAAGATGCTCGGCAAGAGGGACAACTACGACTTTGTCATTACCGAGATTGGCGGTACCGTAGGCGACATCGAGAGCCTGCCGTTCCTTGAAAGCATACGCCAGCTGAAATGGGAACTTGGAAGGAAGGCCCTCTGCGTACACCTTACATATATACCCTACCTCGCGGCGGCCAAGGAGCTGAAAACAAAGCCTACACAGCATTCGGTCAAAGAACTGCAAAGCGTCGGCATACAGCCCGACATACTGGTGTTAAGGACAGAACATCCGCTCAGCGACGGCATCCGCAAGAAGGTGGCAAACTTCTGCAACGTTGATTTCGACGCAGTGGTGCAGAGCGTTGACATGCCCACAATATATGAAGTGCCTGTGCGTATGCAGGAACAGAAGCTTGACGAGACGATACTCCGCAAGATGGGCGAGCCCGTAGGCGAGACACCTACACTCGGGCCGTGGCGCTCGTTCCTTGAGCGCAGGCACAAGGCTACGGAGATAGTAAACATAGGCCTTGTAGGCAAATATGACTTGCAGGACGCATACAAGAGCATACTTGAAAGTCTGTCGCAGGCCGGCACTTACAACGACTACAAGGTCAAGGCCACATTCATAAACAGCGAGAAGCTGAACGAAGAGAACGTAGCGGAAAAGCTTGAAGGCATGGACGGCATCGTGATTTGCCCGGGCTTCGGACAGCGCGGAATAGAAGGCAAGATTGTTGCAGCCCACTATACCCGCACACATGACATACCAACGTTCGGCATCTGCCTCGGTATGCAGATGATGGTAATCGAGTTCGGGCGCAACGTCCTTGGTTACGAAGACGCCAACAGCCGCGAAATGGATGAGAAGACCGAGCACAACGTCATCGACATCATGGAAGACCAGAAGAACATAACGAACATGGGCGGCACGATGCGTCTTGGCGCTTACGAGTGTGTTTTAAGGCAAGGCTCGCGCGTGTTCGACATATATAAGAAAGAACACATACAGGAACGCCACCGCCACCGCTACGAGTTCAATAACGACTTCGAGCAGGAATACGAGCGTGCCGGCATGAAATGCGTCGGCCGCAATCCGGAGAGCGACCTCGTTGAGATTGTCGAAATACCCGGTTTGAAGTGGTATATCGGCACACAGTTCCATCCTGAATACTCAAGCACAGTGCTCCATCCGCACCCGTTGTTCCTTGACTTCGTAAAGACTGCGATAGAAAACAAAAACAGCAAGAAATAAATAACAATCACACAAGTTTTCAGAGATGGACAAGAATACGATTATAGGATTTGTTCTAATCGCAGCCGTTCTAATAGGTTTTAGTTGGTGGTCAAGGCCATCGGAGGAAGAGATTGCACAGCAAAGGATGCAAGACTCCATCACCGCCATAGCCAAACAAAAAGCGGAGCAGAAACTCAAGGCTGAACAGGAAGCGTCAAAAGCCAATGCTGCCAACCAGGCAGTAGCGGATACAACTATCGCTTTCTACAAGGCTATGAGCGGCAAGGCACAAAGCGTTGTGCTTAAAAACTCGAAGGTGGAACTTACGCTCAACACCAAGGGTGGTGTCGTTGAGAAGGCCGTTATTAAAGGATTTAAGGCCAACGACGGCAGCAACGACCTGACATTGTTTGACGGCAAGAACCAGTCTTTGAAGTTCATGCTGGCCGGAAAAGAGACCAACATCATAACAAGCGACCTTTATTTCACACCGTCAAACGTAACAGACTCAACAGTTACGATGACGGCCGATGCCGGCAACGGCAAGTCGCTCGTCATGAATTACCGGCTTGGCAAGGACTATATGCTCCACTTCTCGATGCAGGCCAACGGCATGAGCGGCATGTTCGCGCCGAACTATGACAAGATGGACATCGAGTGGACGGACCTTTGCCGACAGCAGGAAAAAGGTTTTACGTTCGAGAATCAACACTCATCGCTCACTTATCACCTCACAGAAGGAGGAACAGACAACCTTAGCGAGACGGGTGAAAAGGTTGACGAGGAAATCGAAGACGTTATCGACTGGGTGGCTTTCAAAAACCAGTTCTTCAGTGCAGTGATGATAGCAAAGGACGATTTCGGTGCCAACTCGCTGATGACAAGTATTCCACAGGAAAAAGGCTCGGGCTTCCTGAAGCACTATGCGGCAAAGATGAAGACGTCTTTCGACCCGACTGGCAAGACCCCGACAGAGCTTGAATTCTATTTCGGACCTAACGACTTCAATCTTTTGAAGAAGGTGGAAAAGCAAAGCACATTCAACAAAGATTTGGAGTTGCAACGCCTTGTATATCTCGGCTGGCCATTGTTCCGTATCATAAACCGCTGGTTTACAATCTACGTATTCGACTGGTTGACGGGAATGAACATCAACATGGGCATCGTGCTCATCCTCATAACCCTGTTGCTTAAATTCATAACCTATCCATTGGTTAAGAAAAGCTACATGTCTTCGGCCAAGATGAGGGTTTTAAAGCCCAAAATCGACGAGGCGACAAAGCAGTATGACAAGCCGGAAGACCAGATGCAAAAGCAGCAAGCCATGATGGCGATGTACTCAAAATACGGAGTAAGTCCGTTGAGCGGATGTCTGCCCATGCTAATACAGCTGCCTATTTGGATTGCAATGTTCAACTTCGTACCGAACGCCATACAGCTGCGCGGTGAAAGTTTCCTGTGGATTAGCGACTTGTCAACCTATGACCCGATTATTGAATGGAATACGAATATTTGGCTTATAGGTGACCACTTGAGCCTTACCTGTATTCTGTTCTGCGCCGCCAACGTGCTTTATTCCATCATGACGATGCGCCAGCAGAAGGACCAGATGATAGGAGCGCAGGCCGAGCAGATGAAGATGATGCGCTGGATGACTTACCTCATGCCGGTATTTTTCTTCTTCATGTTCAACGACTATTCGGCAGGACTTAACTTCTACTACTTCATTTCGTTGTTCTGTAGTGCCGCTATAATGTGGATATTGCGCAAGACAACGAACGATGAGAAGCTACTTGCAATACTCGAGGCACGCTATCAGGAAAACAAGAACAATCCGCAAAAGATGAGCGGACTGGCCGCAAGGCTTGAAGCCATGCAGAAGCAGGCCGAGGAACTGAAGCGTCAGCGCGAGCAACAAGAAAAAATGAGACCAAAGAAATGACACTAACCTGATAGGGGCAGACCGCAAGTCTGCCCCTATATTCAAAATCAAAATATTATGAACAAGACAATAATGGTTGCAGCCGCACTCGCATTAGGCTGTAATACGGCAAACGCACAAGATGCAACCGGCTTTATCGGGAAAAGCGACATTACGCTGAAAAACGACTTGATGACCCCGGAAGCCCTTTGGGCAATGGGACGAATTGGCGGACATCAGGCATCGCCAGACGGCAAGCGCATCGTTTACCAGGTAAGTTATTACAGCGTAAAGGAAAACAAGAGCCACACGGTAATTTATGTAATGGATGCCGACGGCAAAAACAACAAGATGCTTACAACAAGCACAAAGAGCGAAAGTGATGCTGTATGGACTGCCAACGGACAAAAAATAGCGTTCCTTTGCGACGGTCAAATCTGGGAAATGAACGCCGACGGAAGCGGCCGCAGACAGCTGACAAAAGACAAAACGGGCATTGACGGCTTCATATTCTCACCCGATGAAAAACACGTTTTATTAGTAAAACAAATACCATTTCACGAAATAATCAAACAAAACCCGGCTGACCTTCCCAAAGCGACGGGGCGGCTGATTACCGACATGAACTATCGGCACTGGGACGAATACGTGGAGACAATCCCCCACCCGTTCCTTGCCGACGTTACGGCAAGCGGCATCGGCGAGGGAAAAGACATAATGCAGGGCGAGCCATACGAAAGTCCCGTAAAGCCATTCGGCGGCATTGAGCAACTGGCATGGAGTCCCGACTCGAAGACAATAGCCTACACCTCGCGCAAAAAGACGGGCGTAAAGTATGCAACATCAACCGATACGGACATATATATTTATGACATAGCCACGGGAAAGACGACAAACATTTGCAAACCTGCCGGTTATATTGAGCCGGAAACAGACCTTACAAAGTCGATGAAGCACCAGGCCGTCAATGCCGAAGACAACCTGAAGAACAATCCCGGATATGACACCAATCCTCAATTCTCGCCCGACGGCAAATACATTGCATGGCAAAGCATGGCGCGCGACGGCTATGAAAGCGACCGCAACCGCCTTTGTGTCTACAACACCGGCACAGGAGACAAGACGTATGTAACAGAAACTCTTGATACAAATGTTGACGCATTCTGCTGGGGCGATGATTCAAACACACTTTATTTCTTAGGTGTTTGGCACGGATGCGAGAACATATACCAGACCAATCTCAAGGGCGAGGTGATGCAGTTGACCGACGGTTGGTATGATTACGGCTCTGTGCAACTGCTAAACGACGGGAAAAAACTGCTTGCCGAAAGGCACAGCATGTCGCAGGCTTCAGAGCTTTACGTCGTCAACCCAGGCAAGAAGGAAAAGCAGGCGAAAGCCGAACAAATAACATTTGAGAACAAGCATCTTTACGACCAGATGACGTTCGGCAAAATACAGCAACGCTGGGTAAAAACGACTGACGGAAAGGACATGATGTACTGGGTGGTGCTGCCGTCACACTTTGACGAAAACAAGAAATACCCCACCCTTCTTTTCTGCGAAGGCGGGCCGCAAAGCCCTGTATCGCAGTTCTGGAGCTACCGCTGGAACATGCAAATCATGGCGGCCAACGGCTACGTTGTCATCGCGCCCAACCGCAGGGGACTGCCTGGCTTCGGCAGCGAATGGAACGAGCAAATATCCGGCGACTGGACCGGACAGTGCATGAAAGACTACCTGACGGCTATCGACGACGCCTGCGACAACCTGCCGTTCGTTGACAAAGACCGTCTCGGCGCGGTAGGCGCAAGCTTCGGAGGCTTCAGCGTCTATTACCTTGCAGGCCACCATGACAAGCGTTTCAAATGCTTCATCGCCCACGACGGAGCGTTCAATCTCGAGTCGATGTACACCGACACGGAGGAGGCCTGGTTCAGTAACTGGGAGTATGACGACGCCTATTGGAACAAAGACAAGACGGAAAACGCACGCAGGACTTACGCCAACTCGCCCCACAAATTCATCGACAAGTGGGACACGCCAATACTTTGCATCCACGGAGAGAAGGACTACCGCATCAATGCCAATCAGGGGATGGGCGCGTTCAACGCGGCACGTATGCGCGGCATACCGGCCGAGCTGCTGCTATTCCCCGATGAAAACCACTGGGTGTTGAAGCCGCAGAACGGCATACTGTGGCAGCGCACATTCTTCAACTGGCTTGACCGGTGGCTTAAATAATTAAGAATTAAGAGTTAAGAATTAAGAAAGTCGCCCACAAAGCATATTTTCTTAATTCTTAACTCTTTATTCTTAATTTTAATTCCCCACTTCACAAAACAACAATTAAATCCAATAACATGACATCTTCAATTCAAAAAACACTTCGCGACTCCGCCGCAACAAGGTGGATGGTGCTGTTTTTCCTCGCGTTTGCGATGTTCTGCTCGTACATCTTCATGGACATCCTCTCGCCAATCAAAGACCTTATGCAATCGACACGCGGTTGGGACTCTACCGCGTTCGGCACGATGCAAGGCTCCGAGACGTTTCTCAACGTATTCGTATTCTTCCTGATTTTCGCAGGAATAATACTCGACAAGATGGGAGTGCGCTTCACGGCGGTGCTCTCCGGCGCGGTGATGCTCGTCGGAGCCACAATCAACTGGTACGCCGTGACCGAGGCATTCCAAGGCAGCAGCCTTGAGACATGGTTCAACAACAACCTCAACTACATACCCGGCTTCGACGAACTGGGCATATCCCCGTTCTACCTCGGTATGCCCGCGTCGGCCAAGTTTGCAGCCGTAGGCTTCATGATATTCGGCTGCGGTGTGGAGATGGCCGGCATCACGGTGTCGCGAGGCATAGTAAAATGGTTCAAGGGACACGAAATGGCACTCGCCATGGGCTCCGAAATGGCACTTGCCCGCCTTGGTGTTGCCACCTGCATGATATTCTCGCCCGTGTTTGCAAAGCTCGGAGGCGACATTGACGTGTCGCGCTCTGTAGCCTTCGGCGTGGTGCTCCTGATGATTGCGCTCATCATGTTTATTGTTTATTTCTTCATGGACAAGAAACTCGACGCCCAGACCGGCGAGGCAGAAGAGAAGGACGACCCGTTCAAAATAAGCGACATCGGCAACATACTGCGCAGCAGCGGCTTCTGGCTTGTGGCTCTCCTGTGCGTGCTTTACTACTCGGCCATCTTCCCGTTCCAGAAGTATGCCGTCAACATGCTCCAGTGCAACCTCACGTTTACAGAGTTATCTCCCGGCTCGTTCTGGGCAGGCAACACCGTTACCGTAATCCAGTACATCATCATGCTTGTGGTTGCGGCGGCGGCCTTCGCCAGCAACTTCTCCAAGAGCAAGGGTATGCGCACGCTGATGCAAGTAGTGGCCGTAGTTGCTCTCATTGTGTTCTGCTATATGGGCTACATGCGCCAGAGTGCCGAGACGGTGTTTGCTGTGTTCCCCCTGCTCGCCGTCGGCATCACGCCCATCCTCGGCAACTACGTCGACCACAAGGGCAAGGCCGCATCGATGCTCGTCGTAGGCTCCCTGCTGCTCATCGCCTGCCACCTCACCTTCGCCTTCATCCTGCCCATGTTCAAGGGCAACGCCGTTGGCGGAGTAATCGTGGCATACGTAACAATCCTTGTGCTCGGCGCCAGCTTCTCGCTCGTGCCTGCATCGCTTTGGCCCAGCGTGCCCAAGCTCGTTGACGCGAAAATCATCGGAAGCGCATACGCCCTCATCTTCTGGATACAGAACATCGGCCTGTGGCTCTTCCCGTTGCTCATCGGCAAGGTACTCGACAAGACCAATCCACAGCTCGTCGCCGACCTCAAAGCAGGCCTCATCACCCCACAAGAGGCAGCCGTGTCCTACGACTACACCGCCCCGCTCGTAATGCTCGCCTGCCTCGGCGTGGCCGCCCTGCTGCTCGGCTTCGTACTCAAAGTGGTTGACAAGAAGAAGGGTTACGGCCTCGAAGAGCCGAACATCAAGGAAAATGAATAATGAAAAATGAAAAGTGAAAAATCCAAATGCCACATTCTATTAGGCATCTAAAAGTTACTCTGTAACTCATTCATTTTCAGCACATTATTAAAAGGCCGTGTTTCGCGCTGCGAAACACGGCCTTTTACATTGCCAATCATGGCCTTTTGCCATGCAAAAGACCATCTTTTAAACACTAAATCATTTATCTTTCAAAAACATTTTGTAATTTTGTGCCGACAACATGAAGTTTAACCATTAAAGAAAACAGATAAGAAGAAACTGACAGCTGACGAATTTGCGCACGTACATACACGTCAACAACGCTGACATGCGGCTGACAGCCGGGCGCATCCGTTCAAAACATATTTTACATATTGAGCTTTTAGCTCTTGTTCTAATCTTCTTGAATACCGCCAATATTCACTCACGGGAGCAAGCAGTCTGAAGGTTCACGCTCATGGGCGTGGATTATTCTTTGCTTGTTGTGAGTGAGGTAACTTGGCGGTAACCTAAGAAGATGGCAAGTAAAACGAATGGTTGCACGCCTTTTCCATATCCGCACTGTTGACCGTTGCCAACGGGCGCATCGCTCTTAACCCACACAAAAAGAGAAGATGAGTTTGTAAATATTTGCAAAAATTCCCAAACAAAAGAGCACCTTTCCAAGAAATTTCGTTATCTTTGCTATGTATTGTGCGCTGCACATACACAGACATACTGAAAAGAAGCGCAATTTCGCTTTATTCCGTCGATGTAAAATTGGACACTTTACTGCGTAATATCGGAATAATAAGGAAAGGCGCTCTTCTTGGTTGTATTCGTACACGTGTGCCTTTCTGCTTAGTAATGGCATGTTGTATCCGTATCATACATCCAAGCGGGGCTGTCAGTTCATCTTATCCATATTACAGGAAGTCCAAGCCTACATCGAGGATAAGACGGGATTTGGCGGCTCCGCTCTCTTTGTATGTCTTAACCTAAAAATTATTAACCGCACCGACAGGGCTGCAAGGGGCATAAAAAGAAACAATTATGGAAAATTCAGTATTTTTGAATGATTTTGTTAAGGCTATCCAACATGCAGACTTGAAGTTTTTTATTTGGCATGACATTGGTAGCTCAATCAATGAGCCCTCACAGTTTACAATGCAAGAGCGTGTTTTCTGTTATGAGTTCTATCATCAGTTCAGGATGATAATGGAAGCAAATATGTATAAATATGGAAATTTAATATTTAATGGGGAAATAAAGAAATCTGAATTTGACGATTTTCTTAAACTTACAGAAGAACCAAACGAGGAACCAAACAAAGACTCCGAAAATAAATCCAAAGAATACAAATATCCTGATTTTGTTTTGCACAGTGGGCAAGATAACGTCAAGGCTCAAGAATGTGTCATAGAAGTCAAGACTGCTGAAAGGATTAACAAAGTTGGTATCGGTGGTGATATTGACAAACTTCTGAAGTTTGTAGATGAAAACAAGTTGAACTACAATACGGCATTATTTATTGCCGTAAACATGGATAATAAGGAACTAAAAGAGCAAATAGAAAAGATTGCTGATAAATTAACTGGTAGAAATGCAAATAAAATTTATTTCATGGCGACAAAATCAGTAAGGAATGACGATTGTAAATTAAAATATTTTACAATTAATGAATTGAACATGATTGATGATTGATTATATCCATCCCATCCGTTTTCCATTAAAAACGGATGGGAGAATTATTCTTAATGTAAATAATTACTTGTCAATTAATAAAACTCAGAAGATATGAAAACGAAACTACGCTTATTTTGCTTATTATTATGCTTAAGCATATTTAGCAATACATTTGCCTTTACAATAGACAAATTTGTGTATTCAATAAATCCAGATAGCATCAGTGTCACTTTAACATACGCTTCAAACAAATTAAGTGGCAATATTTCTATACCACCGACTGTAACATATGAAAACAAAGTTTACAACGTGACTTGCATCGGAGACAAGGCCTTCGCCTATTGCTATAATTTGGCAGGAATTACAATTCCAAACAGCGTGACAAGCATCGAGAGTAGTGCTTTCCTGAAATGCAGTGGACTGACTGATATAACAATTCCAAACAGCGTGACAAGCATCGGAGACAATGCTTTCCGGTATTGTAGTAGATTGGCAGAAATAACAATTCCAAACGGTGTGACAAGCATCGAGATGGATACTTTCTATGATTGCAGCGGACTGACTAAAGTAACAATTCCAAACAGCGTGACAAGCATAGGAGGATGGGCTTTCTATGATTGCAGCGGACTGACTGAAATAACAATTCCAAACAGCGTGACAAGCATAGGAGGATGGGCTTTCTATGGTTGCAGCGGACTGGCAAAAGTAACAATTCCAAACAGCGTGACAAGCATCGGAAGATCCGCATTTAAAGGTTGCAGCGGACTGATCGAAATAACAATTCCCAAGAACATTACAAGTATCGAAGTCGCTACTTTCTCTGGTTGCAGCAGACTGACTGAAATAACAATTCCAAACGGTGTGGCAAGCATAGGAGAACAGGCTTTCTCTGGTTGCAGCGGACTGACCGAAATAACAATTCCAAACAGCGTGACAAGTATCGGACAATGGGCCTTCTCTGGTTGCAGCGGACTGACTGAAATAACAATTCCAAACAGCGTGACAAGCATCGGAGGAGGTGCCTTCTCTGGTTGCAGCGGACTGACCGAAATAACAATTCCCACGAACGTTACAAGTATCGAAGACGGTACTTTCTCTGGTTGCAGCGGACTGGCAAAAATAACAATCCCCTATAGTGTGACAAGTATCGGAAATGAGGCTTTTAAAGAATGCTTCGGTTTGAGTGGAATAACAATTCCAAACAGAGTGACAAGCATCGGAGAATATGCTTTTCAGAGTTGCAGCGGACTGACTGAGATAACAATTCCAAATAGTGTGACAAGCATCGGAGAATATGCTTTCTCTGGTTGCAGCGGACTGACTGAGATAACAATTCCAAATAGTGTGACAAGCATCGGAGAATATGCTTTCTCTGGTTGCAGCGGACTGACTGAAATAACAATTCCAAACGGTGTGACAGGCATTGAAGACGGTACTTTCGCAGATTGCGATGGACTTATTAATGTTGTACTTGGCAACGGAATAAAAAAGGTAGATTTGAAATCAATGTTCCCTGATTCTTATATATCATCAATTACATTAGGAAAAGACGTTACAGAAATAGTAGGACTTTCTGACAAGCCTATAAAAAACATAGTATGTAGGAACCCTATACCACCCACAACTGACAGCAATTTGAAAAATACAATTTTACTTGAAGTACCAATAAACTCAACCCAAACTTATGTCAACTCAGAAAAATGGGGAACTGCTTTCAGTATATACGCCATAAGTAACGGCAAAAAGTATTACCCAATAATAATAAAAGCTGAAGGTGACGAATTCCTTTATAGCGACCTTACGGAACAAGAGGAAGGAGGTACAATTACCGTAAAGACCAATCAACCGATGGATAGTGGTAAGACAGTATTATTAGCGGCTGAAGACATTTCGGAAAAAATAGGCGAAAATGGTTATCAATTTATAATAAGCAGCAACCTTAAAGACAACACACTTTATACGTTTTCATATTCAAAAGACAACTCATTTGACGTGACGCTCAACAACGGAGGAGAGCTGATTGACATAATAACTATTGAGAAAATACCAGATGTATATAAATTAAAAATAAGAGGTAAGGTAAACGGTACTGATATCTTGGCTATAAGGAAAATGACAAATCTTCAGATGTTGGACTTACACGAAGCGTCTATTATAGACGGAGGAGCTTCATATTACCAAGACTACATAACGTCAGAAAACAAAATAGGAAGTTATTTCTTTATGGAAGGCAACAACATAAAAAACATTGAATTGCCTGATAACATTGAAGTAATTGAAAGCTATGCGTTTTCAGGGTGTACCAACCTTATATCAATATGTATTCCTGGTTCAACAACAGAAGTAAAGTGCGATTTTTACGGATGTAATAATTTGTCTACAATTAAAATAGCAAATGGTACGACTCCATTAATTTTATACGTGGATAGACTTCCCAATATTACTACATTATACGTCGATAGACAAGTTGAATACAGAAAAGGTGTATATTATGAAGGGAAGCTTCCATCTTCTCTACGTAGTTTATATATAGGTAAAAACGTATCCACCATAAAAGGAGAATATAGTGAATGCAAATCTTTACAAGAAGTACACATTTCAGATTTATATGCTTGGTGTAAATGCAATTTCTCTACTCTTAATCCAATAAATCCAACAGAATACGCTCGTAATTTATATTTAAACAATAAATTAATTACCGATTTAAACATACCTGAAGGAATTACAGTCATCAACGATATAGTTTTTACAAATTGCGACAAAATAACATCTGTTTCATTTTCCAACAGCGTGACAAGCATAGGAGAAGGGGCTTTCTATGGTTGCAGCGGACTGGCAAAAGTAACAATTCCAAACAGTATGACAAGCATCGGAAGATCCGCATTTGAAGGTTGCAGCGGACTGATCGAAGTAACAATTCCTAACAGCGTGACAAGCATCGGACAATGGGCTTTCTCTGGTTGCAGCGGACTGACCGAAGTAACAATTTCAAACAGTGTGACAGACATCAGTGGGGCGTTCCAAAATTGCAGCGGACTGACAGAGGTAACAATTCCTAACAGTGTGACAAACATCAGTGGGGCGTTCCAAAATTGCAGCGGACTGACAGAGGTAACAATTCCTAACAGTGTGACAAACATCAGTTGGGCGTTCCCAAATTGCAGCGGACTGACTGAGGTAACAATTCCTAACAGTGTGACAAACATCAGTGGGGCGTTCCAAAATTGCAGCGGACTGACTGAGGTAACAATTCCTAACAGCGTGACAAGCTTCGGAGGATATACGTTCTATGGTTGCAGCGGACTGACTGAGGTAACAATTCCAAATAGTGTGACAAGTATCGGACAATGGGCCTTCTCTGGTTGCAGCGGACTGACTGAAGTCACCATTGGCGAAAGCGTTAAAACCATATATGATAATGCTTTCAATGATTGTAATCAATTAAAAGCAATACAGTTTAATGCTAAAAACTGCGATGATTTTCCTAAGTACAGCCCATTTGAAAATAGCGCAATAAAAGAAATACATTTTGGTAATAATGTGGAACTAATACCCGCATACATTGTCAAAGATTGTAGCGGATTGACAACAATAACCATTCCCAATAACGTTACGACCATCGGAGAATGTGCATTCAGCGGTTGTAGCAACCTAACAGAAATAACAATTCCCGGTAGTGTGTCAGTTCTTAAAAATTCTGCATTCGCTGGATGCAATGGCTTAAAAATAAACGTTTGTGACGGCATTACAACTATTGGCGATGATTTTACATTCAATGGTTGTAGTGGAGTTACTGAAATAATAACTCCTAACAGCGTAATAAATATTAAAGATGGCGCATTTAACGGGTGCAGTGACTTAAAATCAATCACTATTGGCAGTAAAGTTGAAAATATAGAATCAGGAGCATTTGATGAATGTAAAAATATAGAAGAAGTAAACTCTCTCAATACAACTCCTCCTGCAATTACTGAAAGAACATTCGCATATGAAACATACGATAAGGCCACATTGTATGTTCCTACCGGATGTCGCAATATTTATTGGCTGCACCCATATTGGGAAGATTTCTTTGAAATAAAGGAAAAAGACTTTCCGACAGGCATTACCAATCCGACAATAGAAGATAATGAGCAGGCATTTGAAATAGTTGACGGTAAAATACATTTCAACAAAGACGGTGAGAACATATATATTTACAACATTGACGGAACTATTGTATATAAAGGCGTTTCGCAATGCGGAAAGACCGTTGAAGTTCCTGCAAAGGGTATATATATTGTTAAATCTGGAAGTTACTCAACAAAAGTAGCTTTATAATAATGGTTTTAGGCCGTCCAAACGATGTGTTTGGACGGCCTAAACGCATCGTTTGGACGGCGCAAACGTGTCGTTTGAACGGCGCAAAAAAGGCTTGCCGGTATGGCAAGCCTTTAACTTTTGCTGTCACGCTGATGTCAGAACGGCAGGTCGTCCTCGCTTCCACCGTCCTGTTGTGGCGGGAATGGTGCAGCTTCTGGAGCCGGTGCTGCTGCCGGGGCACTCTGTACAGGCTGCACAGGAGTCTGTTGGTCGAACGGTGCAGGTTGCACTGGAGCTTGTACGGCGTTAGGGTCTATGCGTTCAACCTTCCATGCACGGATGGAGTTGAACCAACGACCTTGGTATTCGTGTGCGTCGATGTCGAAACTTACGCGAAGTTCCTCGCCCACCTGGATGTTAAACAACTGGATTTTGTCCGAACCGAACACATTAAAGCAGCAGCGACGCGGGTACTGGTCGTGGGTTTCAATGACGTAATCCTGAGTCTTCCACGCCGTGCCTGTTCTTGCAGAAACGCCCTCCCTCGGGGGTATGACGGCTATGATTTTACCTTCTATTTCCATAATGTGTAATTAGTTATGTTTTAATTTTTTGATTGCGAAATTAGCAAAATACTTGGGAATAAAGAAATTTTTGCACATTTTTTTTGTTCCGCCGCACGCTTTTTTGTATTTTTGTCTGCAATTTGAATGGCAAGCGGACAAGTGACAAGAGACGGCCGTCAGCATACAAACAGCAAGGCTTATCAACTTGTCCGTGTGTAATTGTGCATCTGTCAACCGAAAAAGGAACAACTAAAAACATCAACATAATGAGACTGACAATATCAAGCACGGCCTTGGCAGCACGCCTTTCGGCACTGTCAAAGGTTTTCAACAGCAAAAACTCTATGCCCATATTGGACTGCTACCTGTTCGAGGTAGCAGGCGGCACACTGACAATAACCGCATCAGACAGCGAGAACGTCATGACGACCCAGCTGCAACTGGACGAGGCTGACGGCGACGGCACATTCGCCGTGAACAACCGCACGATACTCGACGCCGTGAAAGAGTTGCCCGAACAGCCGCTGACGTTGGACGTTGACATGTCATCGTATGCCATAAAGGTTGTTTACATGAACGGTATATACAACTTCACCGGACAGAGCGGCAACGAGTTTCCGCGCCTGCAACAGTTGCAGGACGGGGCGGCATCGATAGTAATTGATTCCAAGACACTTGCCAACGACATATCACGCTCAGTATTCGCTACTGCAAACGAAGAGCTGCGCCCGGTGATGAACGGCATATACTTCGACCTGACAACTGACGCACTTGCCATTGTGGCAAGCGACGGGCACAAGCTTGTCAGGACACGCAACAAGAGCATCAAGACGGAGGCACCGATGTCTTTCATAATGCCAAAGAAGCCTGCCACATTATTAAGAAATGTATTGCAGAAAAATGACGAAGACGTGCTGATACGCTTTGACGAGCGCAACGCCACAATATCATATCCCGGTGGAACATTGTCATGCCGATTGATAGAAGGCCGATACCCCAACTATAATTCGGTAATACCACAAGACAACCCCAACCGCATGACGATAGACCGCGCCGTGCTGACAGGTGTCATACGCCGCGTACTACCATTTGCGAGCGACAGCAGCCAACAGGTGCGCCTGCACATAGAAACGGGTAAAGCCGTGATATCATCTGAAGACATAGACTTCTACACAAGCGCAAAGGAAGAAATCGTATGCGACTATAACGGCACGCCGATGGATATCGGCTTCAAGGGCACATCCCTTATGGAGATACTCAACAATCTGGACTGTGAAGAAGTTGAGCTTCAGCTTGCCGACCCGAGCCGTCCCTGCCTCATACTGCCTACACAGCAGCCAGAGAACGAGGACATACTGATGCTCATAATGCCGATGTTGCTTAACGATTGATACTCGCGGCCTTACGGTTATACGGTTTCCCGATTGCGAAGCTATACTGTTATAATACGGTTTGATACCATAAATCCGTAAATACCCAAACCGGGCAACCGTATAACCATATAACCGCATAACCGAAAAAACAAAATGAAACTCAATCTCACAAAGCCTCTGATTGTATTCGACCTTGAAACAACAGGGCTTGACCTTGTAAAAGACAGAATAATACAGATATCATACATCAAGGTGTATCCTGACGGAAAGGAAGAACGCCAAAACTTCTTCATCAATCCTGAAAAACCGATACCTGCGGAAGTTGCCCAGCTGACGGGTATATCCGACGAAGACGTTAAGGATGCGCCTACATTCAAAAAGATAGCCGCTGACCTTGAGAGCAAATTTAAAGGCTGCGACTTCGCCGGCTTCAACTCTAACCACTTTGACGTACCCATGCTGGCGGAAGAGTTCCTGCGTGCCGGTATAGACTTCGACTTCGGCAAATGCAGGCTCATTGATGTGCAGACAATCTTTCACAAGATGGAACGCCGCAACCTTGCCGCTGCATACAAATTCTATTGCGGACGAAAAATGGAAGATGACTTCACGGCGCATAAGGCCGACGAAGATACGGAGGCTACATACCGCGTGCTGCAAGGCGAGCTTGACATGTATGCTCCTGGCAGGCAGGAAGAACCGGAACGACAGTTGAACAACGACATGGACGAACTGGCCGAGTTCTCAAAAATGAACAACAACGTTGATTTTGCCGGGCGCATCGTCTGGAAAGAAATGAAAGACAAAGACGGTAACACGCTGCTCGACGCTACAGGCAAACCCCGAATGTATGAAGTGTTCAACTTCGGCAAATACAAAGGCTGGGGCGTAGCAGACGTGCTCCACCGTGACCCGGGATATTACAGCTGGATGCTAAGCAGTGACTTCACATACAACACCAAGCAAGTGCTGACACGCATCAGACTGCGAGAGTTCAATAAGAATTAAAATTAAGAGTTAAGAATTAAGAAAATATGCGTTTTAACAAGAATAAAGACATTTTTTCTTAATTCTTAATTCTTAACTCTTAATTAGATACATTATGTTGAAAGGTAAAAAAATAGTTCTCGGCATAACAGGAAGTATCGCCGCATACAAAGCCTGTCTTCTTATACGCGAGTTGATAAAGCAAGGTGCCGAGGTGCAGACGGTGATAACCCCGGCAGGAAAAGAGTTCATAACTCCAATCACACTGTCGGCATTGACACACAAGCCGGTAATCAGCGAATTCTTTTCACAGCGCGACGGCACTTGGAACTCACACGTTGACATCGGCCTTTGGGCTGACGCCATGCTCATAGCTCCGTGTACGGCAAGCACGATAGGCAAAATGGCTAACGGCATAGCTGACAACATGCTGATTACCACCTACCTTTCAATGAAAGCTCCTGTATTCATTGCGCCGGCAATGGACCTTGACATGTACGCCCACCCATCAACCCGACAAAACCTTGATAAACTCCGCTCATACGGCAATATCATAATAGAGCCGCAAAGCGGTTTCCTTGCAAGCGGACTTGAAGGCAAAGGCCGTATGGAAGAGCCTGCAACAATAGTCAGAACGTTAGACAATTTCTTTTATGAAAAGAAAGACCAGCTCAAAGGTAAACGCATAATGATTACGGCCGGTCCTACATATGAGAAAATCGACCCTGTAAGATTTATCGGCAACTATTCTAGCGGGAAGATGGGCTTTGCCATTGCCGAAGAATGCGCAAGACGCGGAGCCGAAGTAACATTGATAAGCGGCCCGGTAGGCATACAGTGTTCAAATGAAATACGGCGCATCGATGTGGAAAGCTGTCAAGAAATGTACAACGCAGCTACAAGCGTGTTTAGCGGATGCGACGCAGCGATACTATGCGCCGCCGTGGCCGACTTCAAGCCGGAAAACACTGCGGACAAAAAAATAAAGCGCGGTAAAGACGACCTGCTGATAAAACTCTGTCCGACACAAGACATCGCCGAAGAATTAGGACGGCAAAAACACGACGGACAATGCCTGATAGGTTTCGCCTTGGAAACAGACAACGAAGATGCTAATGCCAAAAGCAAACTTGAAAGAAAACACTTCGACTTTATTGTGCTCAACTCCACACGCAACAAGGGCACAACATTCCGTACCGATGACAACCAAATAAAAATCATCACTGGCACGAAAACCATTGAATACGATAAGAAAAGCAAGAAAGAAGTAGCATGCGACATCATCGACAAGCTCGCAGAACTATCAATGTAACAAAATATAACGACACGAGGGAATGAGGCTGTTATCCATCATAATATGTCTTTGCGCCATGCTGACAGGCATAAAAGCCCAAGAACTTCTGGCAAAAGTAACAATAAACCATAACCAGATACAAGGGACTGACGCCAGTGTGTTCGACAATTTGCAGCAAACGCTCGAACAATTTATCAACGACAGGCAATGGACGTCACTGCAATTCCAGAAGAACGAAAGGATTGTATGCAATTTCAACATAACGGTAACGAAGTACGACCAGTCGTCAAACGCTTTCACATGCACGGCACTCATTCAGGCCAACAGACCGGTTTACAATTCGGCATACACGTCAACCCTGTATAACAACCAAGATGCCGACTTCAATTTCGAGTTCGCACAATTCGACCAGCTCGAGTTCAACGAAGAAATGGTTGACAACCAACTGACCGCGTTAATAGCATACTATGCCTACCTGATTATCGGCCTCGACCTTGACAGTTTCTCGCCCATGGGCGGCGAAGACGTGTTGCAACGATGTCTGAATCTTGTAAACAACGCCCAGAACCTCAGCTTTACAGGATGGAAGGCTTTTGAGAACGACCGCAACCGTTTTGCCATAATCAACGACTATATGGACGGAGCGATGCAACCTTTCCGCCAGTTCCAATACGATTACTACCGTACTGGGCTGGACGAAATGGCGAACAATGCCGACCGCGGACGCACTAACATATCAACCGCGATACAGACCAATCTGAAAAAAGCACATGAAGACAAGCCCCTAAGCATGTTGCCACAGATATGGACAGATTACAAGAAAGACGAACTCGGCAATATATACAAAGGCAAAGGTACTCCTAAAGAAAAAGATGCCGTCTACAATGTGCTTTTCTCAATCAACGCGTCGCAAAGCAACTATTGGGACAAAATAAAAGAGTAACACGTATTGTAACACACGACAATGCTGAAACAACTGTACATCAACAACTTTACACTGATAGACACGCTCGACATCCAGTTTAATCCCGGCTTCTCGGTTATAACCGGCGAGACGGGAGCAGGCAAGAGCATCATACTCGGAGCCATAAACCTATTGTTAGGTCAGCGCGCCGACACAAAATACATCAAGCAGAACACACGCAAATGTGTCATTGAAGCGCATTTCGACATCAGCAGATACGAAATGCAAGACTTTTTCAGCAAAAATGGCATAGATTACGATGCAGAAGACTGCATCTTGCGTCGCGAAATAAGTCCTTCGGGAAAAAGCAGGGCATTCATTAACGACACGCCTGTTCCTCTGTCATTGATAAAAGGCCTCGGCGGGCAGCTGATTGACATACACAGCCAGCACCAGAACCTGTTGCTTAACGAGGAAGACTTCCAAATAAATGTCATCGACATCATTGCCGACGACAAAGAGCTGCTTGCCGAATACAAAGAACGCTTTAACGAATACCGGGAAACAAAGAAAGAAGTAAGACGCTTGCAGGAAGAAGCCGAAGAAGGCAAGAGGAACGAAGACTTCATGCGCTTCCAACTCAAAGAGCTCACCGAAGCAGGACTTAAGCCAGGTATTCAGGAAGAGCTTGAACATGAAAGTAACATGTTAAGCCATGTAGAGGAAATCAAGACAACATTATATAATGTCGAAAACATCTTGGGCGACAACGAAACTGACAGCGGAATGACAGACAAGCTGAAAGAAGCCGTGCGTTCGCTCGAAAGCATAACCGAAATATATCCTGAAACAAAGCCATTGGCAGAACGGTTGGAAAGCTGCTATATCGAGTTGAAAGACATTTTACAGGATGTAAGTTCGAGCGTTGACGGCATAGAATTTGACCCTCAACACCAAGAAACGGTTGACAATGCCCTTGACAAGATTTATTCATTCGAGAAAAAGCACAATGTCGCCACGGTGGAAGAGCTGCTGGATATCAAGTCTGAACTTGAATCAAAATTGGACAAAATAGACAATGGTGACGAGGAAATAGCCGCTATGCTTGAACGCGAGAACCGGCTTGCCGAGGAATGTGCCGCCCTTGCCGACAAACTAACTGCCGTACGTACAAAAGCAGCCAAAGATATAGAACGCGAAATACCCGAAAGGCTAATCCAGCTCGGCATTCCCAAAGTACGCTTCGCTGTCAAACTCGAAAAGAAAGAGCTTGGAACTGACGGGCACGACGCAGCATCGTTCCTTTTCAGCGCAAATACAAGCACACAGATGCAACCTGTAACGCAAGTAGCGTCTGGCGGTGAAATTGCCAGAGTCATGCTATCGCTAAAAGCAATGATAAGCGGTGCTGTAAAACTGCCCACGATAATCTTTGACGAGATTGACACAGGTGTAAGCGGCAAAGTGGCTGAAAAGATGGCGGACATAATGCAAGAAATGGCACACACCGAACGACAAGTCATAAGCATAACGCACCTGCCGCAGATAGCTGCAAAAGGCTCCACACACTACAGAGTGTACAAAGAAGAGGGAGAAAACGGCACTACAAGCAAGATGTGTAAACTCTCCGAAAGCGAACGAATTAAAGAAATTGCGCAGATGCTTAGCGGTTCTGAAGTAACCGAAGCCGCCATAAGCAACGCAAAAGAATTACTTAAACAATAAACAATCTATCGATAAATATGAAACGCATTAGTTTATTAATTCTGACAACCATAGTATGCTGTGCGGTACAATGCGTAGCGCAGCCATCATCGGTAAAGGACGCCGCTAAATCTGTATTCAGGCTCACTACTTACAAAGCCGATGGTTCTGTACTGTCTGAAAGCAACGGCATATTCATTTCCGCTGACGGCACGGCTGTAAGCTCGCTCAAACCGTTTTTGGGAGCGGCGCGCGCCACGGTTACCGACACCAAAGGCAAGCATGGTGAAGTATCGCGCATACTCGGAACAAACGAAATATACGACATGGCCAAGTTCAAGGTTGAAAACATAAAGCCTGAACCTGTAAACCTTGCCTCCACTCCGGCTAAAAGCGGTGACGAGGTATGGCTGGCAACGTATCAGGATAACGGCGCAAAGCCTTTGAGCACAACGGTAAAAAGCGTTGAGACATTTATGGGTGAATACTATTATTACATTTTCACTATGCAAGCGCCTGAAAAGTCAGACGCCAGTCCGTTCTTAAACAGCCAAGGGCAAGTCATCGGCCTTCTAAAACCGTCAGCGACATCAACCGATACACACGCCACCGATGCAAACTTAGCCTTAAGCCTACATACCACAGGATTTGCTCTTAACGACCCAATCATGCGACAGATAGGCATACCACCAGCGCTACCAGAAGAGCAGGAACAGGCCCTGCTCATCCTTATGATGGCCGAAAGCGAAGACTCCGTGAAACACGCCGCCGTTGTAAACGACTTCATGGCACAATACCCGAAACTTGTAGACGGTTATTCGGCAAAAGCACGTATGCAGGTTGCCGTAAACGACTTTAAGGGTGCTACAAAAACTATGGAAGCTGCAATAAAACAGGCCGACAAGAAAGACGAAGCACATGCCGCATACGGAAAAATCATATATGACAAACTCGTATTCAAGGCAGACGTTCCCTACACCGACTGGACTCTTGACAAAGCAGAAGAAGAAACAAACCAGGCATATGCCATCAACCAACTACCAGCATACCAACACCAACAGGCGCAGATAACCTTCGCCAAAGGCGACTATCAGAAGGCATACGGCGAGTTCACCCAGCTGCTCAACACTTCCATGCACAACCCCGAACTGTTCTATGAAGCCGCACAGTGCAAGACCATGATGAAAGCACCGCAACAGGAAATCATAGCCTTGCTTGACAGCGCAATAAACAATACTGACACGCTGCGCATACGCGAAGCCGCACCATACTTTCTCGCACGTGCGGATGCCTACAACGCCATCGACAGTTTCCGCCAAGCAGTTTTCGACTATACACGCTACGAAATACTTTCAGGGCAACGTATGAGTTCACAGTTCTATTACATACGCAGCCAGGCTGAAATCAAAGCCAGGCTATACCAACAGGCACTTGGCGACCTTGCCGCTGCAATCATGCTCTCGCCAGAAGAGCCCACATATTACGCCGAAATGGCCTCGCTGCAACTAAGGGTTAACATGAACGACGAAGCTTTGGAAACGGCCACACGCTGCGTCAAGCTCGCTCCTGAATATTCTGACGGATACCTATTGCTCGGATTGGCGCAGATAAGGAAAGGAGACACGGCTGCCGGACTGCCCAACCTTGAAAAAGCCAATGAACTTGGCAACCCACAAGCCCAACCGCTGATAGACAAATATTCGAAATAAGCAAATCCGCCGGAGTGCAGGATTTGCAAAATGCGCCCCATCGAAACAAAACTTTATGCCGCATTGCAACCATGTTTCAAATACGGCGAAACATGATGCGCAATGCGGCATTTTGCAAGCTAATCCGCATCCTTTTCTCCGTGAAGATGTGGCAAAGATATATGCAACCTTACGGCCATAAGCCTTACTATGACTACTGCAGAAAAACTTGTTATGACAGTAACCTCAGCGTTAAGACCAACCGCCTGACATACATAATAAACCACACCGCCGAGAATGCAGGCCATAGCATAAATCTCTTTTCTGAATATCAATGGCACTTCGTTAATAAGCACATCGCGTATCACTCCGCCGGCGGCACCGGTTATGCACCCCATTATGATTGCCACCCAAAACGGGAATCCCTCATAAAGAGTTTTCTGCAGACCTGCCACGGTAAACAGTGCAAGCCCCAACGTGTCGAACAAGAACCAAGTGCTGGTAAACTTCACAATCATCTTCTTGAACACAATGACAGTAACCAACGCCACGGCAGTACATATCATGTAAATGGAGTTAGTCATCCAGAACGGCGTGACACCGAGCATCACGTCTCTGATTGTACCGCCACCTATAGCAGTGGCCAAACCTACAACGTAACCGCCGAACCAGTCGAAATCCTTGGCCGCAGCCCAGCGTATGCCTGATATGGCGAAGGCGAACGTTCCAAGAAACTCTATTACTATCTGAATCGTGTTCATCTGCTTACAATGTTAACCGGCCGTCCGTTGGCAAATGCTTTGACATTGGCGGCGGCGACAGCCATAAGACGCTTACGAGCTGCCAACGTAGCCCATGCTATGTGTGGGGTAATGTATGCGTTAGGGGCGTGCAGCAACGGATTGTCAGCCGCCGGTGGCTCCTGCTGCATCACGTCGGCTCCATATCCGCCCAACTGCCCGCCGACAAGGGCTTCAGCCACGTCTGCCTCGTTGACAAGGGCACCGCGCCCTGTATTTACAAGCAGTGCGCCGCGCTTCATCATTCCAAGCGTCTCCTTATTTATCATCTCATGCGTATCTGCGGTCAACGGGCAGTGAAGTGTAAGTATGTCGCTTATGCCGAGCAAACCCCTGAACGTTGTCTTCTGTATTCCCGAGGGCAGGTCGGCCGAGTTCTTACTCGTACATGCGAAAACGTCCATTCCGAAACTGTGCGCAATACAAGCAACCTTAAATCCTATATTGCCAAGCCCCACAACACCAAGGGTCATACCGGCCAGTTCGTCCAACGGAGCGTCCCAATAACAGAAGTCCGCCGCAGCACTCCATTTGCCCTTTCCATTCTCACACGCATAATGAGCCACACGGTTAGTCATGTTCAATATGTGGGCAAAGGTCATCTGCACAACGCTGTCCGTACTATATGCCGGGACATTCGTCACCACTATGCCGCGGCGTGCCGCCGCCTCTACGTCAACCACGTTGTAGCCCGTGGCAAGCACACCTATATATTTCAATCCGGCAAGACGCTCCATAATGCCGTCGGATATTACCACCTTGTTTGTCAGAATCACGTCCGCGCCTTGCGCACGGTTTACAACGTCACAGGCGTCTGTCCTGTCATACACGGTCAATTCACCTAATTTTCCAAGCGCATTCCACGACAAGTCGCCGGGATTGACACTGTATCCATCTAAAACAACTATTCTCATATTTTTAATTTTAAAGTGAAGTAAAAGTGAAAGTGAAAAATCCATTATCCTGCAAAACACTTGGAGTTCTCACTTTTCGTTTTTCACTTTTCATTATTTTTGTACCTTTCTCCCCAACAAGCAATCATCCGCTGGTACATCTTTTCCTCGGCCGGCGAATGCTGCGCGTGCCACAAGCGCTCTCCTTGGGCTCCTTCCGGCAGATACTGCTGCACTACGAAATTGCCTGGATAGTCGTGCGCATATTTGTACCCGTCATGGTAACCGAGGTCTGCCATCAGCTTTGTCGGCGCATTGCGCAGGTGCAAGGGTACAGGCAAATTGCCTGTTCTCTTCACCAGACTCAATGCCTCGGCTATGCCGTTGTATGCAGAGTTGCTCTTTGCACTCGCGGCAAGGTACACGGTAGCTTCAGCTAACGGTATGCGTCCCTCGGGCCACCCAATCTTGCTCACAGCATCAAACGCGGCATTAGCCAGCAACAGAGCATTGGGATTTGCCAGCCCCACGTCCTCAGCCGCGCTTATTATCAGCCTCCGTGCAATGAACTTAGGGTCCTCCCCTCCTTCTATCATGCGAGCCAGCCAATACAGAGCCGCATCGGGGTCTGAACCGCGTATGCTTTTTATGAATGCCGAAACGATGTCATAGTGCATCTCGCCGTCCTTGTCATAAGCCAACGGGCTCTGCTGAAGACACGCCACAACCCTTTCGTCAGTCACCTCCACCGTGTCGCTGCCGGCAGCGCTTACCACAAGTTCAAGTATGTTAAGCAGCTTGCGCGCGTCGCCGCCGCTATATCGCAGTATCGCTCCGGTTTCCTTCAAGCGGATGTCAAGTTTTTTCAATTCCACATCCTCTGTCACGGCACGATGCAACAGTTCCAACAAGTTTTCCCTCTCTAGCGGTTTCAGCACATACAGCTGACATCGTGAGAGCAACGGACGAATGACCTCAAACGACGGGTTCTCAGTCGTTGCTCCTACAAGCGTCACCACGCCCTGCTCCACCGCCGCCAACAGCGAGTCCTGCTGGCTCTTGCTGAAACGGTGAATCTCGTCAATGAAGAGAATTGGCGCATTGCTGTTGAAGAAGCCAGAATGCCGGGCTTTGTCTATAACCTCACGCACCTCTTTGACGCCGCTTGACACAGCACTCAGCGTATAGAACGGTACCTTCAGCTGCCGGGCCACGATTAGTGCCAGCGTTGTCTTGCCCACGCCCGGCGGCCCCCACAAGATGAACGACACCGCCCTTCCCGACTCTATCATGCTGCGGAGGACGGCGCCCTTGCCTACAAGATGCTTCTGTCCGATATACTCGTCAAGCGTCTTCGGCCTAAGTCTTTCTGCCAGAGGTCTTACCATAATTATATTGCAAAAGTAAGAAATATATCGCATCAGGCAAAAATTATCACCCAAAAACTTGCCGTTAACAGATAATGTATTACTTTTGCAACAACCATAAAGGATAGAACGCCGCAAAACGTGAGAATAACAATCGTACAGACAGACATAAAGTGGGACAGCCCTGAAGAAAACATCATTTCAGCGGAAGCTCTGCTCGGCGGCGCGCCGCCGTCCGACTTGTACGTAATGCCCGAGATGTGGGCAACAGGTTTCGGTGCTCCATTCTCGCACTGCCGCGAACCGCTGGAATGGATGAGGCGCACCGCCGCAATCCGCCAATGCGCCATATGCGGAAGCCTTGCCGCTTTGGCTGCCAACGAAACACTGCGCAACAGGTTCTACTTTGTGAAGCCAGACGGCGAGTTTGACTATTACGACAAGCGCCACTTGTTCACATATGGTGGAGAAAACAAGCACTACGCGCCAGGTGAGCGCAGAGTAGTTGTCGAATATAAAGGCATAAGGTTTCTGCTGCTTACATGCTACGACCTGCGTTTCCCAGTATGGGCGCGCAACCGTGGCGACTACGATGCCATAATCATAACGGCCAACTGGCCCGAGAGCCGCCAACACGTATGGGACGCTCTCACGAAGGCGCGCGCTATAGAAAACCAGTGCTACGTCATTGCAGCCAACCGCACAGGCTGCGACCCAAATTGCCACTATACCGGCGGAAGCGTCATAATCGACGCAAAAGGACATACCGTAACACAAGCCAAGGGGCAAGCAGCACAGACCATAACCGCCGACATAGACATCGAAGCCCTGCACACATTCAGGTGCAAGTTCCCCGTCCTTGACGACAGAGACGAATACACAATTACCGCAACAACAACTTAACACATACGAAGCATGAAGAATACCGACAAGAAATCACTCACGCTCAAGACGCTCAACAAGAGCAACATCTGGGACGTACACGAGAGCGACATATTCCGTATGCTCCAGGCCGCCGAGAAAGATGCCGACATAAAGGATAATTACAGGCACTACATAGACATCATCAAGAGCGCTTTCGACATGGAGGAGGTCAAGGCCGACCGCCCTGAAGTCGTAAAGAAGTACGAGGAGCGCGGCTACAAGGTTAGTACACTCCGCACTCCAGACGGCCAGGAAACCACAACGGCCGTAAAGAAGCGCCCCATAACACGCGTAACCGACCTTACATACGAGAACATACGCCATATCTCAGCAGAGAAGCTCATGCAGGTCATCGACCGCAACTTCGGCGGCGGATGGGACTCGCTATCGCAGAGCATACAGGACATCATTCAGAGCGGCTTCGACATCAGCACTACCACCCTGCCCAAGGACCGTCTGCACAAGCCAGGCGGCATGTATGAGAAGAAAGTTGCCGACGGCTACGCAGTGCTCGAGATAACAAAGGGCGCGTGGGTTGAGGCAATCTTCGCCAAGCTGAAACCCGAAACGGAGAAGCCGCGCCTAAAATTCGGGCAGGACGACGACGGGCGTTACGGCGGTGAAGAAGAAGACACAGACGAGGACATGCCCGATGACGACAGCAGCGACACTTTCAACAGCCGTGACGAAGACGACGACACATTCGACGACGACAAGCTCACCGAGGAAAGCTACCGCACCACCATCGAGGAGACTCCGGAAGACTTGGAACTTGCGGAAGAAGTCGCCGACGAAGACGATTACTAAAACAAAAAAACATGTACACCCCATAAGGCGGCACCAATCAAAGAGCGTGCCGCCTTACGTAATTTTACTACCGCCAACATAAACTTATCGGCATTACATTACGACCACACCCTTGACGATTGCAAACAACAGGCCTTTTGCTTTCCAAAACACAGCCAACAAGACAGCCAAAAGCCACGTCTTACAATGCAAAACATGACGTATTGTAACACATGGAGTATCAGCCATTTACAGAAATTCACATCAAGGCCAATCCCATTGCCGCCTGAATAATGTTTTTCAGTCGGCTATTTTCAATGTACGCAGCACAATCCGATACTGTTATAAATTAGTACGTCTCATACGATTATCAGTTAATTTAAACGTTTTTGTTTTGCCCGTACAAGATTTTTACATACCTTTGCAGCAGATAACCGCATCTGCACGTATGCAAGCATACTTGCATTTCGCGCCTGCGGTTACCCTTGTAAACGCCGACTGGTTCACACATGAGTGATTAAAAGGGAAACGGGTGAAAGTCCCGTACAGTCCCGCTGCTGTGAGCCGCCGTTGTCGGTACGGGCAAGCATGGCCACTGGCACAGTTTTTACGCCGGGAAGGCCGCCCGTATCAGTGGCAGCAAAGTCAGAAGACCTGCCGTCGGCAATGTGTAATCCACCGCTTCGAGGACGGCGGTGCATTATGTATGATTGTGTTGGAACATATTAAGCATCTGACGTTTGCGGCCGCCATGGCGGCCTTGACATGCGTACCTGCCACCGCGCAGCGCAATGACAGCATTGCGGAAGACAGGGCTTTGACTGGCGTTACCATTATGGAAAACGCACGGCGCACCCCCATCTCGGCCACGGCTCCGCTACGCATACTTGACGACCGCGACATGCTGCGCCTCGGGGTGGCCGACATGGCCGACGCCCTGCGCCGCCTGCCGGGAATAACCTTGCGCGACTATGGCGGAGCCGGAGGAATGAAGACCGTTGCCGTGCGCGGACTTGGAGCGCAACATACCGGCGTAAGCTATGACGGAGTGGCGTTGAGCGACTGCCAGACTGGGGAAATAGACGTATCACGCTATTCTCTCGAAAACGCAGAGAGCATAGCGTTGACAATCAGTGACAATGAAGACATATTCGTCCCGGCGCGCAACGCGGCCTTCGCCTCAATGCTGTCTGTCAACACCGTGCAGCCGCCGTCTGGCGACCTGCGGCCACACGTTACGGCGCAGGTAAAGCTCGGCTCGTTCGGCTACGTAAGCCCGTTTGTGCGCTACAGCCACAACTTCACGGACAGGCTGGCGTTCACCATGTCCGGCGAATACGTCTATGCCGACAACGACTATCCCTTCACCCTGCGCAACGGCGGCACTACGATGCGTGAAAAGCGCACCAACAGCCGCATGAACTCCGCCCATGCCGAGGCCGGCTTCATATGGAAAACCGGAGCCAACGGCAGGCTCGACGGCAAGATATATTATTATGACAACAACCGCAGGCTGCCCGGGCAGGTAAGATACTACACCGACATGAGCGGCGAGCGGCTGCACGAGAGCAACGTCTTCGCGCAGGCGCAGTACCGCGTATGGAACAGCCGCAACATATCGGCTAAGTTCACCGCAAAGTACAACTGGGCGGCGTCCATATATACCGATGCGACCTACAAAGACGGAGCCAACGACGCGAGCTACTGGCAGCGCGAGGCATACGTATCGGCATGTCTGCTATACACACCGGCGAAGGCGTGGGCGTTGGACTATTCGGCCGACTATATATTCAACAATCTCAACAGCAGCCTCGACACCGACACGCGCCCACGGCGCCACGCCATATTGCAAACCGCCGCGGCGCGTTACAAGAGCGGCCGCCTTACGGTCATGGCGCGCCTGTTGTGGTCGATGTACCTCAACGCGGCGAAAGCCGGCCGTGCGGCACGCAACTTGCGCAGGCTGTCGCCGTCGGCGTCAATGTCATTCCGCCTGCTTGAGGACGAAGAACTGTACGTGCGCCTGTCGTACAAAAACATATTCCGCGCACCTACGTTCAACGAGTCGTACTACTTCCACTACGGCAGCACCAGTCTGCTGCCCGAAAGCACAGACCAGCTCAACGCCGGGCTGACGTGGCGGCACGTTTACGGCAAATCATCATATTTCAAGCTGTCCGCCGATGGATATGTGAACCGCGTGAAAGACAAGATTGTGGCCGTGCCTTACAACATGTTCATATGGACCAACATCAACGTGGGCAAGGTATGCGGGCACGGCATCGAGGCCGAAGCCACGACAGAGCACCGTTTCAGCCCACGCTTTACGCTTCTGGGCACAGTCAATTACGGCTGGCAGCGCGCCGAAAACCGCACAAGCAAAAGCTCCCAATACTACGGCTACCAGCTGGCGTATACCCCAGAACACCAGGGAAGTGCCACGGTTAGCTTCGAAAACCCGTGGGTAAACATCTCTATACACGGCTATGCCGTAAGCAAGCGGCACGCCAACAACAACCACTACGAGGGCACCGACCTGCCCGGCTACGCCGAGTTCGGGCTGACGGCCTACCGCAAGTGGCGCATATGGCAAGGCACGCTCGAGACGCGCGCCGACATCAAGAACCTGTTTGACAAACAATACGAGATTGTGGCGCGCTACCCCATGCCGGGGCGCAGCTGGCAATTCTCGATAAACTACAAATTCTAAAATGATGAAAAAGCTTTTATCTTTCGCCGCAATGGCGGCAATCAGTGTTTCAGTGTTTACGGCGTGCAGCGATGACGGCACGCCCGGCCCCGACCCTTCACCAGTCAACGCAGGCGAAGGAGTATTCGTAGTCAATGCCGGCACCATGGGCAACATACCCGGCAGCCTTACATTCATAGGCAACGACGGCGGCACGTTGCAGGACGCATTCGCCAAAGCAAACAACATGGCACTCGGCGACACACCGAACGACGCCATAGTGTACGGCTCCAAGCTGTACATCGTGGTGAACGGGGAGCACCGCGTATGGGTGGTTGACCGCCGCAAGCTGAACGTGCTCAAACAAATCAGCACCACCGCGCTGATGGGCAGCGACAAGGGCAAGCTGCCGCGGCGCATCGTAGCGGCCGGAGGCAACGTCTACATATCGACATTCGACGGCTACATAGCAGCCATAGACACGACGGACTACACCATGACCGCATGTTACGCGGCAGGCTCGTACCCGGAAGGGATGGCCGTAGCCAACGGCAAACTTTACGTGGCAAACTCCAACTTGGGACAGAACAAGAACCCGTCAATATCCGAGATAGACCTCGCCACGGGCAACGTGACCGACCATAAGGACGCCCTGATAACCAACCCCGTAAGCATAGCCACGGTAGGCAGCGCCATGTACGTGCTCGACTCCGGATGGTACGACGACAACTGGGCGCAGCACGACGCCGGCATCAGGAAGATAGAGAACGGCACGATAGAGAAGCTTGCCGACGCTACGTTCATGGCAGCCGATGCGCGCAACGGACTCGTGTACTACGTCAACTCCGCATACGGCGCAGAAGGCGCTACCGTGACATACTCCGTCTACGACACACGGACAGGCAAGACGCGCCAGTTCATCACGGGCGACGGCGTGGACAGCCCGGCGGCCATTGCCGTTGACCCCGTGAACGGCGACGTCTACATATCGTCATACAGGATAAACCCCGACACCGGCTACGCCGACTACACCGCCGACGGCTACGTAAACCGCTACCGTGCCGACGGCACCTTCGTGGCAAGATACGACGCCGGCGTAGGCCCTACGGCACTGGCCTTCAACTACCACATGACGTATGAATAAGCTGAAAGCCATAGTTTTGCTAATAGCCTCGGCGCCGCTACTCCTCTGCGCGTGCAAGGGAGGCGGCACCAGTGCCGCCCTTTCCGGCGGAGACACCGTAAGGCTGGAATACGCCCGGCGGCTAACCATCGTGAAGTACGACGGCTACACCGTAGCCACACTACACGACCCATGGAACAAAGGCCGGACACTGCACACATACATACTTGTAGCCGACAGCCAGGCCGAAGGCAGGCCGCCGGGCAACGACAAGGCGGAGAAGCTGGCGGCCGCGCTGAACGCCGACGGGCAAAAGGCCGAGATAGTACACACCCCGCTGCGCCGGGCGATAATAACCACGTCGGCACACTGCGCACTCTTGGACAAACTTGGGAAAAGAGACGCCGTGCGCGGCATATGCGACGCGCAATACATCAACCTGCCGTGGGTAAAGCAGCGCCTGAAAGAAGGCCGCATGGCCGACTGCGGCAACGGTACCACGCCTACGCTCGAGAAAATCATCGAGGCCGACGCCGACGCCATACTCATATCGCCGTTCCAGAACAGCGGCGGCTACGGCCGCCTCGACGAATGGGGCAGGCCCATAATAGAAGTGGCCGACTACATGGAAACCTCCGCACTGGGGCGCGCCGAGTGGATGAAGCTATACGGACTGCTGTTCGGCGCCGAGCACGAGGCCGACAGCATCTGGGACGCGGTGAAGCGCCGGTACAACGGGCTGAAGGCCATAGCGCAGAAATCAGGCACGCGGCCATCCGTCATCATCGACAAGGTGACAGGCCCCGTATGGTACGTGCCTGGCGGACAGAGCACCCTGGGGCAGGTCATAGCCGACGCCAACGCCGCCTATCCCTTCGCCGACGACGCCAACAGCGGCAGCCTGCCCCTAACGTTCGAGGCCGTACTGGCCAAAGCCAAGGACGCCGACGTGTGGATGCTGCGCCACGACAGCCGCCAGCCGGCCACATACAGCGCCCTGCTGGCCGAAAACCCCGGCTACGCCCAGTTCAAGGCCTTCAGGGAGCGGCGCGTCTACGGATGCCCCACCACCGGCGGCAGCACCTTCTATGAAGACACCCCCTTCAGCCCCGACCTGCTGCTACGCGACTTCATCCTCATAACACACCCCGACCTCGCGAAGCTCGGCGCGCCAAAATACTTCAAGCCACTGAAATGAGCAAAGCCGCAAAAGCCAACACGCTCACAGCGGCGGCGCTGCCGCCGCTGTTTGCCGCCAGCCTCGCCCTCGGCGCGGTAGACATACCCCTGGCCGACGTCGCCGCCATACTTGCAGGCAGATACGAAGGCAACGCGGCGTGGAGCTACATAGTGCTCAACGCCCGGCTGCCGCAGGCCATAACGGCCATGCTCTGCGGCAGCTCGCTCGCCGTTAGCGGACTGCTCCTGCAGACGGCCTTCCGCAACCCCCTGGCCGGGCCCTCCATCTTCGGCATCAACAGCGGCGCCAGCCTCGGCGCAGCCCTCGTGCTGCTCGCCTTCGGCGGCGGCGTCACCATAGGCGGCGCCACGCTCGGCGGCTCCGTGGCCGTGCTCGCCGCGGCCTTCGCCGGCGCGGCGGCCGTGATGCTCGTGCTGCTCGCCTTCGCCGGGATTGTGAAGAACAACGCCACGCTGCTCATCGTAGGCATAATGACAGGCTACATCGCCTCGTCGGCCATATCCCTGCTCAACTTCTTCGCCACCGAGGAGGGCGTACACTCGTACATGCTATGGGGGCTGGGCAACTTCGGCGGCGTGCCGC
>CAJJWN010000004.1 GCA_905196835.1 uncultured Prevotella sp. | reverse complement strand
GCCAAAGGCCGTCTTTGACACGACCAAAGGCGGCCTTTTAGCCTGTAATTGACGGCCAAACGCATCATCGAACGGCCTATACGCCACTTTCACAAACCTATTTCAACACTTTTTCCAGACAAAAACAAAATAGACAAACGGCACGGGAAGCACGGTTTACGCTTACAATTTGTCATCACGGCGGCAAGGTGACGAATTGAAACAAGCCGACCAGTTTTGACAGAACACCTTGCATTTTAGCAAACTTTAACCAGACATATATATTGTTAACGAATAAAGGACTAACTTTGCAACCGGATTGAAATATAATAGCGTTACTTGGGAAATAATGCGAGGTCTTATCTTTAACAATGTAACCAGCACAACTATTCTTGAAATGGGCGGCGGCATATACGACATGCCGGCCGGTTTCTCGTATATACAACCCAAGGACAATCTCCACAAAACTTCATCGCATGGGGCAATCCTCTCTTGTAACTGTCTGAAAATCAAGGGGGGGGGGAATTTTGCAGCCCTTTAAAGCACAGGTTCCCGTGCAATCGCACCGATTTATCTAACCAGCAACATCATTCATCTTCGCTAACCGGCGTTGCCAACCGCAATGCCGGGCATCGCTGTATGCGCGCTATCAGTCAAACGATGGCGTGAGGATTTGTCGTGCCTGAAAGTGTCTTATTGATTTACAACTATAACTGACAATTTTACAAAGCAATGAAAAGTATGTTTATTTCAAAATCAAAAGGAGGCAATGTGTGGAAGCAGATACTGTTTTCCATAATTTGCTCGGTAACTTTTTTGTCGTGCGACAATGAGTTGCACATGTTATTCCCGGAAGGGCCTGCCGGAATGTCGGCCTATGAAGTATGGGTAAAAGAAGTGTTGGCCGGAAACATCGACTGGCCCGAAGACAGGACCGACGTCAACAACTTCTTCCTCTACCTGAAAGGAGAAGACGGAAAGGACGGCAACGACGGCAAGAGCGCATACGAGTTGTGGAAGGAAGAGGTTGCAAGAGGACTTGACAATCCGCACAACCCAGGACACGAATGGCCGAAAGACCAGACTGACATGAACGACTTTTGGTATTATCTGTCAGGTGCCGACGGCGAGAACGGCGTTACGCCTAACATCGGCGAGAATGGCAACTGGTGGATTAACGGCGAAGACACCGGCATACCGGCACAGGGCAAAGACGGACAGGACGGCCAAGACGGTGCAACGCCTGTTATCGGCGAGAATGGCAACTGGTGGATTGGCGGTGTTGACACCGGCGTACCGGCCAAGGGACAGGACGGTGAGGACGGCACGACGCCTCACATCGGCGAGAACGGCAACTGGTGGATTGGCAACGTTGACACCGGCGTACCGGCCAAGGGACAGGACGGTGAAGACGGAGAAGACGGCGTTACGCCTCACATCGGCGATAACGGCAACTGGTGGATTGGCAACGTTGACACCGGCATACCGGCACAAGGCAAGGACGGACAAGACGGACAGGACGGAGAAATGCCCGACATAACCATAGGCTTGAACGGCAACTGGTGGATTAACGGCGAAGACACCGGCGTACCGGCACAGGGCAAAGACGGTCAAGACGGTCAAGACGGTAATGACGGAAACGACGGCCAGCCAGGCGCTAACGGACAGAGCGCATACGAGCTTTGGGTAGAGGAAGTGGAAGCCGGACGTGTGTACAAGAATGGCGAGCTGTGGCCTACAAACATGACTTCAGTCGCTGACTTCTGGGAGTTCCTGCGCGGTGAAGACGGCAAAGACGGACAGGACGGCCAGGATGGCCAGGATGGCGCTACGATTATGTTAGGCTCTCCCAACGTCATCATCCAATACTACGGCGACCCGGAGTTGAAGGAATATGTCGATTGGGCTGACGGTTCGGTTACTTACAAAGTGTATGACAAGACCGGAAAGGTTGTTTCTGGAGGAACTAAAGTGAAGGGAATCCCCGAGTCTGATAGCGAATACACAACGGATGCAGACGGATTTATCACGGTGCCTGCAAAGGACCTGCCTGCTGACAAAGCTTATATGAACATACAGGTTGAGGTCAAGACCAACGGAGCGTCTGATTTTGAGCAATCCGCAAACAACACCATTGTGCCGGCCAGAATGCAAGTGCGCTTGGTCATCAATGACGCCAAGATACCGACCGTAGGACTGTTCGGCACGGGCGAAGACCAGGCAAAGCCTTGCGTGAATGTGTGGTTTAAGGTGCAGCGCAAGAAGCTGGACACCACCGGAAAAGGCGAGTGGGAAGGAATCCCTGCGGAACTGGGCAATACGCAAAAGACCGTGGACATCTATGAGTATCGAAACGGGATAGACAAAGCGCCTGAGAGCGTGGCTACGCGCACCCAGATTGAAGTGGCCGACGATGAAACAGGCCACAACTACAACAACTGCAGGGTGCAGATTAAGCGCAAGTTCATCTACACGGACCTGAAATACCTTGACAAGGCGAAGGTTGCGGAATCAGACGACTACTGGGGACCGTACAGCACTGGCAACTTCCGTTACGCCCGCATCGGCATTGAGGGATGCTACGGCGAGAACATCATGCTCCAGTCGTACATCAAGCTCCTGCCTGCCCAGTTTACTCCGACTATCAGCGAGATAACGCGCGGCGAGCTCTATGGCGATGGCAGCACCGGCGGCACCGACGACTTGGTGAATCTTACCGGAAATTTGGACGTGTCGAAAGTCAAGAAGGAGCTGTTCCTCGCAGATGCTTACAAGAAGGCGTCGCAAGGAGTAGGAGGATTGGACGTTTACGAGCCTGTGGTGGGAGAAATTGACAAAGTTGGTGAAATATTCAAGATAAACTTCTCAAGCTCTACTACTTCCACTAATATAATACAGTCGAAAGTAAAAATAGACGGAGCGTTTACGGCCCGCGCCGTGAACTACCAATCAACGGTGGATTTGACCAACAACCAGATGGCCAACTTCTACAACCTGTCGCTTGGGAATATCAACGGAGCTTCCGGCACGCTCTACCTGCGCGTCAACGGCAATTATGTGTCAGCTCCAGAAGGGGTTGGTGACAACGGAATAGAGATTCAGGTAAAATAAAATTGAAGTAAATAAATAAATTCATGAACATGAAACTAAAATCATATATCAGCCTGTTTCTTCTCTTTGGCGTGCTGTCAGCCAATGCGCAAGAGCCGACAGTAGAAGAGAAGAAAGAGAAAAAGGCCTGGGAAGTGGGCATCGGAGCAACTGTGTTCCAGTTCAGCCGTGTAGGTTTCAGCGACTTCAACCGCCTGGATGACGGCTATGCTTTCGACCTGACCCTGAACCACACGGTATGGGGCGGCGGCATATATGCGGCACGCGAGTTGAACAAACACTTCTACCTTGACTTCCAAGGCAACGTCGGGATGACAAACAAGTCAATCAACGGCAAGCACAAGTTCCTCGTAATGGCAGGTCTCGGCCTGCAATGGCGCTTGGGCGAATACTTTAAGTCAAGCTACGTTGACCCATACCTCCGCGCGGGCATCAACTACATGTACAAGGACTTCCAAATAATCTACGACGGCAGCGAAGGCCTTGCACCCGATGAGATGCAATGGGTATTGAACAATTACTGCAACAAGGAAGGCCGCGACCGCAAGCACCTGATGCCAATCTCATTGGGCGGAGGCGTCAATTTCTGGTTGAACGACCGCTTCGGCATAGGTTTGCAGGCCGACTATCTGCTGATGCCGCATAAGAACGTAGCCAACTCGCTGCAAGGTTCGGCACGGCTGATATGGCGCATCGGCGGAAAGTCAAAGAAACCGGCCCCGACCATACAATATGTAGACAAGGTCGTAGAAAGGGTTGTGGAGAAAGTAGTCAAAGTGCCGGTAGAGAAAGTCGTCACGCGGACAATCAAAGACCTTTTCGACCAGATATACTTCGACTTCGACAGCTACGAAGTTACGGCAGCATCAGCTCCGGCATTGGACAAGATAGCCGAAGTATTTAAAGAGGACACTACAAGCCGCTACCTGATAACCGGACAGACTGACTCACGCGGTTCTTACGCATACAACAGCAGGCTGTCCGAAGCGCGCGTCAAGGCCGTTGTGGACGAGCTCGTAAAACGCGGCTGCCCGGAAGACATGATGAAGTGGAGAGGCACCGGTAAGAAGACGTCAATCGTTGCGCCTTCATCCGGCGACAACGCACGTAGGGGCGACCGCAAGGTGACCGTGGAAAGGATAGACAACATGGACTACTGGAACGAAATACCATATTCCAAGTAATCCAAAAGACCTGTCAGGCTGCGCACATTTACAGATATGTACGCAGCCTTAAACATTGACATAACAAAAGGCGATGCTTGTGTCCGCATGATGCAAGCACCGCCCTTTGACGTATTCACACTTCATTGCCAACGAAAAGCACAAATTCACCGGCCGACACGCTCCGCTTTGCGGAAAAGATGTTAATTTTGCACGCGCTTGTGGCTAAATCAAGTAAATATCACTATATTTGCAACACCAAAATTCATTGCGATTATGAGCAACTGGAGCGAACAACAAGCAAACAGGCGAGAGCGACAAGAACGCGACAAGACCTGCGGGGAAACGCTTGGCAAATTCTTTTATGACCTTGCGAAACTTGTTTTCACGACAATGGCCTTGGTTGGAGGCGTATCGCTGATTATCAGCGATGTACGTACACAACAAATCGCTCTTTTATGCGCAGGACTGTTTTTCACATTCATGTTGGCATACATCGGTTATAAAATATTAAATGGTTGACGCGTTATGGACTTCATGATTACGTTTTTCACTGTCGGTTCAATCATTGCTACCGGCATAGCCATTTGGATAAACACCAAAAGCGGTAAAAAATGGCTTGAAAGCCTGTAAGATGATTGCAGGCAACACTTCTCTTGCAAAAAACATATCCACTACACAGACACACAATGGGTCGTTTTCGTGCAGTCACGGCATGAATACGGCTCGTTGCCGTTTCAAACGGCATGTAATATTGCTCTTGCTTTCCTTGCGGTAAATTCTCTGAAGCTGCATGGAAATACAAAATTACCGGCCGACGCGCTCCGCTTTGCGGAAAAGATGTTAACTTTGCACAATTGAACGCGGCCAGACTAAGGCCGAAACCGCACTACGATAATGACTGGCAACTTACTCGACAAGCTGAAAGGGCATCCGCACATGACGGAAGGCACGGCCTACGCGATACTCTTCACCATGGGCACGTGCCACCTGCTCAACGACATGATACAGTCGGTAATACCGGCCCTGTACCCGCTGCTGAAAGACAAATTCGGATTTAACTTCGCCCAAATCGGCATCATAACGCTGGTATTCCAGATGACCTCGTCGGTGTTCCAGCCCTTTGTGGGCAACTATGCCGACCGCCATCCGCAGCCCTACTCGCTTGCGCTTGGCATGTGCTTCACGCTCGCAGGGCTGCTGGCATTGGCCTTCGCGCCTGGATTCATTGCGATACTGCTGTCGGTGGCGTTAATCGGCTGCGGCTCGTCGGTGTTCCATCCCGAGGCGTCGCGCGTGGCGCAAATGGCGTCGGGAGGCAGGAAGAGCCTTGCGCAGTCGATTTTCCAGGTAGGAGGCAACGGCGGCAGCGCCGTCGGGCCGCTGCTGGCCGCGCTCATCGTGATGCCTTACGGCCAGCACGCCGTAGGCTGGTTTGCCCTGGCAGCCATGCTGGCCGCCGCTCTGCTTACACGCGTAGGTTGCTGGTACAGCCTTATGCTGAAACAGCTCAAAGCCACACATGGCAGACGCGCGGCTGCAACGTGCACGCTCCCGGCCAAGACAGTGCGCATGGCACTCGCCATACTCGTGCTGATGATTTTCTCAAAATACTTCTTCAACGCCTGCATGACGAGCTACTTCACGTTCTTCCTCATCGACAAGTTCGGGGTGTCGGTACAAGAGTCGCAATACTGCCTGTTCGCCTATCTCGCCGCGTTCGCCGCAGGTACGCTGCTCGGCGGCTTCCTCGGCGACCGCTACGGGCGCAAGTATGTCATACTGTTCTCCATCCTCGGCGCGGCTCCGTTCACCCTGCTACTGCCCTACCTCAACCTGGCCGGCACCGTCATAATGTCCGTGTTGACAGGACTTATCATAGCCTCGGCCTTCTCGGCCATAGTGGTTTACGCCACCGACCTGAAGCCCGACAAGGTGGGAATGATAGCCGGAGTGTTCTTCGGCCTGATGTTCGGCCTCGGCGGCATAGGCTCGGCCTTCTTCGGGTGGCTGGCAGACATGACAAGCATAGAGTTCATCTTCAAGGTAAGTACATGGCTGCCGATATTGGGAATAATCGCCGTATGGCTGCCCGACGTAAGGCCGGGCTGTCGGGAACAATAAATACGCACATAAAAAAACAAAACTAATCAACCGTAAATAACAAGAAAAGATGGCAAAGACAAAATTAGCTGTACTGTTTGAAGTTACACCCAAAAGTGAATGCAAGGAAGAGTATTTGCAACTCGGAGCGGAACTAAAATCAGAATTGATAAAAATGCCTGGTTTCATAAGTGTGGAGCGCTTCGCCAGCCTCAATGAAGAAGGCAAACTTCTAAGCCTTTCATTTTGGGATAACGAAGAGGCTGCCGCAATATGGCGCAACCATGAGAAGCACAGGGAAAGCCAAAAGAAAGGGAAGAACAATCTGTTCGAGAAGTATAAAATATCTGTAGCCCACGTGATTCGCGAATATACGAAAGACGACCGTGACGAAGCGCCATCAGACTCAAACATAAGCCTTAACGCTAAATAATGGACGGCAAGATATTTATAAAACACTATCTCGCACCTTGCGGAGAACTGCTGCTCGGTTCGTTGGGCGACAGGCTTTGCCTGTGCAACTGGGCGGTAGAGAAACATCCCGGGCGAGTTGACAGGCGGCTGACAACCGGCCTACGTGCTGAATATCAAGAAGGGCCTACCGATATAACACAGGAAGCCGCCAGGCAGCTTGACCAATATTTCAGCGGAGAACGCAAAGAGTTCGACATTCCGCTGCTATTAGTCGGTACAGACTTCCAAAAGAGAGTATGGCGGCAGTTACTGTCCATACCTTACGGCCAAACCTGCACTTATGGAGAATTGGCTGCACGCCTTGGCATGGGCAAAGCTGTTCGCGCCGTAGCCAATGCCAACGGCGCAAACGCCATATCCATATTCGTGCCATGCCACCGCGTTATAGGGAGCAACAACACACTGACTGGCTACGGAGGCGGCATCGAGGCAAAAAAACTACTGCTTGAATTGGAACACAGCCAACCGTGCCAGTCCTAAATCCAGAGTTACGTTTTGCGTATTGCATAGATTTTGCTACCTTTGCAGGCACGACCGAAGCATAGAAAAAATGAACGACAGCAAGATAATAAACGACCCAATATTCGGTTTCATAAAGATACCCCACGGGCTACTGTTGGACATCGTGGAGCATCCGCTAATGCAGCGGCTTACACGCATTAAGCAACTCGGGCTTACATCGATGGTGTACCCGTCGGCCCAACACACACGCTTCCAGCACTCCATCGGGGCGTTCCACCTGATGAGCGAGGCCATCACGTCGCTCACACAAAAAGGAATATTCATATTCGACAGCGAGGCCGAGGCCGTAGAGGCCGCCATCCTGATGCACGACATCGGGCACGGCCCGTTCTCACATGTCCTTGAACACACCCTGATAAACGGCATCAGCCACGAGGAAATATCGCTGCTGATGATGGAGCAAATCAACCATGAAATGAAAGGCGGGCTGAACCTCGCACTAAAAATATTCAAGAACGAATACCCTAAGAAATTCCTCCACCAGCTGATTAGCAGCCAGCTCGATATGGACAGGCTCGACTATCTGCGGAGAGACAGTTTCTTTACCGGAGTGACCGAAGGCAATATTGGAAGTGCACGCATACTGAAAATGCTCGACGTGGCCGACGACAGCCTCGTGGTGAACTCGAAGGGGCTTTATTCCATAGAAAACTACCTAATGGCACGACGTCTGATGTACTGGCAGGTGTACTTGCACAAGACTACGGTATCAAGCGAGAAAGTGCTCGTCAACGCATTGCTACGCGCCAAACATCTGGCAAGCCAAGGCAAGGACATCTTCGCCACGCCATGCCTGAAATATTTTCTGTACAACGACATCGACGCCGACAAGTTCAAGACGGACGATGAGGCGCAGCATAACTACGCACTACTTGACGACAACGACATATGGAGCGCCTTGAAAGTATGGATTGACAACGAAGACAAGGTTTTGTCTCTTCTATCTGCCGACCTGCTCAACCGAAACCTATTCAAAGTGGAAATATCGAACATACCTATATGCGAAGATAAAATAGAAGACATAAAGACCGCCATCGCAGGAAAATTCGGCATAAGCAAAGACGACGCACGCTATCTGATGAGCGTTGACACCATCCAGAAAGACATGTACGACGTGAACGACGACCACATAACAATCTTATTCAAAGACAACACGCTAAAAGACATTTCCGAAGCATCAGAAGTAATGAACATCGCCCTGCTTTCCAAAAAAATTCGCAAATATTACTTATGTTATCAACGTTTTTGAATAAAAATATTTACCTTTGCAAAAATTGCGCAAATATTAATGTAATTACATTGCAATGGAATTTACGGCAAAACAAATAGCAAGTTTCATAAACGGAAGGATTGAGGGCGACGAGAACGCAAAAATCAACACCTTCGCCAAAATAGAAGAGGGAAAGCCGGGAGCTATCTCATTCCTGTCAAACCCCAAATACACCCACTATATTTACGATACAAAATCAAGCGTCGTACTTATAAACGACGATGTAGAGCTTACACAGCCTGTAAGCGCAACGTTAATCAGAGTAAAAAACGCATACGAATGCGTAGCCAAGTTACTACAACTTTACCAATCGTACATTCCCAAGAAAACAGGTGTAAGCCCGATGGCTTTCATATCAGAAAGTGCAAAAATAGGAAAAGACTGTTACATAGGTGCTTTCACATATATCGGTGACAACGTTGAAATAGGCGACAATTCACAAATTTATCCACACGCCGTAATTGAAGACGGAACAAAAATCGGCAATGAATGTCTTATTTATCCAAACGTTACGATATACAAGGAATGCAGGCTTGGCAATAATGTAACAATACACGCAGGCTCTGTGATAGGAGCGGACGGCTTCGGGTTCGCACCGAACACCGAAGGCTACGACAAAATACCCCAAATAGGCATTGTTGTCATTGAAGACAATGTAGAGATTGGCGCAAACACCTGCGTAGACCGCTCGACAATGGGTGCCACCATAATACAGAAAGGCGTAAAGCTTGACAACCTCGTACAGATAGCGCACAATGTAGAAGTTGGCGAAAACACGGTAATGTCTGCACAAGTAGGAGTTGCCGGAAGTACGAAAATCGGTAAATGGTGCATGTTCGGCGGCCAGGTAGGCATCTCAGGCCACATCAGCATCGGCGACAAAACGTTCCTTGGAGCACAGTCTGGCGTACCGGGCAACATCAAAGGGGACACTACACTTATCGGAACGCCGCCAATGGAGCCGAAAGCATATTTCAAATCTATTGCTCTGACACGCAAACTACCTGAAATATACAAGCAATTAGGTGATTTACAGAAACAAGTGGAAGAATTAAAAAAAGACCTAAAATAATGGAAATGTCTAAACAGAATACACTTAAAGGCAGCTTTGCCTTATGTGGAAAAGGCTTGCACACGGGACTTAACCTCACAATCACGTTTAACCCGGCAGCCGTCAATACGGGATATAAAATACAAAGAATTGACCTTGACGGGCAACCCACAATCGATGCCATCGCAGAAAACGTAGTTGACACGCAACGCGGAACGGTGGTAGGCAAAGGCGATGTAAGGATTTCAACAGTAGAACACGCACTTGCCGCATTGTACGCCCTCGGAATAGACAACTGCCTGATACAGGTAAACGGCCCGGAGTTTCCAATCCTTGACGGTTCTGCAGCACAATACATAAACAAGATACAGGAAATCGGTATTGAGGAACAGAACGCCCCAAAGGATTACTATATCATCCGTCATAAAATAGAGGTCAAAGACCCCGAATCCGGCTCGTGCATAACAATTTTGCCAGACGACGAGTTCAGTCTTACAGCGATGTGCTCGTTCGACTCGAAGTTCATCAACAGCCAATTCGCAACGCTCGATCATATCGAAGACTTTGCCACTGAAATCGCTCCGGCACGTACATTCGTATTTGTAAGGGATATTGAGCCTCTGCTAAGGGCGAACCTGATAAAAGGCGGCGACATGGACAATGCTATTGTAATATACGAGAGGCAGACCACGCAAGAAAGGCTTGACGCCCTTGCCGACTTCCTTAATGTGCCACACCTTGACGCAACAAAGCTCGGCTATATACAACACAAGCCTTTGGTATGGGAAAATGAATGCACCCGCCATAAGCTGCTTGACATTATAGGCGACATGGCTCTTATCGGCAAACCAATAAAGGGGCGTATTATAGCGACAAAACCGGGTCATACAATCAATAACAAGTTTGCACGCCTGATGCGCCGCGAAATACGCAAACACGAAATACAAGCCCCGATATACAATTGTAACGAACCGCCAGTAATGGATGTCAACCGCATCCGCGAGTTATTACCCCACCGTTACCCGATGCAGTTGGTAGACAAAGTTATTGCCCTTGGACCAAGCAGCATTGTCGGTGTGAAAAACGTTACAAGCAACGAGCCTTTCTTCACTGGGCACTTCCCTCAAGAGCCAGTTATGCCGGGTGTTTTACAGGTTGAGGCTATGGCTCAATGCGGCGGTCTGCTCGTACTGAACACAGTTGACGAACCGGAACGATGGTCTACATACTTCATGAAAATTGACGACGTGAAGTTCCGCCAGAAAGTTGTTCCAGGCGATACGCTGCTCTTCAAAGTTGATTTGCTTGCACCTGTACGCCACGGTGTATCGTCAATGAAGGGATATGTATTTGTGGGAGATAAAGTTGTGTCTGAAGCGACTTTCACCGCACAGATTGTAAAAAACAAGTAATACACCTTTTAACATAAGGGGCAGACTACACCATCTGCCCCTTAAATACTAATACTACAAGATTATGAACCAAATAAGTCCGCTTGCATACATTCATCCTGAAGCAAAACTTGGTGACAACAACATTATCGGCCCGTTCTGCTACATTGACAAAAACACAGTAATCGGTGACAATAATGTTTTTCAAAATAGCGTAACGATAAATTACGGCGCACGCATAGGCAACGGGAACGAAATCATGCCAGGCGCAAGCATAAGCACAAAGCCTCAAGACCTGAAATTCAAAGGCGAAGATACAACGTGCGAGATAGGTGACAACAACAGCATACGCGAATGTGTTACCATATCAAGGGGCACGGCATCCAAAGGTACAACAAAAGTAGGCTCAAACAATCTTTTGATGGAAAATGTGCACATCGCACACGACTGCGTGGTTGGTAGCGGTTGTATAATAGGGAACTCTACCAAGTTTGGAGGAGAAGTAACCGTTGATGATAATGCGATAATAAGTGCTGAAGTTCTTTGTCACCAGTTCTGCCATATCGGCGGCTATGTCATGATACAAGGAGGATGCCGCTTCAGCCAGGACATTCCACCGTTTATCATAGCAGGAAAAGAACCTACAAAGTATTGCGGAATCAACCTTGTCGGACTTCGCCGTCGAGGATTTAACAACGAGCTAATCAACAACATCCACGAGGCATACCGCCTGCTTTATTCCAAGGGCGTGCTTAAAGAAGGTATAGAAGAAATCCGTAAATGCATTCCCGATAGCAAGGATATCAATTACATCATAGACTTCGTTGAAAATTCGAAGAGAGGCATCATAAGGTAAATCCATGAATACGCTTATTGTCATCGTCGGGCCGACAGGGGTTGGCAAAACGGCGTTGTGTATTGATGTGGCAAAACAATTGGACACAGTGATAATAAATGCCGATTCTAGGCAGATGTTCAAGGAAATCCCGATAGGGACTGCCGCACCGACCGATGACGAGCAAAACATGGTCAAGCATTATTTTATAGGCAATCTCAGCATCAAGGATTATTTTAATGCCTCGATGTTTGAGAATGAAGTTATAACCCTGCTCGGCAGGCTTTTCCATGAAAAAGATGTTGTAATCCTGTCAGGAGGAAGCATGATGTACGTCGATGCCGTATGTAACGGCATCGACGATATTCCTACGGTAAACGAACATATAAGAAATCTTGTTAAGGAAGACTATGAGCGACATGGCCTTAGCGAGATGCAAAACAAATTAAAAGAACTTGACCCCGAATATTATTCTATAGTAGACAAGAACAATCCCAAGCGTGTAATACACGCTGTGGAAATTTGCCTGTCTACAGGCAGAACTTATACATCATTCAGGACAAATATAAAGAAAGAACGGCCTTTCAGGATTATAAAAATCGGACTAACCCGGGAACGCGGTGAACTATACGGACGCATCGACGAACGTGTGGAAAACATGATTGCATCAGGTCTGATTGACGAAGCCCGTAGAATGCACCCATACAAAGGGCTTAATGCACTCAACACAGTAGGTTACAAAGAACTTTTTGATTATTTCGACGGAAATTGCACATTGGAAGAAGCCATATTCAGGATAAAATGTAACACACACAAATATTGCCGCAAACAACTTACATGGTTCAAACGCGACAAAGACATCAGATGGTTTTCTCCAGACAATGTTGAAGAAATCATAAATTATATTCGCTCTTTCTGTTAGAATGTAGCTTTTTCACTACATTTGCATCACAAAACAGACAATAACAACTTATGTTCCAAAAATTCAGAAATTCATTCATAGGCAGACTTATCGGTCTATGTGTAAAAAAAATCAAAGCCTTTTGGCTTTGGTACAAAAATCTTTATGTTGGAAGCAAATGGTATAAAAAAACTATAACAATAATACTTTCTCTCATAGTCGCGTTTATCGTCTACTTGGGTATGGTAGACATCAACTTCCTCTGGCTGTTCGGCAAGTCGCCGGGCTTCTCGCAAATAAAAAAGCCGACAACAAGCGAAGCTTCGGAAATATACAGCGCAGACGGTGTACTTATAGGCAAATATTTCAGCGAAAACCGTACGCCTATAAAATACGAGGATGTAAACCCTGTGTTCTGGAAAGCCCTGATAGATACTGAAGACGAGCGTTTTTATAAACACCGCGGAGTAGACCCTATCGGGATGTTCGCAGTGTTGAAAGACATTGTTTTAGGACATGAGGCACGCGGCGCATCTACCATAACGCAGCAATTGGCAAAAAACATGTTCCGCGTAAGGACACAGTATTCTACAGGATTGTTAGGTTACATTCCCGGTGTCCGTATGCTTATAATGAAGAGCAAAGAGTGGATTATTGCCACCAAGCTTGAGTTGCTCTACGACAAGCAGGAAATACTGACGATGTACGCAAACACGGTTGATTTCGGCTCTAACGCATACGGAATAAAAACCGCATGTAAGACATATTTCAATACGACACCAGCCAAGATGACACACGAACAAGCAGCAGTACTCGTAGGAATGCTTAAAGCTACAACCTATTACAACCCGATAAGCCACCCTGACAACAGTCTGGAACGCCGCAATGTTGTATTGCATAACATGTTTACCCACGGAGACATTTCCCGTTCAGAATACGACTCTATAAGCGCAATGCCAATAAAGCTAAATTACAGTGTGGAAAGCAACTACGACGGACAGGCTAAATATTTCCGTGAAGCCATTGCAAATTACCTGAAAGACTGGTGCAAGGAGAATGGCTATGACCTCTACAGCAGCGGCCTGAAGATATACACCACCATTGACACCCGTATGCAGAAATTCGCTGAAGACGCAGCACGCAAACAGATGCGCCAAGTACAGCGCAACTTCGACCGCCACTGGGCCGGACAGGACCCTTGGCGCGACGAAAATCACCAGGTTATACCGGGTTTTATCGAAGACATCGCAAAGAAACAGCCTGCGTACAAGATGCTTTCACAGAAGTTTCCTGACCAACCAGACTCTATAACCTATTACCTCAACAAGCCGCACAAGGTGAAACTGTTTGATTATGAGAACGGTACCATTGAAAAGGAAATGAGCACCATGGACTCCATACGATACATGGTGAAGTTCATGCACTGCTCGTTTGTCGCAATGGAACCTCAAACAGGACAAGTAAGAGCATGGGTGGGAGATATTGACTTCGACTCTTGGAAATACGACAAAGTTACGGCAATGCGCCAACCTGGCTCAACATTCAAACTCTTCGTCTACACAGAGGCAATGAACCAAGGACTTACTCCCTGCGACAAACGGCGCGACGAGTATATCCGCATGGAAGTATATGACAAACAGAAGCATGGCATGACAACATGGACTCCCACCAATGCCAACGGACGTTTCTCCGGAGACTCCATACCGTTGAAAGGAGCCTTTGCACGAAGTATCAATTCGGTTGCCGTCAGGCTGGGACAAGAAATGGGGATAAAAAACATCGCCAAGACCGCTCACGACATGGGTATAAAAAGCCCGCTCGACGAACAGCCGTCATTGGCTCTCGGCTCGTCTGACGTAAACCTGCTCGAGATGGTAAACGCATATTGCACCATCGCCAATGACGGCAAGCACATAGAGCCTGTGCTTGTGACAAGGATTGTTGACAAAGACGGGAACGAAGTATATACAAGCAAACCAGAAGAGAAACAGGTAATACCGTATAAAAGCGCATTCTTCATGCAGCAATTGCTAATGGGCGGAATGCGCGAGCCTGGCGGTACGTCGCAAAGCCTGTGGGGATATATCAACAATGCCGCAGGCGACACTGACTTCGGCGGAAAGACAGGAACGTCAAACAACCATTCTGACGCATGGTTCATGGGTGTAAGTCCCAACATTGTTGTCGGAGCATGGGTTGGCGGTGAATATCGTAGCATACACTTCCGCACCGGCGCATTAGGACAAGGTAGCCGCACCGCGTTGCCCATCTGCGGCTACTTCCTGCAATCGCTCATGGCCGACCCTGACTTCCGCAAATACCACGGACGCTTCCATAAGCCGATAGATGACGACATTACACGCGACATGTACATGTGCGACAGCTACTATCCTGTCAAGAAAGACACGGCAGCCATAGACAGTGCCGCCATAGCCGACTCTATCGCAGCAGAGAAAGCCGGACATCCAATGAACGCATTGGAGAAGATGGTCATAGGCAATTCTGTAAACATTGACAAACCGTCACCTGCCAAACCGTCTGGAGGTAAAGACGAGCCAAAGAAATCAGACAAGCCACATGAAGAAGTCATAAGATTTGAAGACCTATAAATAATTAAGAATTGAGAGATAAGAATTAAGAAAATATGTTTTATCAAACAAATACATTGAAGCATATTTTCTTAATTCTTAACTCTTAACTCTTAATTCTTAATTCATATCTAATAACTCTTAACCCTTAATTATAGAAGTGCTCGACCTCGACAACCCGGAGCTGCAACAAGCCCTGCAAATAATACAATACACGCGTCGCTCGCTTTTCCTTACGGGAAAAGCAGGTACGGGCAAATCAACCTTCCTGCGCCACATTTGCGCAAACACAAAGAAAAAACACGTCATACTGGCCCCCACGGGAATAGCAGCCATCAACGCAGGCGGCTCCACCCTGCACAGCTTTTTCAAACTGCCGTTCCACCCTCTTTTGCCAGACGATGAGCGTTATTCTATACGCAACATGCGCTCGACACTGAAATACACATCCGAAAAACGCAAAATAATACGCGAGGTGGAGCTTATCGTCATAGACGAAATAAGCATGGTGCGTGCCGACATCATCGACTTCATTGACAAGGTATTGCGAGTATACTCACGCAACATGCGCGAGCCGTTCGGCGGTAAACAGCTCCTGCTCGTCGGCGACATCTACCAGCTTGAACCAGTAATAAAAGAGGATGAGCGGCGTATGCTACACCCCTACTACCCCACCTCGTTCTTCTTCGGCGCCCGGGTGTGGCACGAAATGCGACTTGTAAGCATTGAGCTGCACAAGGTTTACCGGCAAAACGACCCTGCGTTCATATCGATACTCGACCACATACGCACCAGCGACGCCACCGATGCCGACCTGCGCACGCTCAACACCCGTGTAGGCGGAACGCTTGACACTGCCGGCGGCAGCCTCGCCATAACCCTTTCAACTCGCCGCGACACCGTAGACTACATCAACGAGCAACGCCTGAAGCAACTGCCTGGCGAGGCCGTCACGTTCTACGGCGAAGTAAAAGGCGAGTTTCCCGACAACAGCCTGCCAACACCAATGGAACTGGAAGTAAAACCCGGCGCGCAAATCATCTTCATCAAGAACGACATGGACAAGCGTTGGGTAAACGGAACACTCGGCGTGGTCGAGGGAATAGACGAGGATGAAGGCGTGCTCTACATCGTCTCAGAAGACGGCAACGAGCACGACGTGCGCCGAGAGCGGTGGAGCAACATGCGCTATAAGTTCAACGAGAAAGAAAAGAAAATCGAAGAAGAGGAAATTGGCAGCTACATACAGTTCCCCATCCGCCTTGCCTGGGCCATCACCGTGCACAAGAGCCAGGGACTGACGTTCCGCCACGTCAACATCGACTTCACCGGTGGAGTGTTCGCAGGAGGCCAGGCATACGTCGCCCTGTCACGCTGCACGTCGCTTTCAGGCATCAGCCTCGCCCAGCCAATACGCCGTGAGGATGTCTTCGTTCGTCAGGAAATAAAGCAGTTCGCCCGTACTTACAACGACACCGCACTCATCGGCAACGCCCTGAAAGAGTCTGCCGCCGACAAGGAGTACCACGATGCCGCACAGGCCTTCGACCGCGGCGACTTCGACACATTCCTTTCCGCCTTCTTCCGCGCCATACATCACCGCTACGACATTGAGAAACCTGCCGCCAAACGCCTAATCCGCCGCAAGCTCGGAATAATCAACACATTGCGCCAGGAGAACATTGAGCTGAAGAAGGAAATGTCACGCCGCGACGGCTTGCTCAAACGCCTCGCCGCCGAATACACCCTCATGGGCAAGGAATGCGAGCGCGAGCACATGCCCGAGGCCGCCGCCGCAAACTACCGCAAGGCTCTCGAACTATACCCTGACGCAAAAGAGGCCGAAAGAAGGATGAAGAAACTACGGCTATAAATCGCCATTTACTCAACCATTGGAAACGATTTGGCACTTCCAACTTCCTTATATTTTTCGTCAAATCCAATCAGCCATCTCCGCTCACTGTCAGTAAGACTTTCAAGGGTGGCGGCATAATCCATGTCGGGCATGTACCACCACCGGCTGCGGAAGAAACCGTCCAGCGCAGCATCTTTGAACACATAGCCGCGCAGGGCGAACGGCAGGTTGCGCACCTTGCGGTACATGTCGTTATCGAGCGTGTCCGGCCTCATAAGGTTATAGCGGAAAGCGTAATAGTCAGACGGCACATTAATATCGCCGGTCTCGGTGCATACGGCCGAAAACACTCGCAATTCCGAAGCCGGGCGGTAATCTTTCACCTTATATTCTATCGAAGCATTGCGCAGAAACACCTCACAAACGGCCATCGGCATTTTCTCCGGCCACCCGTCGTTTTGTATTATACGCCTGCGCCATTTGCCAGTACCTTCAATCACGGGGTCAACCTTTCTGTGAAACAAACTGTCCTCCAGCATAAAGTGCAGCGGCACGCTGTCCGCCTTGATGCGCAGCGTAAAGTCGTCAATCTGCCTGTTGCCCCATCGCAGGGCAGGTGTCAACTTGTAATCAAGCTTATAATTGAACACCACAGACTCATCCATGCGGTAACGGTAATGATGGCGCACGATGTTCACTCCCGGCTTGAACGCCGCGTCGAAATGGTACACAAACGCTATGTGTACGCCGTCGCCTTCACGCGTGTAAAGCCACGAACCCGTATGCGCCTCGTCAACATCATAACGCGAAAGGTCGAGCGCGAGCACCTTCCCGTCGTTCACATAAAGCGTATCTACGTTCACGACCGACGTTGATACAGGCAGAGCCTCGCCGTTCACCTCTACCGTAAACCCCATTATGGCGGGGTGCGCACCGCTCCTGTCGAGCGAAGACATATAATCTGGAGCGTCGGCCTCAAAGCCCATAAGTACGGTTTTGCCCTTGCTATGATTAAAGAACTCGTAATACACGTCAACATCAGCCATGCCGTCATCATCCCAACTAAGGGTCAAGACCTCGCGCTGCACACGGATGTCTGTCTCGACCAAAGGCAGCAACTGGTTGCCGTCTGTATAATACGTGCCGTCATTGGCCGACATCTGTGTACATAACGCAGAAGCGAACAGCAATATTGCCGGCAAAAACAAGGCCTTAGTCAAACTACTGAAACATGTAAACAATTGAAATTTTATCCGTTTCTCCATGGCATAGACATTTAAAATTACATTCAGCCGACCTGTCATGTATATCTTGAAACGCATAGACCTACCGCACAGACCTACACATTCACACGAACACAGCCGACAAGCAAAATTACAAAAAAGATTCAATACGCCTATCAAATTAAGCTTGAATCTTACTATTCTACCGACAAACGCACCTCTATCAACATGCAAGCATTATGCCGTCATTTACTTACACTTTGATTTCCGTTGACGCTCTATAACGGCGTTGTTCTAAAACAATCGGGCAATGGACAAAAAAACGTGAGTTTTTCGTGTGCAAACGCAAGTGGCTATAAGCCAGAGCATTGCAGTAGATAGCCGTCATAGTGTGCAATATAAACGGCTAAAAAAATAGGTAAAGACGGCTCAAACTATATGAAAAGGCCGTCCAAACAGGTAGTTTGGACGGCTCTCACCGATGCCAAAGACGGCTTTTATCAATGCTAAAGGCCGCCTTTGACAATGCAAATGACCGCATATTGCCGCCTAAAAGGCCGCATTGAAGCATATGAACGACGGCAAACAAATGACTTTCCGTTCTATTTCAGCAAAAGGCACAGACATTTACCGTTTGACATTTTGTCAATGCTTACACCTTAATTGCCGACAAACTGCATTACAAATAGAACTCTCCCGTAAGCCCTGCATACCATTCGGAGCGCGTCATGTCGGCATTGTTCAGGCACTCATCCGCCTCCTCCACCTTACCAACTGGACGCTTGCCGTAAGCCAGCAGGCAGCGACTCGCCGCCTTGTGTGGCACGGTCTTAACCGTGCATACACGGCATGGAAACATCCCGGAGAAGGCCGCCTCGGCGTCAAACTCGCCGCGCAAGGCTGAAGGAATGACTACAGAAAACTCGCCATCGTCGGCCAGCAGCCGCGCCACATGGCGAAACAAGTCGGCAAAAGGCAGCTTCTCCGCACTGCGCGCCATAGTCCTCGCCGCCATTTTGCTCGCAAGCGTCCCGGCGTAAAACGGCGGATTGCACACAATTGCATCGTACTCGCCGCCCTGAAACGACTGCAACGCCATCTCAACAACGCTTATCCTGCCAGCAAACGGCGACGCCGCAACATTCTCACGAGCCTGGAGGCACGCCCCCGGCTCAATGTCGATGGCCGTCACCTCGGCCTCCTCGAACCTCTGCGCCATCATCAGCGCTACCAGCCCCGAGCCCGTGCCCACGTCCAACACACGCCGGCCGCCACGCGCCCAAGCCCCTAAGAGCACGCCGTCAGTGCCCACCTTCATGGCGCACTTGCCGTGGTTTACCGTGAAACGCTTGAATGTAAAACCGCTTGACATAAGCTAAATGAAAAATTAAAAGTGAAAAATGAAGAATCCGTTTGTGCTTGCAAAAATAATGAAATCCGTCCATTCGGCAAAATATTACGTTTCGCAAGGCTTGCGGAAGATTATTGCTTTGACCGTTGAAACAAATAATATATCTTTGCCACACGAACAAAATAAACCAAACAATTATGAATAAAACCATCACAACACATAATATACGAGATAAAAATCTGCTGTTGCCTGTTTCATATCCGGCAAAAAGCTGAACGCCATGCAACTTTTCATGCAAAACCTTGCAAGTGTTGCCGAAAGTCAGTATATTTGCCGTGTCGCTATCCAAGCAGAGGTTTGCAAAACCTAACGCACAGACGGCGGCTATATATGAAAAAGGCGTTTACTAAACGCTTTGTCTTGATGCTTCGAAACTTCGCAACTTTCAGGTATAGTCAAGAACAAGGCAACAGTAGATGTCCTACGTGGTATGTATTCACTCCATATCATACCTTCACGCCTTTCCGGCGTGAAGCATATTGGTGTAAACATATCCGGCGTGGGGTCTCTGCGTTGCTCGTTCTACTATACCGGGCAATGCGAAGGCCTCGAAGCGTGGACGGGCGAACAGTAAGAACTCCCACGCTTTATTTATCAGTATACCTGCTATAAACAATTAATTACTAAATAATTATGAGCCAAAAAACACAAAGGAAAACCTAATCAAAATCACGTACTTTTTTTAAGAACAACTTTCATGCTACTAAAAAAGAGGGAACAATAAAATAACAAGTGCATATATAACATCAATTTAATCTACCATTATATAAAGAAAAGACATGGACATAAAAAATTTTTTTAGATCTAATATTTTTATAACACTATTCATTGCTTTTTTTATCACCGTATTTATCGGTACCGGAAACAATACAAAATGGAGAAAGAAGGATGTAAAAAAATTAGACATCCCTACTATTTTACATACAAACGAAGGTATATATGTTAATCCAAACTCACTTTTTTTCAATAATACAAATACTAACATCATAAACAACCTTCCAAGTGAAATTCCCCAAGCAAATATAATATATTATTATACAAAAGCTGGTTCAAATGTTTATGAGACAGTAAAATATCGTACAGAATATCGAACGGTCAAAGACTATTATTATAACTTCATTAACCATAAGTATGAGTCTTATATAAGGAAAAAGCCATATACATATTATAAAACGGTATATCATGATTATAAATATAGTTCATCTTTATATATATTAGAGAGCAATAACAAATATGGATCATTTGATAGTGATGAGCTCAAATCATCTAAATTTATTTCAGATTTCAAGCAACATATATCAAATTTTGATTATTGGATTTTTGAACCAAACTTTTATTGGAAGCATCCAAATAAAAATATTAAAGCAATTTCCTATAAAGTAAATAAAGACAAAAAACATAGTATTGATACAATTAGAACCATTTTCTATGCAAAAGAAAAAATTTATTTTTTAGAAACTTGTTCAGAATGGAATGACGCTACAAAAATTACAAATGATATTCTCAATAATTTCACAATTTACAGTCCGCTAAAATACAAGTGGATGGTAGAAGCAAAAGTAAATTTACCATATTTTTTTCTCATATTTATTGCATTTATAATTATTATAATTACAAACATCATCCCCAAAAATATAATAAAGAATAAGCCTGCATTAATAATGCTCCGCATTCTTTCCGCCATAATGATGATAAGCACAATACTTATCACCATACAATGGCATTTGCTATACACCGGGCATTATGCCAATGTTGAAGAAACATATATAGGTTATGATATAATGAGCATTATCATCTCATCTTTGTTAATGCTATATATGCGTTCAAAATGTAAGCAAGATTTTTCTTTTGACTACATAATTCCACATTGGATTAAACTTTATATGGATAAAAGGAAAGCCACTAATTCCGAGAAGAAATTATTTGTAGTTTTCATTGGTTACCCCTTTTATTTAACGGCGTTACCTGGTGGTACATTTGTATTTATATATATTATACCCATATGCCTTATTTTCATTCTGAATTGTGAAATTAGAATTTTGTATTCATGGATAACTAACAATAAAACCACGTCTAACAATAGCACAAGTTTCAAAGATTATTATTTAATCTTAGACATAAACAAAGATGCCACAACAAAAGAAATAGAGTTGGCATATTATAAAGCATTATCAATGAATTCAGTAAAATCAAAATCAAATATTCAAGAAGCATATTTGATTTTAAGCTCAACAATACTTCGTCCTCGCTATGACTATGAATTTTCCCAATACATCCAATCTGGAAATTTTAACGAATACAAATTTTCTGACAAAAAGTTAGAATATGATATTTCACTAATAAAGAATGGATTTAATAAAGAACAAAAACATCTATTTAAATTAAAAAACATAAATGTCGTTTTCCTATCATTATTAATTTATATTATTATATTTTTGATTGCAATTTTGAAATAAAACATGAAATATTTACAAATTATTCTTGCAGCAACGCTGCTTTTATGCCTTGCGCCAATGCCATACGGGTATTATATGCTCGTCCGTTGGGCAGCAATGGTAGTTTTTGCAGTTACGGCATTCAACTATTATGCGGAAAACAAAAAAGAACTTGCAGTTACATTCGGCGCATTGGCATTGCTTTTCCAACCGTTCATAAAGATTGCGTTAGGCCGGGCGATATGGAACATCGTTGATGTGGCTGTTGCGATATTGCTTTTGGTTTTAACTTTCACGAAAAAAGAAAAAGAATAAGACTATGGGATGCTGCTTGACAAGAATATGTATCTATATTGCCGTATCATGCCTCGTCGGATGGCTGCTGTGCGACATTAACCCTGAAAAAACTTACACATGGTATTCCGGCATTTGGCATGGATTGTTCTTTGTCCCCAACCTCATCAGGAGCTGGTTTGGCGATGCTCTGTACAAAGCAAACTATTATACCGACGCTTACAACGTATGGTGGTGGGCGACTACCGTAATGTCATGCATTGGTGCGATTTTTGGTGGTGGGAAAAGGGATGGCTATCAATAGAGAAATGTATGCAAACAGTGATGCTATATGCGAAAATTCAATGACTTTAAAATATAATAATGAGCTATGAGCGAAGGAACTTTTGCCATCTTGGTTTTAGGGCTTGGAGGACTTGCTGCCTTATACTTCTTGGCTGTAAAACCATTGATTGACTTCATGCTTAGAATTATTCGGGGTAAAGAGAACCTGAACAAATTAGAAACAAAAGAAAGGATTATCCAAACTTTAAAGGAGATGAACTGTAATCCTGAAGAAAGCGAGAAAAACGGGTATGATGTGATAATCTTCAATTTTCAAGACCAAGATTTCATTATTTATGTAGATAGTAGCCCTATTGTCAGAATATATTGCAATTGGTGGACAACACTTGATTTGAATGATAAAGATGTTCCTATTCTAAAAGAAGCGATAAACGAATACAATTTATATCATTGTATTACCACTGTTTACACGGTTGACAAGGAGAACAACCTAATAGGAGTTCACTGTAAACATGCATTGAACTTCCAAGAATTAAACGGGGATTATGAAGATATGCTTCGAGCTTATCTCTCTTTTTTCTTTTCAACTCAAAGAGAACTAAGAGAGAGATTCAATAGGTTAAAAAGCATTAAGCATGATAAGCCTAAAAGACAAATAATCAAGGGATTCAACTAAATTAAAAATTAAACAATTCAACCTGTCTCAGCCTTGACAGAAAAACAAATTGAACAACATTATTTAAAGCAAATTATAATCACGCAGAAGCGTTATGTCGATTAAAATGAGTAACTTTGCACCCCAATATGTACTTTGGGAAAGTAATTAAACAAGTTATGAATAGAGACGTGAACAACGCTTTTTCAATGATAGCCGACTACGAGGGCGACATAACAAGACTGTTTGAAGGCGACAAAGACGGCGAACTGCCGATACTTGCCACGCGCAACCTCGTACTGTTTCCGGGCGTGGTGTCGCCCGTACTCATAGGGCGCGCAACGAGCCTTAGCCTTATTAACTACCTGAAGGAGACGCCCGACCAGGCGTTTGCCGTGTTCTGTCAGAAGAACCAGGAAGAGGACAATCCTGTAAAGAAAGAACAGCTATACGAATACGGAGTGCACGCAAAGATTATACGCGTGCTCGAAATGCCGGGACAAACCGGCAACGTTACCGTAATACTGCAAGGCATGGGACGCTGCAAGCTCACCGGCCTGAACAGCACCGCGCCTTTCCTGAAAGGCACGGTAGAGGTTGCGCCGGAGACATTTCCTGACGAGAAGGACAAGGAGTTCATGGCTGCCATAGAAGACTTGCGCAACGTAACCATAGACTATGTAAAGAAGAACGACGAGATACCTGACGAGGCGCAGTTTGCCCTCCAGAACATCAACAACGCCATAATACTGCTCAACTTCGTATGTACGAGCCTGCCGTTTGACTCTGCGGAAAAGGTGAAGCTGCTGAAGACGAACTCGCTGAAGAGCCGACTGTTCAAGTTGTTGAAAATCTTGCACCGCGAAATGCAGCTGCTTGAACTGAAGCATGACATACGCACAAAGACGCGCGAGGACATAGACGAGCAGCAACGCGAATACTTCCTGCAACAGCAGATAAAGAATATCAAGGAAGAACTGACGGGCGGCGACAGCTACCCCGAGCGCAAAGAACTGATGGAAGCGGCCAAGAAGAAGAAGTGGCCGGAGGACATCGAGGCCACATTCAACAAGGAACTTGACAAGCTCGACATACTCAACCCGCAAAGCCCGGAGTTCAGCGTACAACTGACTTACCTGCAAACGCTGGTAAACCTGCCATGGGAAAGCTACACTACTGACGACCTCAACCTGAAACGTGCCGAGAAGGTGCTCGACAAAGACCACTACGGCATGAAGAAGGTAAAGGAGCGCATACTGGAATACATGGCCGTATTGAGCCTTAGAAAGGACTTGAAGTCACCCATAGTGTGCCTGTACGGTCCTCCGGGAGTGGGCAAAACGAGCCTCGGTAAAAGCATAGCAGCCGCCATGAAGCGCAAATACGCACGCATCTCGCTCGGCGGAGTACACGACGAGGCTGAAATACGCGGGCACCGCCGTACATACATCGGCGCAATGCCCGGCCGCATAATAAAGAGCATACAGAAAGCAGGCTCGTCAAACCCAGTGTTCATCCTCGACGAAATCGACAAGGTTACGCAGAACACAATAAACGGCGACCCAGCATCGGCACTGCTCGAGGTGCTTGACCCGGAGCAGAACTTCGCTTTCCACGACAACTACCTTGACGTAGACTACGACCTGTCGAAGGTTCTCTTCATAGCCACCGCCAACGACCTTAACACCATTCCGCGCCCACTACTCGACCGCATGGAGCTGATAGAGGTGAGCGGCTACATAACGGAGGAGAAGGTAGAGATAGCCAAACGCCACCTCATACCGAAAGAAAAGGAGAACACAGGACTGGCTGACGAGAAAAAGCTGATGTTCACCAAGCAGACCATAGAGAAAATCATTGAGCAATACACGCGCGAAAGCGGCGTGCGCCAGTTGGAAAAACAGATTAACAAGGCTTTGCGGAAGCTGGCTTTCCTAAAAGCGAAAGATGGCGTATTGCCTTACTATAAGATAACTCCAGAGGAGATAAAAGAGCTGCTTGGCAATCCGCCTTTCTACCGCGACATATACCAAGGCAACGAGTACGCCGGCGTGGTTACCGGCCTTGCATGGACAAGCGTAGGCGGAGAAATCCTGTTCATCGAGACAAGCCTTAGCAAGGGCAAGGGCTCGAAGCTTACGCTTACAGGCAATCTAGGCGACGTGATGAAAGAGTCGGCCGTGCTTGCGCTTGAATATGTCAAGGCTCATGCTGACACCCTTGGCATTGACTACCGCATCTTCGACCATTGGAACATACACATCCACGTGCCCGAAGGCGCAACGCCTAAGGACGGTCCGTCAGCCGGCATTACCATTGCCACATCGATTGCGTCGGCTCTGACACAGCGCAAGGTGCGCGCCAAAACGGCAATGACCGGCGAAATAACGCTGCGCGGCAAGGTGCTTCCCGTAGGCGGCATCAAAGAGAAAATACTTGCTGCAAAGCGTGCGGGCATTACCGAAATAGTAATGTGCAAAGATAATAGGAAAGACATAGAGGAAATATCCGAGGAATACATCAGCGGCGTAAACTTCCACTATGTAGAAAACATACAGGAGGTATGGGATTTCGCCCTTACGGACGAGAAAGTAAAGAACCCAGTCACGTTCAGCATTGAGGATTAAAGGAATGTTTTTCGAACTACAACATACAGACAACGCCAGCGACGCACGCACGGGACTAATCACGACTGCGCACGGACAAATCGAGACTCCGATATTCATGCCCGTAGGCACATGCGGCAGCGTGAAGGGCGTTCATTTCAGCGAACTGCGCCAACAGGTAAAAGCCCAGATAATATTGGGCAATACTTACCACCTGTACCTGCGCCCGGGGCTTGACGTACTGAAAGCCGCCGGAGGACTGCACAAGTTCAACACCTGGGACAGGCCCATCCTGACCGACAGCGGTGGCTTCCAAGTGTTCTCGCTGACAGGCATCAGGAAGTTGAAGGAAGAAGGTTGCGAGTTCCGTTCGCACATCGACGGCAGCAAGCATTTCTTCACTCCGGAAAACGTGATGGACACCGAAAGAACCATAGGTGCGGACATAATCATGGCTTTCGACGAATGCCCTCCCGGGCAAAGTGATTACCAGTACGCCAAGAAAAGCCTGATGCTCACACAACGCTGGCTCGACCGTTGCATCAAACGGTTTAACGAAACCGAGCCTCTTTACGGATATGACCAGGCACTATTCCCTATCGTGCAGGGCTGCACTTTCAAAGACTTGAGGCGCGACGCGGCAAAGTTCGTAGCCGACAAGGGGGCTGAAGGCAACGCCATCGGCGGTCTTGCCGTGGGAGAACCTACGGAAGTGATGTATGAAATGATTGAAGTAGTCAACGAAATTCTGCCCAAAGACAAACCCCGTTACCTGATGGGAGTCGGTACGCCGCAGAACATCCTGGAGGCCATTGAACGCGGAGTTGACATGTTCGACTGCGTAATGCCGACAAGAAACGGGCGTAACGCAATGCTGTTCACATACAACGGTACTATGAACATGCGCAACAAGAAGTGGGAAAAAGACTTTTCTCCCATCGACCCTGACGGCTGCAACGTTGACAAAACATATTCAAAAGCATACCTGCACCATCTTTTCAAGGCGCAAGAGTTACTTGCAATGCAGATAGCGAGTATACACAACCTCGCCTTTTACCTGCGACTTGTGCAAGACGCACGCAGACACATAGAGGCAGGCGACTTCGTAAGATGGAAATCTTCAGTAATCGACCAACTGGGGCAACGGATTTAACACAATGACATGAAGACTAAGAATATCAGGAAATTCAGAAGGATATTGAAGTGTACGAGGTGGACGAAAAGCCATCTCAATTGGCTTTTCATATCGTTCGCATGGCTTGGAAAGAAGCTGGGTTTCCTAAACCCGTCCAGATATCTGAAAGTGTTGGACTGGTACATAATCAAGAAATTCATCGGCACTTATTTCTACTCAATTGCGCTGATTATCTCCATTTCAATAGTTTTCGACATAAACGAGAACCTTGCAAAGTTCACTCAATACCACGCACCATTAAGGGCTATCGTGGTAGACTATTACATGAACTTCGTGCCTTACTTCGCCAACCTGTTCAGTCCGTTGTTCGTCTTCATTGCCGTAATATTCTTCACATCGAAACTTGCAGGAAATTCAGAGATAATATCAATGCTTGCCGCCGGTGTAAGCTTCAAGAGGCTTATGCGTCCTTATATGATTTCAGCAGCGTTGATTTCTGTCATGACATTCTTTCTTGGCGCATACGTCATACCCAAAGGCACAATAATAAGGCAGAATTTTGAGACGATATACAAAAACAAAAAGAAAAACACGTCGGCCGAAAACGTGCAACTACAAGTAGGAAAAGGCGTAATAGCATACATTCAGCATTATGACAACAACCTGAAAAAAGGCTATGGCTTCTGTCTCGACAAATTCGAGGACAAAAAACTGGTGAGCCACATGACCGCATCAGAAATACAATACGACACCATTTCTGACTCAAAATATCACTGGAAGGCACGCAACTGGCGCATAAGACAACTCAAAGGTATGCGCGAAACTATCACCAGCGGCTCAGTCAAAGACACTACTATTATGATGGAGCCGGCAGACCTTGTATTCTCTAAAGGCCAACAAGAGACGTTCACCAGTCCGCAACTCCGTGATTACATAAGCAAACAGATAGACCGTGGGTCGGGCAATGTGGTACAGTATGAAGTTGAGTTCCACAAGCGCATAGCTACTTCCTTCGCATCATTCATCCTGACTACAATCGGACTTGCATTATCTTCAAGGAAACGCAAAGGAGGAATGGGTCTGTATCTCGGTATCGGACTTGCATTAAGTTTTACATACATCATGTTGCAGACGGTGTCGTCAACATTCGCAATCAATGCAGATACGCCGCCAATGCTGGCAGCATGGATTCCTAATATAATTTTCACAATCGTGGCATATTTCTGCTACCGTAAAGCACCAAATTAATATTCATCATGGATTTTTACGACTTAGATTTGAGCGACAACACTCTTGACGCAATCGATGATATGGGTTGGGCATCGTGTACACCCATCCAAGAAAAGTGTATACCAGAGATTTTGGACGGTAAGGATGTCCTCGGCATAGCGCAGACGGGTACTGGTAAAACAGCGGCTTACCTGCTTCCGATACTTAGTATGCTTGACGAAGAGAACTTTCCCGAAGAATCAATCAACTGCGTAATAATGAGTCCCACACGCGAATTGGCTCAACAGATAGACCAGGCCATGCAGGGATTTTCATACTATATGCCATCTGTAAGCAGCGTTGCAGTTTACGGAGGTAATGACGGAAGCCGTTACGACCAGGAATACAAGAGCATGAAGATGGGCGCGGACGTCATCATCGCCACCCCAGGCAGGCTGATAAGCCATATAACAATGGGCAATGTTGATTTGAGCAAGGTTTCATTCTTTGTTCTCGATGAAGCCGACCGTATGCTTGACATGGGTTTTCATGAAGACATACTCTCCATTGCCAAGCTGTTGCCCAACAACTGCCAGACTATAATGTTCTCGGCTACGATGCCCCAAAAGATAGAAGAACTCGCCCATACTATCTTAAAGTCACCGGCCGTAATAAAGCTCGCAGTAAGCAAACCGGCGGAAAAAATCAAGCAACTTGCCTGCGTTTGCCATGAGAACCAGAAGAACGGTGTGCTGCGTGACATTTTCAAGACATACGGACAAAAACGTGTCATCGTATTCTCAAGCTCAAAACAAAAAGTAAAGGAAATCAACAAATACCTCAAGTCGGTAAAAATCAATAGCGGCGAAATGCACTCCGACCTGATGCAAAGCCAGCGCGACGAGGTTATGTATCTTTTCAAGAGCGGACAAATCGACGTACTTGTCGCCACTGACATTGTAGCACGAGGCATTGACATCGACGACATCTCAATGGTGGTAAACTATGACGTACCCCACGATTGTGAAGATTACGTACACCGAATTGGACGAACGGCACGCGCCGACCACGACGGTGTAGCCGTTACCCTTGTCCGTGGCAAGGAAATATCGATGTTCATGCAGATAGAGAAGTTTCTCGGCAAAGAGGTTGAAAAGCTGCCGCTGCCCAAAGGCTTAGGCAAGGCTCCCGAATACAAAGCGTCCGAGCCAAGGAAAGAACGTAGGAACGGCGGAAGGCGAAACGGGAAATTCAAGGGAAAAGGAAAGCCCAAAAGAAAAAGCAACAAAGCTAAAGAATAGCGTAAGTAAGCACCTTATTGTCAAATACACGATAAAAAACGTCTAACGTTTCGCTACGTTTGACGTTTTTTGCTTTTACTATTCCCCTTGTATTGTCACCTTCAACAGACAGCACCTGCATGTCTTTCAATGCCAGACGCTCGTCTGAATAGAGTTTATACAAAGTCTCCTTGGCACACCAATGCAATAAGAGTCCAAGCAAAGTATCGGCACTTTCATCTGTGCGCAGCATTTTTGCAGCCACCTTCCTGACCCTCTCGCTCATATATTCAACATCTACCGCAACCTTACGGCCAGGCGAAACAATTACTGATGCAAAACCTTTTGTATGGCTTATGCCTACATTCATTCCATTGGAAAGAATTGGACGGCCGGACTCCTCGTGCCTCAAAGCAACATCAGTTCCTATCATTTCATCCAATAACATGCGCACCGCCAACACCTCACGGCGGCGTTGTTCAGATGTGTAACCAGCAATAAGAGTCTCCAAGACCGCAGCATTACCGCAGCAAAGCAAGAAACCATCTACACTTTCAGTAATGTTCCACATTCCCAAATACACATCCGGGGCAATGTTTTCAACTGACTTCAACGGCATAGCTCATACATTTATATAATAAACAAACGCACCGCTTCTCAAAACGGTGTGTTGTCTGTTCTTTCCTGATTTACAGACTGAATGTCCTGTCCTGTATCTGCACTACGTACGGACTTCGGCGAAAGCAATTCCATGTTGTCGGCATACACTTCGGTCACATAATGCCTTATGCCCTTTTGGTCGTCATAAGTACGATAATGTATGCGTCCTTCAACATAAAGTTTGTCACCCTTGTGCACATATTTCTCTACAACCTTAGCCAGTCCACGGTATAACACAATGTTGTGCCAATCTGTCCTGTCAGGCACCTGTGTACCATTCTGCAACGTATAACCACGTTCAGTTGTGGCCAATGGAAAAGTCGCAACAGCCTGGTCGTGGTCATAATATCGCACAACAGGCTCCTTGCCCACATTCCCTATAAGCATTACCTTATTCATGTACTTCTGAGATTGACCTGGTTATACACTGACGGGAAACAAATTTATTTCCACATTCCCAAATACTTGAAATGGAAATTCTTACCTTTAGCCGAAGGGAACTGGCTACGGCTGTCAACACGTCCGCGCAAATGCTCCACCATACGGTTATAGCAATCAAGTCCTGACATGGCCTTGCAGTTCACCACGAAATGCGTGTCACGGTATTCATGCTTGCCAGTAACGGGCACGAGCACCACCCTCTTGAAGTCGAGCGTGCCTTCATACCACCCAGGCCTTTCTTCCGTCAACTTAGCCAATACAGGTGTTATGTCGTCACGTTGGTCACCCGGATGCAAGTTCGAACGTAAAGCCTTCTTCTGCTTGAAGTCAAGCATTGTGCCAGCCTCGGTCTTTATTATAATGAAATACACCCTCGGACGGATTTTGTAACGCTTGGGATAATAGACGCTGCTGGCTACATAGTCCCTTACGTCACGCTCCAAATCGGGGTTCATACCTATCTCTGCTATCGAATACAAAAAGGCAATGGCATCATCAACATTGGTAACCAATGTCTCCTTGTCGAAATATCTCAAATATAAGTTCATGATTGTATTTTTCGTTTTAAGAAGAGCGGCAAACGGGACTCGGACCCGCGACCTCGACCTTGGCAAGGTCGCGCTCTACCAACTGAGCTATTGCCGCCTGAAAATATTAAAACAAATATGTGAAGAGGAGGAGACTCGAACTCCCACGAAACAATTTTCACTACCCCCTCAAAGTAGCGCGTCTACCAATTCCGCCACCTCTCCAACATAAAAATATATTCTGAATAAATCGTGCCCAAAACAGGACTCGAACCTGCACGCCGTGAGGCACACGCACCTGAAACGTGCGCGTCTACCAATTCCGCCACTTGGGCTTAAAACGGGATGCCTTCCCGATAACTTGGTTTATTCAGAATATTGAGCGGCAAACGGGACTCGGACCCGCGACCTCGACCTTGGCAAGGTCGCGCTCTACCAACTGAGCTATTGCCGCCTGTTCCTTTTCAAAGGAGCATTTCTCTAAATGCGGTGCAAAGATACGGCTTTTTCTGAAACCTGCAAAACTTTTGCCGTTTTTTTTCTCCAACAAGCTAAAAAAACTTGGTTTTCCATACTTATTGCCTCATCTCAGCATAGCTTATTGCATATATACATTAATAATATACAAATGCAAACAACAAATAATATCACCGAAAAAACATTCAGTCCATACGGCCGCGATAGTCTTCATAGCCGAACACGCGGAGCATTTCGAGCGTTCCGTCCTCGCGGGCCAAGGCTATGGAGGGATGGGTGACGCCGTTGAACATGTTGGTCTTCACCGTTGTATAGTGCAGCATGTCCTCGAATATCACATTGTCTCCGACATTCAGGCCATTGGGAAAACGCCAGTAGCCCATGAAGTCGCCCGAAAGACAGCTGTTGCCGCCAAGCCGGTAGACGTTGGCAGAGCGTATGTCGGCCTCCAAGGCGTCCTCAATCGTCTCTGCGCCGCGCACCGCCGGCATGTAAGGCATTTCCAGACAATCGGGCATATGGCACGTAAAGCTGACGTTGAGTATGGCCGTGCGTATGCCGTGGTCTTCCACAATGTCAACCACTTGGCTTACCAACGGGCCGGTCTGCCAGGCGAACGCGCTGCCAGGTTCGAGTATGACGGACAGATGTGGATACCTCGCACGGAAATCATTTAACGTCTTCACCAACAAGGGAATGTCATAATCGCGGCGCGTCATGAGGTGCCCGCCGCCGAAATTCATCCACTTTATCTGGCCGAACCAGCGCGAGAACTTGCCCTCTATATGCTCCAGCGTCCTCACGAAAACATCCGACCCGCTCTCGCAATGGCAATGGCAATGGAAGCCGTCGATGCCGCCGGGCAGGCGTTCTGGCAACTTGTCCGCCGTAACACCGAAGCGCGTGCCGGGCGCGCATGGGTTGTAAAGAGCAGTGCCGACCTCTGAATATTCAGGGTTGATGCGCAACCCTATGCTCAACGAGCCGTTGGCGCGCATGGCGCGGTCGTGCAGACGGGTGTATTGGGAGAGCGAGTTGAACGTAAGATGGCTTGAACACCTTGCCATTTCGTCTATCTCATAATCAGTGTATGCAGGCGAAAACGTATGCGCCTTGCTGCCAAACTCCTCGCAGGCGAGCCTCGCCTCGTACAGAGAGCTGGCCGTCGTGGCGTTGATATACTCGCGGAATATTGGAAAAGTCTTCCACAAGGCGAACGCCTTGAAAGCCAGAATTATCTCTACCTGCGCCTCGTCGGCCACGCGTTTTATCAATACAAGATTGCGCCGCAACAGCTTCTCTTCAAGCACATAACACGGCGTTTTCAGCTCGTCGAATGTCTCCAGATTTACTTTCATCATTTATACGTGATGTTGTTAACGGTGCAAACTTACACATTTTTTGCCATTATAAAGTACATACGGTGCAAGTTTTTCAGGCCATGCACAAAAGAGCAGTAAGGCATATGCAGTGCAACGCCGCAGTTAGAGCCGTCCAAACTGGTCGTTTGGACGGCCTAAACCGCTCGTTTGGACGGCTCTTACTGGTCGTTCGGACGGTTGTTTTGTCCGCCATCCAAGGCTGTTGCGTAAACCGTTGATAATCAGTGGCTTTACCAAATGCCGTCTTTCACATTGCCAAAGACGGCATTTAGCAGTGCCAAAGACGGCCTTTGACATCATCAAAAGCCGCCGTTGGTAAAACAATAAAAGACAAGGAGGGAATATGCCTGCGGTAAAATCAATCCTCGATGAGCTTGCCGCCCTTTTCAAGCGCATTCCATACGGAGTAGCGGGCCTCGCCGTTCATAGCCTCGACTTTGTCGAAAAGCTCCTTCATGTCGGCACGATGGGAATCCGTCTCATACGGACAGAGTTTCACCTGCTTGCGATATTCTTTATTGACGGAATACTGACGCAAATCGCGCTCCTCTTCAAGACAAAGTGGACGTATTATGGTAAGCGGCATCTTCCGCATCTTCAGACGTACCGGCATGGTAGAAAAGCTGCCTTGGAAAAAGATGTTCATCATAGCCGTGTGTATGATGTCGTCCATGTGGTGCCCCAGAGCTATTTTGTTGCAGCCAAGTTCCTGTGCCTTCAAAAACATTTGCTTGCGCCTGTTCCATGAACAAAGGAAGCAGGGAGACTTGCGGTTGTCAGTTGAAGAATCAAACCCGGTAGTTACAAGATGAAGCCTTACGCCACGGCTTGCACAAAAGTCACTAAGATAAGACGTGTCCGTCTCATACTTTATATTCTCCATCCTTATGTGCAAAGCCTCAACGGTAAAATCGGGTCTCTTGATTTTTTGCCTCGCCGCCAAAAGTTCAAGCAGGCACAAAGAGTCCTTTCCGCCGGATAAGCCAACGAGCAAACGGTCGCCGTCTTCAATCAAATGATAATCGTAAATCGCTTTGTTGAAACGACTTACGATTCTCTTTTCAAGTTTCTGTTCTATGCTTAGTATCGGCATTGGGGACTGTATTTCACCTCAATACGGCACCGTTATTTCATAAACACCAGATATACGGCGCAAATAATCAACAGGAAAGCAAGGACATGATTCCAATGAAGGTTCTGCCCTTGGAAAAGTATGTTTGCAATAACGGCGAACACTCCAAGGCTGATACACTCCTGGATGACCTTCAGCTGGATAAGCGAGAACGGTCCGCCATTGCCTTGAAAGCCTATCCTGTTGGCCGGTACCTGGCAACAATACTCGAAAAACGCGATACCCCAAGAAAATGCAATGACACCTATCAGCGGCCATTTTGCCGACGCGCCGGATGCCTGTAACTTTAAATGCCCATACCAGGCAAGCGTCATGAAGACGTTGCTTAGTATGAGCAATACGATGGTATATAGTCCGTTCATCCCACTATTCAGCCTTTCAGTTGTTTATCCATGCTTGCAGCAGCGTGCCTTCCGTCACCCATGGCGAGAATAACCGTGGCACCGCCGCGCACGATGTCGCCGCCGGCAAAGATTTCTGGACGCGAACTTTGCATTTCTTCATTGACAACAATCGTGTTCTTACGCCCGAGCACCAAATCCTTTATCGACTTCGGAACGAGCGGATTGGGCGACACGCCGATGGCAACTATCACCTGGTCGGCATCCACCGTAACGGTCTTTCCCTCAACCGGCACAGGACTTCTACGTCCTGACGCGTCAGGCTCTCCGAGCGTCATAACCTGCAATACGGCCTGCTTCACGGCACCGTTCTCGTCGGCTATGTATTCTATAGGATTGTGCAGGCACATGAAATTGATGCCTTCCTCCTTGGCATGTTTCACCTCCTCGACACGCGCCGGCATCTCCGCCTCCGAACGGCGATACACGATTGTTACGTCGGCACCAAGGCGTTTGGCCGTGCGACATGAGTCCATAGCCGTATTGCCGCCACCAACCACAAGCACCTTCTTGCCTATGTTGAGCGGCGTATCGGTCAACGGATTGGCAGCATCCATAAGGTTTACACGGGTAAGGTACTCGTTTGACGACATAACGTTTATCAAGTTCTCACCCGGAATGTTCATAAAGTTTGGCAGACCTGCACCCGAACCTACAAAAATTCCCTTGAAGCCGCTCTGCTCAAGCTGGTCTATGCTGATGGTCTTGCCCACGATGCAGTCAGTCTGGAAATGCACACCCATCTTGCGGAGGTTGTCAATCTCTACATCGACAATCTTGTTAGGTAGACGGAATTCAGGTATTCCATACTTCAATACACCGCCGATTTCATGCAACGCCTCAAATACATAGACATCATAACCGCGCTTGGCCATGTCGCCGGCAAAGCTCAATCCGGCAGGACCGGAGCCGACAACAGCCACCTTTATGCCGTTTGAGGGCGCGAGTTCGGGCACAGACATGTTTCCGCTTTCACGCTCATAATCAGCCGCAAAGCGTTCAAGATAACCTATTGCAACGGCAGGTTCGTTCATCTTCAGGTGTATGCAACGGCTTTCGCACTGCTTTTCCTGCGGACATACACGGCCGCAAACGGCAGGCAGTGCCGATGTATTCTTCAACACTTTGGCAGCGGCAAGGAACTGTCCGCGCTCTATATTCTTGATGAATGACGGAATATCAATATTCACGGGGCATCCTTCAACGCACGTGGGCTTTGCACAATCAAGGCATCTCTTCGCCTCGACGAGAGCCATTTCCTTAGTCAGTCCCTTGTTGACCTCCTCATAACGTGTGGTTATCCTGTATGAAGGCGCAAGCTCAGGCATCACCACACGCTCTATCGCAGTGCGCTCCTTAGGTTTCATCGACGCACGCAAAGCCTTGCGCCATTCCGCATTGCGGTCGGTCAGCACGCTCAACGGTTCATCCGTCGGTGTGACATCCATCGCCTCTCCATCCGTCAAACCGCACGGACTTTCATTCGCGTTACCCACGTCAACAGTACCAAGATGCTCCTCAAAGTGTTCCATCTCTTCTTGTTCGGCACGCTTGAAAGTACCCATGCGTTTGAACATCTCGTCCCAGTCGACAAGTGCACCATCAAACTCGGGGCCGTCTATGCAGACGAACTTGGTCTTTCCGCCTATGGTAAGACGACAAGCACCACACATGCCGGTACCGTCAACCATGATGGTGTTAAGCGAAACGTCGGTCGGGATATTGTATTTCTGCGTGAGCAGGCAACAGAACTTCATCATTATAGGAGGCCCGATGGCAAATACCTTGTCTACATGCTCCTGCTTGATAAGCTTTTCCACACCTACAGTAACCACTCCCTTTTCACCATAAGAGCCGTCATCTGTCATTATTATAAGCTCGTCACTGCTTGCACGCACCTCGTCTTCCAATATTATAAGGTCTTTATTGCGCTCTGCAATGACTGAAAGCACACGGTTGCCTGCGCCCTTCAACGCCTTGACTATCGGCAGCATAGGAGCCACCCCCACTCCACCACCGGCGCATATCACCGTACCATACTTCTCTATTTTTGTAGGATTTCCAAGTGGACCGACAACATCGGTTATGTAATCGCCTTCATTCAAAAGGCACAGTTTGGTGGAAGAGAGGCCTACTTCCTGTACGACTATGGTTATAGTGCCCTTTTCCGGGTCTGCATCTGCTATCGTCAAAGGCATACGCTCGCCCTTGTCGCCTATCCTTACAATGACGAAATTGCCAGCCTTACGGCTCTTTGCAATAAGAGGAGCCTCTACCTCAAAAAGAAAAACTTTCTCAGAAAACTGCTTTTTTCGGATAATCTTGTTCATAGTATAACGGGGTTATAAGGTATTACGGTTGTAAGATTATAAGGTTTGAACATATCAAAATAAAGTCTGTATAACCCCATAATCCTACAACCGCACAACCTCAATTAGAAATTCTTGTCGTCAAGCATCTCGAAACCGCAATAAGGAACAAGCACCTTAGGCACGCGTATTCCTTCAGGTGTCTGGTTGTTTTCAATTATCGCAGCCACGATGCGCGGCAGGGCAAGAGCCGAGCCGTTAAGCGTATGGCACAGTTCCGGCTTCTTAGTCTCGGGGTTACGGTAGCGGCACTTCAAGCGGTTGGCCTGGTAACTCTCAAAGTTGCTTACCGACGAAACCTCAAGCCACTTCTTCTGTGCGGCACTGTAAACCTCAAAATCATAGCATATGGCAGAAGTAAAACTCATGTCTCCACCGCAAAGGCGAAGTATGTGGTAAGGCAACTCGAGCTTCTGGCACAAGCCTTCCACGTGTGCCAGCATCTCGTCGAGCGACCTGTATGAATGCTCCGGCTTGTCGATGCGCACAATCTCCACCTTGTCAAACTGGTGCAGACGGTTCAGTCCGCGCACATCCTTGCCGTAAGAGCCTGCCTCGCGGCGGAAACAAGCCGAATAAGCGCAATACTTTATGGGCAAGTCCTTCTCGTCAAGTATTACGTCGCGGAAGATGTTTGTCACAGGAACTTCGGCCGTAGGAATGAGGTAGAGGTTGTCAAGATTGCAGTGATACATCTGCCCCTCCTTGTCGGGCAGCTGTCCTGTACCATAGCCGGATGCCTCATTCACCACATAAGGCGGCTGTATTTCAAGATACCCGCTCTTGCGCGCCTCGTCAAGGAAAAACGCTTCAAGCGCCCTTTGCAGACGTGCCATCTTGCCTATATATACAGGGAAACCGGCACCGGTGATTTTAACACCGAGGTCGAAATTTATCAAATTGAACTTCTTACACAAATCCCAGTGGCAAAGAGCGTCAGCCGGGAGTTCTGGTATCACGCCACCCTCTTTCACCACTACATTGTCTGACGCGTCCTTACCCTCAGGCACATCGTCATTGGGAATATTCGGAATGGTGCACAACAGCTCTGTAAGCTTACGCTGTGTCTCGGCCAATTCGTGTTCAAGTTCTTTGGCTGTTTCTTTCAACTTGGATACATTTTCTTTTACGGCATTGGCTTCGTCATTCTTCTTTTCCTTCATCAGACGGCCAATTTCAGCAGCCAATTTCTTGCCTTCCTGCAAGTTCTTGTCAAGCTGCTGCTGCGTCTGGCGCCTTGTCTTGTCAAGAGCCAATACGCTGTCAATAGCTTCCTTCGCACCGGCAAAATGTTTTTTCTCCAATCCCTTGATTACCCGTTCAGTCTCTTCACTGATAAGTTTAAGTGTAAGCATATATTTATTTTTTAGTTTACAGAATACGGACAGACATACAAGGCTACATTCTGCCGGCAAGCATCGCTTCCTGACATCTTGTAAATTACATGTACGTCTGAGCTACATTGCCTGCAAAATTACAAAATATTCCAATAAGCCGGCATACAAAAACGGCAAAAATCCCAAATCTCATAAGAGAAATGGGATTTTTGTTGTTTGTTTGGAATAAATATAAACTCTTTTTTTAAGCTTCGGTTTCAGGTATTACCGACACAATGCTCTTGTCACGGCGACCTTTGTGGAAATTAACCACACCGTCAACCAGCGCATAAAGCGTGTCGTCTTTGCCAATACCAACGTTCTTGCCAGGGTTATGCTTGGTACCACGCTGGCGAACAATGATGTTGCCGGCGATGCACTTCTGGCCGCCCCAGATTTTAACGCCTAATCTTTGAGAAGCCGATTCACGTCCGTTCTTCGAACTACCTACACCTTTTTTATGTGCCATTTCCTTGTTCCTCCTAAGTTTAAGCGATTACTTCTTTGATTTTAACCTCAGTGAATTGAGCGCGGTGGCCGTTCTTCTTACGGTAATCCTTTCTGCGCTTCATCTTGAACACGATGACCTTGTCACCCTTTACAAGAGGATTCACAACCTCACATACTACTTTGGCGCCGTCTACCGTCGGAGCACCTACCTGTACTGAACCTTCCTTGTCGACAAGCAGTACCTTGTCGAACTCAACAGCCTGGCCTTCCTCCACATTCTTCATGTGGTGTACGAACAGCTTTTTGCCTGCCTCGGCCTTGAACTGCTGACCGTTAATTTCTACAATTGCGTACATTTATAATATATTAAACGGTTTTTTCCGTAAGGCGTATGGCATTTGCCATAACTTGCTCAAGCCTTTGCGGACTAAATCGGCTGCAAAATTACATCAAATAATTCAAAACACCAAATTTTATCAAAGCAAAAGAGTTAAATACACTAAAAGGCTTTTCCTTACGATAGTTACAAATTATCATGATGGCTCTTTACGTTCCCATACACGGCCTTTCACATTGCGTTTGACCGTGTTTCACGTTGCAAAATGCCGCAAATTATAAATTGATTGAAAGCCGTAAAAAACATGTAAGCAAACAGGCTGTTTTTATAACAAATCAATCTTTACACACATCCAGACCGCCTTATGCCATCATATAAACGCCAAAAGTACAGAGGTGAGCAAGCAAAAACAGAAGCGCAAAGTTTACATGAAAAAAGAAACAAATAAAAACGGGAGGACGGCTTCCGCGCTTCCTCCCGTTTGCATTATCAATGATAGAATACGTCAGTTGTTCACCGAACCACCAACGATGTCAAGCAGCTCATTGGTGATTGCCTGCTGGCGGCTCTTGTTGTACTGCAAGTTGAGCTCACGCAACAGCTCGTCGGCATTATCGGTAGCGGTCTGCATGGCTACCATACGCGCCGCGTGTTCACTGGCCAGGCTGTCAAGCAAAGCCGTGTAAAGCATCAAATGCGACAACTTTGGTATCAACATGGAAAGCACAGTGCTCATGTCTGGCTCTACAATGAAGTTGTCATTGAGCGGCTTGGCCTCTTCCGCCTCCCTTGCTGGCATCCTTTGACTCTTCTTGCGCAGATATTCTTGAGCCTCGAGGGTGGCAATGTTTGAAGAGAGGTCTCGCTCGTCGTCAAACTCAAGCTCGCCTTTCACGTCGATTGGCAAGAATGTCTTGCGCGTAAGTATCTGCGAACCAGCACTTTTGAAATGATGATATACCATCTCGACACGGTCAATCTCTCCGTCAACAAACTGCCTTGCAAGGTCTTCTGCCAAGTCTATACACGGGGTAACCGACGGTTTGTCGGCAATAGCCGAATAGTCACCGGCACAAGTAAAACCAAGTTTAGCCGCCTTTTCCGCCACTTTACGCCCCACAGGATATACCACTATGTTTTCCATGCCAAGATGACGATACTCGTCAGCAACTTGCTGCATCATCTTTATGACATTGGCATTGAAACCGCCACAAAGGCTGCTGTTAGACGAATAGACCACCAAGGCAACTCGCCTGACAGGCCGCTCAATGCTGTAAACGGTCGTGGCATCCACCTCTGAAGCAAGAAAGCTTTTAAGTATATGCTCAAGCATCGTCTCGTATGGCAGCATGTTCTCAATCATAACCTGCGCATGATGCAGCTTCGACGAAGCTACCATCTTCATCGCACTGGTTATCTTCCGCGTACTGTTTACCGACGATATCCTATTTTTTATCTCTTTAAGTGACGGCATAAATCAATCAGTTTTTATACTGGCCTGCAATATCGGCCATTACAGATTCTATCACGCTAGTCTGCTCATCGCCAATTTTTCCGGCAGCAAGTGTGTCGATTACATCTGCATGAGCCGAACGCATCTTCTCCAAGAACGTATCTTGGCATTCACGCACCTTCTCTACCGGCACATCATGCATAAGGCCATGCGTTCCACAATAAAGTATTGCAACCTGCTCGCCTACCGGCATCGGGCTGTACTGTGGCTGGATAAGAAGCTGGTTGTTCTTACGTCCACGGTCGAGGGTCATGGCTGTGACAGCGTCCATGTCGCTAGAGAACTTTGAAAACGACTCAAGCTCACGATATTGCGCCTGGTCTATCTTCAACGTTCCAGCCACTTTCTTCATACTCTTTATCTGTGCCGAACCTCCTACACGGCTGACCGAAATACCTACATTGATGGCAGGACGGAAGCCTTGATTGAACAAGTCTGTCTCCAAATAAATCTGTCCGTCGGTGATAGATATAACATTCGTAGGAATATATGCAGAAACGTCGCCAGCCTGTGTCTCGATAATAGGCAATGCCGTAAGTGAACCTCCACCCTTTACGTGACCTTTCATGCACTCTGGCAAATCGTTCATCTGCTCGGCAACTTCCTTTTGGTCGTTAATTCTTGCGGCACGCTCAAGCAAGCGGCTGTGCAGATAGAACACATCTCCAGGATAAGCCTCACGACCTGATGGGCGGCGAAGAATAAGCGAAACCTCACGGTATGCTACCGCTTGTTTTGACAAGTCATCATATACTACAAGGGCTGAATATCCCCTATCCCTGAAATACTCGCCAATGGCGGCGCCTGCAAATGGAGCGTAATACTGCATGGCGGCGGGGTCTGCTGCGGTTGCTGCAACAACTATCGTATAAGGCATAGCCCCATGCTCCTTCAGATTGGCAACCAGAGCCGCTACGGTTGAAGCCTTTTGGCCGATAGCCACATATATGCAATAAACAGGCTTGCCTGCCTCATAAAAACTCTTTTGGTTGATTATAGTATCAACTGCAATTGCTGTTTTGCCGGTCTGACGGTCACCGATAATAAGCTCACGCTGTCCACGGCCGATAGGTATCATGGAGTCAACGGCTTTCAAACCTGTCTGAAGCGGCTCCTTAACCGGCTGGCGGTAGATAACACCCGGTGCCTTACGGTCCAACGGCATTTCAAAAGAATCGGTCAAATCAATATCACCCTTACCATCAATTGCCTGACCGAGGGGATTGATAACTCGCCCAAGCATGTTGTCATTCACCTTAATACTTGCAATGCGCTTTGTACGCTTTACATGCATTCCTTCCTTAATACCGGAAGTAGGTCCCAAAAGCACGCATCCGACATTGTCTTCCTCAAGGTTCATGACAATGGCCATTGTGCCATTCTCAAACTCAAGCAGTTCGTTAGCCTCGGCATTGCGCAGTCCATAAATACGAGCCACGCCGTCACTTACTTGCAACACCGTGCCCACTTCATCAAACTTAGCACTACCGCTTATCCCCTTAAGCTGTTCAAGAAGGACCTGTGATACTTCGCTCGGTTTAATTTTATCTGACATATTAAAAATTACAATCGTTTGTTATTTTAGCTGTGACAAGATGGAATTAAGCATTGACTTGACACTCAAATCCAATCTGTATGTATCATACTCCAATATGAAACCACCGATGATGTCCGGATTTGTTTCAGTCTCAAACTCAACAGTACCACTTGTCTTACCCTCCACTAACTTCCGTAACCTCTGCTCTGTAGAAGAAGAAACGGAAGTAGCGGTCAAAAGTTTTGCACGGATTAGATTTTTCTGCTTTCGGTATAACGTGATGTATGAATTCGCAATAAATTGCATCATGCTCTCACGGTCTTCCTTCAAAACAAGTTTAATGAAAGTACGGGTAAGCTCACACGGCTTACCTCCGACCGCCGTCAGAAACAATTGTTCCTTATCATCTTTCGAGAGCATCGGATTATCTATGGTAAACTTGAGTTCTGGAACATTGACATAACTCTCGGACAACGACTGCATCTCCTTATACACATCGTTCTCAAGCTTCGCCTCCGTGCCTGCCTTCAGCAAGGCGCGTGCATATCTTACCGATATTAATCCTAAATCCATAACCAATTATCTTTTTTCAGAAGAAACCTCATCCAGCATACGGTCAATTAAATCCATCTGCGCCTTGTCATTACCAAGTTTTTCACGGAGTATTTTCTCGGCTATCTCAACGCTGAGCGTTGCCACTTCTTTCCGAATCCCACTAACGGCTGTACGCCGCTGGTTCTCTATCTCCGCCTTAGCTTCAGAAAGGAGTCGGCTACCCTCTTCACGTGCCTTGCCTTGCGCTTTCTCAACAATGGCATCACGGGTTGCGGCAGCTTCTTTCAACAACAAGGCCTGCTTCTCACGGGCTTCCTGCAAGATGGATTCACTTTCTCTTTGTATATTGGCAAGCTTTTCATTAGCCTCATGCGCTTTCTGCAAGCTGTCATCTATATAAGCTTTCCTGTCATTAACCATCTTTATGATTACCGGCAGTCCAAACTTACAAAAGATGCCCAGCACCACGAAAAACGTGATGGCCATCCAAAAAAGCAGACCTGTACTCGGAACTAATAAATCCATACGCTGTCATTATAGAACAGCTCCACTGGCATTAGCCATAACGGAGCTGTTTTATCCTAAATCTATTAAATACACAAGAATGCTATGACTGCGGCAAACAGTGCCACACCCTCTATAAGGGCGGCCGCAACAATCATGTTTGTAAAAAGCTTGTTCATTACTTCAGGCTGGCGTGCCATAGCATCCATGGCTTGACCGCCAATCTTACCAATACCGATACCTGCGCCAATGGCTGCAAGACCTGCGCCTACAGCGGCACCCAACTTTGCAACTTCTGCTGCTAATAATAATGAAATCATAATCGTTAGTATTAAATTTTTAATTATTAGTTTTTCTATTTTACTATTTTATTTGCCGTGTTCCGGCTCGACTCTTGCCAATCCGATAAACACCGCACTAAGCATTGTGAACACCATAGCCTGTATGAAGCAAACCAAGCATTCAAGACACATCATGAAGACGCTCATAATAACACTCAGGGCTGTCATGCTCAAGAACACCGCTATCGCCTTGCTTGCCACAAGGAATATTATGCACGTTATAGCCAAAGCTATCGCATGACCTGCCATCATGTTGGCAAAAAGTCGAATCATCAGCGCAAACGGCTTCGTAAATATTCCTACAAATTCAATTACAGGAATAACAGGAACAGGAGCCTTGAGCCATGTCGGGACATCCGGCCAAAAAATATCTTTCCAATAATGCTTGTTTCCGCTAAACTGAACTATAACGAACGTACACAAGGCCAAGAAGAATGTAACCGCAATATTGCCTGTCACATTGCCTCCTCCAGGAGGAAAAGGCATCAACCCCATTATGTTGCAAGTGAAAATGAAGAAGAAGCATGTAAGCAGATAAGGCGTATACTTCTCATATCCTTTCCCCACACCAGGCTTTATTATCTCGTCAATCACATACATCACAAGCATCTCGATAAATCCGGTAAAACCTTTCGGAGCCGGGTCGCTCGCCTTACGGTTGCGATACCATCGTGCAGGTATCAGTATGCAACATAACAGAATTATGACGTTAATGAACATAACGGCAACCGTCTTTGTTATCGATATGTCAAAAGGACGTGTCTCGTTGCCAGCCGCATCCAATTCAACAATCTTACCAGCATTGTCGCCTTCTGTTGCTATAGCCAGATTATAAGGACCGTGCCTATAACCTTCAGCATCGCACTCTTCTGCAAATTGTGCGCTGCTGAACACATGAAATCCTGTCGAACTATTGACGATTACAGGCAAATGTATAACTAATGGCTTGTCGCCAATATCAGTTACATGCCAATCATAGGAATCTTTTATGTGCTCAAGCACAACTTCCTTTATATTGGCATCTTGTCCTCCGGCTGCTACTGCCGGAGTAACAAAAGCCTGCAACATCAATGCAGCAACACATAGCAACCGTATCAAATGGTTCATTCTTTTAATGTTTTAAAATCAGTGTCACAACCATCATTACGACATACATTCCAAGAAACATTGCCGCAAATCCGATTGAATCGTCCCTGTTGTCGGATAGAAGCACATATAATACCACTATTGTGGCGACCAAAAGCATACGTATCGTCGCCATTATAAGGTAAAAATGCACCATATGTTCAGGAACATGGCGCTTTACAAACCCCAAGCCCTTTACATAAGCCGTACCCAAAATAACAAAGAACAATGCAGACAGAGATATCGTTAATACGCTCATCGTGTTTTTTCAACGCACAATGACACCTCATTCTTTTGTACCTCGACAAATCCGCCTGATACGTTTAACTGTTCCTTGCCATCTTTCGTGGCATATTCAACGATACCTTTTTGAAGCACAGATATTATCGGAGCATGATTGTCAAGTATTTCAAAGTTACCCATCACGCCAGGCACCTTTACGCTGTCAACGTAATCGTCAAACTCCAATTTCTCGGGTGAGACTATTTTCAGTTTTAAGCTCATATCCGTAAATTCTCTATTGTCAACCCTTGGCGGCTTCAAGAAGCTTCTTGCCTTTGGCTATCGCATCATCAATAGTACCAACATTCAAGAATGCTTGTTCCGGAAGATTATCCACCTCACCGTCAAGTATCGCGTTAAATCCCCTTATAGTTTCCTCTATAGGCACCATTACTCCGGGCAGACCTGTAAACTGTTCCGCCACCGTAAACGGTTGTGACAAGAAGCGCTGCACCCTACGGGCACGGTTCACTGTCAACTTATCCTCGTCAGAAAGCTCATCCATACCCAGAATTGCAATAATATCCTGCAATTCCTTGTAATGCTGGAGTATCTCCTTAACCCTCTGCGCACACTCATAATGCTCTTTACCTACAATAAGCGGGTCAAGAATACGTGATGTGCTGCCCAACGGGTCAACAGCAGGATAAATACCCAATTCTGCAATTTTTCGGCTCAACTCCGTGGTTGCGTCAAGATGGGTAAACGTTGTTGCAGGCGCAGGGTCGGTCAAGTCGTCCGCCGGCACATATACAGCCTGCACGGAAGTGATACTGCCATTCTTTGTTGATGTGATGCGCTCCTGCATCGTACCCATCTCGCTTGCAAGTGTAGGCTGATAACCTACGGCTGAAGGCATACGTCCCAACAACGCCGAAACTTCAGAACCGGCCTGTGTGAAGCGGAATATGTTATCGATAAAGAACATTATATCCGTGGCTTCGCCATCCTTACCTCCATGGTCACGGAACTCCTCCGCAACGGTAAGTCCTGACAATGCCACAGACGCACGCGCACCGGGCGGTTCGTTCATCTGTCCGTAAACAAGCGTAGCTTGTGACTTTTTAAGTTCTTCGGGGTCAACCAAAGACAAATCCCATTTGCCTTCCTCCATTGCCTTTCTGAATTTCTCTCCATATCGTATGACTCCGGATTCAAGCATATCTCGAATCAAGTCGTTGCCTTCACGTGTTCGCTCGCCTACTCCGGCAAACACAGAATAGCCGTTATGTCCTTTTGCAATGTTGTTGATAAGCTCCATGATAAGCACTGTCTTACCAACACCGGCTCCGCCAAACAAGCCAATCTTACCACCTTTCATATAAGGCTCCAACAGGTCAATGACCTTAATACCCGTGGCAAGCATCTCTTTATGAGTAGACAATTCATCGAATTTCGGAGCCTCGCAATGTATAGGATAAGCACCTTCCATGCTCAACGGTTCCATTCCGTCTATCGGCTGTCCGATAACATTCATCATTCGTCCCTTGATTTGTTCTCCAGCAGGCATCAATATAGGATGGCCGGTAGAAACAACTTCAAGGCCGCGCTGCAAACCGTCAGTATTGTCCATTGCGACACATCTTACAGTATCTTCGCCGATGTGCTGCTGCACTTCGATGACAAGCTCACGTCCATCAGGACGCTTCACTACAAGCGCATCATAAATTTTAGGTAATACTTTCTCAGGGTCAACGCCGCTTGTGTCAAAATATACGTCAATGACAGGGCCAATAATCTGGGAAATATGACCTTTTGTGTGTTCCATATAAATTACTTTTTAAGTATATCTTTCGAAACGCAAAAATAGCAAATAGTTTTCTTACGCGCAAAACAAAATGCTTAAATGTTGCTGCAATAAACTTTTATTTACATTTCGAAGGCTACATTTTAAAACACTTTAATTAAGCAACAGAGCATTATATGCTCAACTCGTCAAGAACTGTTATCAGCTTCTTGTCAAACGGTTTGTCCGAGCGTATAGCCTCACTCAGCGGAACGTAAACAACCTCATTGTTACGAACGCCTATCATGACATTACGCTGTCCCTGCATTATTGCATCAATAGCACCGACTCCTGTACGGCTGGCAAGAATTCGGTCGTGGGCAGTAGGCCTTCCACCACGCTGCAAATGGCCGAGTATTGACACCCTAACGTCATAATCGGGGAACTCGTTACGCACGCGGTCTGCATAATACAAAGCACCACACTTCGGACTTTCCGACACTATCACGATGCAGCTTTTCTTGCTCTTTCTTATTCCTCGCTCCATGAAGCGTGCCAACTGATCCACATCGGTAGAGTCCTCCGGTATTATCGCCGCCTCTGCGCCTGAAGCTATCGCGCTGTTCTGCGCCAGGAAGCCTGCGTCGCGTCCCATTACTTCTATAAAGAAAATACGCTCATGGCTCTGCGCCGTGTCGCGTATGCGGTCGACGCACTCCACAATGGTATTGAGCGTGGTGTCATATCCTATTGTTGAGTCCGTGCCATACAAGTCGTTGTCAATGGTACCGGGCAGACCTATGCAGCAGACATCATGCTCCTGTGCGAACAGCATCGCACCTGTAAGCGAACCGTTGCCGCCAATCACGACCAAGGCGTCAATCCCATTCGCAACCATATTGTCATATGCTTTCTGGCGCCCTTCTTCTGTTGTGAACTCCTTACTTCGCGCAGTTTTCAATATTGTACCGCCCGACATGATTATTCCACTGACATTTTCAGTTGTGAAATCAGCAATCTCATTGTTAATCAAGCCGTCATAGCCACGGTAAATACCCTTGATTTTAAAACCATTGCAAATACCGGCTCTTGTGACCGCACGTATAGCAGCGTTCATTCCGGGGGCATCACCTCCCGAAGTCATAATGCCTATTGTCTTAATCCTTCCCATAATATATTTGTTTTTTACCAAATTCAACACAATAGCCACATCGCAGCCAAACCCAGCAGCCAGCTTATCATCGCCACAAAGCCGACATTCTTAAAATACCATCCTACGTGTACACGCTCCATCTTCATCAGCGCAAGGCCGCTGACAGAGCCTAAAGGCAAAATATTACCGCCCATGGCCGAACAGAAAGCGATGATTTTCCAATATATCCCGTTCTGCACAAACGATGACATATAAGCAGTATCGGCAGCCTGCGCAAACGTTTCCGCATCGATTACAGGATAGATTGAGATGAAGCTCATGCAAGACGCAAATGCGTCAAGCACACTGCTGACACATCCAGTAACCACACCCATAATCCATACATTGTGTATATTGGCGTCGCAAAAGCCTGCGATGTGTGATATTATGCCTGTCTCGCGGACGGCGCCTATTGCAAGCATAATGCCCATGACGAAAAGCATCAGCTGGATTATACCATATTGCAAGGCACGCGGAATGGGACGCTGCATCATCTGGTCCACGTTCATCAGCTTGCGGTTGAATATCTCGTTCACAATCCACAAGAACGAAAGCACGCACAACGCGCCGAGGAACGGGCTAAGCTTCGTAATATTATGGAATGTCGGAATAAACCACAATCCGCCTATACCGAGTATCAGCATCACCACGCGCTGCCACTTGTTCAAGTTCGTGTCATCGCCACGATAAGGCATCGTAGCCACCTGCAGGTCTGTATGTACCGGCAGGCTACGCCCAAGCCAATACGTAGGCAGCCACCAGGCTATAAGGCAGGGCAAAGCGAGTGACGCAGAGAAATTGGTTGCAGTGACGGCACCCGTGCTCCAAAGCACAAGCCCGTTGGGGTCGCCTATCACGGTCAACGCTCCTCCGCAGTTGGCCGCCAAGACGATTGCGCACCCGTACACCATACGTTGCCGGCGGTTAGGCAACAGCTTGTGCATGATTACAAGCATCATCGTAGTCGTGGTAAGGTTGTCAAGATTGGCTGAAATGACAAACGTCATCACCGACATTATCCAAAGCAGCTTCTTGCTGTTGCGCGTCTTCATCAGCTCCTGCAAAAAGTCAAAGCAGCCGTTGTTGTTAAGTATCTCGACGATTGTCATGGTGGCAAGCAGGAACAAAACTATCTCAGCCGCCTTACCTACATATTTTATAAAAATATCTTCCGCGATGTAATGCTTCACATTCGAGCTTGTAGAGGCCGCCCCTGAAAGGAAGTCGGCGTATTCTCCGGCATGTTGCCCCATCACGAAGTCTGTACCATAGCAAATGTAAAGCACCCACCCGGCCGTACCTACAAACATCGCTATCGCCGCCCGGTTTACGTTGGTTGCGTATCCCGTAGCGATAAGGACGTATCCTATCAGCAAAATAGAAACAATTACAAGTGCCATGGTCTTTTCATAATTCAGCTACAAAATTACAAAATAATATTTAGATAGAAAGTTTACGCCATAAAAAAATTTCATGCTTAACGAGATTTTAACCTGAAAAATGACAATGCGTTACAGCCTCATGCTTATACACGCCTGCACCGCTTACACCTTATTATATATGTAAATACATGAAAGGCCGCACCTTAACGGTGCGGCCTTTCATGTCCATATATCGGTAAATTATAGCTCCACGTCTTTGTAAAGATAACGCTTGATGCTCTTCTTAGGTGTTTTCTCAAACTCCTCGTCCATCAGTTTGAAAGTCGTAAGCTTGCTGTACGACGGTATGAGCTGATTCAGTTCTATCAGGTTCTGCTCCATCACATGACAAAGGTCATCTTTGGATATGCCAAGATTCTTGGCCTCTTCATAGTCAGGGTATATCAACGCTACGAGCTTGTCGCCTTTCTGCACTATCAGGCTCTCCACCACCAGCGTCATGCTGTTCAGCTTGTCCTCTATCTCTTCGGGATAAACGTTCTGTCCGTTCGCACCGAGAAGCATGTTCTTGATACGTCCCTTTATATACACATAGCCATCGCTATCCATCAGGGCGAGGTCGCCGCTATGGTACCATCCTTCGCTGTCAAGCGCCTGTCGGGTTGCTTCTTCGTTCTTGTAATACCCGAGCATCACGTTAGTGCCTCTCGCAAGAAGTTCGCCAGGTATGTTTTCCGGGTCGGGGCTGTCTATCTTCACATCCATATGGATGACAGCCTTGCCGCACGACGTGGGCACAAACTCGCTATAGTCGGTGTATGTTATTATCGGAGCGCACTCGGTTGCTCCGTAACCTACGGTCACGGGGAAGTCTATGCTCTTCAAGAAAGACTCCACCTCCTGATTGAACGGGGCGCCGCCTACCACTACTTCATAAAGATTTCCGCCGAAGGCCTCAAACACCTCTTCACAGATACGCTGCTTCAGCTTCTTGCTTATAACCGGCATGTTCATCAACAGGCGCATCTTGTGTGTCTGTATTTTCGGGAAAACCTTTTTCCTTATAATCTTTTCAACCACAAGAGGCACGGCTATTATTATCGCCGGCTTGATGTCGGTGAAAGCCTGGGCTATGATGGCTGGGCTGGGCACACGTGTCAGGAAGAATATGTGACAGCCGTGACAGAACTCGAAAAGAAACTCGAAAGACATGCCATACATATGGGCCATGGGCAATATGCTCACCGTATTCGAGCCTTTGGGCACATGCGTGCCGAGCATTTTCAGCGTGAAGTCAAGGTTGCCCCACAACGCCCGGTAAGGCAGCATCACGCCTTTTGAGAAGCCGGTAGTACCGCTGGTGTAGTTGATGAGCGCCAGTTCGTCAGGACTTGCCTCCTTGTGGTACTCCACATGGTTGGCGCGGAAAGCCTTGGGGTATTTCCTGCCAAACAGTTCATTAAGGTGTTCGCGTGCGTATGTCAGCTTGTCCGTCCTCGATACGAGCAACGAATAGTCGGGTATGTAGATTACACCCTCGAGGTGCGGCATCTTTGTCGCGTCCACCGACTTGGCCACTACGTCGCCCACGAACAGCAGCTTGGCCTCGCTATGGTTTACCACATTATATATCTGGTCGGGCGTGAACTCATGCTGCACGGGCACGGCTACGGCTCCATACGTCAGAGTAGCAAGGAAAGCTACGGCCCAACTGGCGCTGTTGCGCCCGCAGATGGCTATTTTGTCGCCCTTCTGCACGCCGCTGTTCTCAAACATTATGTGCAGCTTCTCTATCTTGCGGGCTACATCCTTATATTGCAGCGTTATGCCCTTGTAATCGGTAAGGGCGTCGCGGTCCCAGTTCTCTATCACGCTTTTCTCGATGTACGAGTTAAAACTTGGTATTGATTTCATTGCACAAAATTCAAAAATTTGTGCAAAGATAGGCTATTTCTTGCACACAGGCAAATTATTTGTGCAATTTTAATACACACTTATAAACAATATTACTTTCAAGACAAAGAATGTTACTTTTTTCACACAATAACCGGCAACAACCGCCATGTGTGGCATGGCGGCGACCTATGGAGCACGGAAGCCATACTAACACATTGCAAACAAAACGCGGGATATAACTTACTTTCTGATTTCCATTTAACACTGAGAAGGGGCACGGCGTAAAATTTTCCGGTTCGGGCGTAAATAACGCAAGGAAAAGCGTGCAAACGTAACAGCCTGTAACCGTGAACGTTACAACCGGAAACGAATATTTGTGCAACCGAATACGGCGTTTTAACATTCTTTTGACGGCATTTATCGGTGCCAAAAGCCGTCTTTAGCATTGGTAAAGACCGCATTCATCACCCCTTAAAGACGGCATTTCACCATGCGTAGTACGCAGGTTTTATATCCGGAAAGGTCTAATCTTACCGTTGTTTCATAACCAATCCAACGCCTGTCAAGCATTTGCGGTGCAACCAGAGACGTAGTTTCGCCGTTTTCACCGACAAATCCGCTTTGACACTTTGCGCGTATTTTACCGCAAAACGCTTACACGGCGTATTACGGAATACGTTATGTGGCCTGTTAACTTATATTATACACCGGCGTCCAAAATAATCTTGCAGGCATGTACGAATTGGAAAATAACTCGTATATTTGCATTATGAAAACACGTATGGGCATACTTGTTCCGTGCATATTGCTGCTTATGCTTACGCCTTCTACTGCTTGCGCCAGGGGGCACGCCGACTCGTTGACACTGCAACGGGTACTGGCTTACCGGCAAGGTATGCCCATAGGCACCACCGGAGTGCATACCAACCTCTATGTAAGGTATTACCTGAAGACGGACAAACGCAACTTCACGCTCATGGCTATACCGTCGATGTACGCCATAGCGCGCGGCAACAGGGAGTTCGCCGGCGAGTCATACAGCACGGTCTACATAAAAGACAACGGCGAGATTGACGCCGTAAGGCAGCTGAATACGGGCACCGTGCCACGCCACAAGGACATCATGACTACGCTGAACAAATACCTGCTGCCCGACATTTACGGCGTGACAATCATCGACAACCAGCTGCTTTCGCCATTCAACCGCCACAACGTAGGCCTGTACAGGTACGACATAACCAACCTGACCGGCAACAGGGCCGAGATAGTATTCCGCCCGCGACGCTACAACACACAGCTCGTAAGCGGCTGGGCGATTGTAGACCGCGGTACGGGACGCGTCATCAAAATCAGCTTCAACGGCGAATACGACATGGTAAACTTCCACATAACGGCCGAAATGGGCAAGGCCGGCGTGCGCTCGCTCATGCCCAAGACATGCGACATAGACGCCTCGTTCCACTTCGTAGGCAACAAAATCAGGGCTTCGTTCCACTCCGTTTACGACAACCCTGTTTTCCTGCCTGACACCATTGTCAACTCGCACGACGAAAAGATGATGGCCCGCGTGAGACCCACCCCTCTGCCAACAGAGATAAAAAAACTGTACGCCAGACATGACTCCGTAAGGAGCAATGCCGACACAACAAGGCTGAAAAAAGAGGACAGCATGTGGAAAAAGATATTATGGAACTCGTTTGGCGACTACGTAATCAACCGCACAAAAGGCAACTTCGGCTCTGACAGGCAGGGAGCGTTCAGAATATCGCCCATACTAAACCCGCTGTACCTCGGCTACAGCGGCCGGCGAGGCATAACGTACAAGTTCAAGATAAACGGCAGCTACAAGTTCTCGCTCAACAGCGACATATACATGGCGTTCAACGCAGGCTACTCGTTCAAGCAGAAACAGCTGTATTTCAAAATCCCGATAAGGTACAACTACAACAAAAAGCGCAACGGCTACATCGGCATAGAGATAGGTAACGGCAACAGGATAACCAACTCAAGCATTGTAGACCAGGTGAAGCACGAGTCGCTCGACTCACTCGACTGGGACAATATGAGCCTTGATTATTTCAAGGATTTGTATGTAAAGTTCGTCACAAATTACGACATTTCAGACAAGTGGAGCGTCCAGCCCGGCCTTGTGTTCCACCGACGCTCAGCCGTAGACGAGGCAGGCTTCAACATAGCCGGCCGCCCCGTATCTTACTATTCGCTGGCACCAACGATGCAAGTGCAGTTCCGCCCGTCGGGATGGGACGGCCCCATAATCACCGCCGACTACGAACGCGGCATACATGCAGGCAAGGCCGACATGGAGTATGAGCGTTTCGAGTTCGATGTGTCGTGGGTAAAGCGTTTCTATTCGCTCCGCAGCCTGTCGCTAAGGCTTGGCAACGGCTTCTACACTTCAAAGAGCAAAAACTCGTATTTCCTTGACTACTCGAACTTCAGGGACGAAAACATACCCGGCGGATGGGATGACGACTGGACGGGAGAGTTCCAAATGCTCAACAGCAACTGGTACAACGTGTCCGAATATTACGCACGTGCCAACGTCACCTACGAGTCACCACTGATGATACTTTCGCGCATCCCATACGTAGGAAGGCTGATGGAGATGGAACGTATATACATGAACGTGCTGTTCGTAGAGCATCTGCACCCTTACATCGAGTACGGCTACGGCTTTACAAACCGCTTCTTCTCCATGGGCGTATTCATGGCTACACGCAATGAAAAGTTTGAAGGCTTTGGCTGCCGATTCGGCTTCGAGCTATTCAGAGACTGGTGAAAATAAATTAAGAATTAAAAATCAAGAATTAAGAATATAGGCTGATACAATATACCCGATGAAACCATTGACCGTATACAAGGCGAGCGCGGGCAGCGGAAAGACTTTCACACTGGCCGTAGAATACATAAAGTTGCTCATAGACAACCCTGCCTGCTTCAAGAACATACTTGCCGTGACCTTCACCAACAAGGCCACTGAGGAAATGAAGCTGCGCATACTAAGCCAGCTTTACGGCATATGGAAGGCTCTGCCAGACTCGCACACGTACATGTCGGCCGTATGCGCCAGCCTTGGCATTAGCGAACGGCAGGCCAGCCAAAGGGCCGGCACGGCTCTAAGCCTGCTGATACACAACTACCACTACTTCCGTGTGGAGACCATTGACTCGTTCTTCCAGTCGGTATTGCGCAACCTGGCACGCGAGCTTGACCTTACATCCAACCTGCGGATAGGGCTCAACGACACGCAGGTTGAGGAACAGGCCGTTGACCTTCTCATCGAATCGCTTAACTCTACCAGCACAATGCTGCAATGGCTCATCAGCTACATATTCTCAAACATAAGCGAAAACAAGGGGTGGAACGTCATCGGACAAGTCAAGAAGTTCGGCAGGACAATCTTCCGCGACTTCTACAAAGCAGTAAGCGACGACCTTGGCAAAGCCATGTCAGACCAAGACTTCTTCGACAATTACACCAAACAGCTCCGCTCCATACGCTCGAATGCAAAGAAACTCATGGCCGGATATGCGCAGGAATTTGAGAAGATTACCGCGGAAGCAGGTCTCTCCCCCACCTCATATGCCAAGAAATCAAGCGGGATATGCAGCTATTTCAACAAGCTGAAAAGCGATGATTTCAGCGACACAAACTGCAAAAAACAGATTTTGGAGAAATGTCTTGCCAATGCGGAGGACTGGGCTTCCAAAACAAGTCCTGACCGTGACGTGATAATCCAACTGGCAGAAAGCCGACTGATGCCGTTGCTTCACAAGGCGGAAGAAGATAGGCCGAAGCAATGGACGCTGTACGCCACGGCCGACTGCACGCTGAAACACCTTGACAAACTGCGCCTTTTAGGCAGCATCGAAGCAAAAGTAAGGGAGCTGAACAGCGAAGCCAACCGCTTCCTGCTTAGCGACACACAGCATCTGCTGCACACTCTGATAAAAGACAGCGACACTCCATTCATATTCGAGAAGGTAGGATGCCGGCTCGAACACATAATGATTGACGAGTTCCAAGACACAAGCGCGGTGCAGTGGGACAACTTCAAAGTATTGCTGAAAGAGTGCATGAGCCACAGCGATGAAAGCTCACAGCTTGTAAACAACCTCATAGTGGGCGACGTGAAGCAAAGCATATACCGCTGGCGGGCCGGCGACTGGCGGGGGGGGGGGGGGGGGGGGGGGGAAAACCCCGCCAATTCGGCAAGCAAGGTAGCAGCCTCGAAGTAAAGACCCTGCAAACCAACTACCGCTCTGAACGCAACGTAATAGAGTTCAACAACTGCTTCTTCAAGGCCGCCGCAGAAGCGGAATACGGCCAAGAGAAAGAAACATGCGGCGAAACGTTGGCCGGAGAGTTGCTTTCCGCATACGCGGACGTAAGCCAGACCGCGCGCAGCGGCAACGGCGGATATGTCAGCATAACGTTATTGCCCCAAAGCGAAAGCTACGAACAAGACACGCTACAACAAATCGCAGACAGAATAAAAGAATTGCTTGCCTACAGCGCAAAGCCAACCGACATTGCCGTAATCGTGCGTTACAACCGTCACATTCCGCTCATTGCCGACTATCTTTCAGAAAACATGCCCGGGATTGACATTGTTAGTGACGAGGCTTTCAGGCTCGACGCCTCGCCTGCAGTTAACATGCTGATACAGGCTCTCACACTCTTGGTGCATCCGGAAGACGCACTGACGAAAGCAACCCTTGCCATAAACTACCAAAAAGCAATACTGCACACACCCGCAGGACACGGAGCCATGCTTACGCCCATGACCGAAGACGCAAGCGACATTGACCGTCTTCTGCCACAGGAGTTTTCAGAGAATATGGAGAAACTTGCCAGCCTCCCGCTGTCAGAGGCTATCGACTGCATATACAACGCCTTCAAGATAAAATGCCTAAACGGTCAAAGCGCGTACATCTGCGCATTCTACGACAAGGTGGCCGACTTTGCAGCCAATAATCCGGGCAATATCGAGAAGTTTATCGAGGCATGGCAAGACGAAATATGCAGTTCGACCGTACAAAGCGACGCAGTAACGGGACTGCGGCTAATCAGCATCCACAAAAGCAAGGGACTGGAATTCGCCCATGTAATAATACCATTCTGCGACTGGACACTGGAAAGCCGTGACACGACACTATGGTGCCAACCCGGCACGCAGCCGTTCAATGAACTGCCGATAGTGCCAGTTGACTATTCAAAAAAGCTCCTCGACACCATATACGCAGACAACTTTCGTGATGAGCACATGCAAAACCGTGTGGACAACCTCAACCTGCTCTATGTGGCTTTCACGCGAGCAGGCCGCAGCTTGTACGTCATCGGGCGCAAAGGCAAATCGCGCGGCGGTCAAGCTAACCGCTCCGAGTTACTTGAACAGTGCCTGCCCATCGTGGCGCAGAGGCTTGACGGCTCGCTGCTTTGCGGCGACGGTGAAGACGACAAGCCATCAACGCTTGAATACGGAACGCCAATTACCGCTGAAAGCCGTAGCAAACAAAACAAGCAGACGGCTACAGACAACGTATTCCTCATGCCGTCCGAACGGTACGAGGCAAGCATGGACGCGTCACACTTCACCGCGCAATTCAAGCAAAGCAACAAGAGCCGCGACTTCATATCCGGCGGAGAAAGCCGCCGCAGCCAGTATATAGAGGCGGGCAACGTGATGCACAAACTGTTCTCAACCATCCGCACAACCGACGACATAGCACCAGCACTCAAACAAATGGAGTTTGATGGCATCATCTACGATGACAACCTTACCGCAGAGAAGTTGCGCGGCTTCCTCGCCGAACGCTTTAACGATGAGCAGATAAAAGACTGGTTTTCACCACGTTGGCGCGTATTCAACGAATGTTCCATACTTGAATATGACAAGAATACAGGCAAAACCATAGAGCGGCGGCCTGACCGCGTAATCACGGACGGCACGCAGACTATAGTCATAGACTTCAAGTTCGGCAAGCCGCAGAAGGCTCACGCGGCACAAGTGGCCGAATACGCCGACCTGCTGCGCCGCATGGAACACACCAATGTAAAAGGTTTCGTATGGTACGTGATGGAAAATAAAATCTGCAAAGTTTGTAATACTATTTTGCAACTATCATAAAATCAATATGTTATGACTATTAAATAAGAAACAAGGAACAAAATAGGAACAAAATGTCTTTTTATTATGTTTTTTGTTCCTTTCCTGTTTCAGATGTTTTTCTTTGTTTCCCTTGTTTGGCATCAGCTTGTAATTTGAACCGGTTTGGAACATTGCAAAGGTAATGAATTTTGGGATAGATATGTTGCTGGCCAAAAGAAAAAAGTCAGTTTGGCCTTTTGCCAGCCTTGCACCATCGCAAACAAACCCAAACGGATTTACCTGCGACTTCACATTTATACTTTTCTTTGGTTTAGGATATATATACTAATGGAGTAAAGTAAAGCGTCCGTACACTATCGCCGCTTCCGACAAGTACCTGTTTTCTTTTTTGGCCAGCATCCTTTTGTAGGCAATGCCGATTATATCCAAGTTACCCCTTGCCATTGCGCTGCTTCTTCCGGCAGTTTGACATAATTGTGCCGCAAAGGAAACTCCTATGCCGTGCTTCCTTGTAATGTCGGAGCCGTACTCCTTTTGAAAATAATCAGTGCCTCTTTTACCATTCTACACTTGTCATATCAGCTATCCTTTATCTCGCCCTCCTGCCGTCACCGTTTGGTTTTATTGATGCAAAGGTCGGCCATTGCGCCTGATTGCAACGGTTTGAAATGAATTTTTTGCAAATTCTTCCTCCTTGTTGTGGAGAGTAATTTGCAGAAAAAACCGCCGCATGAGGCTTTTCCGATAGCCGTGCCCCCGCATCGATAAAACCCAAAAATCGGTCACGACAAGTAGAACCGATAAAAGGGGGAAGTATAACTATAAAAAATAAGCAATATGTCATTCAGAACATTTATGGAAGATTGCGGTTACAAGGTGCAAACCACCTTTTGGGAAGATTTCTCAATCGCAGATGCGTTTGGCCCAAGTGCTATTCAAAACGCCTACAACCTCGCATTTAAGTCGTGGAAACACAACTACAAGTATCTTACGGAGTTGGTATTGGTACTCAACCACAAGATTTGGCAGCACTACGAGAAACATCCCCAACTTGCCATGTTGTATAATACCCTTTGGCGACAGGCTGACCAATTTGCTATGGATAATCTGAAAGATGACGAGTTGGATTACTTTCTGGAAATAACGGACTAATTATAAAACCGAATGATTATGATAGAAAAGAAACAAATTACCCCACGAACTACAACGTTTGACGATATTGTAAACCGAGATTTGAGATTTCGGTATATGTTACTCTCACGCTTGCAGTCTGATTGCGATTATTATCTGAATTACGGCAACAGGTTTCCAGGATGCCTATGGGCAGGCGATGAGCAAAGGCAAATCGAAGCGATGATAAAATTGCACGAGAGTTTCAATAAAGATGAAAAACCCGAATGGCTGACTATGGCGGAAATCTTGGAATATGACAAAAAGATGAAAACCCCATCGCCAGTTTCGGATGAAGATGCAAACCCAACGGGATGGGTAGTCGTCTAAAATGGTATGCCGACAAGCAAAGAGCGGTTTTGACCGCTTTTTGTTTGCCCGGCAGTTACCCGTACTTTTGAGGCAAGTCGTGCCTGTTATATTCCCTGTTATATTCTGCTTTGTACCTGTAGTTTTAGGACAGTATATCTTTTCTGTCAGTTTATATAGAATATCGCCTCCTGTCATAAAGCGTCCGTAAGCCATCCGCCAGTTCCGGCCAATCCCCATTTTATTTTTTGTCCAGTACCCTTTTGTAGGCAGTGCCAATTATATCCTTGTTACCCCTTGCCATTGCGCTGCTTCTTCCGGGCAGCTTGACATAATTGTGCCGCAAAGGTAACTCCCATGCCATGCTTCCGTGCAAGGTCGGTGCCTTGCGGTTCATAGCCAAAATCTCCACCTCCGCCTTGGGAGGTAGTATTTCGTCCCGAAACCTTGCCGGAGCAGCATGGAACCTTTCAAGGCGACAAAATTATAGTCAAGCCCAAAAGTAGCAGAACTACATGAGGGATATGAATAAACCTAAAAACTGGAGATTATGGCAAACTATGCGACCTATCTGTTCTATGCGGAGACAAAGAACGGAAACGACCTTAAAAAGGTCGAGGACTATCTGGAAGAGAACTTTTGTGATTGTTACGTAAACAGGCTGGAGAATGGCCTTGACTGCGAGTTCTCCTCAAAATGGGATTACCCCGAAGAAACGATAGACAAAATGATTTCCCTTTTGGAGGACAAGAACGACATTTACATCAGGGTGTTGACCCACGAGCTTTGTAATGAATATGTGAGCTTCAGGGTTTTCAAAAACGGAGAATGGGATGTCAAGTGCTGAAAACCATGAAAAACGACAGGACTATGTGCGGATATGACAATGAAACGGACATCATCGGCTGTAGCTGTACGCTGCTGGAGCCGTACAAGGGATATACGGACGGAGAAGTGGTATGGGATTACGGACGGGAGATTGTCGTGAAGCTGATAAACGGCAAGGAGGTGGTAAGAGGCCGTGATGAAGTGCTGGTATTTGATTGACCCTTATAAAATGGACTGCTATGTTGTATGATTACAGTAATGAAGACAAGAGGCCAATGTGCCTGACATTGGAAAACGGATTGACCGTCGAGGGCGAGTTCATCGACTTGAGGATTTCCGTGGAAACCTTGCCGCAAGGCAAGACTTGGTATCAACTCCGCCATGCGGACGATGACGATACGGAACCGGCAACCGTAAAGAACGGCTGCGTTGTAGTAAATTTCTTCGGCACATTGATATGCGAGCCAATAAGCGGCATCGGGAATAACGAGGAAATAGCTATTACGGAATGGGGCTTTGGCGATTGACCTTTCCTCAAAGCCGGGATGGATGGTGTGGATGGCTTCCACACCGTCCATTCAGCCGCCTATAGCCTTTTATAGTCTTGACCATTATTCCTTTTATATTATACGCACCGCCTTCCCGGTTGCGTGATTTCCTTTTATAAACACTGTTCCGCTCGCTGGAAGGCATCCATTCCGCTTTAAGGAATGCCGGATTTTGCCTTTCGCCTTTTCCACCCCCCCCTTCCTTTATCGGGGGACAGAACCGGCGACCATGCCGTTGCGCTTCCGCCTTTTTCTTTTGGCCGGCAGGACACTTCGGGCTTTCCCTCCGCAGGAAACATCCCGCTTATGCCGGTCGAACCATGCGCTTTCTTGCGCCTCCATACAGACAATACGGCCCGATAGCTTTCAACGCCTGTTCCACAGCTTTTATGCCGGTTGCCGGAAACGCAGCAGCTTGCCTGAACAGGCGGATGGCCCTTGCAGCAAAACCGCGTGAAGTGCTTACCTTCACTTTTCTGAATTGTGCTTTTGAGAAGCCACTCATTTTTCCGATGCAAAGTTAGCGTCCCGCTTCGATGGCTACGAATGGCCATCTTGTGTGGGCGTTGCACTCCTGCCAATAAAATAGTCCGGAATCTTCCTTTATTTTCCTGCACAAAATAAAGAGTATTCAGCCCGATTTTCATGGCTTGTCCACATTGATACGGGCCTGCTTGTCCTTGCATGTAAAAATTAAGTTTCACTTCTAAAAAAATTCATTATGAAAAAGTTTCAAAACATCTTCACAGTATCCGGTTTCGTAGGCAAGGACGCAGAAATCCGCCAGTTCACCAATGCAAGCGTAGCCCGTTTCCCCTTGGCAATCGGCCGCCAGGAAACCAACGGCGATGAAACCAAGCGCGTATCGGCTTTCGTCAATATGGAAGTATGGCGCAAGAACGAGCATACGGAATCATTCGACCAGTTGGCCAAAGGCGCGCTGCTCACTTTCGAGGGATATTTCAAGCCCGAAGAGTGGACCGACAAGGACGGCGTAAAGCACAATCGCGTCATCATGGTCGCCACCAAGTTCTATCCCGTTCCCGAAGAAGAAGAGGCTCCTGCCGAGCAGAAAAAGGCGGAGAAGAAGAAAGGCAAGCAATAATCCTGCCATCCCACAAAGCGGCCTTTGGGCCGTTTTTTATTGCTCGCTACATTTTGGCATACCCTCTTTTATACCGGCCTTTGCATTTTGTAGCTTCTAAGCCCCGTTATATTCCAAAGAACGATTTGCCTGAACAGGCGGTGCAGCATGTGGCAGGACAAGGCCTGCTACGTCCTGCGCCGCCCCTTCACGCAAAGGAACGGACGGAACACACCCGACAAGCCTGCCGGGCAAGTTCCCAGATGTCCGCCCCCGTCTTTTCTTTGTCGGCCCGCTTATAACCGTCCTTGCTGTCGCCTTTTGTCATAAAGCTGCGCCCCACGCCTTTGCGGAGCGTCAAGGGCAGTCCGGCAGGAAAAGCGTCGCTGCACATGGCAGCAGGCCGCTATGGTGCAGGAACGCCTGTCCGCCGGAAAGCGAACACGGACATACTCGCCCCTATGGGCGCAAGTGCGTCCGTCAGGGAGTTCGCACGGCTGCCCGGACGCTCCACGCGCCCACCCGTCACCTTTTATATCCTTTCAATCAACTCTTATACGGGTATGTTCCAATCTTCCGCCATTCCGCCGGTCAGCATTGCCCTAAAGGATATTTCTTGCAAAAATAGTGCCGTCCTGTCTGCAAATGGCAAGCACAGGCACGGTGTTTCTGCGGGAAATCTTCCTCCGGGACTTCGTTCAGGAGCGTATTTCCCTTGACTGCCTTGCCGTATTGCCGCCGTCACTCCCTATGCAAAAAATATCCCTTGAGCAAGCTGAAAGGCTTGCGAACAGAGGGGAAAAAACAGAGTTATGGCACAGGCAATCAATGAGAGCATCAAAAGGCAGTTGGCCAAGCCGCAGGTTTGGTTCTGCAAGTATTTTCCGGTACGCATCCGCAACGTCGGGGAGGACGCCATCAAGGCGCACAATCTCGTGTGGGCGTTCAAGGACGCGAAGGAAGAAGCCACCGAGCGTGTGGCACGGATGACGGCAGGGTATCTCGTCTGCCAATACGGGGATAAGGTTAAAGACATGACCTTTATCTGCGTTCCGGCGAGCAGCGAGGAAAAGAACGAGAGCCGTTACAAGCATTTCTGTCAGCGTGTGAGCGAGCTTTGCGGCATTGCCAACGGCTTTTCATTCGTTCACGTTTCGGGGGAACGCCCGGCCTTGCATGAGCACCGCCACGGCAAGACACCCGTTATGGTTGACACGGTGACATTCGATGCAGGGCTAATCAACGGAAAGACCATCTGCGTCTTTGACGATGTGATTTCCACGGGGCAAAGCTATGGGATGTTCGCAGACCGGCTTGAACGGCTGGGCGCGAAAGTGGTGGGAGGCGTTTTCTTGAGCAGGACACATTATAGATATAAAAAAGAGAACTGATTATGGAAAAGACAAAAGACATCAAGGAGTTGTCCGTATGCTTCAGCGGACACCGCCTTGTTCCGCAAGAAAAGCGGACGGAGTTGAAGCAGGTGTTGAGGGTGGAGATAATAAAGGCATATTCAAGGGGCGTGCGCAATTTTTATTGCGGCATGGCCCTCGGCTTTGACACGCTGGCGGCCACAGCCGCCCTTTCGCTGCAATGCGAGCTGCCCGACTTGAGAGTGACAGCCGTTGTGCCGTTCAGGGGGCAGGCCGACCGCTGGACGGAGAAAGACCGTGAACTGTACGAGGACATCCTTGCCAACGTGGACGGAACGGTCGTGTTGAGCGGATATTACTATGACGGCTGCCTTTTGAAGCGGAACGACTATATGCTGGAGCGTTCAACCGGCGTGATAGCCTATTTTGACGGACAGCCCAAGGGCGGCACGTACTATACGTGTAAGAAGGCAAAGTTGCATGGACTGGATGTAACCAACCTGTACGGCAGTGTATGAACAATCAAAATGATTAAAATTATGAAGGACATTGCAGGCATCGTCATTGCCGCCATAGTATTCCGCGTTTTGTGGATTATCCTCAAGGCCATCATTGGCGGTGACAGGTGGAATGATTTTAGGAGGGACCGCTAAGCGGAACCGATTGTAAAATGTAAACAAATGTATATATGGAAAAGGAATTATCCCAAATGAGCAAGGAAGAAAAGTTGCAGGCGTTGGCGGACTACCTGCCGTGCCGTCATGAGCGGCAATACGTGTTGCGTTATATCCTGGCACTCCGCCATGACGACACGGAGCAGGTGGCGTGGTTCGAGAGTTTTGGCCAAAGCGTCCACCATGTCATATTGAATATCTCCACCTACGAGCGTGGAAAGCTGTTCGGTTATGCGGACAAGCAGTTTGACGAATACGGCTGGATAAGGGGAATGTTGCCCATTGTGGAAAACATCGCGTTGGACGATTTCAATGTGATACGCATCGGCCAATCCGTCAACGGCCTGTATGCCGTTACGATCAGTTGGGCTACAAGCAATGCAGGAGGCGGAAGCTATCCGTCCGTCTGGGACGAACCGATAGCGGACTATAAGGAAGCTGTGTCGTGCAGCATACGTATACTTGAGCGGCAGTATCCCCAAATTACTACCTAAGGGAATGGGCTATGTCGTAATTGAACTGTCCAAAAGTTTTGTGTCTAACTTATGGTGTGCAGTTCAATTACGATATAGCCAAAATGGAATTGAAGCGGAAATATGCTGGACTGCGGCAGGTGTGCCTGTTTTAAGTTTTATATGTATAAATAATTTGGTTTTGTATAAAATAGTGGGCTATTGATGGCAAAAATATGCTTGATAATAGACTTTCTTTATTTGATTTTTCTATTACGTTTTAATTATCTTAAATTGATTGTCTGTGGTGTAAATTCATACAATCTTGATTTTGTAATTTTCGTAGGATTTACACCAACATGGATTAAACCTTGTTTATAAACATCTGTCATATAATCGTCTAATCTTGGATCAAGACAATATTCGTCAATTAGATATTCAGGGTCAATATCATATGATAACGACACTTTGTTCCTTTCTGGGGCGTGGGAATCAAGCACTTTAATAATACGAACTTCTTGTTCGTGTGAAAACGCGTCACGCTTCATAAACATTGATTCTGTCGCTATTTGGTTAATGTTAGAATATTCTAAACTTAGACTTGAAATCCAACTCTGAATTTTACTTTGAGTAAAATAATTAACTTTTCCAATGTATGACGTAGCCATACATGCATCATCCGTATAAATGATATTAAAAAGTTTTTCTGCTGTAGTCTTTATTTTTATTGCATCTTTATTTTGTGAATATATCCTCCACATGGCATCAGATTCTTCTAACAACGTCCAAGATTGGCCAAATATGCCATTCGTTAAATCTAATGCGGAAACTTGTCTTCCGTCAGGCATTTTGAAGTCTTCCTTATAGAAAAAGTTTTCATATGGGTCCTCCCAGCTATTCACTTTATTCATAAGTAATTGTTTATTACCAACCATCATTAAGACATACTTTAAGGGAATATATTTATAGATATGGTCTTCCTTGTTTAGGCTATCACGCATATTTCTTAATTTATAGTATTTGTTACACATAAAAATTTTAGTTTTAATTATTTATAGATAATCTTACAATTTAAATTCAATGAAATTTCCAGCATGGTTCGCAAATTTCCTGTTGGCAAATACAAGCAATGATTCTGTTCTTTTTCCATACTTTACGCTATCCCTAAAAGTTCAATTTCAAACACCAGCGTGGAATTGGCCGGTATGCCCGGCTGGGAAAACTTGCCGTAGCCCATTTCCGCCGGAATGTAAACCTCCCACTTGTCGCCCACGCACATCTGCTGCATGGCGACAATCCATCCCTCGATGAGGTCGCAAAGGCGGATGGCCAGTGGTGCGCCGCCACGGCTGCTGTCAAACTGCCGCCCGTCAATCGTCCGTCCGGTGTAGTGGGCGATCACGATGCTGCGCGGCCCAGGATGCCTGCCGTCGGCTTTTCCTTCCGCAAGGACTTTGTAGCAGATGCCTTTGGGGAGTGTTTGCCCCCCTCTTCCTGTGATTTTTGTGCAAGCCAGTCCTTGTTGGCCTGCGCGTATTCCCTTTTGTTCATCATATTCCGTGTTGTTGCCGTTTTTCGCACAAGGCGGCCATCTGTCCGATGAACTCTTCTTCAGACGGATGCCTATCCTCGACAAATACTATCATCTCGTCCAACGCCTCCTTTGATTGCCCCAGCAAATGTAGGGCAGTCTGCATAAGGCCGTAGCTGTAGCCCTGACTTTCCATGAGCGTGTACAAAGCCTGTTCTTTCGTTGTCATGATATTGCCATCATAGATATTGGTTGATTACGGCGAGCAGGTCGACCCTCGACATCATGCCGCTTTGCCTCCAAAGTGTTTGGCCATTGCGGAACAGCATCAAGGTAGGCACGGCCTGTATCCCGTATTGGGCGGCAGTCTGTCCGTATTTGTCCACGTCCACCTTGATGATGCGCACCTTGTCGCCCAGCGTGTCCTTAAGCTGTTCCAGCACGGGGTGCATCATCTTGCAGGGCTGGCACCAAGTGGCGAAGAAGTCCACCAGCACCAGGCGGTCTTCTGAAATCACGTCGTTGAAAGTTTCCATCGCGATGTTTTTTTATCTATTATAAAATTATTTCCATACATCCGACAATATGTGGCATATCGGCTTATGAAAGATGTCCTTTTGCGTTGCAATACGCCATCTTTTGCATCATAAAAAGATATGTATTGCGATGCCCTTAAATACAGGCAGTTTCACTTCTTGATTTCTCCGCTAATGCGTTTCCTCACTATTCATTCCTCCAATGTGTCATCACTCCGCCTCTTTAGCGGCCCCTGGTGCGGTCCCCTGTTCAGCGTCACCCCGTGTTTGTTGAGGATGCGGAACACGGAACTGCGGCTCTTGAATCCGCTGACCTCCCAAATCTCGTCGATGGAATGTCCTTCCTCGTACATATGCACGATACATTCCTCCCTGTCGGCTTTCATCTTGCCTGCCTGGGTCTTCACTTTCTTGCTGGCCATCCTGAGCCGTGCCACATGGGCGGAAGCCCTGCGTAATGCGGCGGTTTCCTCCGGCAGCGAGCCGAACATCTCCAGTACGTCCCCGATTTTCGTGTCAGGGAACAGGGTGCCATGCGAATCTATCCGGTCATGGACGGAAACCAGACGCACTACTTTCACGCGGCAGAGCTCCAGCAGTACGGCCAGTTCGCGCACCCCGCGCACGGCATTGCTGAATTTCGCCACCACCAGCTCGTCGCCCCATCCGAGGCTTGCCAGTAGTTGCTTCCATGCCGGGCGCAGCTTTTCCTGTCCGGACAGTTCCTCCACCACTTGTACGCATCCGTATTCTTCCATCCAACGCTTGTCCGCGTCGAAACCCTCATATTGGTCCGCATGGAAGATGTAACCCACTTTTGCCATATCCGATAAGCGTATTTGAATGATAACAACTGCAAAAGTACAAATTTTCCCCAAGGAACAATCATACTTGGACCTCCCTTTAAGATTATTAAACTCGAAAAAATCCACTTCCTTTCACTTGCTTGCATCTGAAATCATACTTATGAGTATGATTTATAATTATCGGTAAAGTTTGACTTGCAATGTCTTTTATGAGCCATATATGCCCTAATTTTGCGGCAAAAATCAAACTTTATATCCGCATGAAGCAGAAAATCGAACTTACAAGACATCCTCATCCGCTCCTTACCGATGCCAATCATCCATCTTGGATGTCAGGAATACAAAAATCATACTCAAAAATTTCAGGCTTGTTGTCCGCCGGTTGTGCCGTTGCGGCGATTTCAATCCTGACGGCATCCTGTTCGCAGGAAAACGCCGGACCGCATTTTGAAACGTCCGGTGAAGCCGTCACCGCCTATCGGGAACATCTGTCTGCCGTGCAAAATACGGAAAGCATGGAATGGGACGAACTGGCTGCTTCGGTGGCTTCATGGCAGGAACTCCGCGACTCGGTGTCCGCCGCCTTGCAGCGCGACACCACCCACCGGGCGCATGCCTATCCCGGAGATACATTCCGCGCCGTCCACCGTTCCATCGCCGCTGAATATGAAAGGCTGGCCTTGGCAAAGCCGAGGACGTACAGGGACGTGCTTTACCTGAAGGAACAAGGGACACCGGCGGCAAGGCGCGAGGACTTGCACCAGCAAGCGGAAAAGTTGCAGCCTTTCTTCGCGTCGCTTGACACCATACCTATATATAAGGACACACCCGGACAGGCACTGGCCCGTTACGACCGTTTCCTTTCCTCCACGCTGGAACGCGGCATTGCGGACAAAGGGCAATTCCTTGAGTTCCTGCGGAACGAGGAGGTCCTGTTCCGCTCCTACCTGGCCCGTCTTCCCGAACTGGCAGGCACGTCAATGGCCGGAATCACGGACAAGACGGAGAGATGCTGCCTCCTGGCCATGCAGGCAACCGGAAAGCCCTCTTTTACCATTGAAGAAGCCGTGCGCTACCTGACCATGCGTACCAACCGCCGTTTGCTGCAGAACGCCTCGGCCTGTATGAAAGGTGTCAATGACGGCAAGCTGCAATCACCGGAACAGGCGCAGGCGTACCTGTGGATGCTGATGCAGCCGCTTATGGGCATGGACGGTAACGATATGGCTTTGCTCACGCCGGACCAAAGGAGAGCACTCTATGGCCTGGCGGACAATATGCCGGCAGCCATCGACCGCCTTTGTGGCACTCTCGGCTATGACAAGGAACGGCTGGAAGAGATGCCCATACTCCTGCTGAAAATCCATCTTTCCACACTCTGACGCGGATATTATCCGATAAAAAACCATTATATGCTGCAAAAATTTCTTGATGACTTCATGGCTTTCGTGCCGCTTCGTTTTCCCGGCTTGCTGGATGCCGAAACGATGGACCCCCCGTTGGTGTATGATGATTACATCCTGCTGACCTTTCCTGTTTCCGGCAACTTCACGCTGGAGGAAGTGATGGATATGCTGGAAGACGACATGGAAATGGTGCTGCTTTACCATCATGTCCCGTCCTGCGCCACGGCATTCGGCCACAGTGCCAGCACCTATTCTAATCCGTCATTCGGACGCATGTTCAAAATCAATGCGCGCACGGACGGCGGCGGACGGGTGAGAACCGTCCAAGTGACATTATTCGATTCGCTTGAACAGATGTGCGGGGAGGTATGCAACGACCTCGCGCTTCATGACAAGGCCGGACACTACAAATACAGGAAAGACAAGGCGGACGTGCTGTTGGACTTCCTTTGATGACCGGACATTATCTTTTTAATCAGACACTATTATGGTTTGGAACATGATTCAATTCTTATTCCCGGCACTTTTGGTAATCATGCCGTGGTGCCTGTACGGGAGAAACGGCAAAAAGATGGCCTGCTTTTACTGGATGATGGCCGGTTCGGAAACCGCCCGGAAATTCTACGTGCAACTGCTGGTGGTGTTCCTGCTGGTGTTCCATTTCGTGTACGTGAGCGGCCATCCCGGCGAATACGGCGTTTTGCCTTCCACTGTGTTGTCCGCTCTGTTGTGTCCGTTCAAGCGGGCGGACAGGTGGCTTCACCGCATCCATGAAGACCGCAGGGCATTCGCTCCGGTGGTACTTGCGGCACTGGCGGCAGGCTTCATTCCCCATCTGTACACGATGGCGGTCACGGTGGGCTTTCTTCTTTTGGCGGCCCTGTTTTATCCTTCCTGTACGGTGTTGGCCGGATGGAAGGATGAAAAGACACGGGAACATTGGAGAAAACACTCGGAAGTGCTGGCCGGACATTATTATTGAGCCGGTGTCCGGCCGCCAGTGGCAGGCACACGATGATTTTATGACAAACAAGAAAATACGAAAGACGATGAAAGACAAATCAACATTATCCGCTTGCATCCCGGCAGGCAAGCCGGTATTGGACTATCTCAAGGAGAAGTCTGGCGAGCGGCACACCAAACTGGAAGCCTATTGCGACCTGCTGGACAAAGCTTTGGCAGGCTATGTTTCCGGTGCGCTGAGGAAACTGGACGTGGAACTGCAGCCGGGACAGTTGGCCGTGACGATTACGGACCTGGCCGAGTGCTGGCATTGGCATCGCGCCACCGTCCGCACGTTTCTGAACGGACTGGAATCCCTCGGACAAATCAAAAAGTCCGCCCTGACTCGCAGCTACGTCATTACGATGGCGGAGACCGGCGGAAATGAAAAGGAAGCCGGAAAGAACAAAGGGAAAATAAACAATCCGCTTATGGAAAAGGTGGACGCCTCGTTGTCCGATTGGGTCTTTGGCAGGGTGTCCGGCGCGGAATGCGGGCAGGCTTGCCAACGCCTGACAGATGCTGAAACGCTGGATGATGCCAACAAAACTACGGACGGCCTGCCGGATAATGGCAAGGCGGCCTATGCGGAAACCTGCCGGGCAATAATGGAGCGGATGGCCTTGGCCTCCGTCCGCCGCGTCCTGCGCAAGTACCGTTTTGACCCGACTGGTCTTCTGGACGGCTTTTTCAAAGAAGACCTTGCAGAGGACTGGACGCTGATGCCGGAAGCAATGGAAACGCTTGCGGAACTGGTAATCGACGGCGAGTCGGAATCCTTGGAGTTGGAAAGCCGTCAGACAAAAGACACGTTCCTGGCTCTTTGCAAACCATTCAAGGCAGTGCTTGCAAGCTGTATGTCATCGGAGGGCGGCAACTGAAAGTATGAGACCTTGGACAACCACCTGTTATAAGGCGTAATATGCCCCTTACAGGCTTGCCGGTGGCATGGCGCGACGGGCTCGCCCGCCTGCCACGAACAAAGGGAAGTGGGTAGCCTAATACCCCATGCGCCGACGGCGATGGGAGGGGCTGTCCGACAGGGCAGCAAGCTGGGACAGTGCGGTTGTCCGCAAAACAGATACAGACGATATGGCAGTAAACGCAAAACAGGTGATGGACATCCGCCCGTCGGCGGGCATCACGACCGCCCAAAGCGACGAACACCAGCGCAGGTGGACGGAAAAAGGCTGGGAACACGCCGTCAGCAAGGGCAATTATGACCCCACGCGCGAACACCTGAACTTTGAAGTCGTCAAAGGCGGCAAGGTGCAGCCCGTGGACAAATCGAAAAGCATCCCGGAGCGGATGGCGGAGAACCTGCGCAGTCGCGGCATCCGTGACAGGAACGAGGGGCTGGCGGAACCCAAGTACCGCACCGTCGCCAACTTTATCTTTGGCGGCTCGCAATCCCGTATGCGCGAACTGGCCTTCGGAGGCCAGAAGGTGGACTTTGACAAGGGCGCGGACAATTCATCGGTCAAAAGAAAGCCGGAGATAGAGAAATGGGCGCAGGACATCTACGCTTTCGTGTCCGGCAAATTCGGCGAGGAGAACATCGTCGGCTTCTATGTACACTTGGACGAATTGAATCCGCACATACATTGCACCCTCCTGCCAATCAAGGACGGCGAGTTCGCCTACAAGAAAATCTTTTCCGGCAAGGACATGTACGAGGGCAGCAGACGCTTCCGCGAGCTTCACAACGAACTGGCCGCAATAAACCGGAAATGGGAACTCAACCGTGGCTCCAGTGTCGCCATCACCGGGGCCAAGCACCGCTCCACGGAGGAATACCGCCGCCACCTTAATGAGGAATGCTCTTCCATCGAGGAGCAGATAGAGCAGCACCGGAAGGCTTTGGCGGACCTCCGTGTGGAAATACGCCTGGCAGAGCGCAGGGTGAAAGGCTTGAACACGATGGTGGAGAACCTGAAGAAGGAGAAGGCGGAGAAAGAGGCGCAACTGGCGGCATACCGCCGTGAACTGCAGTCGCAAAGCGGCGACGCCATGTCCTTGGCCGCAGAAATATCCCGGTTGGAAAAGGAGCTTTCCTGTGTCCGGGAGCGGCTGGCGGACAAGCAGGGAAAGCTGGAAGCCGCCGACCGGCAACTGGCCTTGCTCCAAAAGGACATGGATGCCATCCAAGACCGCACCGGGGAACTGCGCGAGGAAGCCTACCGGTATTCACGCGACATCCACGCGAAGGTGGACGGTCTGTTGAAGGATGTGCTGGTGGAACGTCTGGTCGGCGAACACCGGGAACTGATGGCACGGTCTGGCGCGGAAGCGCGCGGCACTTTTGACGGAACGCTCATGCAGAGCATTTCCGAGCAGGGTGCGGAAGTCCTCCATTGCGCTACGCTGCTGTTCTTCGGTTACGTGGATGCCGCCACTACTTTTGCCGAAGGCCAGGGAGGGGGCGGCGGAGGGAACGGCCTGGAATGGAGGCGTGACGATGACGAGGACGACCGCCGCTGGGCATACCGTTGCATGATGATGGCACAGCGCATGATGCGTCCGGCCACCGGCAAGAAGCCCAAACGCTGACCTTCACTTTTTTCTTATCCATTTGTATAATCACCAATTCATGTTGAACATTATGACAAAGAGATTCATTTTCATTTTTGCGGCATCCTGCTCCTTGTGGGCAAGGGCTGTTGCCGGCCCCGTGCCGACAGATTCAATAGGAAACAGCGGCTATCAATATTCCATAGAAGAAGTGCAATCCGCCACCACGCCGTCGTATTTGGACGGTGTGCTGGTGGCTTCCCCGTGGACGGCCAACTGGTTCATCGGCGTGTCGGGAGGGGCTTCCGCCTTCCTGGGAAATCCTCTCGGCTGCGAGGACTTGTTCGGCCGCCTGCAGCCTTCATGGGCTGTCAATGTCGGAAAATGGTTCACCCCTCACATCGGGAGCCGTATCGGCTGGCAGGGTGGCAAGTTCAAGGACGGTGCATTGGACACGCGGAATTTCCACCATTACCATGCGGACTTGCTCTGGAGCGTTTTGGGCGAGCAGCGGAAAGACGGCACTCCGGCGGAGTGGAGTCTTGTCCCCTATGTGGGTGTGGGCCTATTACACCACAAGGGCAACGGACAAAAACAGTTCTCCTTATCCTACGGCATACAGGGCCGTTATCGGATTACCGGACGGCTGGCTGCCACCATGGAGCTTGGCGGATGCACCACATTCCGGGAATTTGACGGATATGGGAAGATTGGCAAATGGGGTGACAGGTTCCTGACGCTTTCAGCCGGGTTGTCCGTCACCATCGGAAAGACGGGCTGGAAACGTGCGGTGGACGCAAGGCCGTATGTTTGCCGGAACGAATGGCTCGTGAGGCGGTCGGAAGCGTTGGCCGGTGCCAACCGCCGTTACGCAAGCCGCCACGAAAAAGACGGCAGGATTATCCGTGAGTTGCGCAAGATACTGGAGTTGGAAGGCCTGCTTGACAAATACGGATGGGCTGCGGACAGCCTGTATGGCAGCGACACGGGCAATCCTGGGAACGATTACAGCGGGCTGAACTCCCTCATGGCCCGGTTAAGGAACAGGCATTGGAACGGAACGGACCCGTTGGCCTCGCCGACCGATACGGTTGGCGAAAAGGAATATGCCGATACACGGCAGGAGCCTGATATGGGAGGCGTACAAGACAGCACGGCTATGGCCGGTGTTTCCAATCAGACGGACGCGCGTTCCATCCGGCAGTCGGCAAGTTCCGATGGCGGCGACATGGACATCCCGGTTTACTTCTTCTTTGAATTGGGAACAACCAATCTGACCGAGCCTTCACAAAGCATCAACCTCGACGCGCTGGCGCACGTAATCATCCGGCATAGCCTGCATGTGACCGTTACGGGAGCGGCTGACAGCATGACCGGGACGGAGGAAATCAACGACCGCCTCGGCAGGGCAAGGGCGGAATACATCGCCCGGGAACTTGTCCGTCGGGGTGTCGCACCGGACAGGATTGAAAAGGCGGACATAGGTGGCATTTCCGATTACACTCCCTTGGAAGGCAATCGGCATACGCAGGTGCGCCTGTCCATTCCCCGATAGTCGGCACGGCCATATACATTTTCTTTGCTTTTTGGTACCGGTGGGCTTGTCCGTGACGGACAGGCTCACCTTTCCTTGTTCCGCTGGTCCCAATATGAGAAAAGAGCATGTATGAAAATCTCCATCCGGGTGGGCATCTTGAATGTGTGCGCCGCAAAGATGGCCCCGACAACCTTGCCGCCTTTCTTCTCGACTTCTTCCTTAAAGGCTTTCAGACTTTTGCCCGTCGTCAGGAGGTCGTCCACGATGATGATTTCCTTGCCTTTCAGGTTTTCGGTCAACTCGTAGTTCTTTTCCATCTGTATGTCCGCCCTTCCCTTTTGAAGGTGCAGGCTTTGCCGTTCTCCCGTGTATTTCAGGTATGAAATGCCGCTGTCCAGGTCAGGGCATTGGCATCTGATGTGGTTTGACATGCCTTTGAAACGTCTCCAGTATTTCCAACCTGTGCTGCACGGCATGAACAGGACGACCGTTCCGGGGTTGGGGTTCAACTTGGATATGCCCGAACTGAAGAAATCCACGCCGTCCGCCTGGCCGTCCTTGAAGTCAAGCACGTCCTTGCAGGCGCAGCACTGCTCAAAATCCAAGTAGGTTTCGTATCTTTTCGGGTAGTAGAAGTGGTGGAACACGCAGCGGACACCTTTCCGTTTGAATGCCTTGTCTGGATGAGAACTCGTCGGGCTGCATGACGGCATAAAGCCTGGCTGCCTCCATGTTTCCGGCCAGCACGCCTCGCATGACAAGTTCCTTCCTCTCCTTGTCGTCCGATGCCTGCACGGCGGCGTGATAGTACGCCCTTCCTGCCCTTCGCTTCCAGAATCCGGCATAGGCCAGCAGGAGCATCGACCAACCGATGAACAGCAGCCCGGCCAACCTGAATGTCACCTCGTCCATAAGCCGTTCAATAGTCCATGCAGTCCGGGTGCAACAGGAAGTCCATGATGCCTATCGTCACGATGCCGTTTTCATCCCTTTTGGGCATGATGTCGCCCCCCACCACAATGATTTTTTTGAACGAGTCGTCGATGCGTGTCAGCGAGGCGGTCTCCTGCCTTATTTTCGCCTCGTCGGGCATGGCGAATGCCGACTGGATGTAATAACGCCTGTTGCCCTGGTTGGCCACAAAGTCCACTTCGTACTGCTTGCGTATCGTCTTGTTGTTCCTGTCCGTGGTGCGTTCCTCCACCATGCCGACATCCACATGATACCCTCTTGTACGCAGTTCGTTGTAGATGATGTTTTCCATAATGTGGCTTTCTTCCTGTTGGCGGAAGCCCAGCAAGGCGTTGCGGATTCCAAGGTCGGAGAAATAATACTTGGACAGCGTGTTGATGTACTTTTTCCCCTTGATGTTGTAACGGACGGATTTTTCTATCAGGAAGGCGTATTCCATATAAGAAAGGTATCTTGCGATGCTCGCCGATGACACCGTAACGTTCTTTACGCTCTTGAACGTATTGGACAGCTTGGTCGGGTTGCATGGGGAGCCTATGGAAGAGGCGATAATCCGTGTCAGCTCGTCAAACTCGGCCTTGTTCCTTACCTTGTTCCGTTCCAATATGTCAACCAGGTAAACGCTTTCATAAAGATTCTTCAGGTACTCGGATTTTTTCTGTTCCGTTTCCAATGACAGGATAAGCGGAAGACCGCCGAAAGTATAGTATTCCCTCCAGCCGTTCCACTTGTCGCCTTGGTACCCCTGCATGAACTCGGAAAACGACAAAGGAAACAGGTGTATTTCATCCCCTCTGCCGCGAAACTCCGTGACCACGTCCTTGGAAAGGAACTTGGAGTTGCTCCCCGTCACATAGACATCCGCGTTTCGCACGTGCAGGAGGCTGTTAAGGACTTCGTGGAAATTTGGGACAAGCTGAATTTCGTCAAGCAGCACATAATACGTCCCTTCGTCTTGGATGCGCTCCCGGATATGCCTGAGGAGGGCGTGAGGCTCCCTCAGTTCCTCGTTCATGAGGTCGTCCAAAGCCACTTTTACAATGTAGTCTTCCTTGACACCTTTGGAAATGAGGTAATCGTGGAACAGCTTGAAAAGGAGGTACGATTTGCCGCACCGCCTGATGCCGGTCACAATCTTAATCAGCCCGTTCCCCTGTCCGGCGGCCAGTTGGTTCAGGTATGAGTTCCTTGATATGTTCATACACTACGTCATATTTTTGACAGAAATGTCATTTTTATCACCTGCAAAGGTAGCTATTCCTTTTATACTGTCTGCAATCTGCATTAAAAAAATGACAGAAATGTCATTTTTTTAACATGGAAGCCATGAAATGGCTCTTCCTAAATCCTTTCTATTATCAAAAAATGGCAGAAATGTCATTTTCCGTCAGTATCCACTTGTATTTTCCCCTTATACCCATCCTTCTACCTTTTCTATGTCAAAAAGTTGACAGATATGTCACTTTTTTCACCTGGCCGTTTTAAGCGTTCATCCTACGGTTATACAAGCGTTTATTCCGGCTTCTTTCGCATTCACATGGCCAGCCACGGATTATTTTTCCGCAAAGGTAACGGGCTGCGTCCAGTCAGCAAATCCGGTTCCGCCAAAGGTGCCTGCCGGAAATCTTCCTTTGCGTACAAAGCGTATTTCCGCCGTCAGATTTGCCTTTATGTCCTTTGGCCCTTTGATTGGGCAGAAAAATAACCCCGTTGCAGGCCGTGAAAATGGCTACATAAGGGAAATAAAAGAAATTCAATCATCAACAATTAAAAACAAAAACGTATGGAAACTAAAGACATTCAGACCGTAGCAGAGAGAAACATCGTATCGTTGGCATTGGCAGACATCCGTCCGAGCGATTTCAACCCACGCAAGCATTTTGACGAGGAAAGTCTTGGCGAACTTGCCGACAGCATTCGCCAGCAGGGTGTCCTGCAGCCTATCGGAGTGCGCCCCATCGCGGACACCGGCCTGTTTGAGATTGTGTTCGGCGAGCGCAGATACCGTGCGTCAGTCATGGCAGGAACGGATGAAATCCCGGCGGTAGTCCTTGACATCACGGATGACGCAGCCGTGGAAATGGCCGTGACGGAAAACCTCCAGCGCAAGGATGTTACCCCTATGGAGGAAGCCAGAGCCTATCAGAAGTTGCTGGAGGGCGGGTGTTATGACGTTCAGTCTTTAGCTGTGCAGTTCGGCAAGTCGGAGGATTACATCCGCACACGCCTTAAGTTTACGGCATTGATACCCGAAATCGCCGAATTGCTGGAAACGGACGAACTGTCCGTCAGCGTGGCAAGTGAAATCTGCCGTTACGGAGAGGACATCCAGCAAGAGGTGTATGACCGTCATTTGAAAGAGGGCGTATATGGCAGTTGGCGAGGACTGAAAGCATCCGAGGTGGCCAGGAACATCGAGCGTGACTTCACCACCGACCTGCGCCATTATCTGTTCGACAAGACCCCATGCGCCACATGTCCGTTTAACACCAACAATATGAGCCTGTTCCACGAGGAGGGATGTGGAAATTGCGCCAAGCGGAGTTGTCTGGAGGAAAAGAACGTGTCGTTTTTGGTGGAGAAGGCCATGCAGGTTATGGAGCGGCAGCCTACCGTCGTCCTTTGCCGTGAAGCATACGGCAGCAACGACAAAGCCGTGGAGCGTCTTGCAGGCATGGGATATGTGGTGGAAAATATGCAAGGCTATCTGTCAGCCTATCCCAGCCGCCCCGAAGAACCGCAGACGGACGAATACGACACCCAAGAGGAGTACGAGCAGGCCTGCAAGGATTACGGGCAGGACATGGCCGTTTATGACGAGAGGTGCGAAGAAATAAACAGCAAGGCCGATGCAGGGGAAATCATACTCTATGCGAGGGTGGAGCGGAACGACATCACTTTGTGTTATAAAAAGGCAGAGCGGAATGACGGCACGGACGGGAAGCCAGCCTCACCCATTGAGAAGCTGGAGAAGCAAGACAAGCGCAACAAGGAGATAGCCCTTGAAAAGACGGTGGAGGACACAAAGAAACGCATTTTGGAAGCAGACATCACGGAAACCAAGTTTGGTGCGGACGAGGACAAGATGATATACTTCTTTCTGTTGGCCGACCTCCGTAAAGAGCATTATCAGACACTCGGCATTGACACTGAAGTGCCATACCTTACAGACGAGGAGAAAATGAACATTGTCGCCAACCTCACGGCCAAGGCAAAAGCCGTCATCCGCAGGGATTTTCTGATTGCCAAGTTCAAGGAAGCCCGTGGCGGCAATGCAGTGGCCTCCCTGTTGCTTGACTTTGCACGGAAGCACATGCCCGAAACATTGGCCGACATCAAGAGCGGGTATGATGAAGTCTATGAGAAGCGTCACCAGCGCATAGAGGAAAAGAAAGCGGCCTTGCTGGCCAAGGAAGCGGAACAGGCCGAAGAACCGCAGCCATCCGGGGAACAGCGACAAGCCGAAGAGGCCGCAGCGTGATTTTGATGATGAGAGGCTGGGCGGTGAAAGCCGTCCTGCCTCCATTTGCCGTGCAGGATACCACTTATAGACAGCCTTCCCGGATGGAAGCTCTCAACCTTTTATACCATTCCGTTCATCCCTTTTATACCATCCCCATTATACTTCTCCCTTTATACCTTTTCAACTCACGACGCTTTTAGATGACCGGTCAGGTTTCCCGTTCTTGCCCATCTACGGACCTGCACGGATTATTTTCCTGCAAAATTAACGGCCGGCGGCCAATATGCAAATCCGTTTCTCCGCCCTCCGGGTGCCTGCCGGAAATCTTCCTTTGCGTACAAAGCGTATTTCCGCCGTCAGATTTGCCCTTTTGTCCTTTTGCCTTTGACGGGGCAGAAAAATAATCCCGTTGCAGGCCGTGAAGATGGCAACATAAGGGAATAAATAAAATTTGAAGATATGGGCTATAACAAATTACAGTCATTGGAAGCGAACATCGCAGCCATTGACACCGCCTTTAAGGTGGTCGGAGAAAAGCGGAAAGCGACAGAAGCGGAACGTGCAACGCTGGCAAGGTATTCAGGTTTCGGAGGTATCAAAGAGGTGCTTGACATGGGAACGGACAACCCCGTATCTCCGGGCATGAAAAAGGCCTTGCAGAAACTGGAAAATGTCTTGTCCGCCATTGCGCAAGGGAATGAAAGGTTTTACAAGGAACTGACGGACAGCATAAAGTCATCCGTGCTTACGGCTTTTTACACGCCGCGCTTCGTCATCGAGGCCGTGGCCGGGCAAGTGCAGTCCGCTTTGGCCGCCAACGGCTTGCGCATGAACTCGTTTCTTGAGCCATCCGCAGGCATAGGCGGCTTTCTGCCGGTGGCTGTACAGGGAACGCACAAGGTCGCATTTGAAAAGGATTTGGTGACAGGGCTTGTCTTGACAGCCTTGCAGGATGATACAAAAACCGTGATAGACGGCTTTGAAACGATAGAGAGCCATGATTTGGAACAAGGAAGTTTTGACGTGATAGCCTCCAACATCCCTTTCGGCACGATAAAAGTGTTCGATGCGGAATTTGAACATAAGGGAACGGTTTACAAACAGGCTCTTAAGGCCGTGCATAATTATTTCTTCGTGAAAGCCGTTGAAAAACTGAGAGAGGGCGGCTTGTTGGCCTTTGTCACGTCACGTGGTGTGGCCGATAGCTTGGGCAACAGGTTCATAAGGGATTATCTGGTGCGCCATGCGCATATCATTACGGCTTTGCGCTTGCCAGACAGCCTTTTCATGCAGACGGGCGGCATTGAGGTGGGCAGCGATTTGTTCATCCTTCAGAAAGACACGCACAAGGAAAACTTGACGGCAAGGGAGCGCATGTTTTTGGAGGTATGCAGGGAATGTACCCCCGAAGGCCGTCTTACGGAATATGCCAACAGGACTTTCACGCTTCCCAAGAGTACGCTTTCCACAAGCAGTATCATTCAGGGCAACCAATACGGGAAACTTGTACGCAAGCACCTGTGGGACGGGAGCGAGAAAGAAATGCGCCAGCGGCTTGCCTTGATGTTGGAAGAAAACTTTTCGCACTATTTCAACCCACGTCTGTTTGGCAGCATGGAAAGCCATAACGGCGCTTCGTCCCTTTTTGACTTGTTCGGCATGGTGGAAAACGCGCCGCAGCCGAATGTCGGCAAACGTCCATATACCGACATGCTGGCCGACTGGATGAAAGACGGTGCGATGGTTGTTTTCGAGGGGCAGTTGGGTACGCTCCAATGCAGGCGGGCCGACCGTTTCTCAAGCATGGAAGCCTATTTTGTGCCGATGCAGTCCAACCCCTTGAACATGGAGAGGGCCAATGACTATTTCCCGTTGCGGAAAACCTATTTCCTGCTGGCAACGACCGAGGCGGAAACACACAAGGAACAACCACGGCTTCGTGAGGAACTGAACAGGCTATACGATGGATTTGTGGCGAAATGGGGCTGTTTCCATGCCAACGACAACAAGGAGTTCATCATGCTTGACAGCCTTGGGATGGAAGTCTATACCATAGAAATGCAGATTGGCGGCAGCATTATGAAAGCCGACATCATGCGCGAGCCTGTGGCGTTCAAAAAGGTGGATGCCAACGTCAGGCTTGCCCCGTTGGAAGCTTTGGCCGGCAGCTTGAACTATTATTGCATGGTGAAAATGGACTACATCACACAAACCACGGGCTTAAGCGAAAATGAGGTCATCGAGGCTTTGGAGGGTGAGATGTATTATAATCCGGCAACAGGATTGTGGGAGGAAAAGGGGCGCATCCTGGCTGGCAATGTCGTGGAAAAACGGGAAGTGTATTCCGCTTGCGGAGCGGAATTGGCAGGACGGGAAAAGGCGTGGACGGAAAAGACCGTAAGAGCCTTGGAAGAAGTCACCCCCGAATTGATACCTTACGAGGAACTGGATTTTAACTTTGGGGAACGCTGGATGCCGACTTCTTTGTATGCCGATTTTGCCACGGACTTGTTCGGGGTGGATGTCGAAGTGATGTATTTGGACGTGAACGATACTTATGTAGTGTCGCTCAAGGGATATTCGCCCGTTGCCTATAACGTATATTCTGTGGGAAGATACAACGGCGAGGAGCTTATGGTTCATGCGTTGCATAATACTGTTCCCGAAATCAAGAAAGAGGTGCTTAAAAATGGGGAATGGGTGAAAGTGCCCGACGAGGAAGCCATGCAGGAAGCGTCCACCAAGATACAGGAAATCCGCGATAAGTTCAATGTTTGGCTTGACAACCAGCCGATAGCCGTGCGTGACGAATTGGTCAGGCTTTATAACAGGCGTTTCAACTGTTATGTCCGTCCGACCTATGACGGTTCGGCACAGACGTTCCCCGGCCTCTCCTTTGCGCAGTTCCCATATAAAGCGCTTTATCCGTCACAGAAAGACGCTGTTTGGATGATTAAGCAGAACGGCGGCGGTGTGTGCTGGCACGAAGTCGGCGCAGGCAAGACGATGGTAATGTGCGTGGCCGCCTACGAAATGAAACGGCTGGGGCTGGTTCAGAAGCCTTTGATAATCGGATTGAAAGCCAATGTACACGAGATAGCCGACACGTTCCGCAAGGCATATCCCACAGGCAAGCTGCTCTATCCCGGCAAGGAGGACTTTACCCCGGCCAACCGTGAAGAACTGTTTTCCAAAATCAAGAACAATAATTGGGACTGCATCATTCTTACGCACGACCAGTTCGCCAAGATACCACAGTCGGAAGAAACCATGCAGTATATTATGGAACAGGAACTTGCAGACGTGGAACGCTCTTTGAAAGTTTTGGATGACAGCGGCATGGCATGGCGCAACCGCCGTATGCGGAAAGCCTTGGAAAAGCGGCAGGAGAACCTGACAGCCAGCTTGCAGTCGCTGAAGGCGCGCATGGAGGAAAAGAAAGACAAGGGCATTGATTTTCATTCAATGGGCATCGACCATATATTTGTGGACGAATGCCACTATTTCAAAAACTTGATGTTCCAGACCCGGCATACAAGGGTGGCAGGCATCGGCAACAACCAGGGCTCGCAACGTGCGATGAACCTGTTAATCGCCATCCGTGACATCCAACGACGCACGGGAAAGGACTTGGGGGCTACATTCTTGTCGGGTACGGTGGTCGTGAACGCATTGACCGAGTTGTATGTGCTTTTCAAATACTTGCGCCCGAAAGAGCTTGCCAAGCAACAGGTTGGCTGTTTTGACGCATGGGCGGCCATCTTCACCAAGAAAACGACCGACTACGAGTTGAGCGTGACAGGCTCCATCAAGCGGAAAGAACGCTTTAGAACCTATATCAAAGTGCCGGAACTGGCGGCTTTCCTGCGTGAAATTACCGACTATCGCACGGCGGATATGATAAATCTCGACATACCCGAAAGGAACGTGCGTTTTCTTTCTGCCAAACCGACCGTGGAGCAGGAGGCCATGATTGAGCGGCTGGTGCGTTTTGCCCAAAGCGGAAGCTGGTATGATTTGGAGTTGGATATGCCCGAACCGGAACATTTGGAAAAGGCAAAAATGCTGATAGCAACTAACGTGGCGCGTAAGATGTCCTTGGATATGCGACTGTTGGGCAGCCAGTTCTGCGATGACCCTGCAAACAAGGCTACACGGTGCGCAAAGACCATTTATGAGTATTATGTGCGCTACAAGGCAAACCGTGGCACACAGTTCGTATTCAGCGATTTAAGCACGTATAAGCCTAACGAGTGGAACATCTGCCAAGACATCAAGGACAAGTTGGTGGCGATGGGCATCCCGGCTCATGAAATCCAGTTCATCCAAACCGCCAAGACGGAAAAGGCGCGTAAAAAGATGTTCGAGGATATGAACAACGGGACAATCCGTGTGCTGTTCGGCTCGACTTCGATGTTGGGAACGGGTGTAAACGCGCAGAAAAGGGCTGTTGCGGTGCATCATTTGGAGATACCCTGGCGTCCTGCCGATTTGGAGCAACGCAATGGGCGTGCCGTCCGCAAGGGCAACACGGTGAAATTCTGGGGCGGAAACAAGGTTGACATTATCATCTATGGTACGGAAAAGACCTTGGATGCGTATAAGTTCAACTTGTTACGGAACAAGCAGATGTTCATCAACCAAATCAATAACGGCACTATTGCCGTGCGCCGGATTGATGAGGACTGCATGGATGAAAACAACGGCATGAATTTCGCCGAGTTCGTAGCCATCCTGTCGGGGAACACCGACCTCTTGGATAAGGCGAAGCTCGACAACAAGGTGATGCAGCTGGAAAAGGAACAGGCGGCTTTCAACAAGGAACGTTACCGTGCGGAACGCAAGATTGACACCAATAGCCGGGAAATGGAAAACAGCAAGAATAACATTGCCTGTATGTCAATGGATTGGGAACACTTTAACGCATCGGCCGGCCACGCCGTGGTGGAAATGGACGGAAAGCCACAACTGACAACGGAAGAAATCGGGCGTGAGCTTCATTCCATTTCAAGGAAAAACCGTGGCGAGGAGTTGAAGGCGGTAGGCAGCTATATGGGATTGCGCCTGTATGTGCGCAGCGAGTATCGGCTGGACGGTGTGTTTGAGCGCAACATCTTCTTTGTCGAGGGAAAAAGCGGTTTGAAGTACAAATGCGGGGTGTCCGGCGCATTGCCGCCAAGTCTTGCCGGAGCGGCAGCATATCCGAAAGCGGCTTTGGAAAACATACCGAGGCTGGTGGAACGGCAGCGTAAAAAGCTGGCGGAGTTGGAAAATGAGCAGCCTGTCCTGCAACAGATGCTTGGCCGTCGCTGGGGCAAGGAAGATGAACTGAAACGGTTGAAGTTGGAGTGCAAGGAATTGCAGGAAAAGATAGACCGTTCCCTCAAGGAAGCGGAGCAGCCGGTAATGGCAGAGCCAGTTTCTGTTCCCGACTATGCAGCATAACGGGCGATGGGTGGCGCACACCCATTGCTACATTACAATACAATTCTTCTGCCTCTATTCGGAGGCGGAGGAATTTTTGCTTTTTCGCCGCCCCCGCTTCCTTTTATAGGATATTCTTTCTGTACGAAAGCCCTCACCCTTTTATACCATTCCGTTCCTCCTTTTATACCATCCCCTTATATCCCTTTTATACCGTTTGGATATTCCTCCCTTATTTCGCATCCGCCCCCGCATCCGGCTTTGATTTTTCGTGCAAAGCTACTGCCGGGCCATGTCGTCAAGTACCGTCCCCGGACTAATCCGTTGAAATCTGACGGCAACCTTCCGCAAAAGCCATACCTTTTGGGTATTCCATAAGATTTAAGCGGATTTCCTTGCCTTGCATTTCCCTTTCGCAGTCGGCCTGGCACGCAAAATAAACCCTATGTCGGGGCGGAAAGCTCCGAACAAAGGGAAAATAAAAACAATTCACTAAAAACAAAAATGTTATGGAAGTACGAAAAGAAATCATGCACGAGGCGGAAGCCTATCTCCGCAACCCTGAAAATCCTACAAGACTTTGTGTGCAGATTGGCGGCAAACGTCGCCGCCTGTTTATCAACAGGGATGAAGGCGGAATTGGCATATTGGGCATAGGAAAACGTAAACGCGGATTTGTTTTTACTAATTGGCAGTCCATCGAAAAGATTTTCTACCCCGTCCAGACCTGTGAGGAAGAACGCAATCGCAAACTGGTGTTGAAATACCAACGTCTGGCCCAATCCGCTTCATTTACCAATGACTGGCTGGCAGACATAGCCAAGGCAGACCCGGCCAAGTCGCTTTATGAGAACCATATCACGACAGGCACACGGATAGACGGGCAGTGCATTAGGCTTTCTACTATGGAAAAATATGCAGGATTTTATCTTATGGCGAATTTCAAGGCTGCTGTAAGGAAATGCGAGGATTTTCATTCCTACCGCTTTGACTTTTGTGGGTATGACGGTTCGCTTTGGGTCAATAGGAAAGGCGACGGCAAAGTCACAGCCGGTTTCAGCAAGGAATTCCGAGGGTACGGTAACGGCTATTATTACTTGTTAATCAACGATGAAACCTTTATCGGTTATGATGTGGATTGATGCTGATTACTCAAAATGAACGGCTTATGTTTGAAAAGGATGATTACACGGATTTTGCGGAGTATGGCAGGCAATGCTATCTGATTACTCCTTGGAGAGGCTACCGCAGCGCGACCATTGTCGGCAGGACGGACAGGGGATTTGTCGTACAGGTCAGCAGCGGTGCGGAACTGGATGTTTATCCCGATGAAATAGAATTTGATTGAATGTTTGGTAAATCCCTCCGGCTTTCCTTGGGTCGGAGGGCATCAAACAATCGGAAGTGATTTGTTGATTTTATAAATGACTGCGTTATGAATGATTACGATTTTATCAAGGAAGGGGCTATGGTTTTCTGGCACGACCCGGATTGAGGCTTGTCGGACGGAGTGTACGAGGTTATATCCGTCCCTGAAGAAATTGAGGATGACAGTATCATCCTGATAACTTCCGGATTTTCGGAAACAGAGGTATTCCCCACGGAATTGTCACCACTGTAAACCATTATGGGCAGGCATATCGGGCAACCCGGTATGCCTGCCCATACTATTTTTTCAGACCTTACTTTATTCGATTGAAAAAGTCTGATTGGAAGCCGATGATGAATTATATTTGTTTATTTTGCACATAAAATCATAGAATATGGACAGACGAAGCATTATATTGGAAAACGGAGCCAGTGCCGTGGCAAGTTGTCCCGTCATTGTTTCCGCAAGCCGCAGTACAGACATTCCGGCGTTTTACGCCGATTGGTTTTTCCACCGCCTTAAGATAGGTTATTCGGTATGGACAAACCCTTTCAACAAAGCCCAAAGCTATATATCTTACGAGAATACAAGGTTCATCGTATTTTGGTCAAAGAACCCACGTCCGTTGTTGTCCTATCTGGAAATTTTGGAGGAGAAAGGCATCGGGTGTTACATACAATACACATTAAATGATTATGAACATGAGCGTCTGGAAACGGGTGTCCCTCCCTTATCGGAACGCATAGACACGTTCAAGATGTTGGCCGCGCGTTTGGGTAAGAAAGCCGTGATATGGCGTTTTGACCCCATGATGCTTACGGACAGCCTCTCGATGGACGGTTTGCTTGGGAAAGTGGAACGTATAGGCGACCTTCTTAAGGGATATACCGAAAAATTGGTGTTCAGTTATGCGGACATCGGCAGCTACAAAAAGGTGAAAGCCAATTTGGACAAAAACGGAGTATTTTACCGGGAATGGTCTGAAGAGCAGATGATTGAGTTTGCCGAGCGTCTTTCCGAGTTGGACAAGAAGAACGGTTGGAATTACGCCTTGGCGACCTGTGGCGAAAAGGTGGACTTGACCCGGTATGGCATAGTCCACAACCGCTGTGTTGATGCCGACTTGATTGCTCGTTTGGCCTGGCAGGATAAGGCGTTAATGAAACACATGGGCATAGAAATCAAAGAAACGGCTTCGCATGGACTGTTTGATGACGGCTTGTTGCCGCCCGGTGCCATTCTATTGCCGGGCAACCGATATTTCATAAGCAACCATAAGAAAGACCCCGGTCAACGCCTGTTGTGTGGCTGCATGGCTTCAAAAGACATCGGGGAGTATGACACTTGCCCCCATCTTTGTGAATACTGTTATGCCAATTCCACCAAGCAATCGGCTTTGGCGAATTGGAAGCGGTATCAGGAAAACAAATTTGCGGAAACAATCACAGGCAGATAACCGAACCTCCTTAAAGCTCTGGCCATTACAGCCGGGGCTTTTTTTATGCTCCGCTTCCTTTTATATTGCTCCTGGCCCGTTTTACCAAGCATTTATATTCCTTTTGTTCCCTCCTTTTATACCATTCTTCCTATTTCCGTTATTTCGCATCCGCCCGCGCCTCCGGCCTTGATTTTCCCGTGCAAAGCTACTGCCCGTCCATGCCGTCAAGTACCGTCCTCGGACTAATCCGCTAAAATCTGACGGCAGCCTTCCGCAAAAGCCGTGCCTTTTGGGCGTTCCGTAAGATTTGAACGGATTTCCTTGTCTTGCATTTCCCTTTCCGCAGTCCGCCCGGCACGTAAAATCAAATTCCGATGGCGGAGCCGGAAATGCTCCGAACAAAGGGAAATAAAACAATTAAATCATTACAATTATGCACGGAAAGATTTTTCAAATCACAACTTCCAAGGTGGACGAGGATTGCCGCCTTACAGAAAACACCATTGAACAGGGTGACGGCACGGATTACGATTATTGTTCGGAGATTGACGATGAGGAACGGCAAGAATGTATTTCCTATTTGGTGGATGAAATCCTGCCAACCGGAATGTTTGAACTTGTTGCGGAGAATGTACTTCGTTATAACGGGGGTATAGAAGAATGGACGGAAAAATTTGTTAGCAATATACGATTGGGAGCGTGTGAAATCACGACAGGAAACGCATACAAGTTCGTTGGCCCCGTTTACCAGCTTGTAAAGCAACTGAAGAACCCGTTGCATACGGGGTGGCAGTTCTATATGGACGAGGGAGGCACACAAAGCTATGCGGAAGAGTCGTATGAGTTCATGTGCGCCGTCAGCAACATGAAGCCCGGCACATTGCTTTATATCGGCGGTGTCATTGATTATCATATTTGAAAATACAGCAAAGGGTTAATTCTCAACCGATTTCCAAACTATTAAAATACAAAGGATTATGGATTACAGTCAGATTTCAGAGAAAGACAAGCAGTTTGTGGACGAGTTTTCCCGTTTCGTAAACGGCGGGATGCGTTCTGCGGAGAAAACAGGCAGGGCAATGGCCGCCGACCACCGTTATTTGGTGAATGAAAAAGGCAAAGTCATGTTCTATTTCATGGAAACGCTGGCCGCCGACTGGCGCAAAGGCCGTTATGACCAACGCAACGAATGGGCTTGCAGGCTGGCCGCAGCGGCAATGGACGCATTGGAGGCGCAAGGGCTTTATTACCCCACGCTTGAAAATGAGGATTATTAAAGGGCAAAACCAGATGACTATGACACAGGAAAAGATTATCGCCATTGCGGAGGAAAACGGATGGTATGTTCATATCGGCAATAACGGAAACAACGACAAGGTGATTTTTGAATTTTCAAAGTTCACTCCTTACGGGCAGGATTTCAATTTTCAGGCTGAAATGGTGGACGGCGACATTCAGACGCTCATTGACAGCATCCGTTATTTTTTGGATGCCTTCGACCCCGACAGCGAGGCGTATCTTTGGCTGGGACCGGACGGACACGGAAAAAAAGGTGCGCCATACAACATGAAGGACATCGTGGAGGACATGGAAGCAGCCGAAGATATGGTGTTGGACTTATGCGTCGCCTATCAGGAGTCGGACGATGACGAATGAATATAATAAGGTAACGGGGAGGCCGACCACCTCCCCATAAATTCATAAAAGATGGATACAGACAAATACATTCGCAGGCTTTGCCGGAACATCATCAGCGGACGTTTCAACTGGCGGAAGTATTGCACGGCAAAAAGCTATTTCGGGCGTTACATCTGTGCGCAGCCCTTGTTCTGCTCGTATGGGCAGATAGGCTTCAGCCTCTATTTCCCCTATTCGAGAGAGCCGATGCCTGATGTCGAGTACGATTGGGACTTGCACAAATTGACCCTTGACGAAGAGGATTGGCGCACTTGGCTGCAAAGTAGGGAACAGTAAGGACGACCAGCCGCAGGATAGTGTTCCCTGCGGCTGGCCTTTTGCAATCACCTGTGCCATCCTCCGCCGGATGAATAGGCCGCTTCCTCCTGTTCCTGTTTGTATTCCTCCATTTCCGACAAGCGGTCGTTCACTTCCTGCAGGTTGGCTTCCAGGGTGGAGCCGTGGTCATAGCCAAAGCTGTGCCGGACGGCTAGACCGGCATTGGTGGCCGTCCCCACTTCTATGGTGTCCTTGTCCCGGTTGTACTGAAGGTGCAGCACCTCCCCGTTCTCCATTTCCAGGACGGGCATCAGGCGGTCTGCCATCGCTGAAAATTCCTCCGCCACCATGTCCTTCGCCACTTCTTTTACATCTTCGCTGGCCCGGTCGGTGCCGTAACGTCGGATGTGGTCGCGCACATCCTCTTCCGTGAACTTGAGCATCACCTCATAGGTGCCGCCCACGCTGCCGTTGTACACGACGGCAAAGTCCTTGTCCTCGACAAGCAGGTCATCACCCTTGTTCTGTAACGGCGACCGAAAAGTGTACTTCTCGTCCATCCCGTTGCCATCGTAATACTCCTTGGCCAGTTTCAGAAGGTTGTCATAGTCGCCTTTATCCTTGAGGGTGTCAAGCCTGGAAGTGTCGTCGGTGGACTGTAGGTAGGCCACGGAAGAATAGAACATCTTTCCCTGTTCCTGTCCGTCTTGCTTTTCCTTAACGGCCTGTTCCAGTTCCTGCGCGATGCGGTCGATGTGTTGGGTCATCATGGAGGTGGCCTTTTTCACGTCCAACAGGGTGGTCTTGATGAACTGCGGGGATTCTTTCAGACTGCTGAGCCAGGATTTCAGATAAGCCGCGCTGTCCTCCTTCAGATGCCGGCTCATGCCGTATCGCTGTGCCACCAGTGCGCTGCCAAGTTCCGCCACCAGTTCCTCGCGGGCGTAGTCGTCCGACCCGAAGGCAGCGGGCTTGATACGTCCGAGGCGGCTTTCCGCCCCGGTCGAGTGCGTCATCTCATGGAACAATGTGCCGTAGAACGATTCGCCGTCCTTGAACTGCGCCTTTTCCGGCACGACAATCTCATCCTTGCTGATGGAATAATAGGCACTGTTCTGGTACACTTGGCGGATGGGGCATACCCATTTCCCCTCCTGCATCATCCGGTCCACCGGCTCAAAGCTGAACTGTTCCCCCGGCTGTCCGGGTTTCCGTAGTCCGCTTTCCCTCGCCAGTTTCTCATAGAGTTCCGGGCGGCTTTCCTTCAGGTTGGTTTGGTCTACGTTGAACACCCTGAAAGCCTGCATCTTGGGATAGACATTGTACTGCCTCTTTTCTTCCTCGCTCAGCTTCTTGTAGTCCTCATACTTGATTTTTTCCTTGGTTTCCTTGTCGATGCAGGTGAAAGTGGTCAGCATCACCGGAAAGGACTTCTCGCCACGGAGGACGGACACCCTCGGCAAGTCATTGCCTTCCTTGTCCGTCTTGCCGTTCATGCGCGTCACCGCATCAAACGTACAGAACCGGGGTATCCTGTATCCTTTGTCCTCGCAGTGCATGAGCAGTAGGCTCGATATTCGACGCCTTGACACCTTTCGGTGGTAGGTTTCCAAATATCTGCCCCCAAACCGTACGTACATGTCTCCATGTATACGGCTTTCCATTAATAACATCAATCTATTTTTCACTTGCTCTTTGGATTTTCGCATTGCATGTTTCGCATACTACTAACGTTTTCCTGCGCTTTTTGAGCATAAGTTTTTCCCATTCGTTCTCACCCTTTAAAAGTGTGAGTTTACGCACGTGATGCATCACTACATTGCCAGTTTGACCGCATAGTTCGCAACATGAAGTTTTAAGTCTGTCAACAAGAGTTGGCTCAGGAAGCCAACAAGTATTTGGCAGATTGTCCACTTCGGGAAAATCGTTGATAGTTTGGCGCTTAAAGCCTTGATTGTATAACACTACACATTTCTCTTTGCCATTCTTATCCTTGTAGGGAATCACAAAGTCCTTATCTTTTCGGTATTTATTTCTTACCTTACTGATAGTACTGTTGTGCTTGTTGGCAAGGGTTTTGTATAGGCTAAACCTCATCGCATAGCCAAATCCGCTTCCTACCGCAGCTATATTGTTGGCAATAGAGAAATAATTGTAGAAACCTCTGATTTCAAGATTGTATTGCATCAAGATTTCTTCTTCCTTCTTACCGACTAAATATCCACGAGATTCGGGCCACCATAATCTTCTTCCTTGAATGTCCTTGATTCTTATGGCCTTTAGAGCCAAAAGTTTCTTTTCGACATTATCGGGAGAGAGCGATATGACAACCTTCCCTTGGAAAGACCTACGGGTGAAGCCAAGGCTATTTCTTCGTAGCGTATTTGACTTTTGGACTGAGATTTCGAATCCGAGAAATTTAGCATGTTCATGCGAATGAGTGATTAAGGTCTTTTCATCGGAAAGTTCCAACTTCAGTTTATCACGCATATAAATCGTGATGTCCTCTTTCATCTTCTTGCAATCTTCTTTACTGCCAATTACTCCGATTAGGAAATCGTCTGCATAACGAACATATTTCATTCGTTTGTAGTTTTCATCCATTGCCATGTTGTACGGAATTGTAACCATTTTGGCTTTCAATGCTTGGATTTCGTCCATTAGTTGTTGTCTAACAGATTCGTCCATTTCGCTTTTAAGCTTGCGTTTCAGTGCATTACGTTTGTTGCAGAAACGGTTATACTCGGGGTTGACCCTTCTGCCTTTTCCAGTGTTGAAGTTTTCGGCATATTCCTTGATATACTTATCGAACTGGTCAAGATAAATGTTTGCCAAAATTGGGCTAACGATTCCACCTTGGGGTGTTCCCGAGTACGTCTTGTGATATGTCCATTTCTCCATATAGCCAGCATTGAGAAACTTGCGGATTAGTCGTAGAAAACGTTCGTCACTAATTCTCAGTTTGAGAATATCGATGAGTACATTATGGTCAATATTATCAAAGAAACCTTTTATGTCTCCTTCGATAAACCATTTCGCACCAGTGAAGTGTTTTTGGATGTCATCCATTGCAGTATGGCAACTCTTGAAAGGTCTAAAGCCGTGAGAAGTGCATTCAAAATGCCCTTCATATATGGCTTCAAGAAGCATTCTTGTTACCTCTTGCACAAGTTTATCCTCAAAGGACGGAATACCAAGAGGACGGAGTTTTCCGTTTTTCTTTGGTATATACGTTCTTCTTGCCGGAACTGGTTGGTAAGTCTCGTTTTTGAGGCTTTCGATGAGTCTTTCTATTCTTTGAGTTGACATTTGGTCTATAGTTTTGCCATCTGCTCCAGGTGTCATATTGCCTGGCTTTGCATATATGCGCTGATAAGCAATATAGAACATCTGTTCATTGAATAGATTCCGATACAGCCTTTCGAACTTGTAATCCGAAACTTTGCTGTGAACGATTAGATTGTTTAATACTTGCTCTGGATTTCTCATAATGTCTCTCACATTATCCTTTGTTTGTATTAAGTTATTAACTGCTCTCCTTCGCCATGTGCAAGGCTTTCCCTTGCTCGGACTACTACGAGAGCTCCGTTACCATGTCGGGTATTCAGAACCTATAATTCATAGCCTTTCGGCATCCCGATTTAGGTAATCCCAGTTTAGTTACGTAATAACTATTAGCACGATAGATTTTCGGATGCGACTTTCGTCTTTTTCTACTTATTGCAGTGTGTCGTAACCGATTCTTTTGCCACTCAGACTGATGTTTTGAATGAGGGTGTTACGATACGTCGTTTGTAATTGCCTTCCGACGCAGCCACAGCGTATGCCACTTGACTATCGTTTAACCAATCAAGGTTTCATCCTTGTATCTATCTTTCTACCTCACCCCTCAGTAGCAACATGGCAATTAGTTGACTTAGGGTTTTACTGACATGCTACACTCCCCATCGGGTTTCCCCTACGGATAAGTCAGTTGGTAGTAGGTGATTCGAATCCTCACCTAATCTCTTGCCAAAGAGATATTTATTACGCAGCCAATACTGGCGCACACATCAGCGCATTGAGTCCGTTATACTCGCGGCCTGCCATGTTCTTCGGCCATGTGAGCGCACCGTCCGTAAACCAAGGTTTTCTCCAGTCCTTCTTGATTTCCTCGATTTTCTGTATCATCATCTCCGCGAAGAGGTCCAAAGCCTTGTCCTCGCTGCTCGGCCCGTCCTGGTTGTTTTTCCTATAACCCATAAGCGTCAGTCATTGGCCGGATAAGGCGGTTTGACATATTCGTTCATCTCGTCCACGCGGCATGACAGGTTCAGGCTGTCGTTATACGCGGACACTTCCAGTTCACCCTTGACTTCCGTCTTGGCACCGGGCTGCAGCCATGCCTCACGTTCCTTGCCGAAACAGAAGAAACGCACCCAGATATAGGTGAAGCCGTCGCCGACCTTCTCGGCACTGAAGGCGGAGAACTGGATGTAGTCCTTGCCGTTCTTGTCCTTGCGCTCCTCCACGGACTTGCCGATTTTGCCACGGAACTCCATCTTGCCTTTGATGAAATCCTTGTCTTCCGTAGTGGCGAAGTTCACGCCCGAAGCGGAGAGGTTGAAATACAGCCGTTCCTCCCGTTTCTTCAGGATGAGCGTACCGGGCACCTCCAGCCTTGTTCCCGGACGGTAAGCCGTCATGTCTGTTTCGTTGCCGTCCTTGGCCACGCTCACCTCGATGGTCTTGTTGATGCCGTTTCTGGCCGGGATTACCACGTTCAGGGAGAAGCTCACGAAAGGCTTGCCCTCTTTGTCGGTGCGTACCGCCGCTTCCCGGCTGACGGTGCCGCACACTGTCACATTGCATTTAATCATACGTCTTGAATTAAAATGAAGTTCTGTCCGAGCGTCTAATGTGTCAGATGGTTGATAATGGAAAATGTTGTAGTGTATGGTCAGTCGTCATAGACTGGCGCCCGTATCATTTCATAGATAATCCAAGCGGCGATGGCTGCCTGGATGCCGAGGTAAACCAACGCGCCCGTCCTGCCCAACAGCAGCAGGCAGACCGTTACGTGGAGTGCCAGCACCGACAAGGCCAACAACCCTTGCGCCAAATAAAAAATCATTCCTTTCATAGTCTATTCCCTTATTTCCGTTGCAGGGTTTCTGTCCGTTCCTGCCCCTCGCTCATGCCTTGCTCATAGTTTTGGGCAGCTTGACGGCTCAATACGATGCCGTTCACCAGCCCGGCCACGCGCATCCGCTTGGCTTCGTCGGACAGGTTCCCGTTGGACAACACCAGCGAGAGGCGGTTCAAATCTGTAGCACTCAGTTCGTGCCTGACCGCCACCATTCCGTTGTCTGCCCGGAGGACGGCCTTCCCGTTTGCCTCCATACCGATGGTGCAGCTTTTCATGCCGGGTACGAGGGCGGTCAGGTCCGCCTGCTTCCGGTACGTGTATTCCGACACCAACGCTTTCCGTTCCCCTTCGGTCTTGCCGTCTATCTGCACGGCCAGCAGCATCAGCGAGGTATAGGCGTTCATGGCCATTTCCACTATCGGGTCTGCGCCGGTGACGCCCACGCCGCTGTCTTCCGAGGAGAGCAGCTTCTTCATCCATGCCTCCGTGGACAACGGACGATTGGCATCCGGCGTTTCCGACTTGTATTTGGCCAATAGGTCGTTTCCGTTATGCAGGGCTTGTAGGCGGATGTCGCCTTTCTGTGCGATGTCCGCTAGGTAGGCGGCCGGGTCGATATGCCTTTCCGTTCCGTCCTTGGCAATGTCCTTGACCTCGAAATGCAGATGCTCGCCCGTGGTGCGGGTGCCGGTGTATCCCGATACGCCGAGCTTCTGCCCGGCCTGCACCGTGTCGCCTTTTTTCACGGCAATGCTGTCCAGGTGCATATAGGCGACTTGCAGCCTGCCGCCGTCTTCCCGTGCGTATTCGACGGTGACGGATTTTCCGCCGGTGGTTTGGGCGTTGTGGTTTATGCCTACCACTTTTCCATCCGCTTCGGTGGCCAGCACGTCGTCGTGGTCCGTGCGGATGTCGATGCCCTTGTGCATCTGTTGCTTGGTTCCGTCCATCGGGTCGGTACGCATCCCGAAAGGCGAGGTGACGAACAGGTATTCCTCCCGGCTGACCGGGAATGAATACGGTGTCCGGCTCTCCGTGTTCCTCGGATTCCCCTCCACACCGAATGACTTTCCTTGCGCCTTCATTTCCTGCATCACCATCCGGTCGTATTTCTGCAGCCCGTTCCGCTCGATAATCTGTTGCAGCTTGGCGGCATATCCTCCTCCTGTGGCATACCCGGCTTTCTCGATGCTTTCCGTCCATCCTTTGTAGTCATCGGGCGGCAAGGTGAAACACTTGGCATAGCGTCCGTTCCCTTTCAGGAACTGTGAGTGGCGCTCGTAGCTGTCGCCCACGGAAGCATACTTGCAGAATTTCTCGTCGGGTCGGTCGTCGGTATATACCAAATAGCCGCCACCATCCCTTAGCCATGCGGACGTGGCCTTAATGCCGAAATGGTTGTTCCCCTTCCGGGCCAGTTCACTCTGCCCGTTGCTGCTTTCCAGTATGCCCTGTGCGAGGGTGACGGAGGCCGGTATGCCGTAGCGTTTCATCTGCTCCTTCGCAAATTCCGCATACTGTTCCGCGTATTCTTGGTTCTTGCTCATTGCTGTAATGTCATGATTAAAGATTATATTGTCAGCGTTTCATTCCCCTGGCCTGTTCTTCCAGCCTTTCCCAGTGTTGTTCCTGCTTCGGCTCTATCTGGTCGCAGATGGCCACCCTGCATCCGGCACGTATCAGTTTGGGCAGGAACATATCTAAGTCTTTTGACGGGAAGGCCACTGTTCCCATGTCCCTTCCGTCCGTGCAGCCTCTCTGCTGGATTTCGAGGTTCAATATCTTCCCGGCCTTTCCGGCATCTTCCTTGTAGGCTTCATAACTGTCATCCTTTCGGAACAGAAGGACGGCATCTGGGTGTTTCTCTTTCAGTTGCTTCCATTGTTCCAAAATGGAAGAATCTGTTTTTAGACTGTCTGTAGCTTTCCTGTCTTTTCCAGATTGTGTGCCTTCATCTTGTCCGGTGGTAATCCCGGCTTTTCCATCCAACTGTTTTTTTGAAACGGCATTGCACTCTATGACATAGGCACGTAAACGGAGAATCTGCTGCCTTGTCCGCTCGTCATCATGGTTGAATATAGGAATAATCCTGTCTGACTGATAAGGGGCACGTTCTTTCTCCGGAGGCAGATTCAGTTCGTTTGCAATGGTTTCCGCATCATACATCGAAGAGTAATAGCAGTTTCCATGCTTGAAAAGAACAATCGCTTCCGGTTGTTCCTCTTTAAGCTGTTTGTATCGTTCATATTGGGATTCAGGAATATCTTTTATGGAAAAATCGTTCCTTACCGGATTGTCGACGGCCGCCTTTTCCGTCTGCTTCTGGTCCGTGTCTGCGGACGCTTTCTCGCCCGTCGTCTGTTCCTGTGCCAGTCCTTTCCGAAGAACGTCCGCAAAGAGGGTGGCCGCAAGGTGCTTCTTGTACTTTACGGGGTCGTCGGCCACCCACATCCGTTGCCATTGCTGCGGGGTCACACTGCGCGGCGGCAACTTCTCCCCGTTGATGGTGACGGCGCATTGTATGCCGTCCGTCCGGGTCTTGTACACGGACACACGCTCGATTTGGTTCAAGTCGATGCCCTCCTCATGAGTGGAGAACAGGTCTGCCTTGAGTTCCGGACGGCTTTCGGCCAGGAGGTAATACTTGCTGGCCAATTCGCCACGCACGGCGGAGATGTTCTGCATGGCCTGTTTCAGGGTCGTGAAGAAACGGTTGAGGTCGTCCTTGTCGGGATAGACGCTGTACCCCGCCTTGCCTTCCGGCTTGATGTACAAGGCCCAGCGTTTTTCGTCATCCTGTATCATCTGCACCTGCTCGAAGCGTACCTGGCCGGCACGTTTCAGGGCTTCGGACACGTCTAAGGTGGAAAGGGTTTCCATCGACCAGTTCCGCAGCTTGGCCACCGAGACCTGCTTGCCTTCAAAGGTCAGGTCGTCAGGATGGTAGCCCCATGCGCCGTCCGGGTTGTAGAACGCCACGTTTTCGATGCCCTCCTTGCCCAGTATGTTCCGTATGCGCTGTTTTGACATGCCCGGCACTTCGTTCTCCGCTTCCGGCGAGGCTCCTGCGGGGAGGATGACATCGGCACTTTTCCCGTTATTGTCCCTGACCACCACGAAAGTCTTTTTTTCCTTGTCGGGATGCTTGGCTATCTCGTCAGCGATGAAATGGTACAAAGGCTGTTCCTTTTCCAACTTGGCGGTTTCACGCCGGTTGCGGTGCGTGGCGTATTCGATTTTCTCGCCGCGTTCCGCCTTGTGTATCACGTCAAGGGCGTTGTTCACGTCGCTCTCGATGATGTCAATAAGCTGCGGGTTCTCTTTCAGTTCCCTCGTCCAATAGTCGGTCAGGGCCATGCTGTCGCTTCTCAGACGGGCGGGCAGGCCCAACTCCAGCATCTTGAGGCCGGAGGCCAGTTCCACGATGAGCCGTTCCTGCCTGACCGCTTCTTCGGACGGGGCTTTTCCGTCTTTCATCACCATGCCCTCGCGGGCCAGCCGTTGCTGGTGGCCGGTGGCGCTCACCACCTGCCGGAACACCTCCTGCACGTAGTCGTGGTAATGCTCGAAGTCCTTTTGGCGTGGTACATAGACGGCATCCCTCGTGCTGTCGTAATGGGCCACGCCGCTGCCGTCCATGCGGACAGGTACCAGATTGTCGCGCATTTTCAGCAGGAAGTCGTTGATGCGTATGTGCAGTTTGCGGTCGTCGTTTTCCCCGTAGCCGCGTTCCCTGGTGCCACCGTCCCTTTTCAACAGGCCTTCATAGGCTTGCACATCCACCATAGGCAAAAGGGTCTGGTCAATGTTGAACACGGTACGGACTTCCCGGTTGTGGATGCCCTTGTAGCGTTCCTGCTCGCTTTTCTCCAGTTGCAGGTAGGTTTGGCGGCCTATCACGTCCTCCGGGTTGTTGCGGTTCACGTACCTGTTCCAGTTGTAGAACAGGAAAGGCGCACCTTTCTCGTGTTCGCGCACCGGCTCCCCGCGTTGCTTCGCTTCGGCGAAGAGGGTGAAGAGGTTGGTCTTGCATCCTTTCGCGTCAGAGTCGAGTGCCATGACCAAGGCGTTGAAGGGGCTTATAGACACTCCATTGGGATAAAACCTCGGTCGGGTCTTGCCCGACGGGTTGAGCCAGTATCTACCGGCCTCTCCTGCACCGTTGATGGCTTGTATCAGCAGTCCGGCCTGTTTCTGTGCCGCGTTCTTTTCGATGGATGATTTTTCGTTCATATATCAATGTTTTTTAGATGTGTCCTTATTGGATGCCGCGCGTGCGGTGTATGCTTGGATTTTCAGTTTGCTCGTAGTTCTGTTCCGCCATCTGCCGCATCCGGTCGTAGCGTTTCAGTACGGCGTTGGCCAGCGTGTTCAGCGGCAAGGCCCCGGCACGGTAGGCATCGGCCACCGTATCTGTCAGTTGGATGGTACAGGGTATCTTGTCGATGGTGGCCACAAGGGTGTTCCCTTGCAGCGCGGGATGGTTGATGCGTGCATCCAACGGCTCGTCGGGATAGGTCTTGTAACGGGCCTGCAGGGGGTGTTCTTCCTGTCTGCCACGTTCCAGTGCCTCATGCCCGGCTTTGTTCAGCAGGTTCAGGCCGCCTACACCGATAAGCAACATCTTCAGCAACGGGTTCTTGACGAACAGCCCGGCGATGATGGAGGCTATCGGAACGAGATTGTCCTTCAGCCCCAGCGATTTTGTCTTTCCCGTGAATATGCCCACGAGCAGGTCTGGCAGCATGGCCAGCACGTAACCGAGATTCTGCCCGATGTCACCCATGCCGTTCAGGCCGAAGTTGGCCAACAAGCCTTCCCAGCCGTTTTCATTGGTGGCCGTGGCACGGTTTTCCGACTGTTCCGTGCCATCGCCGGATGGCCGTGTTTCCTCTTGCCCGGCGGCATTTTCTGCTTCTTTCTTTCGCTTTTCTTCCTGTGCTGCCTCGGCGGCTTCCCGTTTGGCCCGTTCCGCCTCCAGCTTCGCTTTCTCTTCCAGGTAGGCTTCCTCCTGTCCCGGAGCGACAATCAAAGGCACGTCCTTGTATTTCTCGTCCCGTTTATACTTGCCCAGGCCGGTAAACGGCTTGAAGGGGAAAGTTTGGTTGCTTTGTTTATCACATCCCATAAATCCAAAGTCAAAGTCCACAATAGGTATCTTGTTGGCCAGCTTTTCGTTGGTGCCGGTGATGTAGGCATCCTTATGCGGCTGCAGTTGTTTCTTTTCTTCCCTGATGTCGTCGAATACGTTGGCCTTGCTGCCGAACACGCCTTCGCTGATGCTCGTTTCCATGTCGTCCGTGGTAGGTATGGCTTCTTTTTTCCCGTTTACATGGTTGGCCACGGCGGTCATGCCGGCATCGAATCCTATAAGGCGGAGGAAAGACGTCCATGAGCCTGCGCCGCCCATCGCCAAAACGTCCGCTGCTGTTCCCAAAGTCCATCCGGCGCCTTGTTCGGCCTTGGTAGGCTTGTAGGCGGCTTCCCCCCGCGCTTCTATTTCCGCAGCCAGCGGTGAGCGGTTCAGGCTTTGCGCCATGCCGAACAGGCTGGTCTTGGCGGCTTTGCGGAGGATATAGTCCGCCGATGACTTGGGCATACCGTCTTTCACCAGCTTGTCTATCATCCGTTGTTCCACCCGGTAGCCCACGTAGGCATAGGCCAGGTCGCAGCCGATACGTGCCGAGCACTCGTCGTACTGTTCCCGTCCGATTTCCTCCACGACGGCATGACGCCATTCCCCGGCGAGCAAGGACAAATCCTGTTGGAGTTTCCGGGAGCCGAGGATGCGTTGGCGGCACATCTCCACGTAATCCTCCGTGGTCTTTGAGTTCCATTCCCCCGTCACCTTGAGCAACTGGTAAGGGTCGCTTCCGGGCATCTGCGAGGAAGCCATGAAGCTGAGTATGCCTGCCGCGCTGCACGAATAGTCGCGCATCTCTTCCGCCTGCCTGCGCCCGAGTTCCTTGCGGACATCCTCCATGACGGGGGCGAGGTGGAAGTTGAAATAGTCCTGTAACAGCCATTCAACCCCGGCAAAACGCTGTATGTCTTTTATCTTGCCCATCCGGTTATTGCTGATTCTTCATTCTTGATTTTTAATTCTTAATTCTTCATTGAGATTAGTTGTTCCCTGGTCTGCTCGATGGCCCGGTGATAGACTTCCATCTGATGCGGAAAATGCTCTTCCAGCCATCCGTCCTTGTCAATCTGGTCGTGCAGGAACAGGATGGCCGCCTGCCGGGTGATTTCCACCGAAGGCTCGCCCTCTTCCCGGTTGTTGAACCAGGCTTTCGTCCACCATCGGACACCGGCCCTGTCGGGATAGACGCTGACAAGCCTCGGTATGTCGAAGCTCTGCACGTCGATGTCAAGCCCGGCCAACGGGTCGATGGCGGCATCCGCCGCTAAGGCTTGTTCACGGACTTTTTTTTTACGGCATCGTCCAGTGTGGAGAGGAATACGCCTTGCTTGGCGGCGAGGTAATTCAGGAAGTCCGCTATCAGCAGTTCCTGTACCTTGCAGGCCAATGGCAGGGCACGGTGTCCGATGCCGAGTGGGTTGTCCATGGACGGCACGGTCTCGAAAAAGTAGTTCCTTGCGGCCGCCTGGGTGAAGAGGTTGCGGAGCGACTGTTCCGTCCGCTGTGGCGATGCGTAAAGGCCGTGGCACAGGTCGTCCAGGTAGCGTGGCAGGAAGCGGAGCATCAGCGTTTCTATCTCCTGACGGTCTTTGTCATAGCGTGTCCGGATGCCGGGGGCTTCCAAACCTCCCTGCATCTGGCCGTCCGGAAGGCCGACGGCTTTCAGGTTGCCGTACAGCATGGTCAGGAACTCCAGCGGGTCCAGTTCCTCCCCGTCGAACTTCACTTCCATGTGCAGCAGGCGGCCGCTGAGCGCCACCGGCTCCCCGGCTTGGACAGACTGACCAAAACCGGCGTACACGTTGGCCAGGTGGCCGTAGGTCACTTCATACTTTCCGTAACGGATGGTCTGGCAGATGCCGTGTGTCCGGTCACTGCCGACGGCTGTCACCGTACCGCTGGCCACGGCAGCCAGCAGGCGGTGGCTGACCGGAAAGTCAATGCCGTGATGGAAGAACTTTTCCCCGGTGGCGGGATGCGTCTGTTCCCCGTAGCCCAAGGATAAGGTCACGTCTTCTTTTGTCTCCTCGAAGGGCATACAATATCCGCTGGGGGAGCGCAATATCATTTCTACGGTATATTCCATTGTCGTATGTATGTCGTTTTCTTATCTTCTCATTCCTGTGGATTGCTCCCGTGCCGCTTCCTCCCCGTTTTCCTGTGGCCGAGGGGTTTGCGTCCGTGTATCTCCGGCCAGTTCGCGCACGTTGGAGTTGTTGCCGATGAGCATCAGGCCGAGCAGCAACCCGGCAATCTTGCCCAGCCAGCCGGTACGTCCGAAAATGAGGTAGGCAGCGGCGACCAGCCCGGCGAGGCTCAGGCCGGACACGTTGCCTTTGGCGAGGTTGCCGAAGAAGTTGCCGAACATATCCAGGGCGTTGCCGCTGAAGATGCCTTGGAAAAAGTTGCCGATGCCGTTCCAGCGGTCGGCAGTCGCGCCCACGGAGTCCATCGTTTCCCCGGCTTTCTCTTTCAGGTCGCCCACGCTTTCCACAACCTCGTCCGTGGTGTTTTCGCCTATCACCGCGTCGCTGACAATCCGTGCCACGCTCTTGTCTGTGGTGAGCTTTTCCCATGCCACGTAACCGGCTGCACCTCCCACGGCGGCGGTCTTCATGGCCTGCCCGGCCCCGCGCAGGGTTTGCGAGGGATGCAGGACGGCATGGCCTGCCGATTTGCCTGCCTGTCCGGTGGCTTTTCCGATGCCACGGGCCGCCGTGCTTCCGTATTTCAGTAAACTGCTCCAAAAACTCATATCCTTACTATATAATATGGTGTACTTAAAATCCCTTATGCCCGTTCCGCTTCCACCGTTGCATGGCAGCGCGGGCTATCTCTTTCTTGTCGGCCGTCGGCCGCGAGCCTTCGTCTATCTCCGCCCAGATGTCGCCGAGCGTGGTGTATTTCACCGCCTTAGTCAGCCGCCGTATTTTCCGGTTCATCTGTTTCAGTTTCGGACGGATGCCGAACACGGTCTCCATCCGTTCCTTTTCCGTCATCTTGCTGTCGCCCATACAGGCGGTGCGGATGTCGTTCACGATTTCCACGCCGCCGAGTATGACCTCCCTGTAGATTTTGTTCCGGCGCGTGGAAAGGGCCACGGCAAGGGCGTTGTCGGGCGATTTGCCCAACTGCCGGGAAAAGTCGCCCAGGTTGTCGCACAAGGCGGTCACTTCGTGGTAGAAACCGTAGATTTCCGCCGCGTAGCTGATGACGGAGCGGAACGAGTCCAGGTAGTCGTTGAACTCCCGTTGCAGGTCTGCCGTGGCCTTCACCTCTTCTTTGGTCCAGATGTGCCCGGTCGTTTGCAGGAGCATCACTTTCTCCTGGTTCTTCAATGACTTTTCCGCCTTGTCGGTATAGACCAGTATCATCCCGGCCAGGGTCGGGTCAACCTGCGCACGGGCCTCGTTCCAGCCGGAAAAGGCGATGAGGACGGCGGTAAACAGGATGTACAATCTCTTTTCCATGATGCGTTCCTCCTATCGGCCTGCCGTGAGGGCAGCCCTCCGCCAACGTTCTATGGCCATAGAGGCCACTTCCCCGTAACTGCGGTCGAGCATTCCGGCGGTGGTGTTGTTCCATACGTCCGTCAGGGTGTAGTAGCGTATGCTCAGGTGGAGCAGGTGCAATTTTTTTCCGAACAGTTCCAGCCTATCATTGAGTGCCCACAGGGTCTTGGAGCGTTCCGCGCCGGTGAGCATGTTCTCCGGGCCGCCCTTGGCCACCGCGTCCTTCAGCAGGGTGAACACGGACACCAGTTCCGTGGCGGTTTCCATATACAGGTTGTTCATGCTCAGCGTGGCCGCGATGCCTTGCGGATTGTCGCTGACGGCCTTACGCAACTTGCCCAGCGTGATGAAGATGCGCACACCGTCGTTGTAGAGGTGGGTGCAGGCCTTGAGCGAGGAGGCATAGCCGCTGGCGGTTTTCAGGTAGTTGTTATATTTCTCCTGCCAGCCGTGTATCTGGTTGAACTCGGCGGCGATGGTGTTCTGCAGCATGGCCGTCTGGGTCTGCCCCTTTATCTGGCTTTCCATCTGCCCGTCTATCAGTTCGTTGCCCTCGGCCAGCGCCATCCATTCCAGCGGGTTGGCGGTGACTATCTGCGCGCGGCCTTTCATCCCCGTGCAGGCGAGGACGGCAAGCAGGAACAGCATGTTAATGGTTCGCGATTTCATAAATGCCTTTCTTTTGTCTGTTGTATTCCACCCTTTCGCGGATGGTGCGCACGATGTCCGAATCCTGCCGGATGCCGGTCAGGTCCTGCCAGGGCGTATTCCTGTCCGTGGAATAGACACGGACGGTCTTCAGCCCGAAAATCTGTTGCATCAGCGTCTGGTGCTCGTGGAAATCCACCACGCGGTACAGTTCCATGTAGTCCACCTTGCGCAGGAACACGCCCCGCTCGCAGACAAGCTGTTCGCCGCCGATGCGGTAACGGATGCGCCTGAAGTAGATGAAACGGTAGAGCAGGCACAGGCACAGCAGCAGCGACACGGCCAGTGCCAAGCCGGACAACGGCTTTTCCATGCCGCCGTAGGCCAGCCCCACGGGGCAAAGCAACAGCAGGGGCAGTTCGTCTATGGCAAACTGTGCCGGGTGCGGCTGCAGGACGATAGTCGGGAAGTAAGGTATGTATGCTGACTGGTTCATCGGTGGAATCCTGTGGGTCGTTTCTGTTCGTTTTCGTTGTTCACATCCTGTCTTTGGCGGACGGCTTCTTCCTGCTTCCGTAGTTTCAGGAGTTGGTCGTTCCAGTCCTTGCAGGCATAAAGCGGCTCTTCGCGGACGGATTGAGTGTCATTCCTTTCGTCCAGACCGAGAAATTCCGACAGCCCTTTCTTGAAATCCTTGTAGTACCCGTTCATGGCCTCCGTCTGTTCCCTAATGTCGTCCGGGTGGCTCAGTCCGCCCGAACGCATGACCGACGTTTCTTCCCACGCCGCTTCGTATTTCCCGTAGGCGGCGCGCACTCCGTCGGGCAGCAGGTCTGCGTCGCCTTTGTCGATGCTGCCTCCTTCGGGTATGGAATCAAGGTAAGGCTTCCGTTCCGGGGTCGGTTCGATGTCCGAGCGTACCGCATGGCGGATTTCCTTTTTCAGGTTCTCCGCGAACTCCTTGCCTGCGGAATCCGTGTCGAAGCAGATGTGGTGTACGGCAGAGCGGCTGTGCGAGATGACACTGCGCATCTGTCCGACGGTCGGGTTGCCGCCCGTGGAGACGAACACTGCCTTTCTCAGTTCCCTGTCTTCTTTTTGATGGAGCTGGTAGTAGGCCATCGCGTCGTAGGCGCTTTCAAACCAATAGACGCGCGTGGCGGAGGACAGCGGCGTTTCGGCCGGGCTGGCTATCCAAAGTCCTTCCGACGAGTTGCTGCCCTCGGCTTTTCCCTTGTAGCCGCCGCTGCCGTCCAGCCTTGGCCGCCCGCGTTCTTCCAGCCCTACCGTTCCTTCCTTGCCGGGCAAGGACATGGGAAAGGCGAGGTTGGAAAAGGTCAGGCCGTCCGCACGGTGTTTGGTGGCCAGGCAGAAATGCCTGTGGAACGCATACTGCGTGTAGAGGTCGATGCCGCGGAACTTGAAATAAGGATAGAACTTCTTTTGGGTTTCCCTCTCTTGCGGATTGAAACGGTGGATGTCGTAGTCGTCCATCGAGAAGGGCTTGCTTTCCTTGAGCGGCTGCAGGACCCTCGTGGCGCGGGCGTCCGTGAAATGGTGCAGCAGGCGGTTGCATACCAAGTTGACCAGCCGGTCGGGCGACATTCCGCCCCGATAGTCGGAGAAGTATTGCGGATGTTCCTTGATGAAGGAGATGACATTGTACACCCTCTGTTCAGGCGGTTGGAAACAGCCGGTTCCATTGGCCGTGACGATGAACTTGTCGCCACGGACACGCCTGCCGTCTCCGTCCACGCGGACGTAGCTGGGATAGCGCAGGCCGTCGCGCCGGTTCAGGCGGTAGCCCGCGTCCTTCAACACGTCCTGTATATCTATCCGACGCAGGAAATCATCGTAGGTAAGGTCACCTTCTCGCATTGCTCTTATCGTTTATCCAGTTGTATCTCTTGTTTATCTGCCGTTGCCTAAGTGCATGTCCCTGTGTTCCGCGTTCATGGCCGCCTCGAAGTTCCTTGCCGCCACGTCCATCGGGGTGTCCACGCCCGGCTTGAAGTACGGACGTGGAGGGGGCGGTCCGAAACGGTCGGCGAACACGACCGGGGCGTGGTGTGGAGGATGGTGCGCGTCATGGGCCAGACCGCCAATCACGGCTGCTCCGGCCAGCAGGGCACCGCCGATTTTCGCACCCAGCCCGGTACGGCTCTTCATGTCAACCTCGCCGAATATCTTGGAAAACAGCTTCATGCGGTGGTAGTCGTCCACGGCAAGGAACTTGTCGTAGTCTTTTTGGGTAATCTCGTGGCTCACCCGTTCACCGTCGATGACGGCGGTCATGCGGTATTTGCCTTCTGCTTCGGAGGGTTCCACGCGGATTTCACCCACGCTGACCTCCCTGCCGTGCCTCCCTTCCCTGAACCATCCCTTGTCTTCATTGAGGTAGGCCAGGTCATCCCCATATACGGACGCACCTTCGCGGGGCGTTTCCGCTTCCACGGAATACCCGTCAAGGGCTTGTGCCGGTTGTATCCTCGTTTCAACCTCCGTTTCCTGTGCTTGGGCCGCGTCTATTTCCTGCCGCACTTCCGGGCGCAGGTCGATGGCGATGCGTTCCTTGCCGTTCAGCGTTTCCATCGTGACGGCGGAGGCGAAGTCGGATTGGATGATGCCGTTCAGCGTTTCCAGCCTTTGTTCCAAGGAATGTTCCTTTAGGGAATTGGAGGTCAGCACGGCCAGTTCCTCGTCGGTCAGGTCGTACACCATGTCTGCCGCCACCTTGTCGGATTGTACGGTCAGGATCTTCCGTTCCTGGTCGATAAGGAGGCCGTGCGAGGCCAGGCATTCCTGCCATTTCTCGTTGGAGAAATACACGGGCGATGTTATCAGTTCCTTGTAAGGCTTGGCCGGCTCCGGGCTTCTCGGCACGGTGTGGACGGGAGTGATGACGGCCTCCAGGTCTTGCAGCACGTCCTGGCTGGCCGGTACGGAGGAACGGACTTGGCCTTTGTAGTAAAAGCCGTAGCCGCCCGATTGCAGTTCGCCGGGTTTCAGCCGTCCGTCGGGACGCTCGGCCACCATCGGCGCGCCGGGATAGAACAAGGCACCGCCCACACGGCGCAGGTGCCAGCCTCCCTGTTGCCTTGGTGTCCAGCCTAAGAAGGCGGGATGCCAGCCGAGCCGTCCGTATTCCCCTGCACCGATGCGGTAGCCGTGAAGACCTATCGCCACCCGTCCGTTGGCGTTGCGTGCGTGTACGAAGTTACGGGGCAGGTAGAAGTCGCCGTCCACAATCTCGGTAAAGGTGTTGTAGGCTTTCTTGTTGGCGTAGTTCGTACCCCAGTCGGTCAGGGCCGACACTTGCCTGTCCGTGAGTGGATAGGACAAGAGCGGGGAGTCGTGTCCTTGTACCAGTAGCTTGTAGCTGCCGCCGTCCATGACGACATGGGCCTGCATCCCGTTACGCAGCAGGATGTCGCGCAGTTCGGGTTGCAGGTCCGTAGCCCTGGGGTTGGTGTTCTTTCTGATGGCCATAGTCGTAATCTGTCAAGGGTTATGCGTCGCCGCTTTCCAAGGCGGCTTCCAGTTGTGCGTCTTTATGATGGACGAATTGTTCCGCGCTCTCGTCATTGGCCGGAAGGGAGTGTTGTTCGCAATAGGCGGCATATTCCTCCTGCCACTCGTGGCTGTGATGGTTCACATAGTCCAGCCAGCCGTATTCGCCGTCCTGCATCTTTTCGATGAGGATGTCTTCAGAATAAAAACTTGTCGTTTCCATAGGCCTGTTTTATTTGCGGAGGGAGGCGGCATGGCGTTCCGCGCTTTTCTTCTGTTCGTTCCAGAGTTCTTCGGTGTATTGTTCTTCCGGCACATAGTCCAGGTTGCCGTCCTCGTCCGTCACCCAGCAGCCGTAACAGCCGAAGGTGTACTTGTCCCATTCGCGCTTGCCCTGTTCTTTCCATTTCCGGCTGTCGCCCTCGCAGAAGCGCAGGCCGGTGCTGTCATTCAGGTCGATGCCCACAGTGATGGTTTCATCGTCCACGAGGAAAGTCAAGGGCTCCCCGTTCTGTATGCTGCGGATCTCGGCGGAGCCAAGGCGCATTTCGTCCGACAGCACCTGCAGGTTGCGGCCGATGACGGGAGTGGCCACGGACATTACCTGCCTGGTTCCGGGGTCTATCTGTACGAACATCTTTTGACGGCCTTCCGCCGTTTCCACATGGGCAAGGATGGCCTTGCCCTCCATCAGTTGCTTTTGCTGTTCCTCATTGTACTGTTCCAACGGTGAGGTTTCCAGCACGGGATAGAATACCACGTCCACCTTGCCGTCGTCCAGCCGGACAAGGGCGAAGCGGGTGCGGCTCTTGATGGTCTGGCCGTCCTCGTCCGACACCCGGATGGGCAGCACGGGCGAGCGTCTGCCGCGTCCGATGTCCTCCAAGGCGAACAGGGGCAGGTCTTCTATCATCTCACGGGTCAGTCCGAACTGTCCGAGTACCTTGTATGGTACTTCTTGCTCTTCAAATCGTACTTGTTTCATACTTATAAAATATAATTTGAATCATACTCCGACAAAGGTATGCCTATTCTTTTATAATCCGTTGTTTTTGGGTTTAACGCGGTTTTGTTTTAGGTTAGTTTATATTTTGAGTATGATTTTATTGCATTTTCATACTCAAACTTTATTTAATGTTATATCTTCTGTGTCCGGAGCCGTTTTTTTTCGTCAGGCTGTGGAGTTATACTTACTTTTGCAGGCATGAAAAGATGGATGATGATGTTGATAGGGGGATGCGTCATGCTCCCGTCGGCTGTAAGGGCGCAGTTTCATACGGTTCGTTATGACCATGGTCATTGCAGGCTGAAAGTGGTGGAAGCCGCTTCCGAAAATGCAGGAAGCAAGGTTGCGGAGAACAAACCGGACGCGATGAACGCAAAAGCGGCTGCACCATCCACATCGGATGATACAGCCGCCAAACGGAAAGAGTGGATAGGTCGCTACATGAGCGTGTCCTATCCACTCCGTAAAATCAAGGTAAATTCTCCCTACGGTGTACGCCGTGACCCGTTCACGGGAAAGAAGTCCAAGCACAACGGCATCGACCTGTATGCACGTAACGACGAGGTGTTTGCCATGCTGGACGGGCAGGTCTTCAAGACAGGGCAGGACAAACGGTCGGGTAAGTATGTTGTCCTGCGCCACGGTGACTATACCGTCAGTTATTGCCACCTCTCGCGCATTTTGACGGTCAAGGGCGCATCCGTGCGTCCGGGCGAAGTGGTCGGCATAACCGGCTCAACGGGAAGAAGTACGGGCGAACACCTGCACATCACCGTCCACTACCGTAAGAAATACGTCAATCCCCTTGTTTTATTAAATGCTATTCGTGAGATAAAAACTACAACATACAACTATATTATTATGAAATGAATCTATTAAATATCATTGGACCGTGCATTTGTGATTATTTAGCTGAAAGTTTTTTATCTCTTAGGATTTTGTCTAAGAAAATCTTAGGCTTCCATCCATCTATCATTCTATCTACGACAAATTGGTCTAATGCAGAAATAGCTGTACCGATGCCAGGTATAAAACCTACAGCAGTAGTGACACCGAAACGTATTCCTTTGGTGATTCCTTTTTGACTCAGTCTGTCTTCACATTCGTTATAAAATTCGCCTGTTAATTTGGCATCTTCTGGCAATCCGGACAACCAGTCTCTAAATTTTCTGCTATTGTTATCGTTTAATTTGTCTAACAAATCAGTTGACGATATGATTTTTCTTGTAAAAGCTTTACCCAACGATAAAAAACCATATGAGAATGCTTCACCAAAATGTTCAATATTTCGATAGCTATTATTAGCTCTTTCTATATTTGTATTTAATCTTACTTTATAAATTTCCGTATAGCGTGGATCAGCAACAAGCTCACTCTTCATACAGGACGCATTATAACAATCAAGACAAGTCTCCCCAATAGATAATAACAACCCTTCATATCCAAATTTATGATTATATCCTTGTTTTTGCAAAATTTGATTTAATTGAGGTGTATCCAAATTACTTTCAATTTGGTAAAATCCTTCAAAATTTTTATTGGGCTTAGCTGATATTTCTATATTTTCATATGGATTTATATATGTAGGGAAATACTGTTTAAGATATGCCTCAGTGGCATTTTTTAGGAACTGAACATCATCCATATCTTGAAACAATTTGTCATTCACAAAAGATGGATATTTATATACAGATAAATGTTTTGCAAAAGAATCTGCAAATTTACTATTCCCTTCTCTATTTTCTGGTTCTATTTTATGATGAAATTCATACAGCATTTGATGTGTGCTAAAATTTTGACTAAACAATCCAATACTATATGAATTTCCTGTAAATCCAGCCCCAACGTGCTGGCAACATGGATGCAGAATTATTCTCTTACTTTTAACTAATTCCAATAAAACTTCTTCTCCAAATGCAGATAGAAGTTGGGACAATTCTATATGAGAAATAATGATATGCACTTCTTGATAATAAAGCATCATATCTACAAGATTCTCAATGTTTAATACATGATTACCTCCAATTTTTAATTGAGGTTTTATAAGAATTCTTTCAAACATATTCTTTGTCCTTAATAAGTTGCAAGTTAATTCAATACTATCCAATATCCCGTGTTTTCATCTCCTACACGTTGGATTCTTTTTTCCGTCTTCAGTTTCTCTATATCGCGCGATATAGTACGCGAAGAAACATTCAACAATTCGGCTAACTTTGAAACCGAATAGTTCTTATTCTGCTTGACTAATTTAATAATGGAATCTCTACGGGCATTGGCAGCAGCAATTTGAGTTTTGATACCACCACTGACATCACCACTGACATCACCACTGACATCACCACTGACATCACCACTGACATTCTTATTGTATTCCTCATTTTCAGGTATATATTCTGCATTCCGCACAACAACTTTGAACGTGGTAATGTCGTCCAAGACAAATTGCGCGGAGGTGTTGCCGTTCTCGGTCAGTACATCTTGCACCATGTTAATGCCACGTCCGAACTTGTTGACATACCCCAATGTCTTCATGGCTTCGGCCACTACCGGATTGCGATAATCGTTTTCATTGGGGAAATTCTCAATACGGGCCTTGCCATATAAGTTGCCGGGGTTGTCTATTTCGATGCGGTCTGCATACTCGTAAAACTTTGTTGGGGCATTGCTCCCTTCGTATGAGCGGTGCATGACTGAGTTCATAAGCAACTCACGTATGGCTATATAAGGGTAGTTTATCCGTTCTTCTTCCCGCAAGGCTGATACAAGAACGGGACGTTTGGCTTCAATGGTGTATTTGACAAAAGAATCCAATTCTTTCAGCATTTGTATCAGGTTGCCAGAAAAACGGTTTTCTTTGACCACTTTGGCTGCTCTGTTCAAACCTTCAAAACGCACATACTGGATATAAGCGCCAAAGATATATGGCTGTGGATTATGCCCGAGCAACAACATTCCGGCATTGGTCGGACAGTTATAGTTTCGGTCGAACAATCGCAATGAAGCCAGTTGCTGCACTACATCCCTCTTGTCGTCTTTCAATATCTCCGGGGAGATGGCTTTGGGGAGATATTCGCTTTGGAACAAGGGTATGTCCAAATCGTCTAATGTGGCACCAAAGCATGGCTTGGTATCAAACGTGCTGATATGGAATTGCCGTTTTTCCGTAAGTATCCGTTCTTCTTCCTCATTGGCTACCGCTTTTCTGGCTCCTATGCGTATCCACGTCTTTCCTTTGTATCTTACAGGAGGCATAAGGCTGGGCTGCACTTCCACAACAGCCACATCTCCGTCCGGGAAGTTTTCTTTATACACCATTAAGGCTGGCTGTGGAAGGATATTGCCGTCTGAACGGAGTCCGGCGAGGTTGCGCAACAATTCGTCCGTCACTTTCAATCCGTTCAGCGAACCGTCATCATTGGCTCCGATAAACAGGTAGCCGGGCTGGTTACTGTTCCGTATGTCATTGGCAAACGCGCATACGGCTTGGGCGAACTTGTCCGTGTTTGAGGTAGAGATAGTGCGTTCTACACGTTCATTCTCTATATCGTTAAGGAGATTTCTTATATCTGTTTTTGCCAACATAATATGCTATTTTATGCAAAGGTATAAAAAGTTTGGGACATTTTGGTGCAATATACTATAAACCAGATGGATTATCTCTATTATCGTATTTGTATATGCCTCCCTTGTTGCACATTTGCTTAACCATCGAATTGGCTTTCACCGCCGTCCATTGACTTCCTCGTGCAAATTTAAGGCTGTAGCGAACCTGCAAGGCGCGTCATTCCTTTGCGCTTAACAACCATCAGTTCACAGGCTCTTTAAACTTGTCAACACAAACGAACCTCCTATGGCTTTTCCGCTTCCTCCTTGCCTTGTTCCCTCATTTTGCTTTACCCGCCGCACGTAAAATCAAATCCCGACGGACCTGGCAGCACCTCCGAAGTTAGGGAAAAACAAACAATAAAATCATATAAAGTATAGAAACGGTTTATAGCATTGAAGGATGTCTGAAAGAGGTTATCGACAATGAAAACGCTGAAATTTTGCCGAATGGCTTGCTTGGCAGGAAAGAGCATGGACGCGTACACATGGATTTGGTGGTGATTGAGCCACGAAGATAATAAGATGGATGGGAAAGAAAGTGTCCCTTGTACACCTTTCCCGTCCATAACGTAGGCGGTCGCGTCATGCGCCTTCCGACAGGATAGCACTGATGCTTTTTTCTCGTACCAGATAAGTAGTCTGGTTTTCTGTACCAGTTCAGACGGGGTTTCACAATGTTTTTTCCATAGTTCAGCTTCAGCACCATAGATGAACATGACACCAAGTGATGATGCCACAAACGTGTCACCCTTATGTTGTTTTTTTAACTATATTTATTGTTGAGAACTATAAGCGGAAAAATATTAAATATAACAATCTTGCATTTTTAATATTGTAATATGTATTAAATTATTAACGATTTATAGAAATTTATGATGTTGTTTAAAAATAAATGTGTAAATTTACGGCGACTAACGGGTGTACAATATGAATACTCCCATTCTTGAAGAACATTATGCCAGCTTAGTGTCTACCATCGCTTGGATATTTCTCTGACTTGTGCTCAACCAAGCGTGGTTTGAAGGCACTTACCTAAACATTATCAAATTTTAAAATAGTTTTCTATGAAAAAGCTTTTACTTTTTCTGCTTGGCGTCGCAGCCTTGCCTTTATACGCACAGTCACCCGGCGGCGTAAACGGTGCAGACTTATGGTACAAGGCTGTGCCCGCCACATCAAATCTTCAGGGGCTTTACCGCTGGCAGGACTTCTCCGGCGATTCCGTGGCTTTAACCCAGCGGGGACTTTCAAGCCAAGGTAACACCGAGTTCACGCAGTCGCGCGCCCTCCTTCACACGTTCAACTTCCATCCGGCGTTCAGCCTTTCCGAAGGCCTGTTAGGCAAGGTCGCCCGCATGAAATACTCAAACCTTTCGCAGGCGACGGTCATAGGAGTGTTCGCATCCCTGCCCGATACGGACGGGACGGACATGCTGCTGTACGGCATGGGAGGTCGCGAAGGAGCCGGCACCGTGTTTACGAAGGACAAGGCCGTCCGTGTCCAGGGCACGGAGCCGCTCGACTACGGCAGCGAGACAGGCGAAGACCTGCTTTATGCTTCCACGGACTCGCTTCCGGCCGACGGTTTCCGCGAGACATCCCCGCGCATAGCCACATACCTCAAGGCCGACAGGCCAAGCTTCAGCGTATGGGGAGAGGCGTCCGACGCGGCAATATCTTTCGGCACTACATACAGTGCGGCAAACCCAGACTTCGGCACAATGTTCGACGAGTCTGCCTTCGGCAACGAGGAGTTCGACGGATACACGCCCGAGTTCATCGTCTACAGCCGTTACCTCACCCCGCTGGAAAGACGGCGCGCGGAAAGCTACCTTGCCGTCAAGTACGGCATCACGCTCGACGGCTCGTATCTTGACAGCGACGGCAACCTGCTGTGGGACAGGGACGAAGCCCCTGCGTACCACAACCGCGTCGCGGCATACGGGAACGACGCCGCCGGAGGGCTGGAACAGCCGATGTCGGCGACATCATACGAGGAAGCGCCGAATTTCTCGGCACTGAAGGAAAACGACAGCTATCACCAATCCAACTCATACAACCTCCCGTCCTCCGCCCGACTGTTGGTCATGGGCCGCGAGTACGGCAACGCCATGCCTGACAAGGGCTACGTGTTCTGGGGCGACGACGACGCTCCCACCACCACGTACACATCACCGGCCGACACCCTGTGGCACATCATGAACCGCACGTGGCTCGTGAAGACCAACGTCCAGTCCACGGCGGACAGCCTCGCGACCCGATGGACCGGGAACGGCCTCGAAGTGTCGAGAGACGGCTTCCTCGACGACATAACGCAGGAAACCGCCACCGCCGGTGCTTTCGCGGTGACGCCGGCCATGCAGAAGAACGCCGGCTATATCGAGTTCCAGTGTCCTACAAGCCACCCGACATTCGACGTGGGATTCGCCGAGAGCGGCGGCAGCGAGTGCGCATACGGCTTCCGCTTCGGCAACGACGGTTCCGTGCGGACGATTGCCGGAGGCCAGGTTTCCAACAGGGCCGTGGCGTCTGACATCAGCGGCAGCACGGTGTCATTGCAAAGGCAGGAAGGAAACCTCTTCCTGCGCATCGACGGTGCCGGCAGCGTTGATTATACAATAGCCATGCCCGACACGGCCGCATCATACAACGGCGTGGTACGGACGGAAACTGCGGAGGAGCCGCTGGCGCTGCATTCCGTCCGCACGGGCGGCATCGGCGACACCGGCAGCCAGGCCGAACTCAGCTACGGCCTCACCGCCTCAAGGGAATTCGAGGACTACTGCCGCAAACGCACGGTCATGCTCATAGACCCGACTGGCGAAGGAGAGTTCGATACGGACAACATGACAATGATAAGGTGTTCCAAACCTGACATAGCCAGGGGAAAGACCATGTTCCACAACATATTCTGGGACGCGGACGGCAACGGCAGCGACGTTTTCACCTTCGCGTACTATGACGGCCTTTCCATAGAAGCCAAGCCGACCCCGTCGACCTGCGAGGACGGCGCGCCGAAAAACGACGGAAGCATTGAAATAGGCATAGACATCGGAACGCCCGTATACAACTACGTCCTTTCTGTGGACACAGTGGCCGGAAAGGAACACGGCGAGACCATAGCGAGCGGAACCTTCATCAGGGATACGCACAGGATAGACAGCCTCGCACCCGGAACGTACACGCTCACGGTGACTCAGGGTGGAGGAAACGACATATACGGCACCGGCAACCCTCTTTACACTGTTTACTCACACGATACCCGTTCATACCTGTCAGGTGAAATCACGTGGACTATTGCGGAGACCAACTCGAACTACCGCGTGGGGCTTGAGCCGAGCCTTTCCGACGAAATCACTCAGTACGGATTCGACGTACGCGGCGACAGGGCACACATCATATACGACGGCTACACAAGTGCCACACAGTACGTGACGGTCAAGGAAGGTGACGTGCTAAGCGTATCGGTAGGCAACATGCAGGTGGTCTACCGCGTCAACGGGGAGGTGTTCCACCGCGAAGTTATATGGTCCATCCGTGCGTGGCGGTTCTGCATCAAGTACGGAACCGGCGAGACGCACATAACGAACCTCACAGTGAACGGAGAACCCGTGGAGTCCTTCACCACGGAAGGCAGCGTACAAATCGAGACGCCGAAACAGAACACTGTGCAGCTCACAGTCCATGTAGGCAGCGAGTGTGACGAAACCATGCCCAACGGTACGGAGGAAAAGAAAGAACGCCTGGCCGAAGTCAGCCATGACATGGAGCCGGCGGAACAAAGCGAGTTCAGCGTGAACGGGACAGGCGAGGCCACTAGGATATTCAACGCCGCCCTTGAGCGCAACGTGGAAAGCGACGCCGTACTGACCGTATTCGACGTGTCCGGCAAGCTGCTGGTACAGAAAGAGATGCAGGGCGGCACCCGCAAGGCTGCGGACTTCAACGTACCCGGCGCCGGTGTCTACATTGTCAAGGCCCTCACTTCAGACGGCAAGGAATATACAAAGAAGATTATCGCCAAGTAAAACCTAAAAAACAAGAAACGATGAAACGGATACATATAATAACCGCGACGGTATTGGTCCTTGCCGCCGCAGGTTTCGCCGCCTCGCAGAGTTTTCAGGGCGGCCCGTCGGAAAGCACGCCGAAAGCCGCGTTTGCGGAATCAGGTGCGCATGGCCGCCAGGCAGGAGCAGCGGCTTCGGCGGAGACAACGGTGCAAGAAGCAGCCGTCACCGCAGTTTCCAGTACCGCGGCCACGGACACTCCCAAGCCTTCGGCAATGTCATACGCGTCGACACTTCCGCTCGGACACATAGGTGTCCACGACGGCAGGACGTCGGACAATCCGGAAGACAACCTCTTCGAGGTGGTCCTCGGAAATGACATTCCGGAAAACTGCCGGGCTTGGTTGGTTTACGACCTTTACGGGATAAGCTCGTCCGAAGGCGTCAGCAAAAGCCTGAACGACCGTCCGGCCACGGGCGGGTATTTCTCCGTCAAGACGGACGGATGGACTTCCGTAAGGGAGGAAATAGACCCGTCATGGCTCAACGCCGGGGCTAACAGGATAATGTTCACAGCCACTGAAGGATCCCCGGCGTATTCAGTCCGCAACCTGCGCATAGAGACATCAGCCGGCGGGGCCGGCGCGATAACCCTGTCGCAGGCCGCTGTCTCGTACGGAGGCAAGGCATACGTCCACGGTTTCGTCCGCAACGGCGCGGAGGAAGTACGCGCGGGCGGCACTCCGCTGAACGCCAACGGCGGAGAGTTCGAGGGCGTCATACCCGTTGATGGGACCGGCCTCACCATAACGGCAGTCGGAAGCGACGGCAAGGCCGTTTCAGGACGGTTCGCCGTCACGCCGATGGAAAAGGCCGATTTCAGCCGGGTGTTCGCAGCATCTGTGGCAACAAAACCGTCCGCCAAAAGGTTCGTCAAGGGCGCCACTGACAGTATCAGCTCCGGCGGCGCAAGGCTTGTCGTGGACGGGAAAACGCTCATTAAGGAAAAGAGACTGTCCGTCAACGCCCTGCGTGACATGGACGTCCCGGCTCTTGACTTCGGGATGACCAACGTCACCGCCGAGGGCGAAGGCTACCGCTTCCTTCCGCACGGCGAGCATTTCACGGGCGAGGGCGCGACAGTGAAACTGAAGTACGACCGCACGAGGATACCGAGCGGTTACACGGAGGACGACATACGCACTTACTATTTCGACAACGAGACGAGGCACTGGGTGGCTCTTGAGCGTGTCGCGGTGGACAAGGAATCCGCCTGCGTGGTGTCAAGGACCACGCACTTCACGGACATGATAAACGGCGTCATCCAGGCACCTGAGTCCCCCGAGACGGAAGGCTTCGCCCCGACGATGATGAACGACATCAAGGCCGCCGACCCTACGGCGAAAATCAACATGATAGCACCGCCCGCGGCGAACAACCGCGGGACGGCCAGCCTCCAGTACCAGTTCGAGATGCCGCCGGCCCGCAACGGCATGGCGCCATCTCTCGGCCTGCAGTACAGCAGCGAGGGCGGAAGTGGATGGCTCGGTGAGGGATGGAACGTCCCCGTCCCGTCGATAACGGTGGACACCCGATGGGGCGTGCCGAGGTACAGCCTTGAGGACGAGACCGAGACATACCTGCTGTCAGGCTCCATGCTTTCAACCGCCGGAGACGACGGCAGCATGGGAGTCGCCCACAGGGGAGAGAAAATGGAACGCAAGGCCGACCGGCAGTTCTACACACGCCAGGGAGGAGACTTCAGCCGCATAGTACGCAAGGGTAGCTCCCCGTCGGACTATTACTGGGAAGTCACAGACAGGCAGGGCGTGAAGTACACCTACGGCGGTGAAGGCGCCATCCTGAAAGGTACGGTGACGGGTGTTGACGGCACGCAGCGCGAGGTCATTTCCGAATGGAAGCTCGCACGCGTGGAGGAGACGCACGGCGACTACATCGAGTACGTGTACGAGACGGCCGACGAGGATGTGCGGGGCGGCCTGAAGGCCAAGGCGGTGTATCTCAAGGATGTGCGCGCCGGCAATGCAGGGCAGGAGCCGCACACCGTTGTCACGTTCGAGGGGAGCAGGGCAAAACGGCTGAAATCCAACAACGCCCGCTATGGTTTCCTGACTTCATCCGGCCGCCTGTTGGAAAAGGTTACGGTGAAATTCCTCGGGCAGGAACTCAGGAGCTACACGTTCTCGTACAAGGACGGCGCTTTCTCGAAAGACCTGCTGGAAAGTGTCAGGCAGTATGACGACAATGGGAACGAAGTGTCGTTCCAGGATTTCTCATACTACGACGACGTCCGGGCGGAAGGGGGATACAGCCCGTTCCGCAGTGAAAGCGAGACATGGAATTTGCAGGATGACAACCTTGACGCCGGGTTCATCAACCCGCTGCAGAGCACGGGACGCTTCAGCGACAGGCCTACGGCGTTGGGAGGGACGACAAGCTCTTCCACAAGCGTGTCGTTCTATGCCGGTGTCGGTGTCGTTGACACAAGCCCTTGGAAGGGCAACACAGCCGGAGGCTCATACGGCCATTCCACCGACAACAGCAAGGGTCTGTCCGCATTCGTGGACATCAACGGCGACGGACTGCCGGACAAGGTGTTCCGCAAAGGCGGCGCGCTGTATTACAGGCCGCAGCTGCGTGGAACCGCCGATGACGGGATAACATACGGCGAAGCTATAAAGGTGTCCGGAATAAGCAGTTTCTCGACAGTCAAAAGCTCCACAAATACGGGCGGTGCGAAGGCTACCGTAGGCTGGATGGCGTTTACGGCAATGGCCGGAGGGGATGTTGTCAAGACGAAGACACAGACAACGGAATATTTCAGCGACATCAACGGCGACGGGCTCATCGACCTCGTTTCCTACGGCAAGGTGTACTTCAACCACATAGAGTTCGACGGCGACGGCAACGCCGTGCCGACGTTCACGGAGAGCAGCGCCGACACTCCAAGCCCCATCATATATAGCGGCAAGATTGACGCTTCGGTGATAACCATAAGCCCGGAGGAGCAGGAAGAGGCCATCGCCGCGTCTCCGATGCAGGACATCGTGCGCGTATGGCAGGCCCCGAAGTCGGGTACGGTAAGCGTGTCCGGAACGGTGCGGCTTGTAGCGCCGGAAGGCGACTATGACGCCGACGAGTACGCTAAGGCCGACGGAGTGCGCGTGGCCGTACAAAAGGGCGGCACCGAATACTGGAGCAAGGAAATAGCCAAGGGTGACGGCACGGCATACGAGGCGTCCGCATCCGGCATCCCCGTACAGGCCGGCGACCGTATCTATTTCCGCGTGCAGTCCGGCACGGAAGAGACCGCCAACGGCTCATTCGACAATGTGGAGTGGTCTCCTACGGTAACTTATTCCGGTACGTCGGAGACATTGCCGAACGGTTATTCCACCACCGTTTACAAGCCTGAAGAAGGTGCCATATACGACGCAATCACCATGATGCAGGTTGACGGCGCAGCGGCGTTGACGGTAAGCGGCAAGTTCACGAAACCGGCCACGACAGACGAGGTGACGCTGCGCGTCATTGGTTCGAACGACCCGAAGGATGCGGACGGCAACGACAACCCAGGTTACGTGGAGAAAGAGGTTTACAGCAAGACGTTCGCGCCTGACGAGACGGCGGAAGACACCGACATCGAGGCAAGTATTGACAATGCGGACAAGCTGACGAACTTCAGCTTCGAGGTCACGTCCACTTCAAATGTAGACTGGGCGGACGTGAAGTGGAATCCTTCAATCACATACACTGATACAGCCGGTGTGGAGCGGACAGTCGCCGTGCCGGTCCACTACGCGACGTTTGCAAAGATGCTGCATGAGGGCGCGTCATATACATTGGCCGCGACGGATACGGCACTTGCGGTAATCCCGCGTCTGGCACTGTCCTCCACGTTCAACGGAGAAGTGACGTTGACGGTTAAGTCCGTTGACAGGCTTTGGGGTAAGAAGACTTTGACTGTCACGGACGGTGTTGTTGACAGCGATACGTTGACACTCGGAAAGATTGGCGCCGACAAGGTGTGGTTCGAGTTCAGCTATTCCGGAAACATTGAGGAAGGAACACTCGCCTTATCCCGTGTCCGCTTACAAAAAGGACTTGATACCGACAGCATTGAAGCCGGATTCTTCGCAGAAAATGCGAACGAGGGCTTCGGCATGATGTATCGCGGCTGGGGCGGCTTCGTCTACAACGCGTCAGAAGGGCGCTGCGGCAAGCCGATAGACGAGTCGCTGCTGAAACTCCCGGAAAGCGAGGACGTAAAAATCGACCCGATGACGATGGCGTTCACTCCCATAGGCACAGACCAGAACACTCTCGACCGCTGGGTCGGCCAGCGTCAGGATATATACCTTACGGCGTATGAGGCCGGTACGGCGCGCCTTGGCGACCAGGACGTGATTGTAACAAACCCGCTTGACAACGACGTGGAGATTGCCGGCCTTTCGGGAGACTGTCTGCAAGGCACCGGTGCGGCGGCCGTAACGCAGGTGGCCTCAAACAAGAGCAATGTCGCCCAAGGTGGAGCCATGGGCATAACATATAACGACGCCGACGGAAACGCCACCACGGAAGTCACGATGATGGACATGAACGGTGATGGCTATCCCGACATCGTGGCCGGAGGCACAATCCAATACACCAACACCCTGGGCGGACTCAGCGGAGAGAAACTTGGCGGTATCGGGAACACGACTACTGACAACGAGTCAGAATCATGGGGATACGGAGGCAATCCCGTCGCCTCGGTATCCAATATCGTCAATACCATAAAACACGGAGAAAAGGCTTTGGATATGCAGATGACATCATGGCTGGCCAATTTTTCCATTTCCGGCAGTGCCCCGAAGAATACGGACGAGGCCGTGGAAGCGTTTATCGACATCAACGGTGACGGGCTGCCGGACAAAGTCCTGTCCGACAAGAAAGTTCGCTTGAATTACGGATACTCGTTCTCCGACCCTGTAGATTGGGACTTGACCAGAATACAGGGAGGAAAGAGCTTGTCTTACAGCGGCGGACTTGGTGTTGACATCGCTTCAGGCAGTGTATCCGCAGGTGTCGGCATCGTGACATCCGAGAGCGAGGAAGAGTTCAACCTCATGGACGTCAACGGCGACGGACTGCCAGACAAGGTGTGGACAGCCGACGGAAACGTCATGGCAGCCTTGAACACTGGCAACGGCTTCGGCGAGCAGACGGCATGGAACGGCGCGACGGCGTTGAGCGAGTCTGCCTCCACTTCCGAATCCGTAAACGCCGCGTTTACTGTCACGATAAACATCCCTGTCGTGAGCATCAAGATTTCCACCAACCCCGGCACTTCCACCGGCCATAGCATAAACCGTCCGAAATACGCACTACAGGACGTTGACGGCGACGGCTTCCTCGACATAGTGGAGTCCGACAAGGAGAACGAGCTGAAAGTGACGCGCTCTGCAATCGGCAGGACGAATATGCTGAAGTCCGTCACCAACTCCCTCGGCGGCACGTTCACTCTCGACTACGAACACACCGCCCCGACTTACGGGCTTCCGGGCGGCAAGTGGGTGATGTCGCGCCTTACCGTTGATGACGGAATACACGACGACGGCCCTGTCATGACGACGGCCTTCGAGTACAGCGACGGAAAGCGCGACCGCCACGAGCGCGAGTTCCTCGGCTTCGGCGAGGTTGTCACCAAGAACCTCGACACCGAAAGCAACAATGCGGTCTACCGCCAGTCGGTCGAGGAATACGATGTTGCCAACTACTATGTGCAGGGCAACCTCACCGGCGCATCCGTGCAGGACGGCGAAGGCAACAAGTACACCGAGACAAGGAACGAGTACGACGGCTATTTCCTGACGGCCGACGGCGACGACTACACCTTCACGGCACAGCCTGAACTGTGCAGCGACCGTGCGTCTGCGTTCGTACCGTTGCGCTATACGGCAAACCTCCAATATGAAGGTGCGGCCGACGGCATGGTAACCTCGGAGGCATGGAACGAATATTATCTCACCGGCTACCACGGCGAACTGAAGTCGTACAAGTACAGCGACAAGGGCACGCTCGGCGAGGACGGAAGCGGAGCTTTCGACTACCAGACGGCCATACAGTACACGTCGAACAGCGCCAAGAACATTCTCGGCCTGCCGACCAACGTGACCGTAACCGGCGGTGACGGCACCGTCTACCACAACGTGTCCGCCACATACGACACCAATTATCCCGACCACCTGACGCAGCTCACGCAGCAGCTGGGCGGCGGCACGGCAGTGACCGACTACAAGTACGACGCCTACGGCAACATCACGCAGAAGACCCTGCCGGAGAACGCCAATGGACAGCGGATGTGGTATAAGTACCGCTACGAGCCGGAAATGAACATGTACGTTGAGCAGGTGACCGACGCCTTCGGCTACCGCAGCGAGGCGGCCAACTTCGACTACCGCTACGGCATCGCCCTGGAGCGTCGCGACCTAAACAACTTCTACTACGAGACCGACATCGACAACCTCGGCCGCGTGACAGCTGTCCGCGGGCCGAACGAACTGGCCACGGGCGTGTCATACGCCATAGCCTTCGAGTACCAGCCGAAAGCCACGTCCAATGAGAGCGGCGTCACCGCCCCGGCATACGCCGTGACAAGGCACTACGACATCCAGCACCCCGGCGACGACATCGAGACCGTGACATTCGTCGACGGCTTCGGTCGGCCCGTGCAGGTGAAGAAGGACGGCGCCGTGACGGACGTGCAGGACGGGAGCGCGTCGGAGGCGGAGAACGTGATGATAGTAAGCGGCAGGAACGTGTACGACGCCTTCGGCCGCGTAGCCAAAGCCTATTATCCCACCACGGAGGCGTTGGGCTCCAAGACCACGTTCAACAAGTCGTTCGACAACGTTTCGCCCACGGTAACCGTGTATGACGTGCTCGACCGCGCCACGGGCGTGACCCTGCCCGACAACTCGGAGACCAAGATGGAATACGGCACCGACAGCGGCGTCCGCGCCCTCGTGGCCACGGTGACCGACGCCCTCGGCAACCGCCAGGCCACCTACACCAGCGGCAGCGGCAAGACGCTGAAGACCGAGCAGCTAAGCGGTCCTGACGGGACAATCACCACGACGTTCGAGTACGACGGCATCCAGCGCCTCGTGCGCGTCACCGACACGGAAGGCAACGTGACAACCTCAACGTATGACATGGGCGACCGCCGCACGGAGGTGGCTCATCCGGCCAGCGGCAAGACCACGTTCACCTACGACGCGCTTGGCAACGTGACAAGCAAGCAGACGGCCAACCTCGCAGGGGAAGGCAAAGCCGTCACCTACGACTATGACTACCACCGCCTGACGGGCGTCAACTACCCCGACCACCCGGAGAACAACGTAAGGTACTACTACGGCGGGCGCAACGCCTCTCAGAACCGCATCGGCAGGCTGATGCTACGCGAAGACGGCACGGGCGCCATAGAATACTTCTACGGCAAGATGGGCGAGGTGACGAAGACGCGCCGCACGCTGATTGTGCCCAACCAGGCGATAGCCACCTACGTGACGCAGTGGACTTACGACAGCCACAACCGCCTGCTGGAGATGATATACCCCGACGAGGAGAAGATTACCTACACCTACGACCTCGGCGGCCAGCTGACCAACGTCCACGGCTACAAGTCATACGGCTACGACTACGTGAACCGCATAGGCTACGACAAGTTCGGCCAGCGCACGTACATGAAATACTGCAACGGCGCGGAGACGTTCTACACCTACGAGCCGCAGCGGCGCAGGCTGCAGGGCCTGAAAGTGAATGCCGGAGGCAATACCATCATGGACAACGCCTACGCCTACGACGCCGTGAGCAACGTGCTTGGAGTTACAAACGGCGCAGCCCTGCCACAGAGCGGCAAGGCCGGCGGGCAGATGAGCCACGCCTACACCTACGACGCGCTGTACCGCCTGTCAAGCGCCACCGGCACATACACGGGCGCGGACAGCAAGACGGCAAGCTACACGCTCTCGATGGGCTACGACA